>JROS01000140.1 GCA_000769715.1 Desulfobulbus sp. Tol-SR
ATTAAGTGCGGAAACCATCTGAGATTCGACGGAGCCTTGGTAGAAAAGCGGGAAGCTCTCAGGAACTTTTCCGGTAATCGGCAGCACTCCGTCGACCATCTTCTCCTTGCTGTATGCCTCAAACATCTTGGGGAGTTGGTTGTCATAGAGTTGCTTCAGGCCTTCGCCGCCTATGGCAAGGTCTTCCCCTTGGATCTTTGCCGTCCTGCCCGGAGCGAGACCTTCTGCCTTTCTTGCGGCGTTTTTTCCGACAAATCCCTCAACTTCGCTTATGTTGTTTGCAGTTTTTTCAAGTACCGGAGTAGCTCCTTTGTATGCCTTGACCATATACGCCGCGCCGTCGCCAGTTCTGGTTACGGCTATCGTGTCTACCTGCTTGCGAAGGTCATATCGATCAGCCTGAGTCTCGCCAGCAGTCCGCCCCGGTTTCGTCGCAAAGGTAATCCCGTCGAACCCCTGCTCCTTGGCGTAGGCAATGATCCGCTTGACACCGAGATTGTAAATATTTTCCTGAAGGTACGAAGGCATCTTTGCCTGATTTCCATCAAGGTGCTTCTTGATTTCGGTATAGTTGATCCCGTGCTCATCGGCGTACTTTGTCGCCTGCGACCGCTGATCAAACTTCTGCCCGCCGACAGTGAACCATTGATCTCCGCTCGGCCCCTGCATCTCTTCAATTCTCAGGTAGATCTTGCCATCGCGGGTCTCGGTGTTGAATCTTATTCTTACAACCGGATTTGATATCTCGCTATATTGAGAGTGGCCGTCTTGCCATTCTCCTTTAATGCCTTCCCTGTCGTTGTGCCATTTGCTTTCAGCAAGTCCAGACAAGCGGCTTAATTCTATTCGGGTAGGATGGTCAGCAGAAAGTGCCCACACATCCACCCCGTTCTTTTTATTGTCGTTAATGATCTTCAACTGTGCCGCTTCCAGTTCTTTGAACGTACGCCCATCGACTTTCTTGCTCGGCGCAGTAACAAACATCTCACGGTAACTGCCAGGGTCGGCGTTGGGTTCGGTGTAACTTTTGAATTGGACCTCGCCTCCTTTTTTGAACTGTATGTCAATATCGTCTCTATCTGGGTATGATTCCTCTGCCTCGCCTATCGCTTCCTCTTCTGATTGGAACGGCCCCGCCAAGGCACTACCGTCTGTGTATGTTATGAACCATGCTCGCTTTTCTGATTCTTCAGATAGCACCACATCCTCAGTCTCAACCATGTTCGCCCGGACGAACCCGGTCAAATCATCCCGAGTGACCTTATCGGTCGGCTTCATGCCGGCCAGCCACTCGCCCAAGCCTACAGCTTCAATCTCAGCCTTCTTGACTCCCTGCTTGCTGAGGAAATTCAAGACACCCTGCGCCTTCATACCGGTGAATGCGGTTGAGGCTACCTGGTCGAGTTTGGAGTAGATGGCCTTGGCTGCATCCTCGACATTCATCGCCGTAGTCTGAGCCACCGTCGCTGGGGTCCCTGTTTTCGCTGCTTGCAGCATCTCAAGGACCGGCGCGTCGAAGATCGTCTCACTGGCGGCGAGGACCTTGGCCAGGGCGGTGTTCGAGGACACCGGCAGGCCGAGCAGGGTGCG
>JROS01000141.1 GCA_000769715.1 Desulfobulbus sp. Tol-SR
CCGGAGATGAAGCCGAGGCCCCGGTAGATCTCATACCTGCGGGCGGTGCGGTCGGCGAGGTTCGAGGTCTTGGCCAGGGTGTGCAACTCGGCCTCATAGGACTTGGCCAGGTAGTTGCCGGTGGCATGGTCCTTGATGTACTCGCGGATGCTCTTGCCGATGAAGTCGTCGCGCTTGGACAACTCCCGGAAGTCATGGCGGCTGAGGACGGCCCGCTCGAACATCATCTCCTGGTCCTCCCAGCACTTGGCCGAGAGGTCCGGGTAGAAGTCCCAGATCCGCACATACTCCGGGTACGGCCGGCGGATGGTCTTCTCCTTGGCAACGTAGGCGCCGGTGGCCGGGTCCATCTCCCAGTAACGCTCTCGCTGCGTCCTGACCATCGGGCAACGGGCGACGCCGAAGCCGTAGATGTAGCCGCTGCGAGTGACCCGCTTGCAGAGCTGGGGATGGTCGACGTTGGCGTCGGAGAGCTGGTCAGCGATCTCGGTCTCCATCCTGCCCTTGCGGTCCTCGGCGAACTCCCTGACCGCTCGCTCAATCATCTCACTGTTGATCGGCTCCCCTGCCTGCTGCAGGTTGGCAAGGATATTCTCGAGGGCGTCTTTCGGAATGGAGGGGGACGGCGACACCGACAGGGTCCAGTTGCGGTCCTGAGAGGGGAACATCATCTCCATCATCTTGGCCACTCCGCCCTTGATCTTGACCTTGGTGTCACGCGGGTAGACGTGGCTGCGCTCGTCCTGGATATACTGGAGGATATCCGGGTCGTACTTGCCGAGGTACTGCCGCAGGTTCTTCAGCCACTGTGCCTCACAGAGAGCCCGGTCGTTGATGAACTGGGCGAGGGTGCCCTTCAGGTGGGTGCCGAGCTTGGACAGTTCCTCAAAGTTGTATTTTGCCATTTAGTATCCCTCTTTTTGAGCCGGACGGTATGGGTTGTGGGTAGCCAGTGGATTAAACTGGTCATCGTAAACTGTGTAATCAGCGGGGTCATATTTCCTGCCGGTAAGGAACATCGCACCATATTGTCCACCCTCCACGAGATGCGAGCAGGGGTGAGACTTGTCAGGCTTTTCACTGTACTCTTCCCCGAATGCCTGTCGCTTGCGGGCGTACCGGTAACTGGACGCCATTGCTCCAATAAATGACTTGCAGGCTGGATCGATGAGGATGGCAGGCTCACCATCCGGATACATCGAGAATAGCTCATCCAGGGCTTTTATCCTGACTTCTGGATCGTTGGTCGCCGCCGGCTTGGCAATATATCCTGCGTCCTTGAACTCCTTGAAACTGGTCCCCTCATCAGAATCCGCCCGCCTGACTCCGGACGGGTCGCCGATCACAACGATCGGGTTGGTGGGGAAGATCGTCATCTGCATCGGCCGGAAGCGGCTTCTGATATACCTCTTTGTTCCCATGTCGAACGCCGGAGTCTCTCGCAAGACGAATATCCTGCCATCCTCCTGCATCTGCATCCACAGCCCTGCTGGGGTGAGGCCAAAATCTTGTCCAACAATTACAGGTAGGTGCGGGTTAATCGGGAGCGACACCTTTGATACGTGCCGCTCTCGCCTGAAGGTCGCATGGTAAACTGGCTTACCGGATTGCGAGGGAGGATACAGTGCGTGGACAGAGGCATCGACAAACACCTTGGACTTGCCAAGGGCGAGTTTCTCGTAATACCCTTCAGCAAGGTTCTCAAGATTATCAGCCTCCGGGGATAGCCCAGATGGTTGCTTGAACGTATCACAGTCGACCACAGAGTTCGGATCGGCTTCGTCAATAGGTACATGCTCGAATATTTTGTACCAATAAGAGTCCATTGCCGGTGGGTTGGTATCGGCCATCATCATCCAGTAATTGGACCCCCCCATCTCCTTTGATGGGTAGCGTTTCAACCGGCCCTGCAGTCCTTCGATGATCTCCCGAGGGATGAATTGGCACTCATTCAACCAGCAGCCTGTTATTTCGAGTGAAAGAACCTTCTGCACATCTTCTGGCGTATCGAGGGCACGAAATAGGATCTCCGCTTTAACGTCATTAAAGTGCAAGTAGAACGTACTGTCTGTCTCTTTCCAGAATCCCAGTACGCCGGGTTTAATCCATTGAAACCAGGTCTTTAGAGTCGTGTCTTTTAATTGTTGCCTAACGTTCCTTACAACCACCCACCGACTGTACCTGAACCCGTCCTGAGACTTCACCTGCTGGATGCACCGGCGAAGAATCTCCACACAGCAACCAACGCTCTTGCCGCTTCCATAAGGTCCGAGAATTGCTTTAAATTCTGCGTCTGAGCGCATGAATTGCCCAACAATTTTAGGAGCAGTATATTGAAAATCAATCGTTGCCATGGCGTCTGAGTACCTTTGTTGGTTGAGTAACTGCTCGGGCAATATCCCAACCAGCGTTTAGGCGCTTCCGGAGTACGTGCCGGTCAACTCCGAACTTCTCGGCAAGGTCCAGTACGGTGAACATCTCACCTTCAAACTCGAACCTCTCAACACGGGCACAGGTTCGCTGTGCGGCCCCCATATTGCGCCTGCAGGCGTCAGATATAGTTCGTACTCTGTTGGCCTCGCCAATCTTCTTGTTCTTCGATAACCTGGCTTCTTCCGAAAGATTCGCAGGAACTCCTTTTTTAGCGTTGCTTAACGCCGCCTTATGTTCTTCTGACAGTGGTTTGCCAAGCTTGCCTTCACTTACCTTTCTGCGCCACTCTGGGTCCTTAGCCCTTCCTTGCGCCGCTGCGACCAGTTTTATCCTGGTTTCCTCGGACGGAGTACGCCCCATGTTCCCAAGTGATATACTTCGGCGGTGCTCCTCTGTGAGAACCTTCCCTGTATGGGCAACACTTATTTTTCGCCGCCGCTCTGGGTCACATCGCACTCCCAAAGTATTGCCCGCTGTAGGACTGGAATTGTACTCTGGTTGCAACCTATCAATGGCTCGCTGCTCGTAAAACAAAAGATCTTCAGGCGAGCAAACCAACAGAATATTGAAAGAAAACACATCAGATCCATACTTACGAAATGCTGCTTGTAAGTGCTTCGCGTGATGGTTTCCTATTCCAAGTGCGCTCAAGTGTTTCCCCTTCCGAACATGGAAACACTTAGCACTCCCAATATACCGTTTACCATTCTCGGTATTGACGATCTGGTATACTCCCCCCTGTCGTATCATCCACCCAGCTCCGCAGCGCATTGCACGCAATACTGACACCCTGGCGCCGCCTTTCTCCGCCCTTCAGGGATAGGCGCGTCGCACTCCAAGCAATGCGTTCTGGACTCTCCCTGCAGCGGCCGGCAATGCGCCAGTGCTTCCCGCAGGTGCATCTCCGACAACTCCCAAGCGCGGTCGAGTTGATCAGCCATTGATCCTCCTCAAACTCAGCGCCTCGGTAAGGCAGTCGCCGATGGCACGGAACACTGCGATGAAGTCGACATCAGGGTTGACCTCGTTGATCAGCAACTGGTGGTCGGTTACCCTTGTGTGCAGCCCCGGCAACCGGCGTTCACAATTTCCGCAGTCCACGCAGAGCCTCGGGTCGATGATGAGCATATACATCTCAGAAACCTCCGTACATGGATGCCATCGCTTCGCTCCAAGCCTGCCAGTAAAATGTGTTCCAGGTCTCACGGTGCGGACGCCCTGGGCGCCACGCTGCGAGATACTGCCCCCAGGAATGATCATAATCATTCGGCCCAGGAAGACGTACCGGCAGTGTCCACAACAGCAGCCGAGCAAAGGCTGCGGCCAGCAGGTCGTTGTGCTCGATCGCCTCGTATGCCTCCCTGGCGTTCAGGCCGTACTGCAGCCGTTTCAGCGCATCCATTGCGATACCCTTAGAACTGTGGTGCTGCAGCACTCCGGCAACCCCGCCACCCAGTTCAAACTGGAAGAACCCTCGGGCCGGCCCGCCTTCCTGGCGCCGATGCTCGAACCTGGACTCCTGCAATCCTATAGCCAGCAGCATCGCCCTGGCTGCCGGCGTGTCCATTGAGTCAGGCAGCAGCTTGAGCCCGGGAAGCACGACGAAGTTCAGAGCATCATTCAAATTCACGCTTGCTCTCCTCGTCCTTGGCTATCTTTAAACAGTCGGTGATGGCCTTGACCCTGACCGTCGAGTCGATGCCGGCAGCAGTGATGATCCCGGCCGCATCCTTCTCCGGGATTCTGGAAACACAATTCAGCAATTCCTGGATCCGTTCGACCGTGCTCATCTGAGTTTTTTCTCCCTCTTAGCCTCAGCATCAAATTGCAAATAAGTGAGAGTATTAATACTTGAGTTCATCTC
>JROS01000033.1:0-57410 GCA_000769715.1 Desulfobulbus sp. Tol-SR
AGCCAGGCCCCGCCCGCCCCGATCACCAGGCCGCAGAGACCGCCGATGGCCGCCAGCACCACCGCCTCGCCGATGAACAGCAGCAGGATCTGGCCCCGCCCGGCGCCGATCGCCCGCAGCAGTCCGACCTCCGGGGTCCGCTCGGTGACGGCGATGGTCATGATCGTCGGGATCCCGACCCCGCCGACCAGCAGCGAGATGGCGCCGAGTCCGCCGACCGAGAGGGTGATGATGTCGAGCACCGAGCCGAGGACATCGAGCATCTCCTCCTGGATGGTGGGAGTGAAGTCCTCGGCCCCATGACGGGCGATCAGCACCCGTCTGGCCTGGTCGGCGACGGTTTTGGACTCGATGCCGGCCTGGTAGAGGAGATCGATCTCCATCAGGCTGTCGAGATTGAACAGGCTCATGGCCCGGATCGTTGGGATGTAAACCGCGTCGTCGAGATCGAAGCCGAGCATCTGGCCCTTCGATTCCATCACCCGATCACCCGGTAGCGTTCACCGCCGATCCGGACGATTTTGCCCAAGGGGCTTGTCTCCCGGAAGAGTTCGAAGGCCACCTTGCTGCCAAGGGCGACATAGGCCCGCGCCGCCCGCTGGTCGTCGACCGGCAGGAACCGCCCCCGGGCCACGTCGATCTTGAAGACCGCCGCCGCCGTCGGCCCGACCCCGAGGATCGTCGTGTGGCGGCTGCGTTTCTCCCTTTCGACCGGGGCGTTGCCCTGGACCACGGCAATGGTGTCGATGACCCCGGCGATCCGCCGCAGTGCCTCCTCGTCGGCGATCGAGAGCGGCCGGATGTTGTTGATGATCGCCCCGGAGACCCCGATCGTCGTGGTCTTGCCGGGATTGATGCTGATCAGGTTGGTGCCGAACTGGGTGAACTCGGAAAGCATGAACCGCCGCACCCCCTCGCCGATCGAGGTCAGAAGGACCACCGAGGCGATGCCGAGGACCGTGAGGAAGCTGCGCAGCCGCTGGTCGACCAGGGAACCGAGGGAGAGCTTGATCAGATCGCGCAGCAACATGGCCCTCACCTCCGCGACAGCGACTGGACCGGGTCGATCCGGGCCGCCCGCCGCGCCGGCAGGACGCCGAAGATCAGACCGGTGCCGAGGGCCACGCCGACGGCGGCCGCGAGCGACCACAGCGGCATCGAGAGCGGGAAGTCGGGAAAGACCCGGCCGAGCACCCAGATGCCGACCAGGCACGGCCACGGCCAGGCTGATGGCGGCGATGCCGGCCACCGTCAGGGTCAGGGCGACGAAGATCCGGTCGAAGGTGGCGAGAATCGCATCCTGGGTGATGATGGTGACATCGTCCTCGCCGTCATGGCGCTCGCGGATGATCGCGGCGATCGCCTCCTTCGCCCGGCCGGTGGCGTCGCGGTCGCTGGCCTCGATCATGATCCGGAACAGCGAGGAGGTGTTGAACAGGGCCTGGGACGAGGCCACGGGAACGATGACGATATCGCCCATGTCCATCCCCACCGACTCCCCCTTGTCCGACAGCACCCCGATCACCCGGAAACGCCGGTCGCCGATCCGGACCGACTCGCCGACGGCCGGGGCCGCCCCGAACAGTTCGGTCTTGATCTCATAGCCGAGGACGCAGATCGCCGCCGCCCGGGTCGGGTCGCCCTCCGGCAGGAAACGGCCCTGGGCCATCTCCAACTGGCGGAGCGCAAACAGCGACGGGGTCGAGCCGAGGACGGTGGTTTCCCGCTGCCGCACCCCCGCCGACACCGGGGCGGCGCCGACGACAAGCGGCGCCACGTAACGGATCGCCGACGAGCGGCGCAGCGCCATGGCGTCGTCGAGAGTCAGATCGCGCGGGGTGATGCCGAGCAGCGGCGGCGGGCCGCCGACCGTTTCCGACCGGCCGGGGAGAACGATGATCAGGTTGGTGCCGATGTTGGAAAACTGACCGATGACATAGTGGCGGGCCCCTTCCCCCAGGGACGAGAGGATGACCACCGAGCCGACGCCGATGGCCATCGCCAGCAGCATCAGCGCGGTCCTGGTGGGATAACCGAGCGAGGCCCGCAGGCTGAAACCGATGATGTCGCGCAGGTACATGGGTCGTCGCCTCCCGGGCCGCAGTCAGTAATCGGACTCGATCCGCCCGTCGACCATCCGGATCCGCCGCCCGGCCCGGTGGCCCAGTTCCGGGTCGTGGGTCACCATGATCAGCGTGAGCCCCTGGTGATTGAGGCCTTCGAGGATGTCGATGACCTCGCCGCCCGACACCCGGTCGAGGTTGCCGGTGGGCTCGTCGGCGAGCAGGGTATGGGGCTGCATGATGACCGCCCGGGCGATCGCCACCCGCTGCCGCTGCCCGCCGGAGAGCTGGTCCGGCCGGTGCCGGGCCCGGTTGCCGATGGCGAAGGCCTCGATGGTCTCGGCCACCCGCCGCTGCCGTTCGGCCGGATCGATGCCGGCCAGGATCATCGGCAGTTCGATGTTCTCCGCCGCCGTCATCCGCGGCACGAGGTGGAAGAACTGGAAGACGAAACCGATCTTGTGACGGCGCAGCGCCGCCTGCTGCCGATCGCTCAGACCGGTTATGTCCTCGTTGTCGAGGAGATAGGTGCCGGCATCGGGGCGGTCAAGGAGGCCGATGATGTTGAGCAGGGTCGATTTGCCCGACCCGGACGGCCCCATGACGGCGACATACTCGCCGGTGGCGATGGTCAGATCGACATCGCGCAGCGCCGCCACCCGCTCATCACCGACCATGAACTCCCGGCAGATCCCGGCCAGTGTGATCACGGCCGGCCCCCGCCGGGGACGGCGGCGGCGCCGTCGGCCAGACCCGGCTTGTCGACATTGACCACTACCTGCTGGCCCTCGGCCAGCCCGGCGACGATCTCGGTGACGGCCCAGTTGGCCAGACCGGTGGTCACCTCGACCGTGTGCACCGTTTTCTTCTCCGGCGAGTAGAGGTAGACCCGCTTGCCGTCGATCAGCGCCTCGGTCGGGATATACAGCCCTTCGGCCTTGGTGGCGAGGATGATCTCGACATCGGCGCTGTAGCCGGCGAGCAGGTCCTTGAAGTCGCCCTTGTCGACAAACGATGCCTCGACATCGACGGTCCGCGCCTGTTTCTCGACGTCGAGGACATAGGGGCGATGCGGCGGACCTTCCCCACGAACTGCCGCCCCTTGAAGGCGTCGAGGGTGATGCGGGCGGTCATCCCCACCCGCACCGCCGCCGCGTCGACTTCATCGATCGGGGCGGTGACATAGAAGCAGTTGTCCTCGATCAGGTCGACCGCCGGCGGAGTCTGGACCCCGACCGGCGAAGGGGTGACGTACTCGTTGAGTTCACCCTCGATCTTGGCCACCACCCCGGCAAAGGGGGCGATGAGCCGGGTCCGCGACAGACCGGCCCGGGCGACATCGATCCGGGCCGCGCTCATCGTGACCCCCGCCCGGGCGGCCTCGCACTGGGCGCGGAGGGCGCCGGCCTGGGTGAGTGCCCGGTCGGCGTCCTCTTCCGGTACTACCTCCCGATCCCGGAGCTGTTTGGTCCGCCTCGCCTGGCGCTCGGCCTCGGCGGCCGAGAGGCAGGTGGCCGCAGCCTGGGCCCGGGCGGACTGTTCCTCGAGCTCGGCCAGCTTCAGCTGGGCCGCGAGGTCCTCATTCCAGATCTCGAGCAGCAGATCGCCGGTCTCGACATGATCCCCCTCGCGGATCGGCAGCCGGCCTATCTGGCCGCCGATGCTCGGCGACAGCTTGGCCCGGCGGCAGGCCTCGACGGTGCCGGCCCGGGTATTGGCGACGGTCTGCTCGACCTTGCCGCGGACCACCGGCTGGATGATGATCTCGAGCGGCTGGGGCCGCGTCTTCACCCACACCAGGACTGCAACGGCCCCGGCGAGGATGAACAGCGCCAGCCATCGCATCATTCCGCGCATCCTCTCCCTCCACTCCCCCCCAGGACCAAACAGGTTGATGTTTTATCAGCAATCACTACCGTACTCGATCGAAATTCGAAACTGTTGCGCATCCCGCCTCAATTCCATGGAAATTAACATCGGAGGTAAACAGCTGGACGACGGGGCTTTGCTGCTATCTCCCGCCGTCATGCCGCTCGTTGTCCGCATCTCCCGTGGTGCCGGTCCGGCACAGCCAGGCGAGGGCCCTGTCCTCATCCTGAAAGACCTCGATTTCATAGCCAAGGTCCTTGACCTCGGCGATCGACTGGAAGGTCCGGACGATTCCGAAGGCGATCGCCGTGTCGACAAGCAGAGCGGTCTTCCCGCTTTTCGCTTTTCTGGCCTCGTTCTTTCTCGGGAAAAGGACGATCTCCCGGAGACTCTCGAAATTGATATCCGGGTCGATCGGGCAGCCGCGGACATCCCAGAGATCATTCTTGCCTGTCCCCCTGAGAAGCCCGATTTCACGGGCAAGGATCTCCTTCGCCAGGTCTTTGGTGATCCGGGTGGCGGGGGGAAAGGAGACCGTGACATACCGGTGGTGGTCGGTGATGGCATAGCGACGCTCAGTCATTTCCTTCCCCTCGATTGATTGCGTCACTCCTGATCAAGGGCCGACTCGAAACAGACATCCTCTACATGGGTCTATCCCGTCAGCCGCGTATGGCGTAGCCGCCGTCGACCGTGATGACCTGTCCCTGGATCATCGTCGACAGGTCGCTGCAGAGGAACAGGGCGACATCGGCGACATCGGCCGGGGTGGTCAAGCGTCCAAGGGGAGTTCGCTCCCTTGCCGCCGCCAGGATCTCCTCGCGGTTGGGAAAGTGCTTCAGGGCATCGGTGTCGACTGCCCCGGCGCTGATGGTGTTGACGTTGATCCCCAGCCGGCCGAGTTCAACCGCCAGGTGACGGACCAGCGATTCGAGCGCCGCCTTGGAGGCCCCGATGGTGGTGTAGTTATCGATGGCCCTGACGGCGCCGAGGCTGGAGACCGCGATCACCCTGCCGCCCCGCTGCATCAGCGGCACCCCTTGCTGGACCAGGGTCAGCAGGGCCCGGGCGTTGATCTCCATCGCCCAGTTCCAGTGGCGCTCGGTCAGTTCCAGGGCCGGTTTGAGGACCCCGGAGGCGGCATTGCTGACCAGGATGTCGAGATGACGGCCGTAGGTCTCGGCCAGATGGCCGAACATCGCCCTGACATCCGCCTCGTTGGCGACATTGGCCTTGACGAGCAGACAGTGCCGCCCCAGTTTTTCAACCGCCTCGGCGGTTGCTTCGGCGTCCTTGCGATGCCGCACGTAGTTGACAACCAGGTCGGCCCCGTGCTCCGCCAGCCTGATCGCGATCGCCCGGCCGATGCCCCTGGAACCGCCGGTCACCAGCGCGATCTTCCCGTCCAATTCAAACATAAATCAATCCCGTCGCTTGAAGATGCATCCTGTTCCCCCTATCACCTGGCGAATCCGCTGATTCCATTGCATCATAGTTGCGGGTGCAAGGCAAGGACAAAGCGGCGCACCATGCCCCGCAGAAATCGGAAGGGATCGAAACGGATGCCGTTGAGTTCTGCCGGGGCTGAAAATCCGGCCCCGGCGAAGGCCGCCGGCGGCACAGCCGGATAGACGAGATCGGCCAGGCGGCTGCCGGCCAGCCCGCGCCTCGCCGCCTCGCGCCACAGAGGGCTCCTGGACGGATCGAGTTCGAGCAGCGACAGCAGGGCGGTATCGAGGGCGATGGAGTTGCCGGAGGCGGCAACGCAGCCGAGCGCCAACGCCTCGCCGTTGAGCGGTCCGTCGCGGTGCATGGCGACGATGCCGTCGGCGATGGCCAGGTGGGGCGGCAGGAGGTCAAGGAGATCGACGATGGCCGCGACAAACCGCCCGCCGCGGCCTCCCTCGCGCATATGCAGCATCGCCTTGCGCATGCCGATGACGAGGCCGAAGATGTTCTTCACCGCCAGGGTCACATACATCTGGTTGTGGGCCTTGATCTTCGGCAGGTTGACGAGGAGGTCGCAGTCGAGGCCCTCAGCAGCGAGGTCGACGGCACAGCCGCAGGGAAGGACCGTCGGCACCGGGGTGACGAACTCCACCGGCTCGACCGCCAGCCCACGCAGCGCCGCGGTGATCCCATGCTGCCGCAGGGCCCGGACGGCCGTGCCGAAGGCCGGGGAATCGCCGATCCGGACCCGAGCCCCATGGTCGAGAAACCACAGGGCCACACCGGCGATAAAGCCGGCATCGGTGCAGGCCAGGGAGGACGCCGAGGCGCTGATCAGGTTGGGCTTGAGGATGACGGTCCGCCCGGCATAGGACGACGCCAGACCAAGGGGGCCGGCCATCTCCTCGACGAGCGACGCCACGGCGGCCCGGTCGTAGCCGGCGCACCTGGCGAGATAGACAGGAATCGCATTCACAGCCATCCCGGCCATCGACAGGGGAACAGGGGATGGACACAACGGAAAAAGCCGGTTCCACTTGCGCAGAACCGGCTTTTCCAGGAGAAAGGAGAGAAGAGATTATGCCTGATATATAGCAACATGCGTGCCAGATAAAATCAAAGCTCTAAGATCAAATTAACTTGCTGATTTATCTCGATATAAAAATTCCAGACCGGTCGCTGCCGCATGCAGAATATTCAATTATTTGTACCGATTAGCGATTCAGGCGGGAAAATTTTTTCTATATTTCATATTTTACTTATAAATACGATATGTTGGATGTCGAGTTTTTTTTACTGTCGGCCTTCGGCCCTGAGCCAGGATGTTTGCGGGCCCTCATCGCTCAGGCGAAGGTGATGGTCCGGGTCCTGACGACATCGGCATTCCGCTCTATATCCGCCAGGACCTGCGGCGGCACCGCCGATTCGACATCGATGATGTTGTAGCCGACCTTGCCGTTCGATTGGTTCAAATAGCTGGCGATGTTGATGCCGTGATGGCCGATGATGTTCGAGACGAGGGCGATCATGCCCGGCACGTCGCGGTTGATGACGATGATCCGGGTATGCACCTTGTCGGTCGGGGTCGATTCGATATTGGGGAAGTTGACGCTGTGGACGACGTTGCCGTATTCGAGATAATTGGACAGTTCCCGTACCGCCATGCAGGCGCAGTTCTCCTCCGACTGCGCGGTCGAGGCGCCGAGATGCGGGGTCGTCAGCACCTTCGGGTGGGCGACGAGCCGCGCCGTCGGGAAATCGCAGATGAAGGCCTCGAGATGACCGCAGTCCAGGGCCTCGATCACCGCCTCTTCATCGACGATCGGGCCACGCGAGTAGTTGACGAGGATCGCCCCCTTCTTCATCCTGGCGATGAATTCCCGGTTGACCATGCCCCGCGTGCCATCGGTGAGCGGCAGGTGGAGGCTGACGATATCGGCGGTGGCGACGGTATCGCGGATTGACCGGCAGATCGTCACCTCCGGCAGCAGCTGATGGATATGGACCAGGGCCGGTGATGGATCGAACCCCCTGACCTTCATGAAGCGATGGATGCCGCCGTTGGCCAGCCGCACCCCGATCTGGCCGAGGCCGACGACGCCGAGGGTCTTGCCGGCGATTTCGTCGCCGCGGAAGGCCGCCTTCTTCTTTTCGACCTCGGCGCCGACCTTGTCCGGCTCCATCTCGGCGAGCGAGCGGCAGAACTGGATGCCGGCATAGATATTGCGTTTCCACACCCCGATCATCGGGAACACCAGATCGACGACCGCATTGGCGTTGGCGCCGGGGGTGTTGAAGACGCAGATCCCCTTCTCGGTGGCGCGGTCGACATTGATGTTGTTGACCCCGGCCCCGGCCCGGGCGACGGCGAGCAGCGACGGATAGTCGTCGACATCGACCGGGGAACTGCGGACCAGGATGCCCTGGGGATCGGCCTCCTCGGGGGAAACGGCATAGTTGTCGCCGAAGAGCCGGAGCCCTTCCCTGGCGATGGCATTGATCCTGCGGATTTTGAAAGCGGGCATCGTCTTCTCCTGTGGTTCAATCCTTTGTACCGGGGCGTCACGGGGCCATGCGGGTTCTCACTATACGTCTATTGCCGCTCACGTCAAATACTTTCCCCGTCGGGGGACACAATCCTCAGAGGATTATGACCTGATTGAACCGGAACAGCGAATCCTCCTGCCGGGCGGTGAAGCAGAGGGCCGATTTGCCGTCCGGTCCTGCATGACCGAGAACCTGCATGGCCGCCGCGGACAGGCGGAGACAGGAGGCCTTGCGGAAGAAATGGTTCCTGCCGCCGAGATCATAGACCCCCTCCACCGCCACCGGCATCGTTCGGTAGAGACGGTCCCTGGTCGCCGCGGGCTGCTCCCGCCCCTCCTCCAGGGCCAGGCACGGCGGCAGGAAGCGATGGCCGCAGCGCAGCCAGTCGTAGCGGAGCAGATCCCGGGTCAACTCCTCGTCGTCGCGTCCCGTCAGGTACCGGCAGAGCAGGCGGCACATCAACTCCTGGGTGGCCGCCAGCTCGAAGAAGCGCTGCTGCTGGCAGAGGGCCAGCAACCCCTGAAAAAAGCGGGCCATATCCTCGCCGCCGGCGCGCAGGTAGCGCCACAGGGAGACAAAGTAGCGGTTGTTGTGGAATCTCTCGACACATTCGCCGAACCAGTAGAGGGAGGCCAGGTCCTCCCGCCCCAGCCAGCGGTTGGCGAGGACGCTGTAGGGCGGCTCGCTGCAATGGAGATATCCCATCGCCTCGGCACTGCGCTGGATTGGGGTATCCGGCAGGATCTTCAGCAGGCCCATCTGGATGTAATGGGCCCCCATGGCGAAGACCGCGGCGAAGGAACGGAGGAAGGTCGCGCGCGTCTCATGCGGCAGGCCGAGGATCAGGTCGACATGGAGGTGGATGTTGGCGGCGGTCGCCAGCCGGCGGATCGGATCATGGGCCAGCTGCGGGTCGATGCGCCGATCGATGGCGGCCAGGGTTTCGCTGTTCGTCGACTGGATGCCGATCTCGAACTGGAACCGGCCCTGCGGTACCTGCGCCAGGAAGGCCAACATCTCCTCGCTGAAGCGGTCCGGGGCGATCTCGAAATGAAAGAGCGTATCACCGCCCTGCGCCGCCAGAAACCGCCAGATGGCCAGGGCCCGGTCCGGGATGTCGTTGAAGGTGCGGTCGACGAACCGGACGACCTGCGGCCGATGACGGAGAATCTCGCCGAGTTCGCCAAACACCTGCTCGAGGTCCTTGTGCCAGAGCCCCTTTTCCGCCGCCGACAGGCAGTAGCTGCAGGCGAAGGGACAGCCCCGCGAACTCTCATAATAGATATGGCGATGCCGCAGGTGCAAGCGGAAGTCTTCGTCGCGATAGGGGAAATCGAGCCGTTTCACCGGCAACCGGAGGAAGGAACCGGCATAGTGCGGTTGGAGCCGGCCGGCCGGCAGGTCAGCATAGAAGTCGGTACCGATGGCCTCGATCTCTCCCCGCACCACGGTGATACCGCCGGGAGGAAGCAACCTGCCCACCTCTCCCGCCTGGGGACCGCCGACCACGACCGCAACACCGGGGAGTACGCGGAGGCAGTCGCCGATCAACCGCACGACCAGTTCGCTGTTCCAGATTGCCGCCGAGAAAAACAGCCCATCCGGCGCCCCCGCAGTGAGCCGCAGCAGGGTCTGGAAGTAGCCGTCGTTGATCGTTCCCTGATAGATCTCGATTTCCGCTGACGGGCAGTTCTGCTCCAGCTCGTTGCGGACGCAGAACAGGGCCAGGCAGGAATGGGTGAAGCGGGCATTGAGGCCGACGAGGCGGATACGCATCTTCTTCATCTCTCTCTTTTTCTTGGCATCAGGCCGTTGACGGCATTACTCTTAGACGATACAGCGGCGGAAGTGTCGCCCTGCCGATCCATCCAGAGCAGAAAGGAGTGCAGCATGCCGATTTTCCTGACTTTCCTTGCCTTGGTCCTTTTCCTGCCGACCAACCTCTCCCATGCCCCGGCCCTGATGGCGACAACGACCGATCCACCGGGTGAATACAACCTGGCCGTCTCTTTCTCGCCGAATTCCCACACCCTGACCGCCACGGCCAGGATCACCCTGCCGGCGGGCACCGGGCTGCGGCTGGAGATGGGCGA
Organism: Desulfobulbus sp. Tol-SR; assembly: GCA_000769715.1. Lineage (GTDB taxonomy): Bacteria > Desulfobacterota > Desulfobulbia > Desulfobulbales > Desulfocapsaceae > Desulfoprunum. Next base: position 10,022 of record JROS01000033.1, read on the forward strand.
TCTGGCGATCAGCGGCATGCTGCTCCGCCGAGCCGACGGCAGCGAGGCCGTTCCGGCCGCAGGGCAAGGGGGCACACTGCAGCTGACGGCGGAGAACGGACCGCGCGAGCTCTACATCTCCTACAGCCGCCAGGTGGAGGGCGGTGGCGACGACCTGCTCGATCAATCCGGCATCGTCCTGCTCGGGCTGTGGCATCCGCTGCCGGACCGGCCGATGCGGTTCTCGCTCCGGGCCAAACTGCCGCCGGGCTTCACCGCCATTGCCGAATCCGACCGTTTTCCATTGACCCGGGAAGGTGACGCGTCCATCGCCCGTTTTTCCCAGCCGCTCCACGCCCTCCACTTCGTCGCCGCCCCATATTCGCACAGCAGTCGCGAGGTCCGGCCGGGATTGCAGGTCCACACCCTGTTCTTCCCCGAGGAGCAGGAACTGGCCGATTCCTATCTCGAATCGGCCGTCGCTTACCTGCGGCGCTACGAGCAGCAGATCGGCCCCTTCCCCTACAACCACTACGTCATCGCCGCCAACCGGCTGCCGACCGGGCTCGGCCTGCCGACCTTCACCCTGATGGGGCGGCAGGTCCTGCGGCTGCCCTTCATCCGCGAGACCTCGCTCGGCCACGAGATCCTCCACTCCTGGTTCGGCAACAGCGTCGAGGTCGCGGTCGCCGGGGGCAACTGGGTCGAGGGGCTGACCACCTACCTCGCCGATCACGCCTTCCGCGCCGACCGGGGCGAGGCGGCGGCCGACCGCCGGGAGCGGATCGTCAACTATCTCGGTTACGTCAACGACCACAACGCCGTCCCCTTGGCGGCCTTTTCCTCGGCCGACCATCGCCAGCCCCAGGCCGAGGCGGTGCGGGCCATCGGCTATAACCGGGCGGCCCTGCTGTTCGCCGAACTGGAGGCCAGACTCGGTCCGGAGGTCTTCACCCGGGCGATCCGCCGCTTCTACAACCGCCATCAGGGCACGACCGCCGGCTGGAGCGACCTGCAGCAGGGCTTCAGCGAGGAGTCCGGACAGGATCTCGCCGCCTTCTTCACCGAGCGACTGGAGCGGGCGGACATCCCGGAACTAGCGGTCGAGGAAATCGACGTCCGCCAGACCGAGACCGGCCCGCGTCTCTCCTTTCATCTCCGGCAGAAAACGGACCCGCCGTTTGCCCTCCAGGTGCCGGTCCTGGTCACCACCGCCGGCGGCACCAGCCGTTTCACCGTCGATTCCACCAGGGGCGACACACCGGTATCCCTTACCACAGATGGATGGCCGCTTCAATTCAGCATCGACCCGGAATACACCTTTCTCCGCCGGCTCGACCCGGCCGAGCGGCCGCCGGTCTGGTCGCAGTTCCTGGGGGCGGCGAAAAAATTGGCGATTGTCGAATCAGCGGCGATGCAACCGCTCTACCAGCCCCTCCTGGACACCCTGGCCGACGACAGCTGGACAGTGAAGCGGGCGGACGAGGTCAAGACCGGCGACCTGGGAGACAGCGCCGTGCTCTTCCTCGGCCTGGCTCACCCGTTGAGCCGTTCGCTCTTTGCCCGGCCGGATCTCCCGGAGCATGGCTTTTCCCTCGATGTCCGCCGCAACCCCCTCAATCCCGGACAACCGGCGGTCCTGGTCTCCGGTGCCGATCGGGAGGAAACGGCCGCAGTCGCCCATAAACTTCGGCATTACGGCAAATATTCCCGGCTGCACTTCACCGGCGGCCGCAACGACCGGCAACAGATTGCCGACGCCGACACCGGGATACAGTTCATCCTCGATCAACTGCCGGCCGGGGTCGCCACCTCCGCCCTCCAGCCATTCGCCGGTATCGTCACCCGACTGGCCGACAACCGGGTGGTGTTCGTCGGCGAAACCCACACCAGCATGGCCGACCACCAGCTGCAGCTGCGGATCATCGAGGCCCTGTACCGGCTGCAGCCGGACCTGGCCATCGGCCTGGAGATGTTCCCGGCCTCGAGCCAGCAGGCCCTGGATGCCTACAGCGGCGGCGACAAGGTCTTCGACGAACGAAAATTCCTGAAATCTTCCAAATACTTCCAGGTTTGGAGCCACGACTATCGTTACTACCGCGAGATCATCACCTTCGCCCGCAGCAAGGGAATACCGCTCGTCGGCCTCAATATCGACAAGGAGGTGACGAGCACCGTGTTCAAGACCGGGTCGACCGAAACCCTGCCGGAATCGACGAGAAAGAGCCTGCCGGTCGATCGGGACCTCAGCCTGCCCGGCTATGCCGACCGGCTGGAGATCATCCACGGCCTCCACCAGACGGCCGGCCACGGCAACGGCTCCCTCGGCGGCTTCATCCAGGCCCAGGCCCTGTGGGACGAGGCGATGGCCGAACATATCGCTCAGTACCTCACCCGTCACCCCGGCCGGCGGATGGTCGTCCTCGCCGGCACCCAGCACACCCGCAAGGACACCGGCATCCCGCCCCGCCTGGCCCGGCGGCTGGAGTTGCGGCAAGCGACCGTCGCCGCCCTCCCGGCCGATGACGCCTCTGCCGACCTGGCCGCAACGGCCGATTTCATTTTTGTCACTGCACCGATCTCCCTGCCCGGCCAGGCGATGATCGGCGTCGTCCTCGAATCGCAATCGCCGGACGGGCGGCCGGCACTGAAGGTCGGGGACTTCACCGCGGCCAGCAAGGCCGATGAGGCCGGATTGCGGAAGAACGACATCCTCCGTGCCATCGACGGCCATCCGGTCGAGGCGATGGAAGATGTCCGCATCGCCCTGCTCGACGCCAGGGCCGGCGATCGGATCAGAGTCGATGTCGATCGCCCGGGGTCGGAGGGAGCGATGCAGCGGATGCAGCTGACCATCGAGCTTGTCACGCCGTCCGGCCACCCGCGGTAACGGATTCGACCGACGCTGGCGGTCATACCGGACGCCCCGATGCCAATGTCAGGAAAGAAGCGGTCCCGGCATTGAAAACATGATGCCGGTCGTGCTATCCTTATCCATATCATCACCCTGCGTTTCTGTCGTGCATTTCGCATGCACATCATCTTTCTCCATCTGTTCGGCCGGGGAGCGGAATATCCGGTACCCGAAAAACAGCGATCGATAGAGGTGAACCATGTTGGCCAGAAAATTCAACGAGATGCTGGAACCCGCCGGGATTACGATCAACGGCGGCAACCCGTGGGATATCCAGGTCCATGACCGGAAGTGGTTCGGCCGGATCCTGCGGGAAAAGAACCTCGGACTGGGGGAATCCTACATGGACGGCTGGTGGGACTGCGGCCGGCTCGACGAGATGTTCCATCGACTGCTGCGCAGCGGCCTGGAAGAACGGATCAAAGGCGGGCTGCTGTATCTCAGCCGCCTGCTGCCCGGTTCCCTGGTCAATCTCCAATCGCGGCGAAGGAGCCGCATGGTCGCCGAGCAACACTACGATCTCGGCAATGACCTGTTCTTCTCCTTCCTCGACTCGCACCAGCAGTACAGCTGCGGTTTTTTCCAGGATACCGACGACCTCGACCGGGCCCAGGAGCGGAAACTGCAGCTCATCGCCGACAAGCTCGATCTCTCGGCCGAGGATCACCTGCTCGACATCGGCTGCGGCTGGGGCGGCCTCGCCCGCTATGCGGCGCAGCACTATGGTTGCACGGTGACGGCGGTCAACATCTCGCAGGAACAGCTGCAGCACGCCCGTCAGCGCTGCAAGGGGCTGCCCGTCCAGTTCCAGGACTGCGACTACCGCTCGCTCTCGGGCCGATTCGACAAGGTGGTGTCGGTCGGGATGTTCGAACATGTCGGCCAGAAGAACTACCGCACCTTCATGCAGGTCGTGAGCCGCTGCCTCAAGGATGACGGCATCTTCCTCCTCCATTCAATTGTCGGCAACACCTCGAAGACCTGCTGCGATCCCTGGATCAACAAGTACATCTTCCCCAACGGCGTGCTGCCCAGCATGCGGCAGATAGCCAGGGCCACAGACCAGCTGTTCGTCGTCGAGGACGTCCACAACCTCGGCCCGCATTACGACAAGACGCTGATGGCCTGGAACGACCGGTTCCAGCAGGCATGGCAGAATCTGAAGGAGAGCTACGACATCCGCTTCAAACGGATGTGGGAGTATTACCTGCTGAGCTGCGCCGGGGCCTTCCGGGCGAGAAACATCCAGCTGTGGCAGATCGTCATGACCAAATTCGGCATCGGCCGCCGCCAACCCGACCGCCGGCCCTGATCAACCGCCCAGGCAGTCGACGACCAGCCGGGCCTGCCGCCTCGCCGCCCCCAGCTGGGCCCTGGCCGCCACACCGGCATTGCGGCAGGCGATCCGGTACGCTTCGGGGTCCTGCTCGAAATCCAGGATCCGGTCGGTCAGTTCGGCCGCGCTGCCGACCCTGAAACCGCCGCCGGCCGCCTCGAGCAGCCGGACCGCATCCCGGAAGTCATCCATGCTCGGCCCATAGAACACCGCCTTGTCCCAGATCGCCGCCTCCATCAGGTTGTGGCCGTGGCGCGGGACCAGGCTGCCGCCGCAGAAGACGTAGGTGGCGACTGCATACATCGCGAACAGCTCCCCCAGCGAGTCGAGGATCACCACCGGATGACGGCGTTTGCTGCCGCCGCGGAGTACGGTAAAGCGGTCGAATTCGATTCCACGCCGATCGAAGAGCGCCTCCAGGGCGGCAAGGCGTTCAAGATGGCGGGGGGCGACGACCACGAGCCATCCCCCGTCATCCGCAAGGTGCTGCAACAGCGGCAGCAGCAGTTCCACCTCGCCGCCATGGGTCGACCCGGCCACCAGCACCCTGGTCCCCGCCTCGATGCCCAGCACCCGGCGAAGCTCCTGCCGCACCCGATCCGGCTGCTCCGGCAGCTGCAGGTCGTACTTGACGTTTCCCAGCACCTGCAGCCGCGAGGCGATCGCCCCGAGGGCAAGGTAGCGGTCGCGGTCCACCTCGCTGATCACCGCCATGGCGGCAAAATTGGCGAGGACCCGACGGAACAGCCAGCGCCAGCGCCGATAGCCGGCGGCCGCCCCGGCCGACAGCCGGCCGTTGAGATGGACAGTCGGAATCCCGCGGGCGGCGGTCGTCCGCAGCAGCAGCGGCCAGAGTTCGGTCTCGAGACAGACATAGGCATCCGGGCCGATCCTGGTCACCGCCCGCTCGACGATGCCGGGGACGTCGAGCGGCGCCAGGAGGCAGGGGATATCCGGTCCGAGCTGCCGGGCGGCGACGTTGCGGCCGTGGAGGGTCATGGTCGTGACCACGAACCCGGTGTCGGGCCGGAGGGCGCGCAGTTCGGCGATCAGGACCCGCGCCGCCTGCACCTCCCCGACCGAGGCGGCGTGCAGCCAGATCCTCTTTCCCCTCTTCTCCGCGGGAGTATGGGGGGTATCTGCCGGTGATCAGGGTGCCTGTACTCCAGGGAACCAGACGAATGGCAATAGACCCAGAAAAGGCTTGACCGTCAAGAACCGTCTTTTTCCCTTTGCAATTGGAGAAAGTATGCATACTTTGTCACTTCTGTCCATACTCATCATCTCACTTACAATTCTAGCCGGAGAACCAGCAATGGCAACGACACAACTCAAGGACGGCCTGTACGCCAATTTCCGAACGACCAAAGGGGACATCCTCTGCAGACTCGAGTTCAAGAAGACCCCACTGACTGTCGCCAACTTCGTCGGCCTCGCCGAAGGGACCAAGGATCTGGGCGGCGGCGCCAAGGCCAAAGGGGACCGATTCTATGACGGCCTCACCTTCCACCGGGTGATCGCCGATTTCATGATCCAGGGCGGCTGCCCCCTCGGCTCCGGCACCGGCGGGCCCGGCTATACCTTCCCGGACGAGATCGATCAGAGTCTCAAGCACACCGGCCCCGGCATCCTGTCGATGGCCAACGCCGGACCGAATACCAACGGCAGCCAGTTCTTCATCACCCATGTCGCCACCCCCTGGCTGGATGGCAAGCACACGGTCTTCGGCCACGTCGTCTCCGGCCAGGACGTTGTCGACAAGATCGCCGGCGGAGACGTCATCAACGCCATCGAGATCATCAGGGTAGGAAGTGAGGCCGAGGCCTTCAAGAGCGACCAGCAGGCCTTCGACGCTCTGCTGGCAGGCATGGAGGGGCGGGCGAAGGAAAAGGAGCGGGCTGCCGTCGAGGAAACGGCCAAGATGATCAGGCAACGATGGCCGGAGGCGGTCACCACCCCCACCGGTCTCAAGTATGTCGTCACCGCCAAGGGAACCGGCGAGGAAACCCCGAAGGCCGGGACGATGGTCAAGGCCCATTACACCGGCAAACTGCTTGATGGCCAGAAATTTGACAGTTCCTACGACCGCGGCGAGCCGATCAGTTTCCCGATCGGCCAGGGCCGGGTCATCAAGGGTTGGGACGAGGCCTTTCTCGGCATGAAGAAGGGCGAGAAGCGGACGCTGATCATCCCCTCCGACCTCGGCTACGGTGTCCACGGCCGCGGCCCGATCCCCCCCAACGCAACAATGGTCTTCGACGTCGAACTCGTCGACTTCTGATCTGCTCCAAACACCAAGGGGCCCCTGGTCAACCAGGGGCCCCTTGGTTCATTCCGCTATTTCTCCACTCGCCTACAGACCGATTTCGGCGGCGATCTCCTGCATCGCCGCAAGACTGACGGCACAGAACTCGGCCAGCGGCAGGCCGATCAACTCGCATTCGGCGATGACCTCGCGACTCGCGCCGCGGGCGAAGGCCTTTTCCTTGAAGCGTTTGGTCACCGACTTGAGCTTGACCGACGCCAACTTCCTGTCGGGATAGACCAGGGCGGTGGCGGCGATCAGGCCGGTCACGGTCTCGCTGGCCGCCAGGGCATGATGAAAGCGGGTCGACCGCTCGCTGCCGGGATGGGCAGTCGGGTTATGGAGCCGGATGGCCTCAACGATCTCGCCATCGACACCCAACTCAGTCAATATCCGTATAGTTTCAATGGTATGGGTGACGAGGTCGGGATTGCTTTCAGAGTCGAGATCATGGAGCAGACCGGCCAGACTCCATTGTTCCTGATCCTCTCCCAAACGAGCGGCAACCGCCCGCATCACCGCCTCCGAGGCCAGCGAATGATTGATGAGGTTCTGATTGTCGAGATGACGGTGGACAAGTTCGAGGGCCGCCTCCCTGGTGATGCCATAGCCCATATCCCCTCCCGCTCAGTACTTGAGGCCGACCCGGTCCCGGACCAGGTCGAGGGTGACAGTCGCCTTGGCCCTGGCCTTCTCCGCCCCCTTCTTCAGGATGGCTCGCAATCCATCGGGGTTGGCAAGAAATTCCGCTTTCTTCCGCCGCGCCTCGGCAAAGTAGTTTTCAATCAGATCGACCAGTTCCAACTTGATGTAGCCGTAGGCCGCCCCGCCATTGAGGTAGAGGCTGCGTACCTCCTGAAGGCGGTCCGGCGGCGCGAAGAGTTTGAAGATATTGAACAGGGTGCAGGTATCGGGATTCTTCGGCGCCTCGACCGGCGTGGCGTCGGTGGCGATGGCCATTACCCGTTTCTTCAGTTCCTTGCCGGAGATGAAGATCGGGATGGTGTTGCCATACGACTTCGACATTTTCTGACCGTCGAGGCCGGGGACGATGGCGGTCGACTCGCTGATCGCCGGTTCGGGAACGACGAAGGTCTCGCCGTACTCGTTGTTGAATTTCTGAGCCAGGTCACGCGCCACCTCGAGATGCTGTTTCTGGTCCTTGCCGACCGGCACCCGGTCCGCCTGGTACAGGAGGATGTCGGCCGCCATCAGCACCGGATAGGAGAAGAGCCCGTGGCTGGCCTCGATCCCCTTGGCGACCTTGTCCTTGTAGGCGTGACAGCGCTCGATCAGGCCCATCGGCGCCACGGTCGAGAGGATCCAGGTCAACTCGCAGACCTCCGGGACATCGGACTGGACCCAGAACTGGCACCTGTCCGGATCGAGTCCCAGGGCCAGGAAATCGGCCGCCGCCTCGAGGGTGCCGGAGGCCAGACGTTCGCGCTGCCGGACCGAGGTCAGGGCATGGAGATCGACGATGAAGACGTAGAGCTCGGAAGTCTCCATCTGGGCGATCATCGTCTGCATCATTCCGAAATAATTACCGATATGCAGCTGACCGGAGGGCTGTATTCCAGAGAGTATTTTCATTGTGCGACTTCAGGTGTGGGTTGATAATCAACGGCGGTTGAGACAAAATATCCCGGCATCCTACTACAAAAGCAAAAAAAGGGGGAGCATGGAAAGAAATTTCCATGCTCCCCCTTTTCGGTCGTTGAGAGGATTGCGCTACTTCACTTCCTCGAAATCGGCATCGACGACGTCGTCGTCCTTCTTGCCCTTGCCGCCGGCGGCGCCACCGCCGCCGGAGCCCTGGTCCGGATTGTCCTTGGAGGCCTGGGCATACATCATTTCGGCGAGTTTGTGCGAGGCCGTAGTCAGCGCATCGATGGCCGCCTTGATGGCATCGATGTCATCGCCGGTCATCACCTTCCTGACGTTCTCGATCTCCTTCTCGACACTCGACCTGGTCGCCGCATCGACCTTGTCGCCGAGGTCCTTGAGGCTCTTCTCGCTGGCGTGGACGATCGCATCCGCCTGGTTACGGGTGTCGACCAGTTCCCGCCGCTTCCGGTCTTCTTCCTTGTGCATCTCGGCATCGCGGGTCATCCGCTCGATCTCGGCATCGGTCAGACCCGAGGACGCGGTGATCTTGATCGACTGCTCCTTGCCGGTGCCCAGGTCCTTGGCCGAGACGTGGAGGATGCCGTTGGCGTCAAGGTCGAAGGTCACCTCGATCTGCGGCACGCCGCGCGGCGCCGGCGGGATCGACGACAGCTCGAACCGGCCGATGGTCTTGTTGTCGGCGGCCATCTCGCGCTCGCCCTGGAGGACATGGATGGACACGGCCGGTTGATTGTCGGCGGCGGTCGAGAAGATCTGACTCTTCTTGGTCGGCACCGTGGTGTTCTTCTCGATCAGTTTGGTGGTCACGCCGCCGAGGGTCTCGATGCCGAGCGACAGCGGGGTGACGTCGAGCAGGAGGACATCCTTGACGTCGCCCTGGAGCACGCCGCCCTGGATGGCGGCGCCGATGGCGACCACCTCGTCGGGGTTGACGCCCTTATGGGGATCCTTGCCGAAAATCTCCTTGACCTTCTCCTGCACCTTCGGCATCCGGGTCATGCCGCCGACCAGGATGACCTCGTCGATATCCGAGGCGGAGAGACCGGCATCCTTGAGCGCAGTCCGGCAGGGACCGACGGTGCGCTCGACCAGATCGTCGACCAGGGCCTCGAATTTGGCCCGGCTCAACTTGACGTTCATATGCTTGGGGCCGGTCGCGTCGGCGGTGATGAACGGCAGGTTGATGTCGGTTTCCTTGGTGGTGGAAAGTTCCATCTTGGCCTTCTCGGCCTCTTCCTTCAAGCGCTGCAGCGCCATCTTGTCGGAGCGCAGATCGATCCCCTGCTCGCGTTTGAACTCGTCGGCCAGCCAGTTGACGATGCGCATGTCGAAGTCCTCGCCGCCGAGGAAAGTGTCGCCGTTGGTCGACTTGACCTCGAAGACGCCGTCGCCGATCTCGAGGATCGAGATATCGAAGGTGCCGCCGCCGAGGTCGTAGACGGCGATCTTCTCCTCGCCCTTCTTGTCGAGCCCGTAGGCCAGCGAGGCGGCGGTCGGCTCGTTGATGATGCGCTGGACATTCAACCCGGCGATCTTGCCGGCATCCTTGGTGGCCTGGCGCTGCGAATCGTTAAAGTAGGCTGGAACGGTGACGACGGCGTCGGTCACTTCCTCGCCGAGGTACTCTTCAGCGGTCTGTTTCATCTTGACCAGGATCATGGCCGAGATCTCGGCCGGGGTGTAGGTCTTGTCGCCGACGGCGACCGAGACGCTGCCGTGGGTCCCCTCGACGATCTTGAACGGGCTGACCCCGATCGATCGCTTGACCTCGTTGTCGGTGTACTTCCGCCCGATCAGCCGCTTGATGGCATACAGGGTGCGTTCAGGATTGGTCACCGCCTGGCGTTTCGCCACCTGGCCGACCAGCCGCTCGCCATTATCGGTAAACGCCACAACCGAAGGCGTTGTTCTGTTTCCCTCAAGATTGGTGATGACCTTCGGTTCACCGCCCTCCATTACCGCCACGCATGAATTGGTGGTTCCCAGATCAATGCCGATAATCTTCCCCATGTCTTCTCTCTCCTTATATCAATCTGACAGGATACTGTATCCTTTCTGAATTTCCATCATTTCCACTACGTAGATATCAAACTGCCGCAACCTCTTCTAAAGTGGTCATCTTCACTGATTTGTCAAGAGACAACTCCTTCTTTTTCCGCCCTCCTACTGCGCCGCCGGCTTGCCGGAGGAGACGATGACCCGGGCCGGACGAAGCAGCCGATCCTTGTAAAAGTATCCCTTTTCAAACTCGCTGACCACATGGCTGGCCGGCACCGTTTCATGCGGCTCCATGGTCAGGGCCTCCTGTCTGTTCGGGTCGAAGGGAAGCCCGACACTGTCGATGGGTTTGACCTCGAACTTATCAAGGATTGTCACAAGACTCTTCAATGTCAGCTGCACCCCCTCGTGGAGCGCGGCAAGATTCTTGTCGGTGGCCAGCATATCCGTCGATATCTGGCCGATCGCCCGCTCGAGATTATCGACGACGGGGAGCATCTCCCGGAAGATCTGCTCGCCGGCATACTTGAGGCCGGCAACCCGCTCCCGCTCCATGCGCTTTTTAAAATTCTCGGAATCGGCCGCCAGACGAAGCATCCGGTCCTTCAGGGAAACGACCTCGTCCAGGGCCGTGGCCAGTTCCGCCTCGACATTCCGCTCCTCCGTCGGCCCGGCCTCCACCTGATTCTCATCGTCAGCCACTTCACCCTTTCCGGTCGCCACGGTCTCTTCGACATCACCGGTCACTTCCATTTCTTCCTGCAATTCCTGTTTGTTATCTTTTGTATTCCCGCTCACCCAGTCCTCCGCTCTTCAATATAATCTCATTCGCAACAGCCCGGACCATCAGGGATCGCCGGCGCCGTCTTGTGGTATGGATAAAAACTTGTGCCAACAATAAGTAGCCGATTTTTTATTGTCAAGGCGGGATCCCCTTCCGAAACCATGCGTAGGGACCGGAAACGCCAACGGCCGGAACCCTCTCGGGCACCGGCCGTTGGCGGTAAACCGTGTGGCAGCGGGATGATCAGCTTTTCAGATACTTCTTGATACTGGTGGCAATCGTGCAGAAAATCTTGTGAAATTCCTCTTCATTGCGTTCGAGCAGGGTGATGCGGAAGCCGTGCAGATCGGTGGCGAAGGAGGTCAGCGGCACGACGCAGATCCCGGTCGCGCCGAGCAGGTGGTAGACAAAGCGCTTGTCCATCGCCGTATCCGGCGGGCTGACCAGCTGCTCCACCAGATCCCTGATCTCGCGGTTCTCGATCGGCAGGGTCTGGCGGGCGGTGAGGATGCCGCGCTCGAAGCAGACGCTCATGTAGAAGGCGCCGTTCGGCCGGTTGACCAGGACCCCCTTGAGATCCTTGAGACAATCGTAGGCGATATTGGAGAACCGCTCGTAACGATTGATCCGTTCAGCCAGATATTCCGGGTATTTCGGATGGGTGACGACCTTCGGATAGACCAACTGCGGCAGGGTCGTCGAGCAGACCTCGACCATCTTGGCATGGAGGATCGAGGTAATATACCTGGCGAACATCGGGTCCTTGTCGGCGTTGTAGACCTCGATCCAGCCGCAGCGGGAGCCGGGCCAGGGCATCTCCTTCGAGATGCCGCGCATGGCGATCGCCGGCACATCGCCGACGACATCGGAGAGCGGCGAGGTGCTGGTGCCGTTGTAGACCATGTTGTGGTAGATCTCGTCGCAGATCAGGAAGAGATCGTAGCGATGGGCGATCTCGACGATCCGCTCGAGGATCTCGGTGGGATAGACCGCGCCGGTGGGATTGTCGGGATTGATGATCAGGATCCCCGCCACCGCCGGGTTGAATTTGACGTGCTTTTCGATGTCGTCGATATCCGGATACCAATGGTGATTCGGATCGAGGATATAGGTGAGCGGCCGGTCGCCGACATGGGCGGCCTCCGCCGAGGAATGGGTGGTGTAGCTCGGGGTGGGGACGATGACCCGGGCGGTGCGGCGGAGAAAGCCGAAGACCTTGGAGATGGCATCGCCGAGGCCGTTGAAGAAGATGATATCCTCGGCGGTGATCTGCACCTTGCCCCGGCTGTTGGTCTGGGCGGCGATGAATTCCCGGGTCGCCAGCACCCCTTTGGTCGGAGAATAGGCATAACTGCGATCCTCCATGACCGCCTCGGCAACGATCTCCTTCATCCACCGGGGGATCACCTCCCCCTTGGCGACCGGATCGCCGATATTCTCCCAGTTGACCTTCAGCCCTACCTTTTCCAGCTTGTTGCCGACATTGACAATATTGCGAATCTCGTAGGTCAATTCGCCGGCACCGCTATGAACAATATCCGTTCTCATCCCTTCTCACTCCACAGTTCTCGTATAGTCGGCCTTCGCCATTTTCGCACAATCCTCCGGCGAGCCGGAAACCTGCAGAATTACCACAGCAATGGAGTCAAGTCAAGCAAGCTTCGAACAACGGGCAGGAGAAATCCCGGGAAAGAGAACACCGGGCCGCAAAAGACGGCGTGGAGCGGAACCGGCCACTCCTGCAGGCAAGGCGGAAGGAGTTACACAACCGAGGGAGTTGGTCAGGGTATCGCCCGGTTCAGCCTTCCTCGTCATACTTATGGAGCTTGTTCAGGAGGGTCTTCCTGGTGATCCCGAGCCGCCGGGCGGCCTCGCTCTTGTTGCCGCCGGTCTCGTCGAGGGTCTGGAAGATCATCTCCTTCTCCACCTCCGACAGCGACAGGGGTCTGGCATTCGCCACGGCATCCTGCCCCTCCGCCATCTTCTGGATGGTCAGCGGCAGGCTCTTTTCCGTCAACTGTTCGCCCCGCATCAGGATGATCCCCCGCTCGATGGCGTTCTCCAGTTCCCGGACGTTGCCGGGCCAGGGATAATGCCGCAGCAGGTCGATGCATTCCGAAGTGATCCCTTCCAGGCGGCGCCGGTTTTTCTGGGCGAAGAGCGCGGCGAAATGGCGGACCAGCAAGGTGATGTCATCGCCACGCTCCCGCAGCGGCGGCACCGTCAGCATCACCACGTTGAGGCGGTAGTAGAGGTCCTCGCGGAAGGCCCCGCGGCGCACCTCCTCCTCCAGGTCGCGGTTGGTGGCGGCGATGATCCGGACATCGACGCTGATCGTCTCCTCGCCGCCGACCCGCTGCAGCTCCTGTTCCTGCAGGACCCGCAGCAGTTTGACCTGCATCGCCTGGGTGGTCTCGCCGATCTCGTCGAGAAACAGGGTGCCGCCGTCGGCCTGGACGAACTTGCCTTCCCGCCGCCGGTCGGCGCCGGTAAAGGCCCCCTTCTCATGGCCGAAGAGTTCCGATTCGAGCAGGCTCTCGGCCAGCGCCGCGCAGTTGACCTTGACGAAGGCCCGGTCCCGCCGCAGGCTGTTGCGGTGCAGGGCCTCGGCCACCAGCTCCTTGCCGGTCCCGGATTCTCCGGCTATCAGTACTGTCGCCTCGGTCGGCGCCACGTAACGGATCATCTCGAGCAGTTCGAGCATCGGCGGCGATGTCCCGATGATGGCGGTCTCGAGCGGGGTCTGCTCCTCCGTGCCGTGCTGCTGCCGTTCGATGACCTGGCGGCGGTCGACCGCCCGCTCCAGGGTCAGGCGCAGACGGTCGAAATCCAGCGGTTTGGTGAGATAGTCATGGGCCCCGTGGCGGATCGCCTCGACGGCATCATCGACCGAGGAATAGGCGGTCATGATCACGACCGGCACGGACGGCTGCAGGGCGTGGATCCGGGAGAACGCCTCGCGCCCATCCATCCTCGCCATCCGCACGTCCATCAGCACGGCATCGTAAGTATGCTTCTCGACTGCGGCTACGGCAGTTTCGCCATCGTCGGCCTCGACACAGCGCCACCCCCATTCCCGCAGCATCGAACAGAGCATGTAGCGGTGGACCTGTTCGTCGTCGACGACCAGTATCGTCGTCTGCCTTTCCTTTCTGCCCATGGTTTCCCTTTACCCCGTTGACCGGCCGCAGCCGATCAGCCGGGCGGACCGTCAGTCGCTGTCGGTATCGGTATCGAAGCTGATATCCAGCTCGTTGCCCTGATCGTCGACAAACCGCTGACTGAGGAGTTCAAACTCGTCGAGCTGCCGGATGAATTCCGGGGTCATCTGGTATTCGGCGACGAGGAGGGTGATCACCTCCCTGGCACGGCTGTCCATCTCCACGGTCTGGAATCCGGCAATGTTGCCGTCCTGGCGGACCAGCCGGGCGAACATCCCGAATTGGTCGCCACCGGCGGTGGTGATGGTGATATGGTAGTACGACTCGGCCAGGACGTCCGACGGTTCGGTGATACAGAACCCTCCCTCGCCGATATCGACCGTGCGGGCCTTGACGCCCTCCTTCTTTTTTCCCGGCAGGGTCGCATCAGCGACAAACGGCACGCGGACATGGATCCTTCTGTATCCCATTCAACCTCTCCCATCCCCCGCCATGCTGCACTGCCTGAAACCCGCCGGCGGGGACTGGAATTCGATACCCTGGTCCGTGTCGCCGCCCCTGGGCCGATATTGTCATGTCATTTCCAAAAAGTCAAAGAAAAGGATGTCTATCAGGCCTTGACCGCAGGCGTCGTCATCGTCTCCCCCCCCGATCGACACACGGAATGAATTTTTGTAAGAAAAATGTGTTACCGATTGTTGATTTGTGTTACACATTGTGTGTCTACAATGATCTTCCTCGACCTGATCGACTTCACAGGAGAAATATCATGCACATGGCAGACGCCCTTCTCTCCCCAACCGTCGGCGGCGCAATGTGGACGGCGACCGCCGGCACCATCGCCGTCTGCGCCAGAAAGGTGCAGCGGGATCTCGACGACCGCAAGGTCCCATTGATGGGGGTCCTCGGGGCCTTCGTCTTCGCCGCCCAGATGATCAATTTCACGATCCCGGCCACCGGGTCCTCCGGCCACCTTGGCGGCGGCATGATACTGGCGATCCTGCTGGGCCCGTATGCGGCCTTTCTCACCATTGCCTCGGTGCTCACCGTACAGGCCCTGTTTTTTGCCGATGGCGGTCTTCTGGCGCTCGGCTGCAATATCTTCAATCTCGGGTTCTTCCCCTGCTTCATCGCTTATCCTTTCCTCTACCGTCCGTTTGCCGGCAGCAACCCGACCCCGATGCGCATCGCTGTCGGCGCCGTCCTCGGCGGCATCGTCGGGCTGCAGCTGGGCGCCCTGGCAGTGGTGACCGAGACCGTTCTGTCGAACATATCCGAATTGCCGCTGCAGGCATTCCTGGCGGCGATGCTGCCGATCCATCTGGGCATCGGCCTGGTGGAAGGGTTGGTGACGGCGGCCGTGGTTTCCTTCATCTGGAAGGCCCGTCCGGAGATTCTGCGGTATACGGCCGAGTCGCGCCCTCTCGGCCATCTCGGCCTGAAAAAGGTGCTGGTCGGGCTCGGGGCGGCAGCCCTGATCACCGGCGGCGCCCTCTCCTGGTTTGCCTCATCGAATCCCGATGGTCTGGAATGGTCAATGGCGAAAGCATCCGGCAGGGAAGAACTGGAGACCCCGGCTACCGGCATCCACCGGCTGCTGGCCGGGATCCAGGAACACACCTCGTTTCTGCCTGATTACGGTTTCAAGAACAACGGCACCGAACCGGCAAGCGCCGCACAATCTCAACCTTCATGGCCGGCGGTGGACAAGGGCACCAGTACCGCCGGCCTGGTCGGCGGCAGCCTGACCCTGGCCCTGGCGATCATGATCGGCCTGCTGTTCAGAAAACGGAAACAGACCCCGTAACCGGCGACGCCGGTCGCGGCCATTCGTGTTCCTCTGGCAGCGGCGGGCAAGCGCCGCCGCTGCGCAGCCAATTCCGCCCAGCCCCTCAACCACACCCTGCATGGCCAAAATCGAATCCGCATTTCTCGACCTGACCTATCTCGACAGGCTGGCCACCGGCACCACCGTCGTGCATCGACTGGATCCCCGGGTCAAGGTGCTGACCGCCGCCCTGTTCGTGGTCTGCGTCGTCTCCTTCGACAAATACGTGGTTGCGGCGATGCTGCCGTTCGCCGTGTATCTGATGATCATCATGCGGCTGGGCGAGATCCCGGCGGGGTATGTCATCAACAAGCTCATCGTCGCCTCGCCGTTTGCGCTCATGGTCGGGATGTTCAATCCCTTTCTGGACCAGCAGACCGTCCTCCTGCTTGGGTCATGGGCGATATCCGGCGGCTGGGTCTCCTTTCTGTCGATCCTGCTCCGTTTCTGCCTGACGGTGACCGCCATGCTGGTCCTGATCGCCACCACCGGTTTCAATCAGGTCTGCCTGGCCCTGGAACGACTTGGCATCCCGAATATCTTCGCGGCCCAGCTGCTGATGCTCTACCGTTACATCTTTGTTTTGCTCGAAGAGGGTCAGCGCATGCACCGGGCCCGCACCCTCCGCAGTTTTCAGCAACGGGGCATGGGCATGAAGCAGTACGCCTACCTCCTCGGCCAACTGCTGCTGCGCACGATCGATCGCGGCCAGCGCATCCATCTGGCCATGCTCTGCCGCGGCTTCGACGGCACGATCAGGATCAGGCAGACCCTGCGGATCACCACCCGGGATATTGTCGTGTTCCTGGCCGGCGGCATGGTCCTGGTCGCCATGCGCCGGTTCAACATCGCCCTGCTGCTCGGCAATTTTATCACGGAACTGCTGCAATGAGCCATCATATCGTCGAAGTCCAGGATCTCACCCACACCTACCCCGACGGCACCGCCGCCGTCAGGGGGATCTCCTTCCGCATCCATCATGGAGAGGCGGTGGCCGTGGTCGGGGCCAACGGCGCGGGCAAGTCGACCCTGCTGCTCCACCTCAACGGCTATCTCACCCCGCAGAGCGGGACGGTGCGGATCGGCGATTTCCCGCTGACCAAAGAGACGGTCAAGGATATCCGTAAGACCGTCGGCATGATCTTCCAGGACCCCGACGACCAGTTGTTCATGCCCACCGTCTATGAGGATGTCGCCTTCGGCCCGCTCAATCTCGGTCTGCCGCCGGAGGAGGTCGAGCACCGGGTGCAGCAGGCGCTGCAGCGGACCGGCGTCGAGCATCTCCGCGACCGGCCGCCCTATAAACTCTCCGGCGGGGAAAAACGAGCGGTGGCGATTGCCACCGTGCTGGCGATGTCGCCGGATATTTTAGTCATGGACGAGCCGACCTCCAATCTCGACCCGCTGTCGCGCCGGACCCTGATCGAACTGCTGGCCGGTTTTCATCACACCAAGATCATCGCCACCCACGACCTTGACATGGTCATCGATCTATGCGAGCGGACCATCGTCATCCATGAGGGGACGATCATGGCCGATGGACTGACCGCCGACATCTTCAATGACGACCTCCTGCTGAGGAAGAGCCATCTCGAACGACCGCTGCGGATGCAGGCCTGCCCGATCTGTTCGCAACGCTGACCGTGTCCCGTCCATCCCTTTCCACCATCCCCCCACCGTACAGGAGCCCCCATGTACCTGTCGCCACAGCTATTCAGGCTGATCCTCAATATCTACAGCCCCTACCTCGGGGCCGGGATCCATACCGACTCCATCAGCACCGACTGGCGGCGCATCCGGCTATCGATGCAGCTGCGATGGTACAATCGCAACGCCGTCGGCACCCATTTCGGTGGCAGCCTGTACTCGATGGTTGACCCGCACCCGATGCTGATGCTGATGAACCTCCTCGGCAAGGAGTATATCGTCCGGGACCGATCGGCCGCGATCGAATTCCTTCGCCCCGGACGGGGAAAGGTGCACGCCGACATCGCCGTCACCGACGCCGAACTGAGTCAGATCCGCATCAATACCAAAGGGGGCGGCAGGTATCTGCCACAGTTCACGATCAACATCGAGGACGACAAGGGGGAAGCGGTGGCCCGGGTCCAGAAAACCCTCTATATCAAAAGAAAGACAGGCTGAATGAGAGGATATGCCATGCACGTCTCGATCATCACCGTCGGCGGCACCATCGACAAGGTCTATTTCGACGCCAAAAGCCGCTATGAGGTCGGGCCGCCGAATGTCGCCAGAATCCTCGGCGAGTTGACCCTGTCGATCAGCTATACGGTCAACCCGCTGCTGCGCAAGGACAGCCTCGATCTCACCGATGCCGACCGCCGGTTCATCTACGACACGGTCCAGGCCGATCCCGCCCCGCGCATCCTGATCACCCATGGGACCGACACGATGATCACGACCGCCCGCCGCCTGGCCGCGGTCCCGGCCAAGACCATCGTTCTGACCGGGGCCATGGAACCGGCCCTGTTCAAGACCAGCGACGCCGTGTTCAACATCGGCTGCGCCCTGGCGGCCGTCCAGATCCTGCCGGCCGGGGTCTATATCGCCATGAATGGAGCGATCTTCGCCGCCGACCGGGTGGTCAAGAACCTGGAGCAGAACCGCTTCGAGGAAAGTGAAGCGACAGGATGAAACGAGGAACCGCTTACCGTTCGATCGAGTAGAAAATATCGGCGGCATTCGAATCGGCGGAACTCCTGGTGACCACCGAAAATCCCAGGCCGAGGTCGTAGCCGGCAAGGAAGGACCCCTTCTGGTCGAAGAAATTGTGGTCATAGCCGATATACAGTCGGTCGGTCAGCTTCTTGCCGACCACCAGCGAGTAATCGCCGTCCTCCTCGGTTCCTTCGAGATGCATCTCGTCGACCGGCAGCAACCCGGTCAGGGTCGTCACCAGTCCCGCCCCTTCCTCCAGACCGATGGTCGAGGCCGCCGCCTGCAGCACCCCGCCTTCCCCCTCCTTGACATCCGCCATCGAGTGACCGACCACCATATAGGCGAGGATATCGCCCTCATCCATGCTCGGATCGGAAAAGAGCTTGAATTCCAGCTCCTGGAGAGAACCGCTGACGTCGACACCGATGGTCATGTTGCCGCCGAGATCGCTCTTTTCCCGGATAAACTGAACGGCGCGGGCGTCGATGCCGGGGTTGTCGACCGGACCGTCGCTGAAAAACATCCGACCCCGTTCGATGGCCAGCGAGCGGCCATACAAGTTGAAGGTGCCGTCGTGGAGGGACAACTCGCCCTTGCCGCTGACAAAGGTATCCGAGGTGTCGCGGATGGCCAGCGAGCCGCTCAGCCTTCCCTTCAGGCCATACCCTTCGAGCCGCACGTCGTCGCCCAGTCGCAGTTCCACCCGCGAGACGAGCGGCCAGTGCCGGACCTTTTCCTCCTTCTCCAGATCGGTATAGACCACATCCCTGGACACCGCGACAGTGTCCTTCATCTCGCTGGGGGCGATATGGGCCTTCGGCACGGTGACGACCCCGCTCAATTCCCCCCCTTCCCGGGTGAAGGTGAGGCGGAGATCAGGATCGACGAGGGCCTCGTACTCCGGCAGGCTGACCGCCTCAAACTGCTGCCCGGTGACGGCGAAATCGCCACGCAGCCCGGACCCGTCGTCATAGCTGAGAGTGCCCTCGGCCGCAGCCTTGCCGGGACCGGACCTGGCCTCGACCTGCATCTCGACCTCCTCGCCGGCGGCGGCCAGGGAGATCCCGACCTCCTCGAGAAAAATACCGAGCGACGGCAGGGCAATTCGTCCATCCTGGAGGTCGATGCGCCCCTCGAACACCGGGCGCGACAAGGTGCCGGCGATGGCCAGGGTGCTGTCGATCCTGCCTGTCGGTCGCAACAGGAAATCGGTCAGGGGAGCGATCGGCCCGAGATCCTGGAAGTTGAGCCGCAGTCGGCCGTTGACCGGCTGCCGCAGCAGGGAGGCGGAGATGTTGCCGGCGTCGGCGATCGCCAACTCCAGCACCAGCGAGCTCTTGTCCTGAAAATGCGACTGCAGTGCCGCCTCGAGCCGGCCGTCGGCAAGATGAAACTCGAGGGCATTGTCATGCAGGGCGACATTTTCGAAATTTTCTTCCGCCAACCCCGACTCGATGCGGATCTCCGGAATCGACACGGTTAAATCGCCGCTCTCCACCCGTTCCCTGTCGCCGCTCGCCGCAAGCGCCGCCGTGAGGTTACCGGCAAGTGGCCAGGGGGTGAGCCCCCTGTCGCTGAAAAACTCGAGCGGCAGGTCGGCGATCTCACCCTTGACCGTCCAGCCGCCCTGGGCCTCGTCGTTGCGCCAATCGGCATGAAGGCAGATCCGCCCCGGGTCGCGGGCCAGGCACAGGCCGACGAGATCGGCACCCGTCTCCGAAATCTGCAGATCGGCCCCGGCGGGCTGGCGCCAGGTGCCGAGATCGGCTCCGGACAGGATCGTATCCTCGAGCCGGCCCTGCCACTGCCGATCCTTGATCCCGCCATGGATGGCGAACTGCAGGTCGCCGGCGGCGGAGTGCAGAGATGCCGAGAGAGCATGCGTCTCGGTGGTTCCGTCGAGATGCAGTTTCCCCTCGTTGATGACTATCCCGGCCCAGTCGATATCCGCGAGGTCCACCGTCGCCTCCATACCGGCGCCCGCTCGGGTATCGGCATGGACCTGGGCGGTGATCCGGCCGATCTGCTGTCCGCCGTAGCGGATGCCGGCCGCATCGAGCTCGAGATCAAGGGCGGGGAAATCCCGGTCGCCGCCGACCCGGCCGCTGGCGCTGAGTTCCCCCTCGCCATCCGGCAGCACCTCGCCGATATCGGGGGAGGCGAGTTCGAACTGCAGGTCATACGTCTCGGCAATCGTTCCCGCCGCCTTGACGAAGGAGCCGCCGCTCTGCACAAAGACCTCCTCCATCTCGAAGCGCGCGGCATCGGAGCGGATCCGGCCCTTGCCGTCGACCGGGAAGCCACGCAGGGTGCCTTCGACGGAATGAACGTCGGTCTCCGTCTGCAGTTCGTCGGCATCCTCGTAGCCGAGATGGCCGGTCGACCGCAGATCGGCGGTCAGGACGCCTTCGAAACGCTGGTCGAATCCGGCGGGATTGAAGGTTCTGGTTTTGGCCTCGCCGCTCCAGCTGAAGGCGTCCATCCACCCCAGGACGAGATTGGCGACATCGACCTCGCCATCGGGAGACCTCAGTTGCACGACCCTGGCGGTCAGCCCCCGGCCGCTGCCGTCGACGGCGGCGGTCCCGGTGATATCATGGAAATCGAGGAAGGAGCCGCCGGCCTTGACGGTGCCGTGGTAGCGGCCGAAATCGCCGGCGGCGTCGACGGTGGCATCCAGCATCAGCCGCGGCCAGCCGTCATGGAACACCGGGAACCACACCTGGCGGCCGACGGCCCGGGCCTGCCAGTGCGGATCGGCGGGGAGATCCTGCAGGATCCCGGCGACCCGGACATCGGCCGGCCGGTTCGCCGCCGCGTTGACCTGCAGGCGACCGATGGGGCCGCGGGCGGAATAGGTCCCGGCCATCTCGGCATAGCCGCCGGCCGGGCTGATGCGCCAGGCGCCGATGACGTCGGTGGCCCGGCCGGCGCCGGCATCGATGAAACCGCTGAGCCGCAGCCCGTAGCGCGCAGCGTCGACCGCCCCTTCGCGGATCTCGATGCGCTCCCGGTCGGCGCTCAGCCCCAGGCGCAGGTGGTGGATATCGGTGGCGATGTCGCCGTCGGCAAGGACGACCTTCAGTCCCTCGATATCGACCTCGTCGATGTCAAGGGCAAACGGCAGCAGCATCGCCGGGAGGGTGAAAGGCCCCGCCTCGGTCGCCGGTTGCTCGCCTTGCCCTTTCTTCAGGGTGATGACGATGCCGTCGGCGGCGAGACGGCCGATGGCCAGTCTTCCCTTCATGATTTCCGTCGGCCGCCAGCTGCAGGCCAGGTCGGCGATGACGATGTCGGCCCCGGGCAGTTTGACCTCCAGACCCCGCAGGTGCCAGGCGGAAAACAGCCTTCCCTCCGCCTGACCGATGGCGAACGAGCGCTGCGAGAGATCCGCGGCCAGCCGCAGCAGGGAACGGAGCCCTGTAGGCGACGCGGCAAAGACGACGATCCCGGCCGCAAGAAACAACAGAAGTACCGGCAGCAGCAACTTTTTCATAGATCGCCTCCAACGGAGAGATGCAGCCGGACCGGATGGTTTTCATCGGAGATCGCCGACGCCAGATCAAGCCGCACCTGACCGAAGGGCAGCCGGAACCGCAGCCCAAAACCGGCCCCCTGTTCAAAATCGACCTTGGGATCATCCATCGCATTGCCGACATCGAAAAAGGTGGCAAGACTCCAGCGTTCGTTGATGATCCGCTCCAGTTCGGCACTGCCGACCACCAGGTAGCGGCCGCCGACCACCGTCCCGGAAGAGTCCCTGGTGCCCAGCTCCTTGTAGTCGAATCCCCTGATGCTCTGATCGCCGCCGGCATAAAACCTGAGTGAGGGCGGCAGGTCATCGATCGAGTCCACCAGGGTCGCGCCGAGGGTGCCGCGGCCGATCAGCCGCCAGGACCTGAACGGCGAAAGGATGAGTTTCGATGACCCGGTGACCTGGAGGAAGGTGGCGTCGGACCCGGTCGCCTCGCTCGCCCCGTTGAGATTGACCGCCAGCTGCAGACCATTTCTGGTGTTGAGCAGACTGTCGGCCCAGATCATCGCCAGGTTCGCCCCCGGCATCAGCAGCTTGCTGGTGCCGCTGGTGGCCCCGACATCGTACTGCTCGTCCCGCACCTCGATCGAGGCGCCGTAGCGGATGCGGGGCTCGCCATGGTCGAGGGTCAGGCCGGCGGCCACCAGCTGGGTTTCGGTCTGGTCCCACGACTGGTCGTTATAGGAGGTGCCGATGACATAGCTGTCATAGCGGGGATCGCCGCGCGGGATGTCGTAGCGGAAGGTGAACTTGTTCTCCCGCTCGGCGACCTGCAGCGTCCCCCGCGCCTTGTGGCCGCTGGTATTGAGCAGGCGGTTGCGCCACTCGAACTGGGTCCTGGCGCCGGTGTCGGTAGCGTAGCCGAGACCGAAGCTGTAGCGGTTCAGGTGCTCCGGCGTCTCGAGCTCGACGGTCACCGGAATCTGCAGGTCGCTGGCTGCGCCGATATCGCCCCGCACCGACACCCGGCTGAAGAAATCGGTGGCATAGAGGATCCGCTGCAGTTCAAAGAGCCTGGCCGGGGCCCAAGGGTCACCGACCTTGTAGGGCAGATAACGGGCGAGCAGCCCCGGTTTGATGCTCTCCTGGTCGGAGGTGGTGACGCCGAAGAGATAACGAGGCCCGGTATCGAGCACCAGGTCGACCTCGCCGGTCTTCGCCATCCGGTTGATCCGCAGCTCGTTCCGGGAATAGCGGGCGGTGAGAAACCCCATCCGCAAGGCCCAGCGCAGCAGCTGCTTCTTGCCCTGTTCGTAGAGATGCTGGTTGAGGACATCACCAGCCTTGAGAGGGAAATCCTCGCCCCCCCCGGCCATGTCGGACCAGCCCGGCCCCTCAACCTCGACCCGCACCGCCGACACCCGCACCGGTTCTCCCTGGCTGACGGTATATACGGCCCTCCAGGTGTCCCCCTCCTGTTCCAGGGTGCCGACGATGACCGGCGCATAGTAGCCGAACGGCGCCAGGGCCTCCTCGATATCGGCCTGCGCCCGACGGTGCAGGCGCCTGATCTCGAACGCGGTGAGACGCCGGCTGTCCTTGTGGAGAAAGATCTTCAAGCGGGAGAGGATATTGTCATAGATGGCATCCTTGACCCCCTTGACCTGGACATCGACCGTCACCGCGGCAGCCGGCGGCGACGGCAGCAGGAAGAAGAGGGCCAGCAGGAAGAAGAGGTTTCGACAAGACAAGGATGTTATAGTATGAAAGGTTCAGAATCCGGGCGGGTCGCCCGCGGCACCCGGAAGATCGGCCCACCGCCTTAATTCCTGGTGTAATTTCAGATATTCTACACCACTGGTCGGTATTTGGAAAATGAATATCCATCACCTCGCGATTAGCAAAGTGATCAACGGCGGCTACGGCCTGGGCCGTCTCGACGACGGCCGGGCGGCCATGGTCCGGTTGGCCCTGCCCGGTGAGACCGTCGATGTCCGTATCGAGCGGGAAGGGAAATCGCTCGTCGAAGGGGTGGCGGTCCGAGTCCATACTCCGCATCCCCGGCGGGTCGAGCCGCCCTGCCCCTACTACGGCGCCTGCGGCGGCTGCGACCTGCAGCACGGCGATTACCCCTGCCAGCTCGCGCTCAAAAAAGCGATCATCGGCGATCTGCTCGAGCGCCATCCCGAGCCGGCGGTGCGGCAAGCTTCGGCCATCCTCGCCGAACCGCTGCCCTCGCCCCTCGCTTTCGGCTACCGCCAGCGCATCCGCCTGCAGATCGATTCCCGGGGCCGGGCCGGCTTCCGCCGCTTTCACCGCCACGAGATCGTGGCGGTGGCACGATGCCTGATCGCCCGCGACGATGTCAACCGGACCCTCGCCGCCCTCCGCTCCCACCCGGCGTGTTCCTCCCTGCTGCAGCAGACGACGGAACTGGAGATCATGGCCGATCCCGACGGCGGCGGCACGGTCTGCGTCTTTGTCCTCAACCGGCGGCCGCGGCCCCGCGATTTCGACCAGGCGGCCATACTCTGCCGCGAGTCGGCGCCCATCGACCGGATCTTCTTCGCCGGCCGGGATTTTCCCCTCACCCCCGCCGCCGGACGTGACCCGCAGATCGGCCACGGCCTTTCCGTCACCTATCCGGCGGAAGCGGGAAGACCGGTGCTGGCGCTGGGCTGGGAGGCCGGCGGTTTCTGCCAGGTCAACCTCGAACAGAACCGCCGGCTGATCGCCGCCGTCGTCGAACTGGCCGCGCCCGGCCCGGAGGAATCGGTCCTCGACCTCTTCTGCGGCATGGGCAACTTCTCGATCCCGCTGGCAAGGGAATGCCGCCGCCTGCTCGGCATCGAGGGCCAGGGCTCGGCGATCCGCAGCGCCAGGGCCAATGCCCGACGCGCCGGTCTCGGCAATGCCGAGTTCCACCAGTCGCCGATCCATGCCGCCTGCGACCAGTTGGCCGCCCAAGGGCCGGACTTCGACTGCGTGGTCATCGACCCGCCGCGCCAGGGGACCCCCGGCCTGGCCCGGCAGCTGGCGGAGCTCACCGGCCGCCGCCTGGTCTACATCTCCTGCGATCCGGCGACCCTGTGCCGCGATCTCGGCGACCTGCTCGCCGCCGGCTTCACCGTCAGGCGGCTGCAGCCGGTCGACATGTTCCCCCAGACCCACCATATCGAGACCGTCGCCCTATTGGAAAAGAATTGACAGCGCGGATGAATCCCGGTAAGTCGTAGGGTACTCGTGTACCTGGAGAAGCGGCAGATTCTGCCGCTTTTTTTTATAGCCTGCCGAAGACCTTCGGTCAATCTCAGCCCATCACGGACCATGAACAAGGACAACCAAGTACTGACCCAGCGCCGGGAGAAGGCCGACGCCCTCGCCGCCCTTGGCGTCAACCTCTATGGCAACTCCTTCAAGCCTGCCAATTCGGTGCAGGACCTGCTGCCCAGGGGCGACAGCCTGCAGCCGGAACAGGCCGAACCCGGCAACAGCCGCTACAGCATCGCCGGCCGGGTGCTGTCGTTGCGCAAGTTCGGCAAGGCCGCCTTCTGCCATCTCGCCGACGCCTCCGGCCGACTCCAGGTCTACCTGCAGCGCGATGCCCTGGGCGAGGCTCAGTACGACATCTTCAAGAAATGGGACATCGGCGACATCGTCGGGGTCGTCGGCACCCTGTTCAAGACCAAGACCGGCGAGTTGTCGCTGATGGCCTCGACCATCACCATGATCTCGAAATCGCTCAGACCGCTGCCGGAGAAATGGCACGGCCTGACCGATGTCGAGACCCGCTACCGGCAGCGCTATGTCGACCTGATCGTCACTCCGGAGAGCCGCGAGACCTTCCGCAAGCGGGTCGAGATCATCCGTCTGGTCCGGCAATACATGAACGATCACGGCTTCATGGAGGTCGAGACGCCGATGATGCAGCCGGTGCCCGGCGGCGCCACCGCCAAGCCGTTTCGGACCCACCACAATGCCCTCGACATGGACCTCTTTCTCCGCATCGCCCCCGAGCTCTACCTCAAACGGCTGCTGGTCGGCGGTCTCGAGCGGGTCTTCGAGATCAACCGCAACTTCCGCAACGAAGGCCTGTCGACCCGCCACAACCCGGAGTTCACGATGCTCGAGTTCTACCAGGCCTACGCCACCTATGACGACCTGATGGACCTCACCGAGGAGCTGATCGCGTCGATCTGCCGGGAGGTCAACGGCACGCTGCAGATCAGCTACCAGGGGACGCCGGTCGACCTCACTCCGCCCTGGCGGCGGCTGACCATGGAGCAGGCCCTGGTCGAGATCGCCGGCCTCGACCCGGCGGTGCTCGCCGACGAGGCCCGGGTCTTTGCCCTGGCACAGGAAAAAGGGATCAAGCTCGAGCCCCAGGCCGGGGTCGGCAAGGCCAAGACCGAGCTGTTCGAACTGCTGGTCGAGGAACTGCTCATCGACCCGACCTTCATCACCTCCTATCCGACCGAGGTGTCGCCGCTGGCCCGCCGCAACGAGGTTGACCCGACCGTGACCGACCGCTTCGAGCTGTTCATCACCGGCCGCGAGATCGCCAACGCCTTCAGCGAACTGAACGACCCGGTCGACCAGCGCCGGCGCTTCGAAAAGCAGATCGCCGAGCGCGGCAACGACGAGGAGGTCCATCCGGTACTGGACGAGGACTACATCCGCGCCCTCGAGTACGGGATGCCGTCGGCCGCCGGCGAAGGCATCGGCATCGACCGGCTGGTCATGCTGCTGGCCGATGCGCCGTCGATCCGCGACGTCATCCTCTTCCCCCACCTCAAGCCGGAGGCCAGGGGAGCGGCAAAGGACCGGGAAGCGGCAGGGGCAGAGGGCTGAAATGTACGAGTGGTTCATCAGCCGCAGGTATCTCAAGGCCAAGCACCGGCACGGCTTCATCTCGTTGATCTCGTTGATCAGCGTCGCCGGCATCACCGTCGGGGTCATCGCCCTGATCGTCGTCCTCTCGGTCTACTCGGGATTCACCGACGGGCTGCGCGACCAGATCCTCGGCATCAATTCCCACATCATCGTCCAGCAGGTCGGCGGCAGCATCCATAACTACCGCCAGGTCCGCGAGCAGATTCTCGACGCCGACAACGTCGTTGCCGCCACCCCCTATCTCTATGCCCAGACCCTCCTCAGCGGAACCAGCGGCGGTACCGGCGTCGTCCTGCGCGGCATCGACCCGGAG
Organism: Desulfobulbus sp. Tol-SR; assembly: GCA_000769715.1. Lineage (GTDB taxonomy): Bacteria > Desulfobacterota > Desulfobulbia > Desulfobulbales > Desulfocapsaceae > Desulfoprunum. The sequence continues at coordinate 37,316 of JROS01000033.1, forward strand.
ACGGCGGCAACGGTGATCAAACTGCCGACACAGATGAAGTCGGGCAGCATCGGCGATCTGGTCCAGGACGAAACGGCAAGGATACCGCCCATCATTCTCGGCAAGAACCTGGCCCAGGACATGCAGGTCGGGGTCGGCGACCGGGTCCGGCTGATCTCGCCCTCGGGGCCCCTGACCCCGACCGGTGTCATCCCCAAGGTCAAGACCTGCCTGGTCACCGGGATCTTCGAATCGGGAATGTTCGAGTACGATTCGACCCTGGCCTACATGTCGATCGCCAACGTCCAGGCCTTTCTCGGCAGCGGCGATATCGTCCACGGCATCGAGGTCAAAATCGAGGACCGGGAGCTGAACCGGGCCGACCAGGTCGCCGGCCGGCTCGTCGCCGGACTGGGGCCCGGGTTCATCGGCAAGGACTGGATGTCGATGAACCACAACCTCTTCGCCGCCTTCAAACTGGAGAAGATCGGCATGTTCATCTGCCTGGCCCTGATCATCCTGGTGGCGGCGCTGAACATCATCAGCGCTTTGGTGATGGTGGTGATGGAGAAGGGACGCGATATCGCCATCCTCATGTCGATGGGCGCGACCTCGACCTCGATCATGCGGATCTTCTTCTTCCAGGGGGCGGTCATCGCCCTGGCCGGAACCACCCTCGGGGTGATCGGCGGCCTCGGCCTGTGCGAGATCCTGTCCCGCTACCAGTTCATCGAGCTGCCCTCGAACGTCTATCCGATGACCACCCTGCCGATCAAGGTACTGCCGCTCGACGTCGCCATCGTCGCCGTCAGTTCGATCATCATCACCCTGACCGCCACCCTCTACCCGTCGTGGAAGGCCGCCCAGGTCCGGCCCGCCGAGGTGCTGTCATGAGGCCGCTGCTCGAGGCGAGGGCGATATCGAAGACCTTTACGGTCGGCGACGGGGAGTTGACGGTGCTGCACGAGATCAACCTCGAGGTCGAGGCCGGGGAGATGCTGGCCATCGTCGGCGCCTCGGGTTCGGGCAAGAGCACGCTGCTGAAGATCCTCGGCACCCTCGATACCCCCTCGGGGGGCGAACTGTTGTTCAACGGCGACTCCCTGGCCAGGAAAAACGACCGGGAACTGGCATGGTTCAGAAACAGCGCCCTCGGCTTCATCTTCCAGTTCCACCACCTGATGCCGGAATTCACCGCCCTGGAGAATGTGATGATGCCGGCCCTGATCGCCGGCAGGAAAAAGTCCCAGATCGAACCGGCGGCACGGGAACTGCTGGCCCGGGTCGAACTCGACCACCGTCGCGACCACCGCGTCGCCGAACTGTCCGGCGGCGAACAGCAGCGGACGGCGCTGGCCCGGGCCCTGATCATGGAGCCGGCCCTGCTCCTCGCCGATGAACCGACCGGCAATCTCGACAGCCGCGCCGGCAACCTGGTCTTCGACCTGCTGCACGGCATGTGCCGTGAACGTTCGCTTGCCACCGTCATGGTGACCCATAACATGGACCTGGCCGAACGCATGGACCACTGCTGCACCCTGAAGGACGGCGTGCTGCTGGCAGGCCGGAGAGAGAAAGCCTGAAACCCGCCCGGTCCCGGTGGACGAGACGGTACGCTTTGCCGTCTCCCACCGGAGACGACACCTCCACCCACGATATCCATGCACAATCACACGATCGAACAATGGCAGCACAGTCATGACTTCAACGCCGTCAGCCGGCACGGCGAGAAAAGGACCCGCCTGGTCCTCTACCTGACAACCCTGACGATGGTGGCCGAGATCGCCGCCGGCCTCGCCTTCGGCTCGATGGCCCTGCTCGCCGATGGCTGGCACATGGGCACCCACACCGCCGCCTTCCTCATCACCATCTTCGCCTACCGCTACGCGGCGAAGAACGCCGGCAACCCCTCGTTCGCCTTCGGCACCGGCAAGGTCAGCGTCCTCGGGGGCTTCGCCAGCGCCATCGCCCTGGCCAGCGTCGCCCTGATGATGATGGCCGAATCGCTCCTGCGCCTGGCCGAGCCCCAGACCATCCGCTTCAACGAGGCGATCGCCGTCGCCTGTCTCGGCCTGGCCGTCAACATCGCCTCCGCCTTCCTGCTGCAGGATCACCACCACCATGACGACGGTCACGACCATGGCGACGGGGCTGGACATGGACATCACCGCCACGATCACAACCTCAGGGCGGCCTATCTCCACGTCATGGCCGACGCCCTGACATCGGTGCTGGCCATCGTCGCCCTTGTCTTCGGCAAGTACCTGGGCTGGCAGTGGCTCGACCCGCTGATGGGGATCGTCGGGGCGGTGGTCATCACCCGCTGGTCGCTCTCCCTCCTGCGGCAGACCGGTCCGATCCTGCTCGACAGCGGCATAGACAGGGAGATTCTGACAACGATCCAGTCGACGATCGAACGCGACCGGGACAACCGGGTCTCCGACATCCATATCTGGCGGGTCGGTCCGGCCGACTACGCCGCGATCATCGCCATCGTCACCCATGCGCCGATGCCGATCGACCACTACAAGGACCTGCTGCAGCAGGTCGCCACGCTGTCGCATGTCTCGATCGAGATCCATGCCTGCGACGGCGAACCCTGTATCCCCGTCCTCGCCGCCGGCCCGTGAGTCAATTTTTTCAGGGACGCATCCCTTCCAACATATCGGCGGTATCGCTGTAGGTCAGACTGATCTTCCACAACTCTTCCTCAACCTCGAGGAAGGCGTCAGCCAGGGCCGGCTCGAAGGAGGTTCCCTTTCCCTTCATCAGGATGGCCCGCGACTGCTCGCGGGTGTAGGCGTTTTTGTAGCAGCGGCGGCTGATCAGGGCGTCGTAGATCTCGGCGACGGCGACGATCCGCCCGGCCAGCGGGATCTCCTCTCCCCGGAGCCCGCGGGGGTAGCCGCCGCCGTCCCAACGCTCATGGTGGCTGCCGATGATGTCCAGTGCCAGTTCGACGAATTCCCGATCAACCGCCCGCCAGTTAACCGCCTCCAGGAGGGCCTCACCGTGTTCCACATGCCGCTGCATCTCCACCGTCTCCTCCTCCGTCAGCCGATCCCGCTTCAACAACACGGCATCCCGCACCGCCGCCTTGCCGATGTCATGGAGCGGACAGAGAAGGACCAGAAGCTCGCGGTAGCGCGGGGTCAGAATGGCGGCATGCCTGCCGCCGCGCGCCAGGCGCTCGGCCAGGACCCGGACATAGTTCTGCATCCTGGCGATATGACCGATACATGAGGGGTCCCTCGTTTCGACCAGCGTCGCCAGCAATTCGAGCACCCGCTGCTGGAAGTTGCCCTGCCGGTGCATCCGGAAGGAACGCCGCAAACGGAGGGGAAGCGACCCGAACCCGGTCAGGAAGAGGGTATACAACAGGACCGAAAGCAGGGGCAGGGACGGAGAGACAAGCCATCCCTTGATCTGGACAAGGAGGATGTCGGCCCCGATCATCACCGCGAGCAGGAGCAGCGACGCGACGGGCAGAAGGGGACGGCGCAGGATGAAAACCGCTGTCAGAATCAGCCACACGGCACCGCTGAGGGCCAGCGGGACCAGGGACGCGGCCGGTGGCCGGATATCGGGTCCAGCCGGGACGGGGAGGTGGAGATATGTGTCCAGTCCGGCAGCAAGACCTTTGTCAATGACCGGACAGATGGGGCCGTTGGGACAATCGATCAGGATCAGGGCGGCTACCAGCAGAAGACCGCCGGCGAAGGGTATGGCCAGGGGTCTGGCCAGTAAATAACGAATGGCAGTGGATGACACGGGATCTTCCTTTCACTGATGGCCGGAGAGAAACCGGGGCGGCGGCGGCCTGCTTCTCCCGGGTCCGGATTGAGATGACGATGGGTGCCCGAAACCGGTAGACCTCGACGTGTGTTACGGCACCGGGCATTCATTTACCCCACAGGCACCTATTCGGCCAATAAAAAAATCACCGCCGGAGCGGAATGGCAGCCGGTTCCCCGCTTCAATCCTTTGACAGCCGATCATCCATCCTTATCGTAGACGATAGACGGCGACTGCCGGTCGCCACCACTGTTCCTCAACATTGAAGGAGATGCCATGAACGACAAGGCCCAGGCCATGGTGCTCGCCTCGCTGGCAGCCGATTCACTCGCCCTCGGCGCGCACTGGATCTACGATACCACCAAGCTCGCCCAGGAGATCGGACGGGTCGACCGCCTGCTGGCGCCGCCCCATGGATCCTATCACCCGACCAAAAACCGCGGCGAATTCACCCATTACGGTGATCAGACGCTGCTCCTGCTCGAGTCGCTGGCCGAGACCGGCGATTTTTCGCTGGTCGATTTCGCCGACCGCTGGCGGCGTTTCGGCACGACGACCACCGGCTATCTCGACCGGGCGACCAAGGACACCCTGGCCCGCTTCGCCCAGGGCCTGACCGCCGCCGACAGCGGGTCGCCATCGACCGATCTCGGCGGGCCGGCGCGGATCGCCCCGCTGGTCTACCGATACCGTGACGATCTCGACACCCTGCTGCAGGCGGCGCAGCAGCAGACGGCAATGACCCATGCCGGTCCGGGGATCAAGGACGGCACCGCCTTCATCGCCCGGTGCGCCTTTGCCGTGCTCCACGGTGCGACGGCGCAGGAGGCGATCACCGAGGGGCTGGAGCATGGTATCGGCGATATCGATCTCGATCTCCGGCTGCGCACGGCGGTCGATTCGGCCGGCCGCGACAGCCTGACGGTGATCAAGGAATTCGGTCAGATGTGCGCCGTCAATGCCGCCCTGCCGGCGGCCGTCCATCTCATCCTTCGATACGAGACGAATCTGCGGGAGGCCCTGATCGAAAACGTCATGGCCGGTGGCGATTCGGCGGCCCGTGGTCTGGTGGTCGGGATGATCCTCGGAGCGGCCGGCGGACCGTCGGCGATCCCCACGGACTGGATCGAGGACCTGATTGCCCTGCCGCAGATCCGCCTCTGCCTGTCCCGCATCCCCTGAAGGGCACGGACATCCGCCGGGCAATTGAATGGACGGCAGGAATTACAAGAACCCTATCCCGCCGACAGTTTTGTAATCTGGAGGAGGATTATGAAACCGGTATGACCGGTTGGGGGAAGAGCAAAACTCCAGCACATGGCATAAGAACATTTAATTCAAACCGCGAAGAAACCGCTGCGTGTCAGTGGCATGGGAATTGCAAAATTGTTATCAATCCACACGAGGATGATTCCCAAGCCCCCCCAACCGGGTTGAGCCAGTGCAGTCTGCTGGTTCTCCCCGGTTTTTTTATTCAATCCCGCCGCACAGCCTCCGTCGTGGATCACTCCTGCCGCAGCGTTTCCCGGAGAACTACGGCCAGTTTGCGGATCGAGTAGGGTTTCCTGACGAATTTCTTCACCCCGGACTCCATGGCCTCCCGCACATCGGCGCTCTGCGAATAGCCGCTGGCGATGATCGCCTTCTGTCCCGGGTGTATTTCCAGGATCTTCAAGTAGGTCTCGTATCCGTTCATTCCCGGTCCCATCAGCATATCGAGTATCACCAGGTCGACCTCGGCCGTCTGCAGAAAACGCAGGCCATCTTCGCCGCTGCCGGCGATATACCGTTCCTTGCGGTTGTCGGCCCGGACGATCCTGAAGTCCTCATCAAACGGAACATGGAGTTTCTGCATCGACCTAAAGAGATAGGCGGATATCATCGGCCGGTCCTCGGGATGCACCAGGTCGAGAAAACCCTCCTGCGACCGGGAATAGGTATCGTCGATGCCGAGGATCTCATCAAGCACCTCGGAAGCCTGCCAGGTCATTGCCGGAGGATGAAAGATATAGAATCCGAGCCGGGCCACCTTCTGCGATTCTTCCAGCAGACAGGCGTATTCCTGGAGCGCCTTTTCCGCCATGACCCTCCGGGTGATGTCTACGGCGATGCAGAGAACCGAACAGGAGTCGCCGCCATCGGGCACCGGTGCGAGGTGGATGTCAAAGACCCCTCGTTCGTGCTCCGAGGTGAACTGCTGCTCCTTGCCGGCGATCGCCTTTCGGACACGGTCGCACAGGTCGTTGTCATACCGGAACAGGTCGAACCACGATTTTCCCTCGCCTTCCCCCGGTTTCATGCCCATGGCCGCCAGCCCCTTCCCCTCGATGAGGCCGATCATTCCATCGGGGTCGATCTGGACGATGATGACCGGGGCATTGCTGACCACCGGCCGGTATTTCGCCTCGCTTGCCGACAATGCCTTCTCCCGCGCCTGGATTGCCACAGCCATGGTCTGCAGATGGCCTTCCAGTTCGGAAAATTCGGCTATGGTCGACCCTGGCCATGGCCGGTCGTAGTTCCCGCCGGCTATCTCCTGCACCTGTGTGATATAGCGCCTGAACGAGCGCGACCACCGCCAACACCAGGGCGATCACGACTGCGGCGGCCACGAACCAGAAGGTTTCGGTCAGGTCCTGGAATGCCTCCCTGGAAGGTTGGGCGACGAGAACCCTCCACCCCAGTTTGCCCACCGTCACCGCGGTGCCGATATACTCGTGATCGGCAAAGAAAACCTGTGCCGTTGCCGACACCGCCTCGCCCGGGGACTGCTGTCGCAGGACAGGGATCTGCGAGGTATCGAGCGATTGGCCGCTGTAGACGTTCTGCGAGTCGGCGATGACCCTGCCGTCCCCGTCGACGATCATGATGAGCAGCGCCGACCCGCCGAATTTGAAGCTGATGAACTCCGACAGGTGTTCGATGGTGATCTCTCCGATCAGGACCCTGTCCTCAACCGGGATCAGCAAGGCGATGGCCAGTCTGCCGCTGATCGTGGAGAGGAAGGTTTCCGACCAGGTCGAGGCGTATCCGGTCTTCACCCTGCGGAAGAAGGGTCTGAGGGACAGGTCCAGTCCCAGCATGTCCTCCCTCTTGTAGTTCTGGGAGACCGGCAGACCGACGGCCTCGACCCGTTCGCCTTCATCGCTGAGGTAGACGACCTCGAAGATCTCTCCCTCGCCGACATGGGAATCCAGAAGGTTGCACCAGTACTCCTGAGATTGGACTCCCCGGGTCTCGATATAGGTGCCGAGGGACTCCAGTTCATGTTCCGCCCCCGCCAGCAGTGTCGTAATCCGCCCCGATATCGAACCGGCAAGTACCTGATGCCGGACCGAGATACCTTCGTGGATCCGCGGGAGGGCCAGTTGCCACAGCAGCAACGCGACCATCAGCAGGGGGATGACGGCGATGAACGTCATCTGTATCCCCAGCAATTGTCCAAGCGGCCGTTGCGATGCCATGGATTCAGTCCTTGACGACAAATTGTCCGTTTTCAACGATGCTGATCGAGGCATGAGGTCGCGTTACATCACCGAACCGATCGAAACGAAACGAACTCTGCAGGCCTTCGAATTCCGGTATGTCCAGCAGGACCTGCTTCAGGTCTTTTCCCTGTTCCATCCTCTCCAGCGCCTTGAGAATGACGTTGGTCGATTCGAAGGCATAGACCCCGGCGAATCCGGGCTCACGGTTGAATCTCAGCAGATATGCCTGCCGGAATTCCTTGTAGCGGGGATTGTTGCTGGCGCGATCGAATGTCTGGATGACGGTCACCCCCTCGACGGCGCGCCCGCCGAGTTCCAGGAGCCTCTCGGTTGCCCCCCAGTCCGCCAGGGTGATCGGAACCATGCTGTCGAGTTTGCGGATCTGTTGGCAGAGCAGCGCCGAATCAACGGAGTTGGCAATGATCAGGACCCCGTCCGGCCCACTCGTCAACGCCCTTCTCGCCAGCTCGATGTACTTCTCATCGCCTCCCGACACGAAGCTTACCTCGGTGACCATCTCGCCGCCTCCGGCGACGAAGGTCCGACGGAAGTTCTGCAGCCAGTTGACGCTGAAGGACCGATTCCCCAGGTCGTAGATTGCCGCCATCCGCCTCAGCTTTTTCTGGCTCAACTGGTACTTGGCATTTCTGGTCGAGAAATATCCGGTTGTCGATGAAACCCGGAAGAAATAATCGTCGAGGCCGGACAGTTCCTCGGTCGTGACGGTCGGGCTGACCATAAGGACTTTGTGCTCGTTGACGATCGGTGCCACCGCCACCCCCATGGCGCTCGTCATCGGCCCGACGATAGCCGAAACGCCAAGTTCGATGAGTTCTTCAACGACCCTGCGCGCTGCCGCCGGATCCTGGTGATCATCTCTGGAGATGATTTCGACGGGGTGGCCGGAAACACCTCCCGCCTGGTTTATCCGTTCCACCGCCAGTTGCACCCCATCCCGCCCGGTGATCCCGAGATCGGCAACCCTTCCCGAGATCCCACCGACATAGCCGATGCGCACAGGATCCGGAGGCGAACAGCCGGAGGAACCGCCGAGAAGGAGCAAAGCGGCCAGCAGCGCGAGCGGGAGCCGCTGCGCGCCGGAAACCAGGAAGTTACGGTGAACCTGAGACATGGGGTTCCTCTTCTATCCAAACCGGTAAAAAACAGGCCTCGGACGCGCGTGTTCATGAGCATGCAATTGCAGTCCCGGTGATATCCAGTCGGCCAGACGGTACGGCCGATCGGCCGCACAACAGCAACCATCATCGGCTAGGTCCAGTGTATATGCAAACTCAATTTGAATTCAAGGAAATGACGGATTCTCCGGCCGGCCCCGGACCCGGTCCGGACCCCTGATCGGCTGCCCTGCACGGCGCACTCCGGCAAGCCGTTGTATAAACATGACCGCCGCAGTGGAGCGTCGTTACCGGCATCAGAGGCCGTAACCAAATGGATGAATATGTCATGGTTATCTCGTAACTGCCCCTGAAGCTTTCGCTGTCCCGTTCCCGTCCACGGCTTTTTGCAGAATGAATTTGACAGGCATGGAGAAGAAGATCGACCACCTGAGGGATATTGAGAAGACGCGGGGATCACCAGAAGGTGAGAGAAGGTTGTGCCCGGCCCTGCACCGGGGCGGCAAAGACCAGCAGCGGCTCCGCCTCCACCCCCCTGAGGCCGAGGGAGAAGGCCCGGAAACGGCGCCGGCCGGCATCGATCGATGATAAGTCCAGACCTTCGATGATGAGGATATCCCGCCCCAGGAGGTGACGATGGGTGGGATGATCCGGCTGGTTGCGTTCGATCCCGAGTTGGTCGATGCCGACGAAACGCAGGGGAAATTGCGCCAGCCAGGCGGCACCCTCGCCGGTCAGCCAGGGAAAGTCGGGATCAAATCGCCGCAGCAGGGTCCGCCGAGTCTTGATGAACACCGCCTCCACCCCCGGCAGCGGCAGGTCGCGCACCTCGTCCAGGCCGATGCAGACCGGAGCCCTCGTCACATCGACCACCAGGGCGTCGAATTCGGCCGGGAACATCCGGTAATCGCTCGAACTTTTACCTCCCGGAAGCGCATGCAGGGGATAATCGATATGGGTGCCGGTGTGCAGCGGCAGGTGGAGGATGCTCTCATGCATCCCGTGCACAGCAAGTTCCCGGCTGGTCTCGATGACCGGCCGCTTTTGCGGATCATTCCTGTACACCGCCATGTCCTCGTGGATCGGCTGCGACACCGCTATCCAGTTCATCACCCCGCCCCTCCTTCGCCGCTGACCGTCATCGCCCCGGGTTCATAGATCACCGGGCTTTGGCCGCGGGCGGCACCGCGGATCCGGGCGGCACCGCGGATCCGGTCGGCAATCCGCCATTGCACCAGCAGTTCGGCAAAACCGGCGAACAGGGTCTTGTCGCCGGCCAGGGCGTCCTTCAACAGCTTGACATAGGCCTCCGGCATGTCACCCTCGACCCTGCAGCTGTGGCAGTAGCGGGCCAGCACCGGTTCCAGCGCGTAACCGTAGCCTGGGACCTTGGAATTGAAACGGAAGAGGACTCCTTCCCGGGGATAGACCTCGATCACCAGTTCGTTGGCCTCCGCCGTCACCACTTCGCTGCAGTTCAGGCACATCGAATTCGGCCGGTAGCGGAGGCGGATTTCGGTGCGTTTTTCCCCCATTTTCTTGCCGGTCCGGAGGACAAAGACGGTGTCGGGCCACTGCCCGGTATCGACCCGCAAGGCAGCCTCGACATAGGTCTCCGTCGTCGACGCGAACCCCTCGGGTCCATAGCCCCGGTACTGGCCGAGAACGGGTGGGCGATCGGGGGCGAGGCCGACATGATGGAGAATGTCGATCTTGCGCCGGCGGACCGGCTCCGCCTCGAAGTTGTCCGGCGCCGCCATCGCCACCAACGCCAGCATCTGCAGGAGATGACTCTGGACCATGTCGTTGATGGCGCCGGCCCGGTCGTAATACTCGAACCGCTCCTCGGCCCCGGCGGTCTCAATGCTGGAAATTTCGACCGTTTCGATGGCCCGTCCGTTCCAGCTCTCGGAAAAGATCCGGTTGGCGAAGCGGATGGCGAGGACATTGCGGATCATCTCCTTGCCGAGATAATGATCGATCCGGTACACCTGCTCCTCGTCGGCCAGGGTCATCAGTCTGGCCTGGATCTCCTCGGCCGAGGTCCGGCTCTCGCCGAAAGGCTTTTCAAACAGCAACCGATGGTTGGAATCGCCACTGACAAAGAGGCCTGCCTGGTGGAGGCGGGTGGCGATGGTGACGAAGGCCTCGGGCTTGACCGCGAGGAAGAACAGCCTCCGTCCATCGACGGCAGGTTCCGTATCGCACCGGTCGCGCAGGTCGGCATAGGCCCAGGGGTCATCGAACTCCAGACGGTGGTAGCCGATCCGCGTCCGCAGGGGCTCGGACAGGTGATAACCGCCTTTTTTCTCCACCAGACGGCAATAGCCCCGCGTGTCCAGGGACCGTCGTCCGATGCACCAGATCCGGGCAAAGGGCAAATCCTCGCCATCCCATTGCTGCAAGGCCGGCAGGATCTTCCTGGTGGCCAGATCGCCGGTGGCGCCAAAGATAAACAGCAGCGCTCCCTTCTTTTCCATGGCTCACTCCCCTGCGTCGGCCACGACGCTGTGGCCGCCGAATTCGCGGCGCATCGCCGCCACGGTCTTCTCCGCATATCTCTCCCGGTCCTGGGATTTGAAGCGGGAGAACAGGGCAGTGGCGATCACCGGTGCCGAGACGCCGATACGCACCGCCTCCTCGACGGTCCAGTTGGCCTCGCCCGAGACCGCGACGACGCCCTGGATCGATTCCAGCCCCGGCTCCCGGGCCAGCGCCGCCGCGGTCATATCCATCAGCAGGCCGGAGACGATCGAGCCCCGCCGCCACACCGCGGTGACCCGGTCCGGTTCCAGGGGCAGGGGACTGTGGCGGAGGATATCCAGCCCCTCGCCGATCGCCTGCATCATCCCGTATTCGATGCCGTTATGGATCATCTTGACGTAGTGGCCGGACCCCGCCGGTCCGAGCAGGGCGCAGCCCATGCCCCCGCTCAGGGCGTTGAACACCGGTTCCAGCCCGGCATAGACCTCGGCATCGCCGCCGATCATCAGGCAGGCGCCGTGCCTGGCCCCGCCGGTGCCGCCGCTGGTGCCGACATCGAGGAAGCGGATGTCCCGGTCGCGCAGTTCCCGATGCCGCCGCCGGCTGTCACGGTAGTGGGAGTTGCCGCCGTCGATGATGCAGTCGCCGCCCTCGAGCAGGGGCAGCAGTCTGGCGATGGTGTCATCCACCGCCTGGCCGGCCGGCACCATCAGCCAGACGGCGCGCGGGCGGTGCAAGGCGGCGACGAATTCCTCCAGCCGGGCGAATCCCCGCACCCCCTCTCGTTCCAGCAGCGCCAGCTTCTCGCTCTTTTCCGTGTGGACGACGATAGCGAGCCCCTTGTCCCGCCCGTTCAAAGCGAGCGGCAGACCCATTTTTCCCATGCCGATGATGCCGAGTTCCATGCGCTTTCCTCCCCTTTCAGTTGTCACCCTCTACCGGCCCAGCCACCCCGGCCCATTCCGGCTCACGGGCTGCAGCCGCCGGCCCCGCCGCCTCCGCCAGATCCCGCATCAGGCGGAGCACCGCCAGTTCCTTGGCCTTGGCCTCGACGTCTACCGTCATCGACCGTCCCCGCCAGCAGACCGGCACATCATCCGGATCGATATAATCGGCATGCGGTTTCGGGTTGCCGCCCTGCCAGCCCAGACGCGGCGATGAGATATGGCAGTACTGTTCACCGCCGGTCGCCTGCCAGGTCGCCCCCGCCAGCCTCGTCGCCTCCTCGACCGACAACCCGTCCGGCAGGCAGCGGTGGTGGTGGACATCATAGACCAGGGGAATCCGCAGGCATTCGGCCAGCGGCAGCAGATCCCGCACGGTATATGCGGAAGGCGCCGATGCCGAGCCGCTGCACGGCCTTGACCGCCCGCAGCAGACTGTCGGCGTTGGCGACGCAGACCGCGGATAGCCGGTGCGGCCGGTCCTCGACAGCCACGTTCAGCAACGTCCTGGCCGTAATGGTCTTGAAGGAGATCGCTTCTGTTTTGAAAAGGCAGCACAAGCCCAGTCGCACACATCACCTCACCAGCTCCTCATCCACCCTGACATCGCCGCTCCAGTACGGCAACCTGCTGCAAATTGTTCTCTCTCGTTCTTTATACCTCGTACAAGCCCATGAATGACAGGTTTTTCAATGATAGCTATCACTATCATTTTCTTATTATAAAACTCCCATTGTATACATAGCTGCCAGACCTATAGTAGAGGCAAGGGAAGACAACAGGCAAGGATTCCCTGACAACGACAACAATTACACGAGAGGTGTATCATGAACGCTGATTTCGGATCCCTGGTATGGGTCAATGACAGGCAAGGACACGAATACGTCTGTATCGCCAGTGACAAGGCGGTCAACAGGAAAGAACTCGAAGCCCTGTCGGACAGCGAGCGGGCCGACTGCATCAACACCAACGACTTCATCGGCACCGACCGCTGGTAACGACATAAAAAGTTTGTCTTCGCGGATATCGACGACTTTCCAGAAATCGATGGCGTCGCCGACCCGCAGACTGTCAGGTGCCCGTCTGCCGCGGTTGAGACCGTAGCCGCCGGCCATTTTGTCCATCAGGCCGCGCAGACGCCAGAGGAAGGTATACCTGGACCAGCCGAATTTGCCGCCGCGCCGGCAGGCAGAGCGAAAGACATCCTGCTGCCTCTCGCCCCGGGCGAACGGCACAACCCGGACATCGCGCAGGACCGCCCCGGCCGGATCATCGTAATCGCGGATATCGCAGGCCCGGAGGGCGCAGCTGTCGCACCAGCGGCTGACGACCTGGTTGTGGGCCAGGTCGAGCTCGGCGGCGGCCACCGCCTCCCTGAAGTTCCGGGGCCGGACCTGCGGATAGTAGCGTGCGGCGTGGTCGTTCTGGAGGATGGTTTCGCTTTTCAGCCCCTCCACCAGGGCCGAGGCGATCTTGTAGGGAACCGGGGTGAAGAGGATCAGCCAGTAGGATGACAGCCGGGGCGAAAGGACCGGAACGGGGAGGATGACGCGCTTCAGCCCCATCGCCGCACCGGCCTGGCCGATCATGTCCTGGAAGCGGAGGGCCTCCCCGCCGATGTCGACCACCAGATTGCCGGCAACCTCCAGGTCGGCGGAATGCTGGAGGTAGGACAACACGTCGGCGATCGCGATCGGCTGCGTTCTGGTGCGGACCCACCGGGGGGAATCAGCAGCGGCAGTTTCTGGGCCAGGTTGCGGATGATCTCGAAACTGGCGCTGCCGAAACCGATGATCACCCCGGCCCGCAGCCAGATGGTCTGGATCTTGTCCGGCTCGGCCGACAGCACTTCCCCGGTTTCGATCCGGCTCAGCAGATGGGTGCTGGCGCTCTCTTTTCGGCCGAGACCGCCCAGGTAGACGATGCGGCGCACCCCGGCGGCGATGCAGGCGCGGCGGAAGTTCTCGGCGCTCTCCCGGTCGAGGCGGCGGTAATCCTCGCCCTCCCCCATCGAATGGATCAGGTAGAAGGCGCAATCGACCCCGTCCAGCGCGGCCGCAAGCGATGCGGCGTCGAACGTCGATCCCTCGCGGACGTCGACCCGCCCGGCGATCGCCACCTGGACCTTGTTGCGGTTGCGGACCAGCAGACGCACCCGGCAATCGCCGGCATCAAGCAGCCGATGGGTCAGGCGGCGGCCGATATAGCCGGTCGCGCCGGTGATCAGCACGGTTTTTGGGGTTGGATCGGTCACTTGCGTTCCTCCTTGGCCACACGGTTGATGGCAGGCGATACGATTCCCGCACACCTTCCGTCATTCGAGGGAGAGCAGATACGAGCGCAGGTTCTGCGCCGAGTGGGTCAACCCCAGTTTCCGGCGCAGGCTCTTGCGATAAAAATCGACTCCGGCGACCGAGAGGTTGAGCATGTCGGCGATCTCCTTGCTGGACCGGCCGTTGCGCACCATGCCGGCCACCTCGATCTCCTGCGGGGTCAGCTTGAGCGCCAGACTGGACAGCGATCGCAGGAACGGGGCGGTAATCTCCCTGATAGTGGTGTCGATGATCTCCGCCAGGGTCCGCTGCTTTTCCGGGAGATTGACCTGCAGCAGGCGTTCCACGTAGGGAAGGACCAGGCCGCTCGACATTGGCGAGGACGGTCGCCTCGATATGGCGGCGATCCTCCTCCCGCTGGCGCAGCACCACCTTGAGGGCGATATTGGTCTCTTCGAGGCGCTCGGCCTGCCGCCGCAGTTCGGCTTCCTTTCGCTCCAGTTCCTCCTGTGCGGCCATGATCGGGGTGATGTTGTCATGGGTGACGATCACCCGGTGGACCCGGGCATCGCGGTAGGGCACAACCCGGAGAGCATACCAGCGTTTTTCCTCCGGCGAGTGACAGGGGTACTGCATGAAGAACTCCTCGATCTCTCCCTGCATCACCCGCCGGATCCCTTCGGCCACCCGTCCCGCATCGATATCCTCCTCTGCGCTCGCGACCTGGCAGACGGAGAGATAGTTGATCCCGACGCTGTCGTAGGAATCCGGCATGCCGTTGCTGCGGCCATACTCCCGCCAGGCATCGTTGGTTTCGATAATAACGCCACGTTCATCAAGGATGGCGATATTCGCCGAAACGGAATTGACCACCACTTGGTACAGATCATCGCCGGCCATGAAATCGTCCCTCCGTTGCGGGTTGCTCTTCCTGTGGTCATATGGCCTGTCGGTCACGGCGTCAAGGATGAATTTGCGGGACATCGGGCTGCTGCGTCACGTTCGCCTGTGGAATCGTGGGAGGGAAGGTGGAACAGCAGGGATCGTCGCCGTCCCCCGATGATGGCGGGGCATCGCTGGATATCCTTGCTCCGTCAGGTATGCGGCTGGAGCGGAATCAGAGCATGACGATGAAGAGCGCGGCCATGGTGATCAGGAAACCGAAGGGCAGTACGACCATCCTCGACTCCAGATTGTCACCCTCCAGCACCCGATTGACAATCCGGTAGGTGGCGTACATCGAGGCGAGCAGACCGCCGATCACCGTCAGTGTCTGGAGAACGGCGGTCGAATCACGGCTGATCAGACGGGTGTCGCCGGTGGAAACCGGCAGTTTCAATGCCTCCTGGACAATCAGGACCAGATTCCAGGAATCCCTGACGAAGAACTCGAGATGGGCCGCCAGATAGCCGCCGAGAATGAGCGGGATGAAGCCGTAACCAAGCAGCGGCAGCAGCAGCTTCTTGTTGACCTTCAACGTGCGCGCCTCGACGGTGACCATCAGATGGTAGACCACCTGAAAGATCAGGATCATCGAGAAGAAGATCAGGCTGCCGACGACCGGGCCGGGCAGGTGGAGACCGTATCGTCCGCTCAGCTCCTGGATGGCCGTTATAAGCTCGGTATAGCTCTGGTGCAGGGCGAAGGGGAAGAAGATCGCCCCGAGGGAAACGATGAGGAAACTGTCCTCCCACCGCGGGGTCTGCAGGGTCCACAGTTCCTGCGGGGCCAGACGCAGGTTGAGATGGACCGCCCGGTGGGTGCAGCTCTTGATGCAGGCGGCGCAGAAAATGCAGTCCCGGTTGTTGTCGACCAGGTACGGATGGCGGAACATCGGGCAGCCGGTGTTTTCTTCGCCGCCGGCAAAACAGGTGTGGGTCTCGCAGCGGTTGAGGCAGACGTGGCGATTGGAACGCAGCTCGATGATCGAGGGCATCGCGAAGATGGCGTTGATCGCCCCCAGCGGACAGAGATAGCGGCACCAGGCCCGCCGGGAGTAAATGATGCTTGTCAGCAGCGAACCGAGGGTGATGACGAGGATGATCCAGCCGGTCAGCACCGGATTCTGATAGGAGTTCCAGACGACCTCGACCCACAGAACGAGGATGCAGAAGACGGCCATGATCCAGCCGGAGAACCGTTTGATGATCTCCGGCAACTTGCGCTGGGGCTTGAGCAGGTGCTGCGCCAGCAGGCCCGGCATGGCCAGGGTGCAGACGTTGCACCAGGTCCTTGCCAGAAAGAAGAAGGAGAAGAACAGCAGGGGCCAGCCGATCGACCAGCTCAGGGTGATGCCGAGGTTGCGCTCCGCCTCCTGCGGCCCGAAGAACAGGGTGACCACCGCCAGCAGCAGTATCGCGCCGACAATCATCCGGGGGACCCTGGGAAAAAACGGACTCCTGAGAATCCTGCTGATCCAGCCGATCCGCAGGATGTTGAACTCCCATTTGCCTTCGGTCTTCGGCAGGCCAAGAAGGATCTGGTTGGCGATGATCTCGTCCGTTTTCGCCAGCATTACCGCCCGCCGGATCACGCTCGAGAGCTCGGTGAGGTTGCCCGGCCAGTCGTAGTTCATCAGGAGGCCCAGTGTCTCCGGCGACAGCTTTTTGATCTTCTTGCCGAACTCCTTGCCGAACCGCTCGAGATAATGTTCGATCAGGCGCGGCAGGTCGCGCTTGTGCTCGCGCAGGGGCGGCACCCAGAAGTGCTGCCTGGCGAACAGAGCGAGCAGGCCCGGGAGCAGCTTGCCGTTTTCTTTCAGATGATCGAGATCCTGGTTGCAGACGAAAACGATCCGAGACTGCAGGACGATCGGCCGGTCGCTATCGGTATGGGTAAACGAGCCGCTGTCGATAGCCTGGAGAATCCTGTGCTGCAGGTTGGCGGCAAGCCGTTCGGCATGGGAGAAAACCAGGGTACCGCCGCAGGTCTGTTCCAGATAGCCGGCCTGGCGCGATTGAACGAAGGGGAAGGGGGTCTGCTCGTTGCCGAACAGGTCCTTGTAGAGATCGATCGGGTCATGCTGCCGCACATCGATCTCCATGTACGGACCATCCCTCCTGCCGCTCTGGTTGTGAACCTGGCGGGCAATGATGGCCTTGCCGGTCCCGGCCTCCCCGGTCACCATGAACGGCTCACTGTTGGCGGCGAACCGATTGATGATGATATGGGTCCGGCGGGCCGTCGGCGACTCGCAGATCGCCTTCTGCCATTCGGCGGCCTGCCCCTTGGCGCGGATCAGATTCGGGACCTTCTCCTTCATCAGGATGACCTCGTCGAACCCGCTCGTCGGCTCGGTGGCCGGCCGCAGACTGGAGAGCGTATCGGCCTGGTCGAGAAAGGCGACGCGCAGCCGCTCCGCCAGGATCGCATCGAGCTGCCGGTGGATGCGGCTGTTTGCCAGCAGCACGTTGCGGAAGGTCCGCCGGTCAAAACAGATCAGGGTCAGATCGGAGAGCGCGCGAAGGCTGAGGGAATGGGGCTTGCCGGCAAGCAGGCCGGTCTCGCCGAAATGACCGCCGGGGCCGATCCGGCCGACGATGCAGGTCCCCTTCTCGCCCCGCTCGAGGATCATCTCGGCCTCGCCGCAGGCGATGATATAGAACACCTCGCTGGCCTCGCCCTGCCGGTAGACGTACCTCCCCGCCGGGACCGTCTGGACGCGGCAGACCTCGCTGAAGGCGGCGAGGTCGGAGGCATCGACGTCGCGAAAAAGAATCGACCGCTGCAGGCTCTGTTGGATGTGTCCCTTGTTCATGCCGTACTTCGCCGCATTGATACGGGCCAACCGCTCGGGTCACCGACGGCCGTGATCCCACCCTCCGGCGTCCTGCCCGACCGGTCCTCCCCTCCGCCGGACTCAGAGCTGGAGATGTTTCTCGAGGATTTCCGCCAGCAGCGGGGCCACCGAATAGACATCGAGAAGGTCGTCGGAGACACAGCCGGGGTAGGTATCGGAGCCGATGATCCTGCTGATCGGGCTCTTCTTGAATTTTTCGCGCGAATCCCCCGCCATCACCAGATGAGTGGCCATGACGACCACATCGGCGGCCCCGGCATCGAGACAGCGCTGGGCGGTCTGGATGATCGAGCCGCCGGTGCGGATCATGTCGTCGCAGACCACTGCGGTCCGGCCATGGACGACGCTGGAGATCTGGCCGACGATGGTCTTGTCGGTGTCGAAGCGGTCCTTATCGGCAGCGGTATGCGGACAGTCGAGCATGCTCGCCAGCCGGGCGACCCGCTTCGAAAAGCCGTAGTCGGGCGAGACGAGGACGAAATCCTCCAGCCCCATCGACTGGATCTTCTCCACCGCCAGGCTGTCGGTCCAGACATGCTTGGTGCTGATCTCGCCGCCATGGGCGTGCAGCACCGCCTCGGAGTGGAGGTCGACGAAGGCGACGAAATCGGGCCTGGACTTGAAGATCTGGCGGGTGCGGGTGATCCCCTTCGGGATCTCGTGCGAATCGGGCTTGGCCCGCTCCATCGTCGAATAGCCGAGATAGGGGATGACCACGTTGATCGAGGCGGCGTTGCAGTACCGCCCGCCCTGGATCAGGTCGAGCAGTTCCTGGTACGAGTATTCGGTATGGGTGGCGCCGATGATGATCAGGTTCCTGCCGGAGATCGAACGGGGAAAGGCGTGATAGGTCTCGCCGTCGGCGAACCGCCGGCGCAGCATCTCGGAGAAGGGGACGTCCAGCCGGGCCGCCACCTTGCAGGCCAGATCGGTCGAGGCCTCGTTGGCCACCAGGATGATATCTTCCTTCAGCGACATCTCCTCCTCCCCCTGGTATTACAGCGCCGCGACAATGGCATCGCCCATCGCCGCCGTGCCCACCGCCCGGCTGCGATCGACGGCGATGTCGGCGGTGCAGATGCCCTGCTCCAAGGTCGTCTCGACCGCCCGATCGATGGCGGCGGCGGCCTCGTCCCAGCCGAAACCGTAGCGCAGCATCATCGCCGCCGACAGGATCTGGGCGATCGGGTTGGCGATGCCACGGCCGGCGATGTCCGGGGCCGAACCGCCGGCCGGCTCATAGAGACCGAAGCGGTCCTTGTTGATCGAGGCCGAGGCGAGCAGACCCATCGATCCGGTCAGCATCGCCGCCTCGTCGGAGATGATGTCGCCGAACATGTTGCCGCACAGCAGGACGTCGAACTGATGCGGGTCGCGGACCAGCTGCATCGTCGCATTGTCGACATAGATATGGTTGAGCTGCACGTCCGGGTATTCCTGTGCCACCTCGATCACGACCTCGCGCCACAGGACCATCGTCGTCAGGACGTTGGCCTTGTCGACCGAGGTGACGATTTTGCGCCTGAGGCGGGCCGCCTCGAAGGCCATCCGGGCGATCCGCTGGATCTCGAAGCGGCTGTAGCGCATCGTGTCGAAGGCCTGCTCTTCCGGTCCCTCGCCCTCCCGTCCCTTCGGCTGGCCGAAGTAGATGTCCGAGGTCAGTTCGCGGACGCAGAGGATATCGAACCCGTCACCGACGATATCGGGGCGGAGCGGGCAGGCGGCGGTCAGGGACTTGAACACCCTGGCCGGACGGAAATTGCAGAACAGGTCGAAATGCTTGCGCAACGGCAGCAGGGCCGCCCGTTCCGGCTGCTGCGCCGGCGGCAGGTTCTCCCACTTCGGCCCGCCGACCGAGCCGAAGAGAATGGCATCGCTTCCTTCGCAGAGGGCCAGGGTAGCCGCCGGCAGGGCCTCGCCATGCCGATCGATGGCGCAGCCGCCGACATCGGCGGCGGTAAAGGACAATTCGACGGAAAATTTTTTCTGCACCGCCTCGAGAACCTTGACGGCCTCGGCCATCACCTCCGGGCCGATCCCGTCGCCGGCCAGCACCGCTATCTTCTTCATTGGCATCACCTGAATAATATATATCGATTTCTTCCTTTCGGAACCTCTGGGTATGACAAACTGGTACGCTGCGTGCTCTTCTTTAACAGAATGCGGCCGGTTTGGCCAGTACCGCGTCACCGGTGGC
>JROS01000033.1:57457-71915 GCA_000769715.1 Desulfobulbus sp. Tol-SR
GGGCAGCAACCGTTCGTCTTCGATGCGGTCGGCAACGATCGTCACCTCGTTCATCCCCAGGGTCCGGACGATATGACGGAGGAATGAGACCCGCTTGAGCCGCGGTTCGACCAGGGTCAGGAGCAGATCCGGCCGCACCGCCTTGCACGCCAGCCCCGGGAAACCGGCGCCGGTGCCGATATCGAGCAAACGGGCAGCGGGCGGCAGCAGCGGCAGCAGGGTCAGCGAATCGAGAAAATGACTTTCGACGACCTGCGCCTCCGGGGTATTCCTGGCGATCAGGTTGACCTTGCCGCTCCACCGCTGCAGCTCGCGATGGTAAAGGGCCAGGGCGGCAACCGCCTCCCGGTCGAGTTCCAGCCCCAGCGCCGCCGCTCCGCGCAGCAGGAGGTCCTGGAATGCCTCCCGCCGCCCCGTCTCCGGCCTACTCCCCATCCCCGAGCCGGACCGTCACCGAGGCGGCATGGGCGGTCAATCCTTCAAGACCGGCCAGGCGGCGGATATGGTCGGCGTCCTGGGCCAGCGCCGTCCGGGAATAGGAGATGATCGAGCTCTTCTTGAGGAAGGTGTCGACCCCGAGGGCCGAGGCATAGCGGGCCGTTCCCATGGTCGGCAGGACGTGGTTGGGGCCGGCGAGGTAGTCGCCGGCCGCCTCCGGGGTATGGTGGCCGAGGAAGATGGCCCCGGCGTGGCGGATATGGGGGATCTGGGACCAGGGATCGGCGATCATCAGTTCGAGATGCTCGATGGCGACGGCATTGGCCAGGTCGATGGCCTCGGGAAGGTCGGCCGCCACCAGGATCACCCCGCGGTCGGCCAAGGATTGACGGGCGATCTCCTGCCGCGACAGGGCGGCGAGCTGGCGCTCGAGTTCGGCCGGGACCCGGCCGGCCAGCTCGGCGTTGGTCGTCACCAGCACCGACAGGGCCTGGGGATCGTGTTCGGCCTGGGCCAGCATGTCGGCGGCGACCGCGGCGGCATTGGCGCCGCCGTCGGCGACGATGAGGACCTCGGACGGCCCGGCGATCATGTCGATCCGCACCATCCCCGACACCTGGCCCTTGGCCTCGGCGACATACTGGTTGCCCGGCCCGACGATGACATCGACCCGCGGGATGGTCTCGGTGCCGAAGGCCAGGGCGGCGATGGCCCAGGCCGAGCCGACCTTGTAGACCTCGGCGATGCCGATCTCCTGGGCCGCCACCAGCAGGTGGGGGCTGACCTCGCCCTTGTCGTCCGGCGGGGTCACCATCACCCGGCGGCCGACCCCGGCGATCCCCGCCGGGATGCCGTTCATCAGCACCGACGACACCAGCGGCGTCGAGCCGCCCCGCCCGCCAGGGACGTAGAGGCCGGCCGAATCGACGGGGCGGACCAGCCGACCGACGATGGCCCCGTCATTGCGGGTCTGCAGCCAGCTGTCCTCCATCTCCCGCTCATGGAAGACGCGGATCCGGTCGATCGCCACCTTCAGCGTGGCAAGAAATTCCTGGTCGACCTTGTCGTAGGCGGCCCGCATCTCCGTCTCCGTCACCCGCAGGCCGGCCTCGGTCATCGCCGGGGCGTCGAACCGCCGGCAGTAGTCGAGTACCGCCGCGTCCCCTTCGGTCCGCACCCGCTGCAGGATCTCGGCCACGGCGGTGCGGCAGGAGGAGTCGGCGGCCTGGAACCGGTTGAGCAGGCTGGTGATCCGTTCCCGGCCCGCCGGGCTGGCTGTGGTTACTGGCACGATTGGCATAGTGTTTCCGTTTCTCTCTGAATCAGGCCCGAGGCCCGTTGGTTTTGGCGATTATGACGACAGCGGCGAAGTTCTCCATGACGGCAGGTCGCAACCGGCTGACGATTCCAGGTTCGCGGCAGTGATGGCACGAAGAGAAAGTATATTCAACTTCAAGGCAAGTGGAAACAGAAATCCTCGGCGCGCATGGATTGTCCCCGTCGCACAAGGTTGCCGGATCCAACCCGGCATGCCGGACCTTTATTTCACCGGTGGAAATGTTTACTGTTTTCGATTGATGGCCATTTTGTCTTTTTTATCCTGAGAAAAGACAATATACTGAATTACTT
This sequence comes from Desulfobulbus sp. Tol-SR, assembly GCA_000769715.1. Classification (GTDB taxonomy): domain Bacteria; phylum Desulfobacterota; class Desulfobulbia; order Desulfobulbales; family Desulfocapsaceae; genus Desulfoprunum. The sequence goes on from JROS01000033.1 coordinate 59,525, forward strand.
GGAGGATGATCCGGCTCCCCGCCGACCAGGCGGAGCTTGCCGCTGCATTCCTTCTTGATATTCTTTCTGCGGAGCAATCATGGATTTCGAACCGAAATGGGTCGCCTGGGAAATTACCCGCCGCTGCAACCTCAGATGCGTCCATTGCCGCTCCTCCTCCCTGCTCGAGGCCGGGAATCATCCCGATTTTTCCCTTCACCAGGCCCGACTGGTCCTTGACGACATCGCCTCCTATGCCAGCCCGGTCGTGGTCCTGTCCGGCGGCGAGCCGCTGCTGCGCCCGGACGTCTTCGATATCGCCAGGCATGGAACCGCCCTCGGGCTGCGGATGTGCATGGCGACCAACGGCACCCTGGTGACCGAGGCGGTCTGCGACGGGATCAAGGACAGCGGCATCAAGATGGTCTCCCTCAGTCTCGATGGCGCCAGGGCCGAGACCCACGATAATTTCCGCAACCAGGCCGGGGCCTTCGCCGGCACCATGAACGCCATCCGCCTGTTCAACGAGCGCGGCATCCCCTTCCTGGTCAACTCCTCCTTCACCGTCCGCAACCGGGAGGAGATCCCGGACATCTACCGCTTGGTCAAGCAGCTCGGCGCCAAGGCCTGGTACATGTTCATGATCGTGCCGACCGGCCGCGGCGAGGACATCATGGACGAGCTGATCCCGGAGGATATCTACGACGAGATCCTCGATTGGCATTACCGGGTGGAGAAGGAAGAAGACGAGTTGCTGATGCGGCCGACCTGCGCCCCGCATTACTACCGCATCGTTCGCCAGAAGGCGAAGGAGGAGGGCTCCTCCTTCAAGCGTCGGAACCTGCAATTCTCGACCGGCGGCTCCAAGGGCTGCCTGGCCGGCCAGCTGATCTGCCTGATCGACGTCGACGGCGAGGTCCTGCCCTGCAGCTACTTCCCCAAATCGGCGGGCAATGTTTTTCGGACCCCGTTCCGGGAGATCTGGGAGAAATCCGAGCTTTTCCTGCAGCTCCGCGACTTCAAGAGTTACAAGAACAACTGCGGCAGCTGCGAATACGTCGGGGTCTGCGGCGGTTGCCGGGCCAGGGCCTACGCCATGACCGGCGACTATCTCGCCCAGGAGCCTTTCTGCAGCTATATCCCGCTCAAACTGCGGCGGGAACACGACAAGACGGCCACCACTCCCGGCACTGGCGAACTGCCGGTGGCGGAACGGCCATGAACCCCACACCGGTGATCACCATGAACGATACCTTTCTCAAGGCCTGCCGCGGCGAGAAGACCGATTACACCCCGATCTGGATGATGCGCCAGGCCGGCCGCTATCTCCCGGAATACCAGAAGGTGCGGGGCAACGTCTCCTTCCTCGAGCTGTGCAAGACACCGGAACTGTGCGTCGAGGTGACCCTGCAACCGGTGGATCTCCTCGACATGGATGCGGCCATCCTCTTCTCCGATATCCTCATCCCGATCGAGGCCATGGGAGCCAGGCTCGAGTTCCACGAAGGACAGGGACCGCTCCTGCCGGACAAGATCAAGACCGATGCGGCGATCGATCGGCTGATCGTCCCCGATCCCGACGCGACGATGCCGTTCGTCATGGAGACCATCCGCCAGCTGCGCCGGGAACTCAAGGTACCGCTGATCGGTTTTGCCGGCGCCCCCTTCACCTGCGCCACGTACATCATCGAGGGCGGCTCGTCGAAGACCTTCTGGGAAACGAAGAAGCTGATGTACACCCAGCCCGAGGTCTTTCACCACCTGATGGACAAAATCACCCGCACCATCCTCCTCTACCTCGAGGCCCAGGCCAAAGCCGGAGCCCAGGCCCTGCAGCTGTTCGACACCTGGGCCGGCATCCTCGCCCCCTGCGATTTCGAACGATTTGCCCTCCCCTATGTCCGGGAGATCATCATCGGGCTGCGGCAGACCGGGCTGCCGATCATCTATTTTGCCAACAACGGCGCGACATTGCTCGACCTCTCGGTCTCTTCCGGAGCCGACGTCATCGGCCTCGACTGGCGGATCAACATCGGCGAGGCGGTGCGGCGGGTTGGCCGCAAGGCGGTGCAGGGCAATCTCGACCCCTTCGCCCTGCTGCTGCCAAAGGACGAACTGCGCCAACGGATCCAGGGCATCCTCGACGGGGCGAAGGAGGCCTTCGGCCATATCTTCAACCTCGGCCACGGCATCCACCAGTTTACCCCGCCGCAGCAGGCCAGAATCGCCGTCGATGCGGTGCACGAACTGAGCCGCAGACGATGAACCACGACCGGCAGCTGCAGATGAATGTCCCGACCATCGCCCAGTGTGTCGCCTACATGGACGATTTCGCGATGTATGCCAACATCCGCGACCACTCCTTCATGGTGGCGAAGGCGGCCGCGGCCCTGCTGGAGGGATTGAAGCGGGCGGACAGGGTCGATTGCCCCCTGCCGCCGGATGACCTGGTGATCGCCGGGGCCCTGCTCCATGACATCGCCAAGACCCTGTGTCTCAAGGAAAACTGCCGTCATGCCGAGGTCGGCCAGGAGATCTGCCGGGATCTCGGCTACCCCGAGATCGGCGAGATCGTCGGCGAGCACGTGGTCCTCTCCGATTTTTCCATCGAACGTTATCGCCGGGGCATCTTCACCGCCGGCGAATTGGTCTACTACGCCGACAAACGGGTGCGGCACGATGTCGTGGTGCCGCTGGAAAGCCGCCTGGCATACATCCTGGAGCGGTACGGGGACAACGATCCCCTCAGGGAGAGGATGATCGTCACCAACTTCAGGCGCTGCCAGGAACTCGAACGCCACCTCTTCGAATTCCTCGACTACCTGCCCGAAGAGCTGCCCCGTTTCATCCCCACGGCCCTGTCTGCAGCCCGGAAAGAACCCAGCCGATCTTATCTGTAGTTCCTCTTCAGTTGATACCGGGATCGGCTGCAGTGAGGAGCCACTCCGGACCCAACGATCGGATTGACCATTCCTATCGCGAATAATTCCGTTGCATTCGACCGGGAATTGGAACAGGCGGGCGAAGTCCGGATCTTTTTCGCTCGTGGATTTACATCCCGGTCGCCAGAAAATGGGCGATCGATCGAACGATTGGATGGAGGACTGCTCCGATCACATCCCGATCGAGCAGTCTGGCCACGATGAACCAGGCAAGCAGCAGGAACGGGCTGACCAGACAGAAATAGCGCACCGTCTTAGCAAAACCCTCGCCGCCGTGGAAGATGGCGCCCACGATTGATGACCCCGGCAGCGGATATATGCATATGCAACCGTAGACCGCCATCATCAGGTTGACGACAACGACGGACGAGAAGGCCTTGTCCTCGAACCCGAAATTCGTGAGCAACGCATAGATGCTGGCGGCAATGCTGGCCATCATGAAATTGCCCAGAGGACCGGCGAGCCGGCTCAACATCAGATAGACACGGGGATGCCTGAAATTGGCCACATTGATCTTAACCTCTTTCGCCCAGCCGAAACCGGCGACGAAAAAACAGAGGGTGCCTATGGGATCGAGATGGAGAAAGGCATTGAATTGGAATCGCGTTCCCCCGCCGGGCTGCCGGTCGCCAAGGAGGGTGGCGGCCAGACCCTGGCTTTCGGCGCTGACAGTGACGGCGACGAGGACAGCGACGCAGAAGATGGCGACATCCTCCACCGTCGATCCGGGAAGGTGCAGCAGGAAAGGCACGGGTACGGCAAGCGGTGCAGGCATCGTTCTCTCTTTATGTTTCGACAAAAAACGGGAGGGCGAAGGCCGCAGGACTGACCTCCGCCCTCCCAACAGGCAGATATTCAACCGAATATGCCCGTTATCCTACCATCTTCTTGATCTCCTCGACAACCTCTGGATTGGCCAGGGTCATGACGTTGCCGACATCACCGTGGTTGGAGATGGCACCGAGAACACGCCGCATGATCTTGCCGGAGCGGGTCTTGGGCATATCCGGCACGATCCAGATCCTGCGGCATTTGGCGATCTTGCCGATCTGGTAGGTGATGGCGTCATCGATCTTCTTGACGATCTCATCCGAGGCCTTGAAACCAGGTTTCAGGGCGACGTACAGATCCGGTTCCTTGCCCTTGACTTCATGGGCGACCGGCACAACCGCAGCCTCGGCGACCTCGTTCACGGTCAGGGCCGCCGACTCGATCTCCTTGGTACCGAGACGATGCCCGGAGACGTTGATGACGTCATCGATCCGGCCGAGGATACGGAAATAGCCGTCCGGTGCCTGGACTGCGGCGTCACCGGTCAGGTACGGCCAGTCGCGCCAGTCTTTGCTGTCGGGGTTCTTGCAGTAGCGCTCGAAGTAGTTCTTGACGAATCGGGGCCGATCGCCCCAGATGGTCTGGAACATGCCCGGCCACGGGTTCTGGATGCAGATGTTACCGGCCTTGCCGGAGCCTGCAGGCAGTTCGTTACCGTCCTCATCAAAGATGACCGGGTGGATACCCGGTACGCCTGGGCCGGCGCTGCCCGGTTTCATCGGCTGAAGACCGGGTACGGTCGAACAGAGGAAACCGCCGGTCTCGGTCTGCCACCAAGTGTCGACGATGACCGCCTTCTCCTTGCCGACCTCTTTCTGGTACCACTTCCAGACCTCGGGCTCGATGGGCTCGCCGACCGTGGTCATGTGCTTGAAGTTGTAGGTGTACTTGGCCGGCTCGTCCGGTCCGACCTTCCGCAGGGCGCGGATAGCCGTCGGCGCGGTGTGGAAGATATTGACATCGAGGGCTTGGGCGATACGCCAGCAGCGGCCGGCATCGGGATAGGTCGGCACGCCCTCGTAGATGACCGTCGAAGCGCACAGGGCCAGCGGGCCGTAGACGATAAAGCTGTGGCCGGTGATCCAGCCGATATCGGCCATGCACCAGTAGACATCCTCGGGATGGATGTCCTGGATATATTTCGACATCGCCGTGACATAGGCCAGGTAACCGCCGGTGCCGTGCTGGCAGCCCTTGGGCTTGCCGGTCGTACCGCTGGTATACATCAGGAACAGCGGATCTTCCGACAGCATCCTCTCCGGCTCGACCCTGACCCCGAAATACTTCTTCAATTCATCATTGACGATAATGTCGCGGCCCTCAACGGCTGGGGTATCCGATGAGTTCTTGCCGGGATAACGCTGCCAGACCAGAAGGGTATCGACCTTCTGGCCGCCTTCGGCGGCTATCTGGCAGGCTTCTTCATCGACGGCCTTGTGATTGAGCAGCTTGCCGCCGCGGTAATAGGCGTCCATCGTGATCAGGACCCGGCTCTGGGAGTCGACGATCCGGTCGGCACAGGCGCTGGCCGAGAATCCGCCGAAGACCACCGAATGGATGACGCCGAGACGCGAGCAGGCCAGCATGGTAATCGGCAGCTCGGCCGACATCGGCATGTGGATCGTCACCCGGTCGCCGCGTTTGAGCTTCGCGGTGTCGCGCAGCAGGGCGGCAAACTCGTTGACCCGGACATACAGTTCCTGATAGGTGATGTGCTGAATCGCCTCTTCCTCCAACTCGGAGACAAAATGGATCGCGGTCTTGTTCTTGTTGGCCTTGAGATGACGGTCGATGCAGTTGTAGCTGGCATTGATCTGGCCGCCCCTGAACCATTTGAAACAGGGGGCATCGCTGGTGTCGAGGACCTCGTCCCAGTACTTGTACCAGGTGAGCATCTCCGCGAATTCAGTATAGTAATCGGGAAAATTCTTCAGGGCAAACCGCTCGAAGATCGATTCATCCGTCAGGTTGGCCTGACCGATAAACCCCGGCGATGCATGATAATATGCTTCTTCCTGCCAATGGACGGCGATTTCAGCTTCTGATGTTTCGACTACATCTTTCGTTTTTTCAGACATATACGTACTCCTCATTACGTAATGGATGAACCCTGTGGGCAAGAATGGGCCAACTTGACCACCCTGCCCGTTATCACTCACGCCACGACAGTCTCACCGTGGTACATCGGTCTTCTGGTCAACTTAGCGAGTACGACAGCCGAGACCAGCAACGCGCCGGAGATATAAAAGGCCATATCCAGGCTTCCGGTCAGATCCTTGATGGTGCCGCCGAGACGGGCCATGAAGAAACCGAGCCCCCAGCCGAGGAAGATCAACCCGTAGTTCACACCGAGATTCTTCGGACCATAGAAGTCAGCGGCAAAGGACGGCATCAGCGACAGGCCGCCACCGTACTGCCAGTAGGCGATACCAACGGCCAGGAACAACAGCGGGATACTGCCCGAGGTCATGATATACGGCAGCGAGAACAGACAGAGGGCCGATATTCCGCAGTTGAGGCAGTAGGCATTGAGCCGGCCGATCTTGTCCGAATAAAAACCGGTGCCGACCCGGCCACTGGCATTGATCAGCCCGCCGTAGGACACGAGAATCCAGCTGTTGGCGATCAGGAACGGTGAATCCTTGGCCGCCTCCTTGAGGATCTTGCTGGCAAAGGCGATGATCAGAAGGCCGGACTGGGTGGTCAGGATGAACATGACGACCAGGGCATAGAACTGCCAGGTCTTGACGATCTCGCCCGGCTCCCAGTTGGTAATGGTCGAACCCTTGGTCGCGACACTTGCTCCGGCAAGGGTCGGCGGAACATAGCCGGCCGGCGGAGTCTTCAGCAACTGCCCGGCGACGATACATACCACGGCGAACAGGACTCCCAGGGTCACGAAACTTCCGGTAATGCCGAAATTCTTGATCAGATAGTTGGCGAGCGGTCCGACATACAGGGCGGCGCCACCATAGCCGCCGACCACGATACCGGCGATCAGGCCGCGTCGGTGCGGTCCGAACCATTTCAAGGCTGCCGGGGTAGGAGCGGCATAACCGATACCCATGCCGATGCCGCCGAAGATTCCGAAGCCGATGATCAGGCCGGTATAGCTTTTCATCATTCCGGCGATGATGCAACCTGCGGCGAGAAGAAGGCCGCCCAGGATAGCGCCGAATTTCGGGCTGATCTTATCCTGAATCTTGCCGCCGGGAATCATCAGTAAAGCAAATATGATAACACAGAGAGAATACGGCGTTGAAGCCTGCGCGTTGGTCAGATAAATCCAACCTTCATTGAGGCCGGTCATCGGCTGACCGGCTTTTTCCACATCGGTTAGGGCAGTCCCCCACATGCTCCAGGCATAGAGGATGCCCAGACAGAGATTAATTGCCGTTCCGGCAAGAACTGTCACCCACGCTTGCGTTGGTTCTTTTTGCATCGTCTGCCCCATTTCCCACTCCTTTATCGAAAAGTTAAGTTTAAGAGAGCAAATAAAGCTTCAGGTCCTGCGGTTTTTTATTAATCCACCTCCTTTTTTAAGTATTCCATGTGGCACCCTTGCTTCCCATCTCAGCCAGAAACAACGCGTTTATATTGTATCAATCTGTTATCACAGATTATTTATCAACCAAAGGGCAATAATACTGCTCCATCAGGTCAAGCGCATGCTTTTACCGGTCGTTCTTCAACCTTTACTGACGGAAGATGTGTTGCACGAGAGAAACCGGTTTCAAAAAAATACCAATCGAAAACCATTTCTCCAGTAAATCGGATAACAAACGGATCAGTCGCAATCCGTGAAGCCAGCTTTTTCCTGCAACTACAACAAAGCGCTTTCAGGATCTGCAAAGATAAGGATACCGGCCACCTCTCCTGATGGTGACCTGGATGCACTTATCAATTTTGTAAATGAAGTATATACATCAATTTTACAAATAAAGTGCATTAAGTATTTAGATAAACCATTATTCCATAATTTTTCATTCGTCAACTATTTTTCACAAAGAAAAAGTGAGACTAATTCTCATCTTATCTTTCTCAATGCAACTCATCCGCTTTACCTGCGGGATGGTATCCTTGTAGACCAGGTATCAACGGGATGCGCTGCAGATCGCCGCCAAAATCAATTTCGTTTGAACTAAATTGATGGATGATGTGAGTAAAACAAAAAACCGCCAGGGATCCTCAAGATGATTGAAACTTCTTCGCCAATGGTTGTATCGCAAAGTACTTTACGATAGGATCGAGAAAGAGGTTCGAGGAACGTTCATGCATCGGCGCTCATCACCTCCGATAACCGGCCCGGACATATTTCGCCGATCTCAAAGCCGAGGGGACTTGGCGACAAGAGTGCCGGCACTCCGTGGCAACTCCATCCTGTCGGCGGAGATCCCCACGGTTGCAGTTGCGTTGCCGCCACCCCTCTTCTTGTGGCAAAACACCGTGATACATATCTGAACACATGGGAATTGTTTACTTTTGTCGTCAAACTGGGTATTCTGGCGGGATGAGTTCAATCCGGTCGTTCATCAGGCCCTCGAATTCACGGAGATTTCAAGAACACCCAACAACGCCTGCGATAAAATTGCACTGCCGCCAGAGAGGAACACAATGAATCTACAGGAAACAATCCAGGCGGAGTTGAAGACCGCCATCAAGGCCAGAGACGCAGCCAGAACCGGCGCGGTCCGCATTCTGATCGGTGAATTCCAGCGTCAGCCGCAGAAAACCCTGACCGATGATCAGGTGATCGCCATTATCAAGAAATTGATCAAATCCGAAAAAGAGTTCCTGGCATCGGCAAAACAGGAGACATCCGATTTTCTGACGATCATGGAAGGCTATCTGCCCCGTCAGGCCGGCAGGGACGAAATCGTCGCCTGGATCAATGCCAACATCGATTTCTCGACCTACGCCAACAAGATGCAGGCGATGAAACCGATCATGGCCCATTTCGGCAGCGCTGTCGATGGCAACACGGTCAAGGATATTCTCCGGAACATGTGATAGCGGCTCTTTCCGGTCGATGGCCGGACAGGATCCAGGTCGGCGAACATCGCACCGGGGGATGAGCGACAGGTCATCCTATTCTGCCGAATAACAGCAATCACTGCAGCAGAGTCCAACCGGACGCCGACCGCTCCAACCCTCCCGGCCGTCTCGATCTCACATCCTGGCGCTACCGTACGGCCGCCGGCCGGTTCCGTCTGTGCCGGGGTGCCGATATGCCGTCACCAACCAATCCGTGAAGTGAACATGGGAATTGCCGCCGACATCGCCATCATCGTCGTCGCCGCCCTGCTGGGCGGTCTCATTGCCCAGAGGCTCAGGCAGCCCCTGATCCTCGGCTATATCCTCGCCGGCATCCTGGTCGGCCCCAACACCGGCGGGATCACGGTCTCGGAGATCCACGACATCGGACTGCTGGCGGAGATCGGCGTCGCCCTGCTGCTCTTCGCCCTCGGCCTCGAGTTTTCCTTCCGCGACCTGCAGCCGGTCCGCCATGTCGCCCTGATCGGGACGCCGATCCAGATGCTGCTGACCATCGCCTACGGTTACGCCGCCGGCCGCTGGCTCGGCTATGACCGCATCCCCTCGCTGTGGATCGGATCGATCATGTCGCTCTCCAGCACCATGGTGATTCTCAAGACCATGATGGCGCGCGGCCTGATGGGAACCCTGTCGAGCCGGGTGATGATCGGCATGCTGATCGTCCAGGACCTCGCGGTCATCCCGCTGATGATCATCCTCCCCCAGATCAGCGACCCCGAGGCCGGCCTGCCGCTCGTCGCCTGGGCCGCCTTGAAGGCCGCCGCCTTCCTGGCGACGATGGTCGTCGTCGGCACCAGACTGATCCCCCGACTGCTGACTTACATCGCCTCCTGGAACTCGCGCGAACTCTTTCTCCTCTCGATCACCGCCATCGGTCTCGGCGTCGGGTACGCCACCTACCTGTCCGGCCTGTCCTTCGCCTTCGGCGCCTTTGTCGCCGGCATGATCCTGAGCGAGTCGGAGTACAGTCACCAGGCCTTAAGCGAGATCATCCCGCTGCGCGACATCTTCGGCCTGCTGTTCTTCGTCTCGGTGGGGATGCTGCTCGACCCGTCCTTTCTCTTCGCCCACTTCAAGGAGATCCTGCTGCTGGTGCTGCTGATCGTTGTCGGCAAGGGGTTTATTTTTGCGACTTTGGTCAGTTTTTTCGGCTACGGCAACGTTATCCCCCTCGCCGTCGGCTTCGGTCTGTTCCAGATCGGCGAGTTCTCCTTCGTCCTGGCCGGCGTCGGCCTGAGCAGCAAATCGATCGACAACGATCTTTACGCCCTGATGCTCAACACCGCCATCTTCACGATGCTCCTGACCCCGGCGTTGTCGAGCCTGACGGCACCCCTGTACGCCCTGAAGAAAAAATGGTTCCGCCATGAAATCCTGCAGACCGTCAACATCCCCGAATCGGGACTGCACGACCATGTCGTCATTGCCGGCGGCGGCCAGACCGGGGCCTATACCGCCCAGGTTCTGAAACACCTGGGCCTCGATTTCGTCATCATCGAGTTCAACAGTCTCCAGGTCGACCATTTCAAGGAGATCAAGATGCCGCTGGTCTTCGGTGATGCCAGCCAGCATCTGGTGCTCGAGGCGGCCTCGATCGAGAAGGCCCGGCTGCTGATCATCACCACCCCCTCACCGATCACCACCAAGACCATCGCCGAGCAGGCCCTGGCGCTCAACCCGGGGCTGCATATCGTTGCCCGCTCGGGCGGGCGGGAACACATGCGGCTGCTGCGGGATCTCGGGGTGCGCGGGGTGGTCCAGCCGGAATTCGAGGCCGGGCTGGAGATCACCCGTCAGGCCTTGCTGGAAATGAATGTTGCGGACAGCGATGTCCGTCATTTCACCGATCTGGTGCGCGAGAAGCTCTATGCCCCCTTTCTGGCGGAAGAGGAGAAATCGGCATAAACGGCCAGTCAGTTCCCGGGAATCGTCACCGCTCCGGACACCAATCAAGCCATCGTCGCCAGCGTCTTGCGGAACCGCGCCAGGGAAAGGGCGAATAAGGACAGCCCAATCAGAACCAGGCTGATGAACTGTGGCCACACAACCTCGAACCCGGCACCACGATACAGGATCGCCTGGGCCAGCATAACGAAGTGGGTATTCGGCGCCGCGAGCATGCCTGCCTGGACAAAGCCGGGCATGCTTTCGCGGGGGGTGACGCTCCCGGAAAGGATCTGCAGCGGCAGCAGAACCAGCATCAGCAGCAGGCCGAATTGCGGCATCGTGCGCGCCAGCGTACCGAGAAAGATCCCGAGCGACGTGGTGGCGAACAGATGCAGCGCCGTTCCGCCGAGAAAGAGGGGGATAGAGCCTTCGATCGGAACCTTCAGCAGTCCCTGGACCACAAAGAGCAACGAACAGGCCGAGGCGACGAGGACCACCAGCGCCATTGCCCACACCTTGCCGGCCATGATCTCGAAGGGGGTGACCGGCATCACCAGCAGGTGCTCGACCGTGCCATGTTCGCGCTCGCGGATCAGAGCCGCTCCGGTCAGGACGATGGAGAGCATGGTAATACTGCTGATGATTTCCATGACACCTCCGAACCATGTCTTGTTCATCTCGGGGTTGAAACGCGCCCGCAAGACCAGATCCACTGTCGGGGTCGCATTCGACCGGTAGCCTTGCACAAAGGCGCTCACCTCGCTGCCGATAATGGATTGGACATAGCCGTTGCCGGTGAAGGCCTGGCTCATCCTGGTGGCGTCGATATTGAGCTGGATGGCGGGAGCGCGTCCGGCCAGCACGTCACGCTGGAAATCCGGTGGAATATTGACGGCGAAGGTATCCAGGCCGGCATCCATCCGGGCGTCCATCTCCGCCTGCATGATCAACGCCGGCGGGGCGAAGTATGGCGGATAAAAGGCGTCGATAATTCGCTCTGACAGCTGGGAGCGGTCCTCGTCGACAATGGCGATGGGCGCCTTGTGCAGGGTCTCGGGCATGGCCGTGGCGGCAGTGTAAATGGAAAAGCTGAAAGAGTAGACGATCAGCACCACCATCATCGGGTCACGCAGCAGACTGCGCAGCTCTTTGATGCCGAGGTGGAGAATGTTGGCGGTGCGCATGATCAATGCTCCTGTTTCCTGAGCAGGACTGTGCCCAGAACGATCAGGATGGGCACGGCCAGAAGCAGAGGAATAAACGAAGCCTGGAGATCATGGAACCCGAGTCCCTTGGAGAAGGTCCCGCGTGCGATGGTCAGGAAATGGGTGGTAGGGTAGACCCCGCCGATGGCGGCGCCGACCCCTTCCAAGGAAGAGACCGGATCGATCATCCCGGAGAACTGGACCGCCGGCAGGAGGGTCAGGACGGCAGTTCCGAACAGGGCAGCCACCTGGCTGCGCATAAAGGTCGAGATCACCAGCCCGAACCCGGTGGCGGCAATGACATACAGAAGTGCCGCAAGTGCCAGGGTCGGAAAATTTCCCTTGACCGGGACTTGAAACAGGGCAACTGCCAGCATGGTCAGAAGCAGAAAGTTGATCATCGCCAGCAGCACATAGGGTATCTGCTTGCCGAGCAGGAACTCCAGCCGGGTCACCGGGGTGACGTAGAGATTGACGATGGAGCCCAGCTCC
>JROS01000142.1 GCA_000769715.1 Desulfobulbus sp. Tol-SR
ATTTATGGACAGACACTATCTAAACGGTATTTGAACAAACCACTTGATAATTCGGTCGCCTTTGAAACTTTCAGGGATATTATTTATGGACCATCCGGAACTGATTATCAATCCATTTCATTGACATCCTGAGTTTGAGCAAAATATGACGATGGAGTAAAGATAAGAAACTAAAAAAATACAATTTAGAGGCAATTTCTCTTGCAATCTTCGAGAACTCAGGGCGAAGATAACCGCTATGCTTCGGGACCAAATGAACTGGCGGGAGGTTGGAAGGAGATCAATCCCGGGCAGAGAATCTCCCCGGGATTGATGAAAAGTAGCGGAAGATGGTTATAAGCCGCTAAAAATGCATAGTAATATAATCAGGATTTGCGAGAGGTTCGGATTTTATTTTTTCCCTCCGCCGTTGCCGTTGCCATTGCCGCCACCGTTGCCGTTGCCATTGCCGCCACCGTTGCCCCCGCTATTATCGCCGCTGTTGCCGTTGCCATTCCCGCTGCCATTGCCACCGCTATTACCACCGCCATTGCCACCGCTGTTGCCATTATCGTTGCTGTTTCCCTTGTCATTGCCACCACCTTTATCGCTATTGCCGTTATTGCCGCTGGTGTCTGATGTCTCGGATTTTCCCTTGTCGGTATCATTCTGTGAATTAAAGCTGCTGTTTTTACCTGTGGCGGAGTCGGGTGACTCTACCAAGCCTGTCCCCGGTTCATGGATCTGTGATCTGACTCCCTTGCCCTGGCCTTTAGTGATACCGGCTCGGTTGTTCTTGGTAGTGGACTCAGTCAGTTCCTCGACTTCAATTCCTTCAAGCTCGGTCCTGGTTAATTCTGTTTCGGTATATTGGTTTCGGGCATTTTTGCTGTGGCCGAGTCCGAGAACCGAAGGATGGACGCCGAGTTGATGGGCGATATCTCCCCAACCCATACCGCGACTGCGCATGGATTGGATGTCCGCCGCAGTGGTACCGGTCACCTCTGCTACAAGATCGGAATAGGAGAGCTCAGCCTGGGTTAATTGCTGCTGAGCCTCGGTAAGGGCCGATGTCGCTGCAGCTATTTCTTCTTCATTCGCATCTGGATCGTCGATGATTGACTGCAGCCCATCAACCTTTTCCTGGGCATCGTTCACTGCCAGCTGGGCATCCGAAACTCCAGGGTAATCCGTGGCGTACTGTTCGGTGTACTGTTCGGCTAACTGGGCTGCATGGGCTGCCTGGGCCGGGTTTGCGTAGTAGCTTTCTACGGTTTGATCGTCGACTTCGTCGACTGCCAGTGCCGGCAACACTCCGGCGGTCAGGCCAAAGATCATACCTGAGAGCATAATCGTCCGAATTGCCGAAATTTTATACAATTTGAGTGTGTTCATATGTTGCTCCTTTGCTGTGCCGATGGTTGCGTAAAGAGAAAGAGCCCTTTTTCCAATTCATGTTTCTCTCCTCCTGCAGTTTGGATCGGGGCTGGTTCGTCAAACCAACTGGTCCGGATCGGCAGCTCCCGATTTTTTCCAAGGATGGAGTCGATTTGCTGCTTGAGTTCTGCGGCGATGATTCTGCTTTTATCCAGGTCATTCTTGTAAAAAACGACAAGATGGAGTTCGCCTGCCGATGGTTGGCGCAGGTATGTCGCCAGTCGCTCTAATTCATGTTGGCGAGCCAGTTGTTCTGGCCCGAGCAGAACAGTCTGGTTGATTACGATTTTTCTGCCGCCTATCATGCTGGCCTGATAATCGAACACGCCGAGTCTCTGCAGATGGCCGACCGCCTGATGGGCCCATTTTCCGGACCGGAATTGATTCAGGTAGCTGATGAAGGCCTGTAGCTCTCCGGCTTTGTCGTTCAGGTGATGATAACTGGTCGCCCGGTTGTACAAGGCCGTCTGTTCCTGCGGATTGAGGCGCAGGACTTTTTCGTACTGGTGCAGAGCTCCACGGTAATTGCCGCTGTCGGCAAGATTGTGGGCGAGGTTGAGGAGGAACAGTACCGAATCGGTCTCCGGGTTGGCAGTCCCATAGGAATTCTGTTCATCCTCGGGCTGATTTTCAATGTGCCGGAAAACCGTATCAGACCATCTGTTCATCCCGGTCGATCGTTCTTCCTGTAACGAGGTTTTGTAAAAAAAATAGCGCGGAGGATAATTATTCTCGTCCTCGAACAAGCCCATGCCGCTCAATCGATTGGCATTTTCATCATCATCGATTGCAGGTGTGTTTCCAGGTATCTGCTGGACAAACGCATTGTTTTGGATTTCTCTTTCGGCGCCCACTTCCGTACCCAACCAAAAGGCGGCAACGGTCATCGCCAGAACTGCACCTGCTCTCATGGGCATTGGGGCAAGCAGCAGCATCTTGTTCCAACAGGTTCTCAGCTTTGAAGGGATGCCTCGCGGCTTGTTGCCGGTAGGAAGGCTGTCGATTATCCTTTCATGCAGTCCAAAAGGAAGATCACGCTCAGGGATATCTCGCAGCAGCATTTCGATTTTTTCAATATCGAACGTTTCATTGTTCATGATTGTTCATCTCCTGCAAAATTCTCTGCAATTGTTCCAAGCCCCGTTTTATCCTCATTTTGACAGCGCTTTCGCTCATTCCAAAAATTGTCGCCACTTCTTTGATAGTCTGTTCATGCCTGTACCGCAGAAGGAGTATCTCTCGAGTTTCGGCTGAAATTAAGGTCAAGGCTTGGTCAAGCAGCGCTCCCCGTTCACGATCCTCAAAACGTATCGCTGGATTACGGTTTGTCGGGTAAGTGGCATGCAGTTCTTCAAGCGGAGGTGTTTTTGTCTGCATCCGTGTACTGGCACGACTCCAGTCGATGGCCACATTGACCGCCAACGTATAGAGCCAGGAGAAAAGACTCCGCTCAGATTGATAGCTCGATAGCCGGTTGAAGGCCTTGAAAAACACATCCTGGGTAAGATCGGCAGCATCAAGTTCATGACGGGTATACCGAAACATGAGATTGTAAACAGGCTTTTGATACCTGGTTACGATTTCCGCGTATCGCTGTGTTCTCCCGGCCAGGACTTCTTTGACAATATCTTCGTCTGTGCAATGCATCCTGCCGGGATAGTCTGTTGAGTTGAACGAATCGTGTAAGCTGTTAAACGATATACGACTGGCGGTGATGGAAGGTCACATCGGGGAGGTAAAAAACATTTGAGCTCATCTTTTTTTCTTCCCTCGGTTTTTCAATTTGGTTGATTTTACCGGAATTTGAAAGAGAAAGAAAACCGTGGAGTCTTCAATCGTGGCGCGATGACCGGAGAATGTCGGTTTTTCGGGGACATTGAACCAACTGATCCGGATGCGGCCATTGACGGCAAGGGGCGGAAATCGATCCTCGAGATAGCGTTTGATACTGATGGCTCTGCCACGTGCGAGATTCCCGGCGTTTTTCCGATAGACGATGATATCGAGCGGGCCTGATTTCATATTGACGACAACGGATCCGATCGTGTCGAGATTTGCCCGGTCGGATCGTGTCAAATCGGCGGATGAGGGGGCGGACGACATTGCCGGAAGTGTGACAATACGGTGACCGAGATGATGGTTGCGATATGAAAAATCATCGAGGTGGTTGAGATGGTCTACTGCTTTTATGGCGAGTGTTCCAGAAGGATGTGATTGAAGATAGAGCTTGAATGCCTGCCTTGCCTCGGTTTTACGATGCAGCTGTTTATATATGATGGCCCGGTTGTAGAGAGCCTGATCGTTGTCGGGCTGAATCGCCAGGGTACGCTGATAGCAGTTCAGCGAAGGCTGAAATTTTTTGGATTTGAGATAACTGTTGCCAAGATACACCAAGGCCCGGATGTGCTTCGGGTCGCGCTGTAGCACCTTTGAATAGCTGACCTGTTCTTCGGATAATTTCCCGCTTTCTCCATAGGCGACACCGAGCCACAGCAGGTAATCGATGTTGTTTCTGGTGAGTGCGCTTGCCTTCTTGAGATGGGGCAGGGCCTGGCGGGGCTTATCCAGGGCAAGAAGGATTCGCCCATAGGTGTATTGCGCGGAGGCGTTGGCTGGATTTTTCGCAACGACTTTTTTCAAGATCGCCGCTTCGCGGTGCAGATCGGCTCGTGTCAGTTGCTGCTGTTGCTGTGGCCGCGGTTGCAGGAGACTGCTGAATGGATACTTGGAGCAGCCTGTTAAAAGCATCGAAACGATAATGCAGAGAATAGCTATTCTTTTCATGGGATGGGACCTTCTTGTGATGTTGTGTGAGCGGGTGTCGATAGAATGCATTCCCCTGCGAAGTTGGTGCCTCAGGTGGAATGTCGCCGTATGCTGAAAACCTACGGATTCGTTTCAGGCTGACCGCTGATTACAAGGCGTTGTGCAGGTCATTGGTCATCGGGAGGAACTGCAGCGCTTTCGCAGTAAACGCACGGACCAGCGATCCCGCGGTTTGAGTCCAGGATTCCGATAACGGGCGCGGACGAGCGCATATGGAAGTCAAGATGTCGAAAGGCCCCGTGTCCTCTGAAAAAAAATAAGGGGATTACGCAAATTTTTGCGAAATCCCCTTATTTAATTGGTGGAGCTAGTCGGGATCGAACCGACGACCTCTTGAATGCCATTCAAGCGCTCTCCCAACTGAGCTATAACCCCATTTTTCTTTTCCGAAAATGTCTGAAATTGATACCAGTGTTTCGTCGATGTGTCAATTAATTTTTCAATTTTCATGTCTTGAAAATGCATATGTGTTGCTAAGGCAGAGGAATCTTGGTATGCTCATAAATCTTGTTTAGTGTATTTTTCAGTTATTCCGTGTGACTATTTCTATTGCAGTCCGGTCTGCTCTCCTGGCCGGACAGTTACCCAATATACCACAGAAGTGTACTCTTCATCGCGAGGAAGGATATATGTTTTCACCGTTTAATTTTTTGTTTGGCTGGTTGTCCAATGACCTGGCAATCGACCTTGGCACTGCGAATACCGTCTTGTATGTCAAAGGAAAGGGGATTGTACTGAGAGAGCCTTCCGTTGTTGCCGTCAGACAGGATGGGAGAATAAACAAGGTTCTCGCCGTTGGTCATGAAGCCAAGATGATGTTGGGGAAAACCCCTGGAAACATCAGCGCCATCCGGCCGATGAAGGACGGGGTTATTGCCGACTTCGAGGTGACCGAGGCAATGTTGCGCTATTTCATTAACAAGGTGCACAACCGTCGCACTCTTGTCCACCCGCGGATAATGATTTCCGTTCCTTCAGGCATAACACAGGTTGAAAAGCGGGCTGTCCGAGAATCCGCCGAATCTGCCGGTGCGAGAGAGGTCTACCTCATTGAGGAGCCGATGGCGGCAGCGATCGGGGCCAACTTGCCGATCACCGAACCGACAGCCAACATGATAATCGATATTGGCGGCGGGACGACTGAAGTGGCTGTGATCTCCCTGGCAGGTATAGTCTATGCCAAATCGGTCAGGGTTGCAGGGGACAAGATGGACGAGGCGATTCTTCAGTATATAAAACGCAAACATAATCTGGCCATCGGCGAGCGAACGGCCGAACTGATAAAGACGACCATCGGCAATGTCATGCCGGAGGAGCCCTACGAGACGATGGATATCAAAGGGCGCGATCTGGTCTCAGGCGTTCCGAAGACCTTGACCATCAACGCCGATGAGATCCGGTCGGCGATCTCCGAGCAGATTGAAGTCATAGTCGAAGCGGTCCGTATCGCCCTGGAGGTCACTCCCCCCGAACTGGCGGCCGATATCGTTGACCAGGGAATTGTCCTCACCGGCGGCGGCGCTCTGCTGAAGAATCTTGATAAGCGTTTGAAAGAAGCGACAGGAATGCCGATCATTGTTGCCGACGATCCTCTGTCGTCAGTTGTGCTTGGTTCCGGCAAAGCCCTTGACAATCTGGATATTCTTCGCGAAGTTACCATTGATTAACCGGAATGCCTTGACTGCAGAAAATTCCGAATCAGCTTTTTTTCAATGGGTAATATTCACGGGGCTTAGCTGCTCCTGCTTTGTTGGGATCTGTGAGAAAGCGAGCTAACGGCAAAAAAGGTAATACTCGGACAGCGACTGTCAGGCTTCTTCTTCTGGGTGCGACTGCTTTGACGGTTGCCCTTCTTGTGTTCGCGTCCATGATCGGTGACAGATTCGGTGTTGTGCACCAGATGACACTCGATGTCGTCAGCCCTTTGCAAAAGGCGGTGACGAAGGCGTTTGGCGGATTTTCAGATTTTTCCCGTGATTATATTGACTTGTGGAGCGTGAGGGCGGAAAACAAACGGCTGCGTCTGCTCGTTGACAAGTATATGAATGAGCTTGGTGAATATCGAGAAGCCTACAGGACATATCTGCATCTGCAGAACCTGCTCGAGTTCAAGGAAAAACAGGAATTCAATTTGCTCTCTGCCAGGGTTATCGGCAAAGATCCAGCCTATTGGTTCCAGACAATCCTGGTGGATCGGGGAAAGGCCGATGATATTGAGCCGGGCATGGTTGTTCTGACCCCGCAGGGTGTCGTTGGCCAGGTAATTCACGTATCAGAGCATTATGCCAAGGTGCTTCTTGCCAATGCCCCAAGCAGTGCCATTGACGCGATGGTGCAGAAACGCCGGGCTCGTGGTATTCTGAAGGGAGCCGGAGAGAAAGGTTTTGTTCTCAACTATGTGCTGAAAAAAACCGATGTCGCAGAAGGAGATCATATCGTCACTGCCGGCATTGGAGGGGTATTCGCCGCCGGCATTCCCCTTGGAACAGTCTCGGCGGTGAGGGAGAAGGAACGTGGGATGTTTCTGGAGATCGAAGTGCAGCCAGCCGTCGATTTCCAGAAACTGGAATATGTATTCATCGATCCGACCGACAGGCAGAAAATCCTGCGTGAAATGAACTTGACGGTCGAATGACACGGATTGCAAGTGTTGACACTTTGTTTCTTCCTTCTCGGCGTCCTGCTCATTGTCCTGGAAACCACTCTCCTGCACTCATTTCCCTCATGGTTGGGACGTCCTGATTTTATTTATATCCTGGTCGCGTATACGTCATATCGTTTTGCCTGGATACCCGGACTTCTACTGGTTTTCTCCCTGGGCTGGATAATGGACGTGTTGAGCGGGATTGATCTCGGTATCTATCCATTGGAAGTTCTTCTTGTTTTTATCAGCTTGAAGGCCATGACCACCAATAATCCCCTGCGGGAATCGACATATCAGATTCCGCTTGTCGGGCTCAGTTATTTCATTGTTCAACTGGTTCGATATATACTGTACCTCTTCACAGAGCCTGAATTGCTGCCGGAATGGTCCTGGGGAAAATTGTTTGCCGAGACCGGCATTCTCCTGGTGGCTACGATTCCATGTTTCATCCTGCTCAATGCCCTCGGGGAATTCCTGCAGAAGCGAAAGCCACAGCCGCGGCCGCTTAAACGGAGGACGTGAGGATTGATCACCGCGTGAACCCAGAATGATATTCAAAGAGCTTTTTTCAAAGGAAGCGGATGAAATCACAGAATGTGATATCGCTTCTCTCGATAACCTGCGGCGCAGGGTAAGCGGCGCCATCGTTGTCGTGTTGATCTTTTTTTCCCTGATCGTTCTCAGACTCTGGTCGCTGCAGATCAACCATGGAGAGGAGTACAAGAACCGGGCCGATTCCAACAGGGTTCGTATTCGTCAGGTTGCCGCCCCCCGTGGCCACATTCTTGACCGCAAGGGTCGGGAGATCGTCACCAATCGGCCGTCTTTCAATGTGGTGCTGATGCGTGAGGATTCCCATGATCTCGACGAGGTCCTCAAGCGCCTGGCCCCAATTCTGAACGACGAAGTCTCGACCCTGTGGAGCAGAGTCAGGGAAGCCGAAGGGACCCCTCGTTATCTCCCGATCCGACTGAAGGAGGATATTGACTGGAAGACCTTGGCGTACCTGGAAAATCACAACAAGGAATTCTCTGGGATACGGATTGAAGTCCAACCTGTCCGGATTTTTCATTACCAGGACCTGGCTGCCAATGTTATCGGCTACCTTGGTGCGATCAGCAAGACCGAGTTGGAGAGTGCCGACCAGACGGTCTACCGCGGTGGTGATCTCATCGGTAAAATGGGTCTGGAAAAGCTCAGAGAGGCTGATCTGAGAGGAGAAAAGGGCAACAGTTATTCAGAGGTGGACGCAAGAGGGTTTGAGCGCAAACTGTTGAAGAGCTATGAGCCGTTGCCTGGGCGTGAAATCCGTTTAACAATCGATGTCGACCTGCAGCAGGCGGCCGAAAACCTGATGGAGATCGGTGAAAAATCCGGCGCCGTGGTGGCCATGGAGGTAAAGACCGGCAGGATCCTGGCTATCGCCTCGACGCCGCATATCCGCCTCAATGATTTCGTCGGCGGCATATCGCGTGACAAATGGCAGGAACTGCTTGCCAATGAGAAGCATCCCCTGATCAACAAGACGGTGCAGGCGACCTATCCTCCGGGATCGACCTACAAGATGGTCACCGCCCTGGCCGGTCTTGCAACCGGAGTGATCACGCCGGACACGCCAATTTATTGCCCCGGCCATTATTTTTTCGGTAATCGTCGTTATGGATGCTGGAAAAAAGGAGGGCATGGAACCGTCACCTTGAAACGCGCCATCGAGGAATCCTGTGACGTTTATTTTTATCAGGTCGGACAACGGGTCGGTGTTGACGGTCTGGCCGAGTACGCCGGCAAATTAGGGCTGGGGCGCAAGACCGGGATTGAACTGGAGCATGAGAAAAGCGGCCTGACCCCGACCAAAAAATGGAAAATCTCCCGTTACCAGACAAAGTGGCAGGATGGAGAAACACTGTCGACAGCCATCGGCCAGGGCTTCAATCTTGCCAGCCCGCTCCAGATCTGTCAGATGACCGCCACCGTGGCCAATGGCGGCAAGCTGTTTCGCCCTCAGTTGGTCGAGCAGGTCACCGAGCCTGACGGCAAGGTGGTCCAGACCTTCAAGCCCGAACTGCTCGAAGAGATCAGGGGGTTGGATACGTACATGGCGATCATTCGCGAGGGGTTGATCGGGGTGGTCAACGGTCCGCACGGAACCGCTCGTGGTGCGAAGATCGACGGGATTACGGTTGCCGGGAAGACAGGTACGGCCCAGGTTGTCAAGGTCGCTGCCTACAGACATCTGAAAGAGGCTGACATTCCCTATAAATTCCGTGATCATGCCTGGTTTACCAGCTTTGCCCCGGCAGAGGACCCCGAGATCGCGGTAACCGTTCTCGTCGAACATGGCTTGCACGGAGGTTCAGGGGCGGCGCCGATCGCGACGGCTGTTATGAAGGAGTACTTCAGGGATCGCCTGTCCGTACCGGATGAAGAGATCGTCAAGGAAATACGGTGATTGAGATTTGCAGGGGACTCCGAGTATGCAGAAAAAAATGAAGGATATGATCCGTATCGATAGAAGATTGCTGGCAAATTTTGATTTTGTCCTGCTGATCCTGCTTCTGATTGTCTGCGCCGCGGCACTGAGCAATCTCTACAGCGCCTCCTACCCCCCCAAATCGCTGGCGACAACTCCGTATATCAAGCAGGGCATTTTTCTTCTTATCAGCTTTGCCATATTTCTGATGATTATCTGCATTGATTATCAGGAATTGCTGTTCTGGAATTATCCCATGTATGTTCTGATCCTCCTCCTCCTCGTCTTTGCATTTTTTGTCGGGTACGAAGCCAACGGCTCTCAGCGGTGGATCAACCTTGGCTTCTTCAAACTCCAGCCATCGGAACCGGCAAAAATGATTATGGTTATCACCCTGGCGAGTTATTACGCCAGAAAAGAGGTGGTTGACGGATATTCTCTCAAGCAGTTGATTGTCCCGATTGTCCTCACCGGAATCCCGTTTCTTCTCATCCTGCTTCAGCCCGATCTGGGCACGGCGATGATGCTGGCCATTATCGCCGTCTCGATGACGGTTTTCGTCCGTCTCAAATTATCGACCTACATGATTCTCGGTACAACAGCCATCACCTTTATCGTCTTTGCCTGGGAAAAGGTTCTCAAACCCTATCAGAAGCTGAGGATACAGACGTTTCTTCATCCGGAGGACGATCCGATGGGGAACGGCTACCAGATCCTGCAGTCCAAGATCGCAGTGGGGAGCGGCGGCAAGTTCGGCAAGGGATATCTTGAAGGGACGCAGGGGCATCTTCACTTCCTCCCGGAACGACATACAGACTTTGCCTTTGCGGTGTGGGGGGAAGAGTGGGGCTTCGTCGGCAGCCTGATCTTTCTTGGGGTCTACTTTTTCCTGCTGATATGGGGATTGTACATCGCGATGAACGCGAGGGATCGTTTCGGGGTGCTGCTGGCCTTTGGCGTGGTCATATTGATATTCTGGCAGGCGGTCATCAACATTTTGATGATCCTGGGCTTTCTGCCGGTCGTCGGGATCCCGCTGCCGCTTGTTTCCTATGGTGGTTCGTCCCTGCTGACGACGATGATCGGCTTCGCGATCCTGATGAACATCCGTATGCGGCGATTCCAGATCTGACGAAGAATTGGTGTCGATCTTCCGGTTCGGTCAGTCGCTTATTGCCGGCTTCTCTGCAAGACGAGATCTTTCAGGCAGGCGATGAGAGACGGGTGGGAGTTCAGCGCGGGGCTCGACCGCAGCCGTATACCGAGTTTTTCCGCCTGGCTTTTATACAGGATATCGATTTCGTAGAGGGTTTCGATATGGTCGGAAACGAAGCTTATCGGAACCATGAGGATGTTCTTCACTCCTTCCCGGGCCAGTGTCTCGATCATCTCCGGAGTTGATGGCGACAGCCATTCGACCGGGCCGCTTCGACTCTGGTAGCAGAGGCGGCCCGTCCGTCCGGTCCGTTTCTCGATGATCCGCAGCGTCCTGAGAATGTGATCGACATAGGGGTCTCCTTCCCGGATGAAGGAAACCGGGAGGCTGTGGGCGCTGTAGACGATCTGAACGTCCTGGCTGTCGAAGCGGTTCAGCCCCTGATTGATGGCGTCGATCAGGGCGTCGATATACAGCGGATGATCAGGCCAGGACTCGATGGTATCGCATGGCATGCCCGGACACAGGCGGTCCATCTCCGTCTTCAAATCCATAACCGAGGATCCGGTGGTCGCTCGGGAGTAATGGGGGTACAGGGTCAGGGCGATGATTCTCTCGATATCCCGGCTCAGCAGTGACAGGATGGCTTCAGCGGCACGCGGTTGCCAGTAGCGCATCGCTATCGCTACAGTATAGGCGCCTTCGTCCCGCAGGCTGTCCTGCAGACACTGGGCCTGGTGCATGGTAAGCCGTTTCAGCGGCGACCCTCCACCGATACTGGCGTAGGCCTGACGGCTCTTGCCGGCCCTTTTTCGAGCGATATACCATGCGAGCGGCTTCTGTAGCCAGGGCGGCCCCAACCGGATGATCTCGCGATCGGAGAAGAGGTTGTACAGAAATGGTGCCACATCCGCCTGATTATCCGGCCCTCCCATATTGAGAAGGAGGACTCCGATCAGTTGTTTTTCCATTATCTCGCCATGTTCACTGAATTTTCGAACCAATCTGCACAATTGTACTGGATGTATCTGGCAATAGCCATGTTCTCCAGATTTATTTTCAATATTTACCGGTATTGGACGATGGGTTGGGAGAAAGAGGTGCGGCTCACTTGATTATCGGATGGGGGGGGATATAATGAAGGTAAAGGCGGATCATTGTGGGCATGCAAGTGCTCCACCTTCTCCTGCTCCACCAAAGCGGAGATGGTTCTGCCGGGAAGGTGCCTGCGGGCACGGATGTGACGGTGGTCTACGCCATCGTCGGAGCTTTTGACGGAGGAACTTTATGGAACTGAAGATCGAGGCCCGGAATGTGGAGTTGCGAAAAAGCTGGCAGGACAAGATTGAAGAAGAAAAGGAGAAGATTGTCCGGCTGTATGCGAATTATGTCCTTCATCTTCGCGCCAGCATTGAGGCTACAACGCATCACAAGGAAGGAGGGTTTGAGATCAAATTGATCGCAACGGTGCCGAATGATACAGTCGTCGTGGTCCGGCGAGGGGAGGGGGTACGGCCCCTGCTGGTTGAGGCCTTCGATGTGCTGACCGGCAATCTGAAGGAGATCCTGCGGAAAAAGCGAAAGACCGTCAAACAGAGTGAGGCCGAACTCGAAGGAGAGAAGGTCGGCATCATCAGGAAGCTTTCACCCCATGAATCCTATGGCTTCATCATTGCAAACGATGAACGCGAGATATATTTCCATGAGAACGCCTTGAAAAATATTGCAATGGAGGCACTGTCCGAAGGAGACAGCGTCCTCTTCGGTGAGACCATCGGCGACAAAGGGCCTCAGGCGTCATGGGTGCGTCCGAGCCGATAATGACATAAGTAGCATGTAAGAGTGATAATTATTCTGCGGCCGCAGGCATTCAGCCTGCGGTCGTTGTTTTTTATGCTTCTGCCTCTGCAGGATGATTCTGCACCACTCCTGATTTTTCCGTTCGTGAGATTTCTGCGCAACCACCAGGGGGATGAAATCCGGTGCGCGGGCAGGTGGGATGCAGTATAGATAGAGCGTTGCCGCGGACTGAAAACGTTTATTCAACCGGAGATCTTTACTGTGCAGGAAGAAATTTTTCTTATCGATGGCAGCGCTTACATCTATCGTGCCTATCATGCCCTTAGCCCTCTTTCCACCAGCAGGGGCCTGGCAACCCATGCCATCTACGGTTTTATCAGTATTCTCCGTCGCCTGTTCAAAGAAAGGAATCCCCGCTATGTTGCGGTGGCCTTTGATAGCCGGGGACCGGTTTTCAGGCATGAGATCTACGGCGACTACAAGGCCAATCGTCCGCCGATGCCGGCCGACCTTGCCGAGCAGATTCCCTATATCAGGAAATATGTGGCTGCCTCCAACATCCCGGTTCTCGAACAGGTCGGGGTCGAGGCGGATGATCTGATCGCATCGGCGGTGCGATGTCTGACCCGGGAGGGACATCGGGTGGTCATCGTTTCCGGTGACAAGGATCTGCTGCAGCTTGTCGATGAGCGGGTGACCATGTGGGACCCGATGAAGGACAAGGTGATGGATTCCGCCGAGGTGGAGAAAAAATACAATGTCGCCCCGGCACAGCTCCTCGACTGCTTCGCCCTGATCGGCGACAGTGCCGACAATATACCCGGCGTCCCCGGCATCGGCCCGAAGACTGCCGAAAAATTGATCAATCAATTTGGTACGCTGGAAAAGATCTACGACGGGATCGGTTCGCTGAACCAACCGAAGCTGGTCGATAAGCTGGTACATGGGCGGGAGTCGGCATTTCTCGCCCGCAACCTCATCCGCCTCAAATCCGATGTCGCCGTGCCTGAACAGCTCACCGCCTATACCTTCGCTGATCCCGACGCGGAACAGATCCGGGATCTGTATTCGGAACTGGAATTCACCAGCCTGCTGAAGGAGATCCAGTCATTCTCGGCGGTGCCGCGTCAAGGATTCATCTGCGTCCGCGACGGCAACGACCTGAAGCAGCTGGTTGAGGCCTTGAGGTCCGCAACCATCCTCTGTGTCGACAGCGAAACCACCTCCCTCGATGCCCGAACCGCCAGACTGGTGGGGATCTCCCTGTGCGTCGATCTCGATCGGAGCTGGTACATCCCGGTCGGACATCGGGATGCCGATGGCAGGCTGTGCAGTGGCCAGCTGGAACTGGCGACGGTCGTCCAGGCCTTGCGACCGTTTCTCGAGTCTCCCACGCTGCCCAAACTCGGGCACAACCTGAAATACGATTATACCGTCCTGCTCCAGAATGGCGGCCTGGCCTTGAATGGCCCTCTGTACGACTCCCTTATCGCCGCCTATCTGATCGAGGAAACCGGACGGTCGTTCAAACTCGACGATCTTATGCGTGAACGGGGAATCCGGATGACCTCGTTCGAGAGGGTGACCGGTGGCGATAAGCGGCCGGATTGCTTTGCCTATGTCGACATCCAGGCCGCCTGTGACTACAGCTGTGAGGATGTCTATGCCGCCCTGCTGCTGTGGCGCCAGTATGAACCGCTCCTGCAGGAGATGGGAATGGGGCGACTTTTCTACGAAGTCGAGATGCCCCTGGTGCCGATCCTTGCAAAGATGGAAATAATCGGCATCACAATCAATCCCGATGTTCTGGCGAGACTCTCGGCCGAATTCTCGGCCAAGCTGGTGGTCCTCGAGCAGGAGATCTATGCCATGGCCGGCCGGGAATTCAACATCAACTCGCCGCGGCAGCTGGGCCAGATCCTCTTTGACGAGCTGCACCTCCCGTATGGACGGAAGACCAAGACCGGTTACTCGACCGATGTCAAGGTCCTCGAAAAACTGGCGTTCCGCCACGATCTCCCGGCCCGTATCCTCGATTACCGCACCTTGGCCAAACTCCAGTCGACGTATGTCGAACGATTGGCACTGCTGCAGGACCCGGAGACCGGGCGGGTTCATACCTCCTTCAATCAGGCGGTCACCGCCACCGGGCGGCTGTCGAGCAGCAATCCCAACCTGCAGAACATTCCGATCCGGTCCGAGGAGGGCAACCGTATCCGCCAGGCCTTTGTGCCGGCGCAAGGCATGGTGTTTCTTTCGGCCGACTATTCGCAGATCGATCTCCGGGTTCTGGCCCATTATTCGCAGGACAAGGCGCTGATCGGGGCCTTCCGGGCCGGTGAGGACATTCACGCCCGCACCGCCGCCGAGATTTTCGGGGTGTCGCCGTTGCTGATAACGGCGGAAATGCGTCGGGTGGCGAAGAGCATCAATTTCGGTATCGTCTACGGCATGAGCAGTTTCGGTCTGTCGGAACAACTCAACATCGGTCGCAAGGAGGCCCAGACCTTTATCGATAGATATTTTCGTCTTTATGAGGGGGTCAGGCGATTCATGGGCGATGTGGTGGCCCAGGCCCGCAAGGACGGGTATGTCACCACCCTGTTGGGGCGGCGCCGCAACCTGCCGGATATTGGCAGCAGCAATCGGGTGAAGCGGGAATTTGCGGAAAGGACCGCTATCAACACCCCGATCCAGGGAACGGCGGCGGATATCATCAAACTGGCAATGGTGGCCGTCGACCAGGTCCTCAGCAAGAATGGACTCCCGGCGCGATTGCTGCTGCAGGTCCACGACGAGTTGGTGTTCGAACTGCCGCCGGCAGATCTGGATGCATGCACCGGACCGATCAAGGCGGCGATGGAAGAGGCACTGGAGATGGATGTGCCGCTGGTGGTGAACTGCGCGGTTGGACAGGATCTGGCCAAGTGACGCTGACTGGGGTGAGCCTGGTTGGTGGTGAAATTAACAAAAAAAAAATCAGGATGCAAAGTGGTGGTATGGCAGTGGTGAAGAACAGCGGTCGAGCCCGGAAATTGACGGAGGAGATCGAGATTTACGTGCGGTATGCGGTAGCGGAGGAGAGCTACGGAGAGGCGATGAAGGTGGTTGCCAGGTACAACGATGATGTCCCGGCGCTCCTTCTCCTGCGTGAGTTCTACCGTTCATTGCCCGAGGTGCGTGAGGAACCGGTGGAGAAGATGGTCGAGGTGGCCTCCCGTCAGGGCGTGAAGCTGTTGGCCGTCATCACCCACGGGTTTGAGTATCTCTATGCGATGGATGGCGATCGGGTGGTATATATCAGCGAAAACGGGCCGGACCTTGACGAGGAGTATCTGGCCTTTTTCGGTTACCCGGCGCAGGAGGATTTTCACAAGGCCTGCAATTCCTTGAGAGAGCTGATGGAGTACAGCTCGGCCGCACCGTCGGCGAAGGAGAAATGTCCGATCTGTTTCACCCTGGAAGGGGAGTACCACCAGTTCGGCTGTCCGGTGGAGGTCTGCCCCTGGTGTATGGGGCAGCTCAATCGCTGCAACTGTCGTTTTGACCAGTTGGGGGTGGAACAGATCCTGGACGACGAGCAACTGGCGAGATTCCAGCGCCTGCTGATCGCCAAGGGGCGCATCCGTTACAGCCGGGACCAGGCTCCAGCCTACCCGGGCATGAGCGAAGGGCTTGACCGAGGGATATCCTGATTCCCCAGACAACCGTTAAGCCGAACAAGAAGGAAGGGGGAAGAGGCGATCGGTTCTCCTTTTCCCCCGGTGCAGCGATTACTGCCGTTGTCCGGTGATACTCTTCAGGTACTGATACAGATCGGTGTCCGAAGAGAGGACGAGAGAGGTGTTTTTGCCGACAATATCCCGATAGCTTTCCAGTGTTTTCTGGAAGGCATAGAATTCGGGGTCCTGGGTATAGGCCTGGCCGTAGATCCTGGTCGCTTCGGCATCAGCCTTGCCGCGGATGGTGGTTGCCTCCCGGTTGGCCTCCGATATGATCTGCTTCAATTCCTTGTCTACCCGGCCGAGAATTTCGGCTTTCTGGCCTTCCCCCATCGAGCGTTTTTCCGCGGCGATACGTTTCCGCTCCGAGATCATACGGTTGAAGACCGTGAGCTGAACCGAGTCGATATAGTTGACCCGCTTGATCATGACATCGATCAGGGTAATGCCGTACTGTGGTGTGAGCTTTGCGGCCTGGTCGCGGACGGTGATGGCAATCTTGTCGCGTCCCTGCTTCGGCTTGGTGCCGATAACGTCCGTGGTCGGCGACATCGATTCCGGAGACCAGTCGGAACTACGGATAATCTCGATGAGGTCGTTCTTGTTCACCATGTCGCGCACCGTGCCGCCGATGATATCATCGAGCAGGGACTGGGCCTTGGTTTCCGTCTTCACCGCCTGCATGAACTTCAAGGCATCGGTGATCCGCCAGCGGGCGGTGACGTCGAGGAAGACGTAGGTTTTATCGTTGGTCGGGATCTGGTTGGGTTCACCATCCCAGATCAGTATTTTCTTCTCAAAGAAATTGGCGATCTGGATGAAAGGGATCTTGAAGTGGAGTCCGGCCTTGGTCACCGGCTTGCCCACCGGGGCGCCGAACTGGGTGACCACGACCTGCTTTCCTTCTTCGAGGACGTACACGCCGTCGTAGACGAGGATGATCGCGAACAGAACGATACCGGCAAGGGCTAAACGTAGTATATGTTTCATTCTGGGTTCCTTCTAATTGAGCGGCTTTTTCGCTTCCGGGGCGGCTGACCCTTTCGCGCCGGAGAGATTCAGGAGGGGGAGTGGCGATTGCTGATCCTTGTCGATGATATAGACGGAGTCGACATTGGGCAGGATCTCCTGCATGGCCTCGAGATATAACCGCTGCCTGGTGACATCGGGGGCGTTCTTGTATTCCTTGAGGATATCGGTGAATCTCTCGGTCTCGCCTTTGGCGTTGTTGACCCTGGCTGCGGCGTAGCCGTGTGCTTCCTGGATGATCTTCTTGGCGTCGCCGCTGGCCTTCGGGATGACCCGATTGTAAGTCTCCTGCGCCTCGTTGACCAGCCGTTTCATGTCCTGGTCGGCCTCGTTAACCTCATTGAACGCCGGTTTAACCGGGTCGGGAGGGTTGATGTCCTGGAACTGGACGGTTACTACGCCGACCCCGGCTTCCAGCTTGTCGAGCAGGGCCTGCAGTTCCTTCTTCACCTCCGCCGCGAGCAGTTCACGATAGCTGAGGACATAGTCGAAGTCCATATTGCCGACGATTCGCCGGGTCACGCTTTCCGAGGCGTCGCGGATCGCCTGCTGCACATTTCGAACCTGGAAGAGGAAGGTATAAGGATCGCTGACCTTGTACTGGACAATCCAGGCGACGTTGATGACATTTTTGTCGGCGGTGAGCATGAGCGATTCCACCTCATACCCGGTCCTTTCGAACGATGTCTGGCCTCCCGTCCGGGTGCGGAACCCGAATTCCTCCTTCCGGATGCTTTCCGTATCGACCTTGTACAGGGTATCGACATAGGGGACCTTGAAATGCAGGCCTGGGGCAGCGCTTCGCAGGTACTGGCCCAGTCGCAACACAACCCCGATCTCTCCCGGGGCGATTTTGAAGACCGAGAGATAGATGCCCTGCAGCACAATCAGCACCAGAATCACGGTGAAGATTTTACCTATGTTGGCGAACGGGTTGATGGGACCACTGGCGGGAGAGTTGCCGTTGCCGCCTTCCGGCGCCGGCTTTTTCGAGTCGGAGAAGAATTGCTGCAGTTTTTTGATGAGTTGTGCGACCAGTTCCTCGGGGGTCTGTGGTCTGTTTCTTCTCCCCCAGGGTGGTTGTTGATCTTGATTGGACATAAATGGTTTCTCCCGATCTGAATTCGCGGCCGATGGTAAACTGGGACCGGCAAGGACCTCGTCATCGACGGCACCTTTGCTCCGGTTATTGTTCTTTGTTGGAATTGCTGGGGATCTTTAAAAGCGTTTAGAACATAAGTATTCCTCATCCGGATTGCAAATCAAATCGACATCAATAGCTTATGCTTGCATCGTCGAAAGAATTGGGATCGCAATGGCAATTGCCGGAAAACGGCTGTAGAATCGGAGGATTCGAAACGATGGTGGACCGGCCTGCACCCAACCCTGTCAAAGACCGAAGGATTGTCGATTATGGATATATTCGCGCTGTTGGTACTCATCCTGCTGAATGGGCTGTTTTCGATGTCGGAGATTGCCGTTATATCCTGTCGCAAGTTTCGCCTGCAGAAGCTGTCCAACACGGGAAATCGTCGGGCCCAGGCGGCGCTGAGCTTGAAGACTGAACCCGTCCCCTTTTTGTCCACGGTTCAGGTGGGGATCACGATGGTCGGCATTCTCAGTGGTACCATCGGCGAAACGGCGCTGGTCGATCCACTCTCGTCATGGCTCACCGGATTCCCCTCGGTACAGCCGTACGCCAGAGGCATGGCAATCTCGGTCGTCATCGTCACCTTGACCTTTTTTTCCGTCGTGGTTGGAGAACTCGTCCCCAAACAGCTGGGTCTCATGGCACCGGAGAAGATAGCCATGATCATTGCCCTGCCGATGAAGGTACTGGCCTATGTGGCCCAGCCTTTGATCTGGCTCCTCGCGGCATCGTCAAACCTGGTGCTGCGCCTTCTCAGGCAGGATAGAGGCCAGGAACCGCCGGTCACCAATGCCGAGATCCGGCTGTTGATGAAACAAGGTGCGGATGCAGGGGTTTTCCATGAGAGCGAGAAGATATTGGTGGCCAATGTCCTCCGCCTCGATGAGCAAAGTGTGAGGGCGGTGATGACGCCTCGCCAGGAGATATACCTGGTCGACCTCGACAACCCTGAAGCGGAAATACTGCAACAAATTGCCGACTGCCCCTTTGCTCAGGTGGTCGTCTGCCGCGGAGGCCTGGATCGGATTCTCGGTATCCTGCGGATCCGCGACCTTCTCAAGGCAGCACTGGGGCATGAGCGACTGGCGGTCGAACGCTGGCTGCAGCCGCCGTTGTATCTGTGGGAAGGGGTGACGACAACGCAGCTGATCGAAAATATGAGGAGGGCCAACTCGGAGTGTGCCCTGGTCGTTGATGAATACGGCGAGGTACAGGGCCTGGCGACGTTATCCGACGTCTTGGCCTCCATCGTCGGCGATCTGGCCTCATCCGATAATCCCGCTGAAATGGATTTTGTGGAACGGGAGGACGGATCATGGCTGGTCGATGGCAG
The DNA here is from genome assembly GCA_000769715.1 of Desulfobulbus sp. Tol-SR. Taxonomy (GTDB): domain Bacteria; phylum Desulfobacterota; class Desulfobulbia; order Desulfobulbales; family Desulfocapsaceae; genus Desulfoprunum. The sequence continues at coordinate 19,547 of JROS01000142.1, forward strand.
TGTGCCGGTCGAACGTCTCAAACAGCAATTGCGGATTGATGATACTTTCCCGGGGGAGAAAAAGAATGCCTATATCACGACCGGCGGCCTGATCATCTACCTTCTCGGCAAAATCCCTTCGGAAGGCGATCTGGTGGAACATGGAGGTTGTCGTTTCGAAGTCGTCGATATGGATCACAATCGGGTGGACAAGGTCCTGGTCTCCCAAATAATCGGGTAGATCCTCCCTTCGGGTCGGCCACGGCGGCACGGATCTTTCGACAGTGGGGAGACGGGGTCTGTATCCGGAAAGACGGGGAGGTCTGGAGACCGCCCCGAATGCCGTTATCCCGCAAGTCGGCGTTCGGGGCGGGTAGTCGAAGAAGGGGGGGTTATGCCAGGGCGTCGACGGGCACGACTGAACCGTATTTCTCTTTCAGTGCGCTCAACTCGTCTTTTTGCCGGGCGTATATTTCAAACAGTTTGGCCGGGATCTCCGCCTCCTTGCTGTAGGCATCGCGCTGCAGGTCGATCCTGGCGATTATCTTGTCGATATAAAGGGAGAATTGCATATTATACAGCTCTTTCGGGTATTCTTTGCCGATGTCTGCGAACAGCGGTTTCAGATCATCGTAGCGTGGCAGAAAGCCGATAGGGGTGGCAATGGCGGTGACATCCCCGTGGGCGAACTTCTCGAGCCATCCCAGCCAGACCTTGACGTCCTTTTTCTCCCCGAGCAGTCCCTTGCCCGGTCCTTGTCGATTTTCGTGGGTCAGGAAATAGTTCAGCCCCGCCATGATGGGCCTGCCGGCATCACTGAATTTCGAAGAATTGAAGAATTGGAACTGGGCGGCCATATAGTCGGCCAGGGCGCCGGGGATAAACGGGGCATTGGCCCAGGGCTGACGGCGGACGCCGGTGGCCCCGACCTCGGTCGCCGTGGCCTTGGAGACGATCGAGGCGCCGATGACGACGCCTTCGTCGGCGTTCCTGGCAACCCATACCGGCGGCATGGTGTCCGAGTCCCTGCCGGAATAGGTGATGACCTTGACGGGTGCTCCCTGCGGGTCTTCGGCAGCCTGGGTGGCGTGGTTGGCGATGGCCGAGGCCAGCAGCGTGCACCGGGAATTCTTGTGCGACAGGGGGACCACATTGCCTTCGTGATCCACTTTGCCTTCATACCACTCGCCCATGAAGTTGGAGCCACTCGCCGGAACCTCTTCCCCGTGGCCTACCCAGTGGGGGACACCGTTTTCATCGACCAGCACATTCGACCAGATGACCTCGGTCCCTTCTCCCCGCAGACAGTCCATCAGGTAGGGGTCGCCTTCCCGATTGACGTCCTCGACGATGCCGAAGATACCCTTTTCCGGGTTGATCGCCCGCAACGTACCGTCATCGGCGATCCAGAACTGGGCCAGGTCGTCACCGACGAAATCGGTTCCGACCATGGCGGTCGTGGTCTTGCCGCAGCCCGAGGGAGCGGCCCCGGCGAAGAAGGTCTTGCGGCCGCCGGGACCGGTCAGGCCGGTGATGAACATATGCTCGGACAGTTGTTCTTCCACTTTGTAATAGGTGACGTAGTCGACGGTGAAGCGATGATTGCCCTTCTTCAGGAGCAGGGTATTGCCGGCATAGGTGCAGAAGGTGGCAAAGGTCGTCATCCAGCTGCGGTCCATGAAGATCCTGGCATTGGGCACGTCCTCGGATCGGTTGGTTCCTTCCGAGTGGAGGTTGGTGTAGAACAGGCCGGCCCGGATGGCCTCGGCATCAAATTCGGCATAACAGTTGCGGTACAGCAGCTCGGCCGAGTGCAGGACATAGGCGGATGAAGATATCTCAATCGCCGGCTGGGCTGCCGCGGCCCCTACCGGCCCCCGGCTGTAGAACCCGATCATCATCACCTTGCCGTTCATGATGTTCCGCATGTATTGCTGGACGTAGGCAAGGGCCTCGGCCCGGAGGATCGTTTTGGCGAGGGAACTCATCTTCTCGCCTTCGTTGATGATATAATAAGTCTGATTGACCAGGCGGGCCTGATCCTCGGGGAGATCGAAATGGATGGTGTGTCCTTTTTTGGCAAGTGGCCGCTCTTCCCCTTTATCCAAGGCATGCTTGCGAATCCACAGGACATCCGTTTCACTGCCGGTGTTGATGAAGACCTTGTCGGGACCGCAGATCGAGATCGCGTTGGCAATCTTGACAAGGGCGTCCTCATTGGTGATTCTGGCCAGTTTGTCTTTGTTCGCCTGGTCAAGTCGTGCATCGAGTAAATTCCTGGCTGCATCAATTGACTTTATGGCCCCGACAGCGGTCAGGATGTCGACACCTTTTTTAAGTTCGAGCATGCTTAACTCCTTGAGAGATTAGAAAATATCTTACGCGAGATCTATCGATGGCAGTCGAGAGAAGAGGCGGTTTGCAGACTGCAGCCATAATAGGTTTTTTTATTTTGCCAGTCAAGGCATAGATAAGGTCTGTTAACCACTGCTGTTTGGCCTTTGCCGGCCTTGAGGCAGAAGACGGGAGTGGACCTCGGATCAATTCAGACGGCAGGGGGTACAATTGTCCCTTGGGTTACGATTGGCAGGGTGGCGGTGTTTGTTGACTTGACAACGGATTAAGAGTATTTTTCATCTCTTGCCGTTGATCCTGGACCGACCAGTTTCTCCATGCCGACGGGTTGTAATATCAGACTGAATTTCCGCTGGGTATGCTGCGTTCTTGACAACCCCTCGCGGTCGGTTTCCGGGGTACCGCATTCGGGTTCGCGCTACAAATTCATTTTGTATTGCTGCAGGTAGAGACCAAAGGTGTTGACGTGAAGGGTGGCGATACCCGGTTTGCCGGGCATCCACATTTCGAGGATAATCAGAAGCGGGGAAAGGGCGGTGTTTTTTCGTCGTGGAACAGCAGAAAATGAAAAAGCCCGCAAACCTTTTACGGCTGCGGGCTTCATGGACTTCAGGGGACGTCGATGGAACTTAATTTGGTGCCGAAGAGAAGACTCGAACTTCCACGAGGATACCCCCACTAGACCCTGAACCTAGCGCGTCTACCAATTCCGCCACTTCGGCAACGGGGTTGAATATGCTTCCTGGGCCTCCGTTTGTCAAGATTTTCTTGTGACAGGTTAAAAAAAAAGAACACCCACATCGAATATTATGCACATATATAGACAGATAGAGGATATTGTCGAACCTTTTGCCGATGTTTGCGTCACCATTGGTAATTTTGACGGTGTCCACCTCGGACACCAGATGCTGTTTGCCGAGGTGGCAAATAAGGCCTACAGAAGAAAAGGTACGAGTCTTGCCATCACCTTCGAACCGCACCCGCTTCGGATCCTGCGTCCTGGCGGTATTAAACTGATCTCCAACTGTGAACAGAAAATCGAACTCATTCAGATGGCCGGCATCGATGCCCTGCTCATCATTCCATTCAACCTCGAGTTTGCTGCGACTTCGGCGGAACATTTCGTCGACGATATTCTCCTCCGGCGGATTGGCATGAAGGAATTGGTTGTGGGGTATGATTACGCCTTCGGCAAGGGTCGGGTCGGAAATATCACATTTCTCCGGGAGAAGGGAAGGCTGAAGGGTTTTCCGGTGACGGTAGTTGAAGCCTACTATCTTGACGGTGTTCTGGTAAGTTCGACGAAGATCCGGCAACTGGTTGCCGAGGGGCGGGTGGAGGAAGCCTGGATACTTCTCGGACGGCCATACCAGATCCGGGGAGAAGTTCAGGTTGGAAAGCAGCGGGGGGGGAAGGAGGTCGGTTTTCCCACGGCCAACCTGCAGGTCGACCCCGAGGATCTGGTGCCGAGGCACGGTGTCTATGTCGCTCAGGTCATCTGCGAGGGAAAGTGCTATGGAGGGGTGCTGAATATCGGCCACAATCCGACCTTCGGTGGCCAGGACCTGGTCGCGGAAACTCATATCTTCGATTTTGATCAGGACATCTACGGTAAGCCAATCAAGATCAATCTATTGAAATTCCTTCGTGGTGAGCACAAATTTTCCAGCGTGGCCGAGCTCGCGTCGCAGATTGGCAGGGATGTCATTTGTGCGAAAACGGTGCTGGCTGATCAGCAGAAGGAACTCATGATCTCCTGCTCGGAGAATAGCCATTCCTGAAGATGGCCCGGCCCTGGCGAGTCGGGTCCAACGGCTATTTTCCCCTTGCAAGTGGGATGAAGCTGTCTATAGTGTACCCGCCTGAAGATGAGGTGATCACTCCACGCCTGCCGGCGACTGCTGAATATTTGTGTTACATTAAAACTGCCCTTCATTTCGGTTCGATCTCCCTGATTGCTGCTCGTTTTGTTGTGGCGGATGGTCTAATGATGAGAATATAAACCTTGAGGATAGAGCATGACGGAACAGTTGCGGGAAGATTTGCCAAAGGTTATTGCTGAGTTTGAGAAGAAGTGCCGGGAGAATCCCAAGTCGGTCACGGCCTTCCACCATCTCGGTCTGGTTTACATGAAAGCCGGCAGAACGGAACAGGCAATTTCCGCCCTGGAGAAGGCGATCGAGATTGACCCCTTGAATGGGGACGCGATGATCAATCTCGGCGCTATTTACTTCGGACTGGGGAAACTCGACAAGGCACTGGCGCTCAACGAAAAGGCGATCGCAGTTCACCCCGAAGGGGCGCAGGCCTATGCCAATCTAGGGTTGATCAGGCAGCAGCGCAATGAATTGGACCAGGCGCTCGAGGCCTATGAAAAGGCTCTCCAGTATAATCCTCAACTGGCCACCGTGTGGATGAACCTTACTTCTCTTCTGACAATGAAGGGGGAAGACGAGAGGGCCCTCGCCGCCGCACGCAGGGGTTTGGAATTGGAACCCGACTCTCCCCTTGCTCACAACAACCTTGCCGTTGCCCTGTATTTCAGCGGGGAATATGCGACTGCAATGAAACATCTGGAAAAGGCAAAAGAGCTTGGCTATTCCGTTGATCCGAACTTTGCTGCCCGGCTGCGTGAAAAAATGAACTGATCCTGATTGCACAGGATTGGAAAGCGGGAACGTATGGCAAAGGAAAAGTTGAAGAAAAGGCCGTGGTGCCCCTTCTGCGGACAGACGGTCGGACGTCCAACGGAGGCCCCCACCCGCAAGTTGACGGAGTTTCCGGTGGGGACCTGCCAGTGCGGTGCGGTGTATACCTGTGACGCTACCGGACATAATGTAGGGGCGGCGATGGTCGAGGCCCTGGTCTACGCCTGCGGTGACAATTGGGATCTGGCCTGGGAATTGATGCCGGAGGATGACTATCTGACCGGCCGCATCGAAAATTACGACGAGAGCCTGCATCAGGTCGTCGAGATGAAGAATATAGACGGCCGTTATGTACGCGGAGTGTTGTATTTTGTCCGGCTGCACACCGAGATGTCGGAATTGGCCCAACGGCTGAAGGAAAAAAAAGATCACCAGGTTGTCGAGTCTGCACCCATCGGCAAGGGGCGGGTCCCGATAATGGAGGCCGCGCCTGCAAGGGATCGGGTCCGCCGAAAGGCAACGAAACAGGCGGTCAAGGAAATGGTTGATCGGGCTGATATTGATGGCCTGGTAGCGTCATGTTTTGACGACAAGAAAACCCTGCGCCTGATGCAGCGGCTGCTCTATGACCCTGACGAGGAGGAACGATGGCATACCGCCTGGGTGATTGGTCAGGTCAGCGCTCGGGTAGCGAGCCGCGAACCCGGTCAGGTCTCCGAGCTCCTGCACCGCCTTTTCGAGGCCTGTTCCGACTCTGCCGCTACGCCGTGGGGGATGGTCGAGGCCATCGGGTACGTCATTGCCGAGCGGCCGGATATCTTCGGGGCCTTCACCCGGTACCTGCTCCGCTATATCGGCGAGCAATCAACCCAGATGCAGGTTATATGGGCGATGGGCGAGATCGCCCGCACACGGCCGGATCTCATTCGGGATACGCCTTTTTTTAATCTCTTCCATTTCCTGCAGCATCCGGAGCCCCAGGTGCGTGGGCTCATTGCCCGGCTTTTGGGGCGGGTCAAGGCCACGGAGGCCGCTTTGCAGTTGATGGTCCTGCGCGACGATAACGCCGCATTGATCGTCAGGGAAAACGGGAAGGCAAGTACAACGACGGTAGCCGCTGAGGCAGTGAAGGCAATCAGCGCGATCCATGGAGAGAAAACAGCATGACGACGACATTACAAAATATCGATTCCATCGGCCCGCTGGCAGACGGAAACAACACCGAACCTGCCGACCCGGTGCGGGCTGACTATGACGAGGGACGGCGATTTCTCCAGAACGGAGAATACCCTCAGGCGGCCGTCTCGCTGCATAATGCCTTGGTTGGTTTTGACGAAAGAGGGGACGAGGCGGGGATCGCAAATGCCTCAAACCAACTGGGGCATGTCTGCCTGGCGCGGAAGGAGTTCAAGCAGGCGCTGGAGCATTATCAGCGAGCCTGGGGAATTTGCGAGAAGTTGCAGGACCAGATGAGCATGATTGCTCTGCAGAAGAAGTTGATCGAAGTCTTTCGAGGACAAAATAATTACCCGAAGGCGATCGAGACCTGTCTCAACCTGCTCGACAGCTATCATCACAACAATGATCCGCGGGGGACGGTGGAGATACTTGAGGAGATGGCCCTGATCTATCTCGATTCCGGCAACAAGGGAAAAGCGGCCGACGCCTACCGCACCGTGGCCTCGATCCACCGGAATTTTCGACATCACGGCATAGCCGAAAGCTATGAGAAAAAGGCGGAAGATATTGAACGGGTCGCCTGATCAAGACTGGATGTAGAGCGATGTTTACCGGAATAATTGGAGGGACAGGCAGGCTTTTGGGGAAAAGGACAATTGGTGGAGGAGTCGCCTTTGACCTCGAGGCCGGGTTTGCACTCGATGATCCTCAGGAAGGTGAATCCATTGCCATCAATGGAGTGTGCCTGACCGCCTACAACATATCCGGACGTCGTTTCAGCGCCGACGTCTCCCCCGAGACCCTGTCCCGTACCCGATTGGGAGAGTTGAGCAGCGGTGATCTCGTCAATATGGAGAGGGCGCTTCGGCTTTCCGATAGATTGGGTGGACATCTGGTCTCCGGGCATGTCGACTGTGTCGCCGTGGTCAGCAGTCGAAAGCCTCTCGGTGATTATACGATCTTCACCTTTTCATTGCCCAAAGAGCAGAGCCGTTATATTGTCGAGAAGGGGTCAATCGCGATCGATGGGATCAGCCTGACGGTCAATTCCTGTTCTGCAGGACAATTTTCCGTGTCCATCATCCCGCATACCATAAAAATGACGACATTATGTTCGCTGAAGGTTGGGCAACGTGTCAACATTGAAGTGGATATTATCGGCAAGTATGTCGAGAGACTCCTCGGGCCGCAAATCCAGCCGTCCGCCGTCGACGGCGGTGGGCAAGGCATAGATGCCGCTTTCCTGGCGGAGCATGGGTTTTTCAGGTGAGCCGAAGGTGGGGAATTCAAACTTTTTCTGATGTGTGACTAATATGGCCGTGAGTTCGATTGAGGAAGTGATTCAAGATATAAAGGCCGGGAAGATGATCATCCTGGTTGACGATGAAGACCGTGAAAATGAGGGTGACCTGTGTATGGCGGCCGAGGCCGTTACCGACGAGGCGATCAATTTCATGGCGACGTATGGCCGGGGATTGATTTGCCTGACCCTCAGTCCGGACCTTGTCGACAAGTTGCAACTGCCGATGATGGTGAGCGATAACAAATCGCCTTACGGTACCGGCTTCACCATCAGTATCGAGGCCAGAACGGGGGTGTCGACCGGAATATCCGCTGCCGACAGAGCCCGCACGGTCCAGGTGGCGGTGGCAAAAGACGCCAAGCCGGGCGACCTGGTGAGTCCCGGGCATATCTTTCCACTGCGGGCCAAGCAGGGTGGGGTACTGGTGCGGACCGGGCAGACGGAGGGTTCCGTCGATCTCGCCCGACTCGCCGGCATGACGACGGCTGGCGTTATCTGTGAAATAATGAACGATGACGGGACGATGTCACGGATGCCCGATCTTGAGAAATTCGCAGCCAAGCATGGTCTGAAGATCGCGACGATAGCCGATCTCGTCGCCTATCGATTGCGGCAGGATGTGCTTGTCCACCGGGCGGCGGAGGCACGGTTGCCGACCGAGCATGCCGGGGATTTCACTGCGATCGTCTATACCAACGATGTCGACCAGCACCACCACATCGCCCTGGTCAAAGGGGATATCTCGAAGGCCGACCGAGTCCTGGTGCGGGTTCATTCCGAGTGTTTGACCGGTGACGTGTTCGGGTCTTCGCGCTGTGACTGCGGGGTCCAGTTGAGTGCGGCGATGAGGATGATCGACCAGGAGGGATGCGGAGTTCTCGTCTACATGCGACAGGAAGGGAGAGGGATCGGACTCATCAATAAGCTGAAGGCCTATTATCTGCAGGACAGCCAGGGGATGGATACCGTCGAGGCCAACCTCAAACTGGGATTCAAGGCCGATTTGCGGGACTATGGCATCGGGGCCCAGATCCTCAGGGACCTCGGGGTGAAAAAGATGGCGTTATTGACCAACAACCCCAAAAAGATAATCGGCCTGGAGGGTTATGGCATCGAGGTGGTTGCTCGATATCCAATCGAAATACTGTCAAATCCCGAAAACAAGGAATATTTGCAGTGCAAGCGTGATAGAATGGGCCACCTGTTTGAGGTACTTGAATAGTTTTGAGGTACTGCTGTGGGCGATGAGCGCTGTTTGAAAATTTCTGGTGAGAATAATGGCAAATTTTATTGAAGGGAATTTGAAGGCGGATGGCAGGAAATTCGGGATCGTGGTTGCCCGTTTCAATTCCTTTATATCTGAAAAGCTTCTCGAGGGGGCTCTTGATACCCTCCAACGTTCCGGGGCCCAAGCCTCGGACATTGATGTCGTGCGGGTCCCGGGCGCATTTGAGATTCCCCTGATCGCCAAAAAACTGGCCGGATCGCAGAAGTACGACGCGATCATCTGTCTGGGGGTAGTCATTCGCGGGGCGACGCCTCATTTCGATGTGGTCGTCAACGAGGTTTCCAAGGGGTCCGCCCAGGTTGGTCTCGAGACAGGGGTGCCGGTCCTCTTCGGGGTATTGACTACCGAAACGATAGAACAGGCGATCGAACGCAGCGGCACCAAGGCTGGAAACAAGGGGGCGGATGTCGCGGTTGCAGCGATCGAGATGGCCAACCTGATTTCCAACCTTCTGTAATCACTCCGCTCTATTTGAGATCGGATCTTCTCTTCCATCGGCATCAATTGGTCTTGCTCGGCGTTGGATTTTCGATGCCATGCCAGTTTTGATGCCTCGCCTTCGTCGTTCATTATTTATGGGAATTCGCCGACAATCTCGTGAGGCCGCACTCCAGTATCTCTTTCAGGAGGACTTTTCCGAACCGGCTGAACTGGAACGGGAAGACTTGGCTGATCGATTCGCGCTTTTTTGTGGACTTTTTAATGTCAGCAAAAAGGGTCGTTCGTATGCCCTGGAATTATTGCGATTATCCTTCGCCAACCGTGAAAGGATCGATGATCTGATAAAGCAGGCTGCTGTCAATTGGAGATTGTCGAGGATTGCCGTAGCCGAGAGGAACATTCTCAGGCTGGCTGTATGCGAGATGCTCTATATCGAAGATGTGCCGGATGAAGTTGCTATCAACGAAGCCGTCGAGATAGCAAAACGTTTTGGTGGCGATGACTCCCCCTCATTTGTCAACGGTGTTCTTGATGCAGTGAGAAAAATCCTCCGCGGGTGAAGTTTCGCATGCCACCCCGACTTGCATTTTCTGCATACTCCCGTTATATCAATTAGATAATCGATCAGGAGTCAAGGAACGTTATTCGGAGTACGGCGCTGTTTATGGTATCACCTTCAGAAAAACCACAGCCTGGATTCAAACAGGAAACGCTTGCCCTGCTCGGCGTTTTTGGTTCACTTTTCCTGCTCCTCAGTATTCTCTCCCGCACTCTCAACAATGAGGAGAACTGGTGTGGAGAGATTGGTGCAACAATCTCCCGGACCCTTCTCGGACTCACTGGTTGGGGAGCCTATTACATCGTCATTCTGCTGTTCCTTTTCGCTCTCCATCTTTTCAGGCCAAAAATCACCGTAACACGCCTGCTTGAGGTCATGTTCGGGCTAGCGCTAGCCTTGACCGCCTTTTGTGGTTTGCTGTCGTCGCTTGCATTAAAAAATCTCCTGCTCATCGAATCCGGAGGTCTGCTTGGGACCTGGATATTCCTATTTTTTCAATCGATGATTGGTGGACCGGGGACAATCCTTTTTCTCGCTCTCGTCCTTCTCCTCTCGATGATGCTCGCCACCCGGTTTTCGCCATATTGTTTTCTTACGGAATTATGGCAGGTTATGGTTAATGTGCCCCGTCGACCGGTGGTGAGGGATGAAACCGACAGCGACGTCCAGCCGATGATATCACGCAACCGTCGAAGCAAGGGTGGCGCTGTCGAACACCCGCCACAGGATTCAGGTGCTGTGCCATTGGTCAAGGAAGTACCCAAGCCTCTGGAAGTTAAGATCGCAGAAGAAAAAAATACGCACCGATCACAGACCCGCGGGGAATGGCAACTTCCTCCACTGACACTGCTGGATGCTAATCCGCAGATTCAGGAAAAGGTGGGGAAAGATACCTATTATATGATATCTCAGCAGCTTGAAGAACAACTGGGCAATTTCGGGGTATCCGGCAAGGTCATTGGTATATCTCCAGGTCCGGTGGTAACGACTTACGAATATTCCCCCGCCCCAGGGGTAAAAATTAACAAAATAGTTGGCTTAGCAGATGATCTCGCCTTGGGTCTGCGGGCAAAATCGGTTCGGGTGGTTGGGTCGGTACCGGGAAAAGCCGCATTAGGTATTGAAATTCCGAATGAAAAGAGACAGATTGTCTATATTCGAGACCTGATAGGGGCGGAGGCGTATCGACACAACTCCGGCAAACTGAGTATTGCTCTCGGGCTCGACGTCGTTGGAAATCTAGTCATGGACAACCTGGCAAAGATGCCACATCTGCTGATTGCCGGGGCAACCGGTGCCGGTAAGAGTGTCGGCATCAATACGATCATCGCCTCCATTCTCTTTAATGCAACTCCGGCGGAGGTGCGCTTCCTGATGATAGATCCAAAGAGGATTGAGTTGTCAGGATATGAAGGCATTCCTCATCTGTTGCATCCGGTGGTGGTTGATCCGCGGTTGGCGTCAAGGGCGTTGAACTGGGCAGTGAGGGAGATGGAACGGCGGTATCGTCTGCTTGAAGAAGCCAAAGTCAAGAATTTTGATTCGTATAACAAGCAGGCTACTGAAAAGATACCTTATATCGTCGTTATCGTTGATGAGCTCGCTGATTTGATGATGGTCGCGTCAAAAGACGTCGAAACGGCGATTGCCCGCCTCGCTCAAATGGCGCGAGCGGCAGGCATACATTTGATCCTTGCCACTCAGCGACCCTCAGTTGACGTTTTGACGGGATTGATCAAGGCCAATTTTCCAACCAGGATCTCGTTCAAGGTGTCGTCGAAGATCGATTCGCGCACTATCCTCGACGCATCGGGGGCTGAACACCTTCTCGGTGCGGGAGATATGCTTTTTCTCGCCCCGGGAACCTCCAGCGCCAAAAGAATTCACGGCGCGTACATATCGGAAGCTGAAACGACAAAAGTGGTCGAATTTTTGAAGAATCAGGGTGGATTTGTCTATGACGAGTCGATACTCGATGAAATTGAAGCAGAAGATGGGGGCAGGGGTGACGATGATCCTCCGGAACATGATGAGCGTTACGACGAAGCCGTTGCGATTGTAACTGAATCCGGTCAAGCGTCAATTTCAATGCTGCAGAGAAGGCTACGGGTTGGATACAATCGAGCTGCACGGATGATTGAGGCCATGGAACAGGAGGGAGTCATCGGGCCGGCGGATGGTTCCAAGGCGCGGGAAGTATTGGTGCGAAACGATTACACATAGTGTGTTAGCTGCGGTGTTTGTTGAAATTATCTTGACAATTACAGGGCAACAATATATAAAAAAGTTCTTGGAAAATGAGTAATCATTCATTTATACCACATGACTTTTCTGGTTGAAATTACTTCACGGTGTCAATTGGTGGTTGGGCAGATTATCTGGCTGATTACCAGGTTGTAGTTTTGCAGTGACTCGGATTGAGTACAGGTAAAGTGGGTCCTGCATGTGCAGGATCACAACAGTGAAAACAAACTGAGGAGGTAGTTTAATGCCAAGTTATGTAGATCCTTCCAAATGTGATGGCTGCAAAGGTGGAGACAAGACCGCATGCATGTACATCTGTCCCAATGACCTCATGGTCCTTGAGAAAGCAGAGATGAGGGCTTACAACCAAGAGCCTGATGCATGTTGGGAGTGTTACTCCTGTGTCAAGATCTGTCCGCAGGGTGCAATTTTTGTTCGTGGTTATGACGACTTTGTCCCGATGGGTGGCCAGGTGCATCCGATGCGTAGTGCCGATTCCATCATGTGGACAGTCAAATTCCGTAATGGGAACATCAAACGTTTCAAATTCCCTGTTCGTACCACCGCTGAGGGTGCCGCCAATGCTTATGTAGGACAGATGGGCGGCAGTCTGGATGATGAATGTCTGCTTCTCGAGGGTAACCTTCCTACCCCTAAATAATATCGGTTAGGATAGAGTTCGAAATTCCAACATAATCTTTAGTATATAGGAGATGTAGATATGGCATTGCCAAATAAACCCAAAGGTGAAATTCCTGCCGTAGTGGATCCGCAGATCGTTGAGCATGATGTGGATATTCTGATCGTCGGTGGCGGTATGGCTGCTTGTGGTGCTGCTTTTGAGGTTAAGAAGTGGGCGCCGGCCGACATGAAGATCGTTCTGGTAGACAAGGCTGCTCTCGAGCGTTCTGGTGCTGTTGCCCAGGGCCTCTCTGCAATCAATACCTATATTGGCAGCAACCCGATTGAAAGTTATGTCAAGATGGTCCGGAACGACTTGATGGGCGTTATTCGTGAAGACCTCGTATATGACTGCGGCCGCCACGTAGACGAGTCTGTTAAGTTGTTCGAAGAGTGGGGTCTTCCAATCTGGAAGAAGGACGCCAATGGTGAGACTCTTGACGGCGCCAAGCCGGCACCGACCCTGCGTGAGGGTGGCGAGCCGGTTCGAACCGGTAAATGGCAGATCATGATCAACGGTGAGTCCTATAAATGCATCGTTGCAGAGCCCGCCAAGACCGCTCTGGGCGCTGACAATATTCTCGAGCGTATCTTTATCGTCAAGCTGCTTCTTGACAAAAACAAACCAAACCAGATTGCCGGTGCGGTTGGTTTCTCTACCCGTGAAAACGCCGTACACATCTTCCGTTGCAAGGCTTGCTGCATAGCTTGCGGCGGTGCAGTAAACATCTTCCGTCCCCGGTCTACCGGTGAAGGCAAGGGCCGTGCATGGTACCCGGTATGGAACGCAGGTTCCACCTATACCCTGGCCGCTCAGGTCGGCGCTACACTGACCATGATGGAAAACCGTTTCACCCCGTCTCGTTTCAAAGATGGCTATGGCCCGGTTGGCGCATGGTTCCTGCTGTTCAAGGCCAAGGTACAGAATGGCCTGGGCGAGTTCTATGCCAATAGCGACTCCGTCAAGGACGAACTGGCCAAGTTCATGCCGTACGGTCAGTCTCCCGTTACCCCGACCTGTCTGCGTAACCACCTGATGCTCAACGAGCTGAAGGCTGGACGTGGCCCGATCTACATGGCTACCGATGTCGCCCTCAATGCCTTCCTTGAGGATCGTCGTGCCAAGGGTATGGACGAGAAAGCAGTTCAGAAGTACTGGAAGCACCTCGAGTCTGAGGCATGGGAAGACTTCCTTGACATGTCTTGTGGCCAGGCCGGTCTGTGGGCCGGTATGAACATCGAGCCTGAGAAGATCGGATCTGAGATCATGCCGACCGAGCCCTACATGCTTGGATCTCACTCCGGTTGCTGCGGTATCTGGACCTCCGGACCGGAAGAATCATGGGTACCGGACATTCAGAATCCGTCCCGTGCACACAAGTTTAAATGGGGTTACAACCGCATGACCACTGTTGACGGTCTCTTCACCGCTGGTGATGGCGTCGGCGCATCCGGTCATAAGTTCAGCTCCGGTTCTCATGCAGAGGGCCGTATCGCTGCCAAGCAGATGGTAAAATTCGTTCGTGACAACGCCAGCTTCAAACCTGAACTGAAACAGACCGCCAAAGAACTGGCTGATGAGATCTATGCACCGGTACGGCGCTATGTGGAATTCGTCGGTGCCTCTACTGCTGCCGATGTTAATCCCAATTACTGCAAGCCTTCTGGCTTGATGATGCGTCTGATGAAGGCCACCGATGAGTATGGTGGTGGTGTCGCTACCTACTATATGACCTCAGGGAAGCTGCTTAACATCTGCCTTGATCTGCTCAAGCTGCTCCGCGAGGATTCTGAGAAGATGGCTGCCGGTGATCTCCATGAGTTGCTCCGCTGCTGGGAGAATTACCACCGCATCTGGTGTGTTGAGTCCCATATCCGTCATATCGAGTTCCGTAAGGAATCACGTTACCCGGGATTCTATTACAGGTCGGATTTCCCCACCTGTGATGACGAGAACTGGAAGTGTTTCGTCAACTCCACCTTCAATCCGGATACCCAGGAATGGAAGGTCGAGAAGGTTCAAAATGTGAACATTATCGCAACCGATCCGTGGCTGTAATTAACAGCTCATTGATGTAGTCGTTTGAAGTAAAAATCTCCAGGAGTCATTGATTCCTGGAGATTTTTATTATGTAGCCTTTTATTTTATATCGGTTGGAGAAATATCTAGGTTCTCAATCCGATATAGGATAAAAGGTTGTTTGTGTGATGAAATTCCAGGCCAACAGTTGATATGTTTTTCTCACTGCTCGATGGTTGGGTGATGTTAGAGGCATGTCGATAGTACATATTTTAAGTGAAATCAATGGAGGACAGTATGACTGACGAGCAAGGCACCTCCGGTGCAATTTTGGTCGTAGGCGGAGGTATCAGTGGGCTGACTGCAGCCCTGGAAGCCGCTGAGGTCGGGAATGACGTGGTATTGATAGAAAAGGGAGCAAGTTTTGGCGGACGTGTTGCCCAGTTGAACAAATATTTTCCGAAACTTTGTCCACCAAGTTGTGGGCTGGAGATTAATTTCAAGAGGATAAAGGCCAACAGGCGAATTAGAACCTACACCATGACTACGGTGAAGTCGGTTGCCGGTGGTCCTGGAAATTACGAAGTTACTCTAGAAATTGCGCCACGCTATGTGAACAGCAACTGTACTGCCTGTGGCGATTGCGCTGCTGCCTGCCCGGATGAAATCCCAAATGCGTTCAACTTTGGAATGGATATGTGCAAAGCTGCGTATCTACCGCACGAGATGGCCTTTCCAAGACGTTATGTTATCGAGAAAGCATCATTATCCACGGTTGGCGCAGATGCGGTGAAGAGCGCATGCAAATATGATGCTGTCGATCTCGATATGAAGACTGAATCGGTCAAAATCCAGGTATCTTCAATTATCTGGGCTACTGGTTGGGCGCCTTACGATGCCAAAAAGATAGATAATCTGAAATTCGGAACATCTGACGCTATTATCACCAATATGATGATGGAACGGATGGCCTCTGCCAATGGACCCACCAAAGGTGTTATCAATCGTCCCGGTGATGGGAAGGCGATAGATTCCATCGCCTTTGTCCAGTGCGCTGGGTCGCGTGATGAGAATCATCTGGAATACTGTTCACATATCTGTTGTATGGCGACCTTCAAACAGATGTCCTACGTCAGAGAGCAATATCCTGATGCAAAGATCTATGTATTCTATATCGACCTTCGTACCCCGGGGAAATACGAAAAGTTCCGTGAAGAAAGAATGAGCGACGCGAATGCCCTTTTCATCAAGGGGAAAGTGGCCCAGATCAATTCCGAGTCAGACGGCGGCGTCACTGTGGTCGCCGAGAACGCAGTTACCGGAGCAAAAATATCGCAAAAGGTGGACATGGTCGTTCTGGCAACAGGCATGCAGCCAGAACTCGCGGTTCAGGGTGCTCCGATTGCAATGAATCTCGATAGCAGTGGTTTTGTCATTTCTGATCTGGATAAGGCCATTATTGCAGCTGGTTGTGCCAAAAAAGCTGCTGATGTCGTGACAACTACTCAATCATCCACCGCAGCCGCTCTCAAGGCCATTCAGGTTTCCAGGAGGTAAAATAAATGTCAAAAAAATATTGTGCATATTTGTGTTCAGGTTGCGGGATAGGAGATGCTCTTGATCTCGATGAACTCAATGGAGTTGTTACGAAAGAGATGTCGATGGAATGCAAGGTCCATTCTTGCATGTGCAGCGCCGATGGGCGTGGCCTTATCCAGAAAGATATCGAAGAAGGTTTGAATACTATCGTCATCGGGGCTTGCTCTCCGCGGGTAATGACCAAAGAGTTTGATTTTGGAGAAGACAAGATCGTTGTCAGAGCAAATCTTCGAGAACAAGTCATATGGTCGGAAGTCAAACCGGTAGAAGGGCAGGAACCTCACAAGGAAGCTGCAGCCTTTCTACAGGAAACTGCTGCTGATTACATGCGCATGGCCTGTACCCGGGCAAAGAAGACTGAACTTCCAGTGCCGTACCAGCTTGAGGCCGTAAACAAAACGATCATGGTTATGGGCGGAGGTATCGCCGGATTGACGGCCGCTTCCGAGGCCTCGGCCGCAGGATATCAAGTCTTACTCGTTGAAAAAGAAGATAAACTTGGCGGGAAGGCAGCTGGTTGGAGAAAATCATTCCCAACGAAGGCCCCGTGGACTGACCTTGAGGATAATCCTGTAGATGCGCTTATTAAAAAGGTGACCTCAGACGGCAATATTTCCATTAAAACAGGGGTTGAGGTCGCTCGGATTGGAGGAGCGCCAGGAAACTTTGCAGTTTCATTCAAACCAACGGGGACAAAAAGTGAGTGGGATGCGCCAGCAAAAGTTGGGGTCGATGAGCAGGACCTCATTGATAAGGGCCAGAAAGAGGATCCCAACGCAGGTTTGCAGAAATATACCGAAGTAAACCCTGAAGCTACGATTGTGGGATCGGTTGTGCTCGCAACTGGCTGGAAACCAGCTGATGTTTCCAAGTATGAGCATCTTGGCTATGGCGCCGTGAAAAATGTGGTAACCAATGTCGAATTCGAAGAGTTGGCCAAAGCTGGTAAGGTTCCAGCCAATGTTGCATTCATCCAGAGTCCGGGGGGAGCAGAGGATGACAAAGATTTTCCGTACTGTAATTCCGTGACTTCGATGGTTGCTCTCAAGCAGGCACAGTATGTCTGCTCCGACAATCAGGATGGGAAAGCGTATATTCTTTATCAGCATATGCGGACGCCCGGACATATGGAGCTTTTCTACAAGAGTGCACAACAGAACAATGGCATTTTCATGACCAAAGCCAGTGTCACCAAGGTCGAGGAAAAAGCAGGAAAATTGTCGGTTGTAGCAGAAAATACCCTTCTTGGCGAAAATCTCGTTCTGGATGTTGATATGGTTGTCCTTGCAGCCGGCATGGAACCGTCAACACTTTATGAAAGTACTATCAATTTAGCTTACCGCCAGGGCCCGGCATTCTCTGACCTTGAGTTGTTTGATGGATATGCGGATTCGCATTTCATCTGTTTTCCTTATGAAACACGTCGTACAGGTATATACACCTGTGGTGGTGTGCGGAAGGCAGAAACTATAGAAGAAACCATTGATGACGCGACCGGAGCTGCATTGAAAGCAATACAGTGCCTTGAGTCAACTGATCGAGGTGTTTCTGTTCACCCACGTTCGGGTGATGCAACGTATCCTGAATTTTTCATGCAACGTTGTACACAGTGTAAACGGTGCACTGAAGAGTGCCCGTTCGGTGCACTGGATGATGACGCGAAAGGCACACCGCTACCGAATCCAACCCGGTGCAGGCGTTGCGGTACCTGTATGGGTGCATGTCCTGAAAGGATCATCGGGTTTAAGGATTACAATATCGATCTGATCGGTTCCATGGTAAAGGCAATAGAGGTTCCGGAGGATGACGAGGATCGACTGAGAATTATCGTTTTTGCTTGTGAAAATGATGCATATCCTGCGCTTGACATGTCTGGTATGAAGCGTAACGGAATAAATCACATGGTCCGGATAATCCCTGTTCGCTGCCTCGGCTCTGTCAATATGGCTTGGATCCGTGATGCCCTGTCAGCCGGTATGGATGGTGCCATGCTCCTTGGTTGTACATATGGCGACAACTATCAGTGTCATTTCGTCAAAGGTTCTGAAATTGCAAACAAACGTATGGAAAATATCGGGGACACATTATCGAGTTTGGGTCTTGAATCCGAAAGGTGTGCAGCAGAACAGGTTGCCATCACCGATTATGACAAGATCCCAATGATACTCAATGATTTTGTCGATCAAATTGTTGAGATGGGTCCGAACCCATTCAAGGGTTTCTAATAACGTCCACGTTGCATGCCAGTTTGCCATTAAGGAAAATTCGCATGCAGCTTGGTTTTGTTTTCGTGATTATTAATTCTGGGTTTGATGAATCTCAGGAGGAAAAGAATGAATGTTCAACCCGATCTTGAATTTATAAAATATTTACAGAGCGCGGGAGGAGACACTGTCAAAAAGTGCTATCAATGCGCAACATGTTCAGTTGTCTGTCCACTTTCAAAAGATGACAAACCTTTTCCGCGGAAGGAGATGATCTGGTCGCAATGGGGGCTCAAGGATAATCTCGTAGCTGATCCAGATATTTTCCTTTGCCATCAATGTGGGGATTGTTCCGCGTATTGTCCTCGAGGGGCAAAACCAGGCGATGTTCTCGGTGCTATCCGTGCCTATGCGTATACCTTTTATGGATGGCCGAGCGGGTTGGCAAAACTTGCGACCAGTGCCAAGAATTTGCCATTGCTGATTGGTATTCCTGCGGCCATTATTTTTGTAATGTGGATGCTTTCCGGAGCCATGCATATCCCGACCAAAGAACATTTTGCCAGCCATGGCTATCAACAGTTTTTTGGTACCTGGGATTTCAAATGGTATGCAAAGAATATCTTTTTTATCGTCTTGTTTATGGTTCCAGCTGCTGGCTTAGCAGTCTTCTCGGCATTCATGGGTGTAACCAAGCTGTGGAGGACAATGGCTGCCAATGCTGGGGTTAATCCAAATTTTCGCCCGTCAGTCGGTCAATTTTTGTCCAATTTTCTTTGGCCATCAATTGTTGAAATAATTAAGCATAGTCGCTTTCGTGAATGTAAGGTCAATATCGATAGAGTGAGGGGACATCTTCCCATCATGTTGGCTTTTATCGGTCTCTTCATCACCACGTGCTGGTCGTTATTGAAAAATGATGTGCTAGGGTTGTTCTGGCCATCGCTGCACGGTCCATTGCCGATTTATGATCCGATTAAAATTATGGCCAATGTGTCAGCAATAGCCCTCATCTTCGGTGCGTACGTGCTCTGGACCAATCGCTCCAGGTCTGAAAGTGAAGGGACCAGCACTGGAACCTTTTATGATTGGTTTCTCATCTGGGAGATCATGGCAGTTGGAGTAACAGGATTCAGTGCAGAGATCCTTCGTTGGTTGGGCTTGCCAACTATTGGATATGTTGTATATTTTTTGCATTTAGTATCTGTCATGATGCTTTTTCTCTATATGCCCTATACCAAATTTGCCCATATAGTGTACAGGACAACAGCACTTGCATTTGAGAGATATCGAGAGAGTTCGTTTGCAATGCAAAAATAGTTACTTAAACGTTCTCTAAGGTCCAGTGGAAAAGCCGAAGCAATAAATTGTTTCGGCTTTTCTTTGTCTTTATGATATCAATGATTATCATTCGTCGACAATGATTCTCGTCGCTATGGAAATCAAAATCGTTGGAAATGGTTTTAAAACGTCTTGAAAAATACGAACGGTCTGGGTATAATGCTCTGTTTCATGAGCTGGCGTAGCTCAATTGGCAGAGCAGCTGATTTGTAATCAGCAGGTTGCGGGTTCAATTCCCATCGCCAGCTCCAAAAATAAGACTTTACAAAAGAGATCTGAAGAGATAATGAGAAGCTGCCTTTTTCGGGCAGATCTTTTGGAGGGGTTCCCGAGTGGTTAAAGGGAACAGACTGTAAATCTGTCGGCAGCGCCTTCGGAGGTTCGAATCCTCCCCCCTCCACCATTACTCTCTCATGATGTGCAAATACTGGGCGGGAATAGCTCAATGGTAGAGCATCAGCCTTCCAAGCTGAGGGTTGCGGGTTCGAGTCTCGTTTCCCGCTCCATTTTTTGCTCTCTTTGTTCAGGCGCCCACGTAGCTCAGATGGTAGAGCGCATCCTTGGTAAGGATGAGGTCACCGGTTCGATTCCGGTCGTGGGCTCCATTTAGAGAAAGTAGAAAAATAATAAAATATTTTAAGGGCCTGAGGAGACAAGGAACATGTCAAAGGAAAAATTTCAA
>JROS01000034.1 GCA_000769715.1 Desulfobulbus sp. Tol-SR
GGCCCTCGGCGGGTCAACGGCAACGATTTCATGGAAGGCGGGATCGGCCGGCCCGAGCAGCAGGCCTTTGCCGCCGCCCTGGCCGCCGCCGGCGCCGATGCCGTCAGCATCAACGTCGGTTGGCATGAGGCCCAGGTGCCGCAGATCGTGGCTAAGGTGCCGCGCGGGGTCTTTGCCTACATGGCGCGCGAAATCAAGAAACAGGTGGCGGTTCCGGTCATGGCTGGTCATCGGATCAATGACCCGCAGACCGCGCGGCGCCTCATCGACGAAGGGTTCTGCGACCTGGTCGCGGTCGGCCGGGCCCTTATCGCCGATCCTCGTTTTCCCGAGAAGGCGGCGGCCGGTCACGACGACAGGATCGTCCACTGCGTCGCCTGCGGTCAGGGCTGCTTCGACCATATCTTCAAGAACAAGGCGGTGGAATGCCAGTGCAATCCCCGGGCCGGCCATGAGGAAGAGGAGTTGGAGCCGGCCGCCGTACCGCAAAAGGTCATGGTGGTCGGCGGTGGCCCGGCCGGGATGTTTGCCGCCCTTGCCGCCGCCGAACGGGGACATCGGGTGACCCTGCATGAAGGCGGGCTACGGCTGGGCGGCCAGCTGCATCTGGCCGGCCGCCCTCCCGGGCGGAGTGAATTTCTCGTCCTCGCCGATGACTTGGAGCGGCAACTGGCCGTAAGCGGTGTCGAGATCAGGATGGATTCGACCGTCGATCGCCGGCTGCTGGAACTCGAGCGTCCCGAAGTCCTGATCCTGGCTACCGGCGGGGAACCGATCGTACCGCCGATCCCCGGGGTTGATCTGCCCCTGGTGGTCCAGGCCTGGGATATCCTCGCCGGCAACCGGCAGGCGGGCAGAAAAGTGGCGGTGTTGGGCGGCGGGGCAGTCGGGGTCGAGACCGCCCTTTATCTGGCCGAGGAGGGATCCCTCTCCGGCGATGAATTGAAATTCCTGCTGGTGCACGGCGCCGAACAGCCGGGTGAACTTTACCGCCTGGCCACCGAACACGACCGGGAGATTGCCCTGGTTGAGATGACCGGATCGCTCGGCGCCAATTTCGGCAAGACCACCCGCTGGGGGATGCTCCAGGATGTCGAACGCTATGGCATCAAACCGCTGGTCGGGGCCAGGGTCGTCGAGATCACTCCAGCCGGCCTGCGATTCGAGCGCGGGGGGCAGATCATCGACCTGTCGGTCGACACGGTGGTGCTGGCGGTCGGGACCAGGGCTCGCAATCCTCTCCGCCAGGTGGCCGAGGAACTCGGGCTGCGCTGTGTGGCGGCCGGCGATGCTGTGACCCCCGGAACCGTGTTCGAGGCCAGTCATCAGGGGTGGCAGGCCGGGAGGACCATTTGATGAATGGTTTCGCCCTCCTGCCGAAACTGACCGCCCGGGCCAGGACCTCGCAGAGCTGGCTGCGGCTGCTCAATCTGCTGCTCGGCCGGATCATCCCCTTCAACCGGCCGCACGGCTTCGTCATCGAGGAACTGCGGGACAACTATCTGCGCACCACCGCCCCCTATCGCCGCAGCAACCATAACCACCTGCGCGGCATCCACGCCTGCGCCATCGCCACCATCGCCGAGTTTTCCGGCGGCTACCTGCTGCTCAGCCGCCTCGATCCCCGGCAGTACCGGCTGATCATGTCGCGGATCGAGGTCGACTATGTCTACCAGGCCAAGGACCGGATCGTGTCGGAGAGCGACCTGCCCGAGGAGCGGCTGCAGCTCGAGATCATCGAACCGCTGCGCCAGCAGGAGGCGGTCTCCATCCGGATGGAGAGCCGGATCAGCGATGTCCAGGGCAACCGGATCGCCACCGCCGTTACCATCTGGCAGGTCAAGGGCTGGGACCGGGTGCGGACCAGGATCTGAGGCCAACGGGAAACCGGTGTCCATGCGGTTGAATATGCAACCGAAAGGAGAATAGAGATGTTGTTGCTGAACCCGAACAATTACCACCGTGAACACGCCGATGCACAGTCGCGGCAGCTCGTCGAGAAGACCATCGCCTTCTTCGAAAACAAGGGCCTGCGGCGGATCAAGGAGGACGACCAATCGATGGTCTGGTATGAGGATTTCCTCCAATTCATCAAGGAGGAAGGGGTTTTTGCCGATTTGCTGACCCCGGCCGCCTATGGCGAAGGCCGGCCGGGCCGGCGCTGGGACATGTGGCGGATCAGCGAGTTCAACGAAATCCTCGCCTTTTACGGACTCTGTTACTGGTATGCCTGGCAGGTGACGATCCTCGGCCTCGGGCCGATCTGGATGGGCGACAACGAGGAGGCGAAGCGGCGAACGGCACGCCTGCTGGCCAACGGCGGGGTCTTCGCCTTCGGCCTCTCCGAGCGGGCCCACGGCGCCGACCTCTACTCCACCGAGATGACCCTGACCGCGGCCGGCGACGGCAGTTGGCTGGCCAACGGCTCGAAATACTATATCGGCAACGGCAACTGCGCCGCCCTGGTCTCGACCTTCGGCAGGATCGCCGGTACCGGCGAGTATGTGTTCTTCGTCGTCGACCCGCAGGAGCCGCAATACGAATGCGTCAAGAAGATCGACACCTCGGGGGTCCGCCAGGCCTACGTCGCCGAATACGCCCTGCACGACTACCCGGTGAGCGAGACCGATATCCTGTCGCGCGGCGAACTGGCCTGGAACTCGTCGCTCAACACCATCAACGTCGGCAAGTTCGAGCTCGGCTGCGCCTCGATCGGCATCTGCACCCATGCCTTGTACGAGGCCCTCAACCATGCCGCCGGGCGTAACCTCTACGGCCGTGCCGTCACCGATTTTCCCCACGTCCGGCGCCTCTTCGCCGAGGCCTATGCCCGTCTGACGGCGATGAAGCTCTTTGCCATGCGGGCCGCCGATTACATGCGGGCGGCGGGCGACGACGATCGCCGCTATCTCCTCTTCAACCCGGTGGTCAAGATGAAGGTCACCGGCCAGGGCGAGAAGGTCGTCGCCCTGCTGCACGAGGTCATCGCCGCCCGGGGATTCGAGCAGGACACCTACTTCGAGATGGCCCTGCGCGATATCGGCATGCTGCCCAAGCTCGAGGGCACCGAACATGTCAACATGGCGCTGATCATCAAGTTCGTCAAAAACTACTTCTTTGATCCGCAGGACTATCCGTCCGTCCCGCGGCGGGCCGAGGCCGGCGACGACGGCTATCTCTTCCGCCAGAAGACCGGCGGGCTGGCACAGGTCCGCTTCCCCGACTATCGCCTGGCCTATGACGGCATCGAGTCGCCGAACATCGCCGTCTTCCGCGAGCAGGTCGAGCTGTTCCGCCGTCTGCTGCTGAAGGCGCCGCCGAGCCCTGAACAGGCCGGCAATATCGACTACATGCTGGCTGCGGGCCAGCTCTTCACTCTGGTCGTCTATGCCCAGCTGATCCTTGAAAACGCCAGAATTCACCGGCTCGACGTCGATCTCCGCGAACAGATCTTCGCATTTCTGATCAGCGATTTTTCAACCTTTGCGCTGCAGATGATCCTTAACCATGAAAATACGGCGGAGCAGGAGGCAATCTACTCCTCAATGATGAAAAAACCTGCTATGAATACGGCAGTAACAGCCCGCGTCTGGGCGGATCAGGTATACGTCCTGCGAGACTGCTATACGATGCAGGATTGATTACAACGTGGAGGGATAAGGCGTGGGTCACCATCATGAAGGCAAGAGCAGTATCGTCCCGCTGATCGACCGGCTCAACAGGTATCCGATAGGGCTGCCGGACAGCGAGACCCTGCGCCGGATCCTGGCCATTCTTTTTTCCGCGGACGAGGCCTTCGTCGCCTCCCGTTTTCCCCTCACCGAGGCGACCCTGGCCGAACTGGTGCGCGCTACCGGCTGGGAGCGGCAGCGGCTGCTCCCCCTGCTTGAAGGGATGGCCGACAAGGGCCTGATCATGGACCTGCAGTACGGCAGCCGCACCTATTATCTGCTGATGCCGGGGTTGATCGGCTTTTTCGAGTTCACCTTCATGAAGCAGCGCCAGGACCTGCCGGTCCAGGAACTGGCCCAGCTGATGCACGAGTATCTCTTCGAGGATCCGGACAACCGGATGGGGCGGGAATTCCTGGGCGGGGCCACCCCGTTGACCCGGGCCCTGCCGTACGAAGAGCATATCCCGGTCGAATCGGTGGTCACCACCTGGGAGAGCGCCCGCGAGATTATCCGCCGGGCCGGCTACGGTGCCGTCGGCATGTGCTACTGCCGGCACAAGAAGGAGCATCTCGGCCGGTCCTGCGACAAGGGGGCCCCGACCAGGGAGATCTGCATCTCCCTCGGCAGCGCCGCCCGCTTCATGGTCCGGCGCGATTTCGCCGAGGAGCGCTCGGTCGAGGAACTGCTGGCGGTGATCGATCGGGCCAGGGACCTGCGGCTGACCCACATCACCGACAATATCCGTCACAAACCTTCCTTTATCTGCAACTGCTGTTCCTGCTGCTGCGAGTTGCTGGGCGGGGTGATGCGGGGGTTCCCGCACGGTATCGCCAAGAGCGGCTACACCATCGCCATCGATCAGCAAAGTTGTCTCGGTTGCGGCCTCTGCGCCAAGGCCTGCAACGTCCAGGCGATGGACCTGGTCGACTGCGACAACGGCGCCCGCAGGAAACGGGTGGAGGTCAAGACCGACCACTGCCTTGGCTGCGGCGCCTGTATTTCGGCCTGCCCGACCGTTTCGCTGACGCTGGTGCCGGCCGGCCGGGCACCGGTCCCGGAAAAGAAGAAGGATCTTTTCGTACAGATACTCAAGGAGAAGAGACGATTTGCCCCCTATGTCGTCGGCAGTATCAAGACCAAGCTTGGGCGATTGTTCGGCTTGGGATGATATTCTGCATCGTCGGAGAATAAACGCGGACACGAGAGCTGGTCTCGCGTCTTGAAGACAATATGGATTCAGAAGAGGATATCATGACAGAGAGAACCTACGCCCCCGGTCAGGCTTACAACTACCCGCTCATCATCAAGAAGCTGCTGCAGACGGCGATGGTCAACGCCACCGACCAGGAGATCGTCTACCGGGATCAGCAGCGCTACTCCTATCGGGATCTCTTCAACCGGATTCATCGCCTGGCCGGCGGTCTGACCTCCCTCGGCCTGAAGCCGGGCGAGGTCGCAGCGGTCTTCGATTATGACAGTCCGCGCTATCTCGAGTGTTTTTTCGCCATCCCGATGATGGGTTCAACACTGCAGACCGTCAACTGGCGGCTGTCAACCGAGCAGATCGTCTATACGATCAACCACGCCGAGGCCTCGGTCATCATCTTCAACAGTGATTTTTTGCCGCTGGTTACGGCGATCAGGCCGATGCTGACCACGGTGCGGAAATATGTGCTGATACGGGAGGGAGAAAGCCAGGCGGACGCCTCCTCCTTCGACGGCGAATACGAGGGGCTGCTCCAGGCGGCCGCCGAACGCTTCGATTTTCCCGATCTGGATGAGAATACCCGGGCCACTACCTTCTACACCACCGGCACCACCGGCGACCCGAAGGGGGTTTACTTCTCCCACCGCCAGTTGGTGCTGCACTCGATGTCGCTGGCGATCGCCGCCGGCAGCTACGACAATCAGGGGCGTTTCCGTTCCAACGATGTCTATATGCCGCTCACGCCGATGTTCCATGTCCATGCCTGGGGTGTGCCCTATGTCGCGACAATGCTCGCCACCAAGCAGGTCTACCCCGGCAGATACGAGCCGAAGAAGATCCTCGAGCTGATCAGGACCGAGAAAATCACCTTCTCCCACTGCGTACCGACGATTTTGCAGATGTTGATGACCGATCCGGACTGCCGCCACACCGATCTGTCGAACTGGAAGGTCATCATCGGCGGCTCCAAGCTCTCAAGGGGGCAGGCCAAGGCCGCCCGCGATCTGGGGATGACTGTGTTCACCGGTTACGGCATGTCCGAGACCTGCCCGATCATCTCGCTCTCCCTGCCGAAACCGCATATGCTCGATTGGGATGAGGATCGGATCCTCGACGTCATCACCAAGACCGGCACACCGATTCCGCTGGTCGAGGTCGAGGTCGTCGACGAGGAGGACCGGCCGAAGCCGCACGACGGGGAGACCACCGGCGAGGTGGTGTTCCGCGCCCCGTGGCTGACCGAGGGTTATCACAAAGCGCCGGAAAAGACCAGAGAACTGTGGCGCAACGGCTATCTGCACTCGGGCGATGTCGGTCATATCGATGGCGAGGGCTACCTGCAGGTCACCGACCGGATCAAGGACGTCATCAAGAGCGGGGGGGAGTGGGTCAGTTCACTCGATCTCGAGAATATCCTCAGCCGGCACGAGGCGGTGCTCGAGTCGGCAGCCATCGGTATTCAGGACGCCAAGTGGGGGGAGAGGCCGTTGATGCTGGTGGTGCTGAAGGATATGTTCAAGGGCCAGGTGACCGAGGGGGACCTGAAGGTCTACATGAAGCAGGCGGCGGAAGATGGGCGTCTGCCCCGCTATGGCGTCCCGGACACGATCGTTCTGCTCGATGCCCTGCCGAAGACCAGTGTCGGTAAACTCAACAAGAAGCAGATGCGGCTCGATTTCTCCGGCCCCGTCCTTTAACGGGGAAGATTCCAGGGGAGTTCAAGCCGCAGGCCGGCAAGGGGGGTGCGAACTGACCAGCGGCAGTCAGTTCGTATCACCCTTGGCGAGCAGATCGGTGATGCGAATCCGGTATTCGACGATATCCTGACGTAATGACGAAAGACTGGCGATCTTGTCGTCAACCTTGGAGATGTGCTGATCGAGGATCTCGATCAGCTTGGGGGTGATGGTGTTGAAATTCTGGGCGTTGATATCAAAAATATTGGAGAGTTCCTGGATTTCTTTGAGCGAAATGCCCATATCCTTCAACTTGAGGATAAATTTAAGGCGCAGGATGTCGTCTCGGGTATAGGTTCGCGTCCCGCCTATCAGCCGATTCGATTTGCCCAGAACGCCGATTTCTTCGTAGTAGCGGATGGTACGGGTGGTGATCCCGAGTTTTTTTGCCAGTGCGCCGATTTGGACTGATTCTTGGGTGTTCATTCTCTATCCTTTCAGGATTCCACGATCCGGCGTCTCCGTAAGGTATCGTGTCAGCATACCTAAAGAGCCTGTCCCTAATGAAGGCTGCTGTTTTATACAAAGTTTTACCTTTACGTAATCTATGGATTTATCATAGCATGCTTTTTCCTGTTATGTCAATTTTTTATTTTTAAAAAAATATCATTATACCAAAGAGATGGTATGGAGGGGCGAAGAATTGAGGGAATAATCTTGACCCTTACGTAAACTTTATATATATAGGCAAAATAATAAAAAAGATTGAAATTGGTGGCCCACTGTCATGAGAATGGAAGGCTGAAGGTTGAACACACAGAAGAACAGCGGAAGATGCGAGATGCCAGGATCCCCTCGATCCATGAGGAAACAAGTGAGATCCGGCGCGTGGTGATCGGCACGGCCCTGACCAGCTGAAGGCAGCAATGAGAGGAACGAACGGTTCGACGATGGAGACGACGATGGAATTTACGCGTGAGATTTACTGGAATGTCGGGCACGGGGCGAGCACCCTGGTGCCGATGTACCTGCTGGTGATCATCGCCCTGGCGGTGCTGGTGTACGGTTTCCGGCAGCGGATTACGGTGTACCGGCAGGGCCTGCCGCTGGACCGCACCGACCAGTTGGGAGAGCGGGTGGTCGAGATGCTGAAGAATGTCCTGCTGCAGACGAAGGTCACCCGGGTTGTCTGGCCGGGCCTGCTGCACGGCCTGTTCTTCTGGGGGTTTTTCCTGCTGCTGATCGGCACCACCCTGATCGTCATCCAGGCCGATTTCACCGACCTGCTGTTCGACATCAAGTTCCTTACGGGCACCTTCTACAAGATCTTCTCGATCGTCCTCGACCTCGCCGGCCTGGTGGCCATCGTCATGCTCGGCGGGCTGCTGTTCCGGCGCTATGTCCTGAGGCCGGAGGGGCTGATCACCAAGCCCGACGACGCGATCATGCACGGGCTGATGCTGGTGATCCTGATCACCGGCTTCGTCATCGAGGGGGCGCGGATGGCGGTCACCGAGACCGGGACGCCGCTGGCC
>JROS01000035.1 GCA_000769715.1 Desulfobulbus sp. Tol-SR
ACCCAGGTCCAGGCCGCCCGGCTGCTCGTCTACAACGCCGCCTACCGGGCCAGCGCCCACCTGTCCTATTCGCAGGAATCGGCGATGGCCAAGCTGTTCGCCAGCGAGACGGCGATGCGGGTCACCACCCAGGCCGTGCAGCTGTTCGGCGGCTACGGCTATACCCGTGAGTTCCCGGTCGAGCGGATGATGCGCGACGCCAAGATCACCGAGATCTACGAGGGAACCAGCGAGGTCCAGCGCCTGGTGATCGGTACGGCGTTGACCCGCTGATCGCTGTTCGCTGATACTTCCCGCCAACCGGCAGGGCCCGACCGCATGGCCGGCCCTGCCGCCCCGCTGACCAAGGGAGATGTCGCCCGGCACTCCCGTTTTTTTTGTGATCGCCATGGAATTCACCCGCGCAATTTACTGGAATGTCGGCCACGGCGCGGCCACCCTCGTGCCGATGTACCTGCTGGCCATTGCCGCCATAGCCGCCCTCGTCTATGGCTTCGTCCGCCGGGCCGAAACCTACCGGCTCGGTAAACCGAAAGACCGGCTCGACCAGCCGCTGGCCCGCGCCGCCGCCATGCTGCGGGACGTGCTGCTGCAGACCAGGGTCCTGCGGGTCAAGGGTCCGGGCCTGGCCCACTCCCTGTTCTTCTGGGGATTCGCCCTGCTCTTCGTCGGCACCTCCCTGATCGTGGTCCAGGCCGATTTCACCGACCTGCTGTTCGATTTCGTCTTCCTCAAGGGCACCTTTTACAAGATCTTCAGCCTGGTCCTCGACCTCGCCGGTCTGGCGGCGGTGGTCACCCTCTTCGGCCTGCTGGTCCGGCGCTGGGTCGTCAAGCCCGCCGGGTTGCAGACAGGCAGGGACGATGTCATCATGCACGGCCTGCTGTTCGCCATCCTGCTCACCGGTTTCTTCATCGAAGGGGCGCGGATGGCGGTCACCGAGGCCGGCAACCCGCTGGCGGCCTGGTCGCCGGTGGGGATGGGGCTGGCCGGACTGGTCGGCGGCATGGGAGAACCAACCCTGCTGGCGCTGCATCGCGGCCTGTGGTGGTTCCACCTGCTGCTGGCGGTGCTGTTCATCGGCCTGGTCCCCTACACCAAGTTCCGCCACATCCTGACCACCAGCGCCAACCTCTTCCTCGCCAACCGCGGCCCGGTCGGCAAGCTGGCGACGATCGACCTCGAAAACGAGGACACCGAGTCGTTCGGCGCCCGCACGGTCGGCGACCTGAGCTGGAAGGACATCTTCGACGGTGACGCCTGCACCCAGTGCAAGCGCTGCCAGGATCGCTGTCCGGCCCACAACACCGACAAGCCGCTGTCGCCGATGCAGGTCGTCAACCGGATCGGCGAGACCGCCTTCACCGCCCCCGAGGCCGACCTGATCGAGACGGTCGGCCGCGACGCGATCTGGTCCTGCACCACCTGCCGGGCCTGCCAGGACATCTGCCCGGCGGCGATCGAGCACGTCGACAAGATCGTCGAACTGCGGCGCAACCTGGTGCTGATGGAGGGGGAATTCCCCGGCGACGAGGTCATGACGGCGATGGAGCAGATCGAGGTCAACGGCAATCCCCTGGGGATGGGCTATGCCTCGCGCGGCGACTGGGCCGAGGGCCTGGAGCTGATCGATGCCGGCACCGGCCAGGACTTCGACGTCCTCTACTTCGTCGGCTGCTATGCCAGCTTCGACAAGCGCAACATCGCCGTCGCCCGCAGCTTCGTGACCCTGTGCAAGGCCGCCGGCATCAAGGTCGGCATCCTCGGCAAGGACGAGAAGTGCTGCGGCGAACCGGCCCGGAAGATGGGCAACGAGTACCTCTACCAGACCATGGCGAGCGAAAACATCGGGGTGATCGAGGCCTCCGGGGCCAAACGGATCGTCACCACCTGCCCGCACTGCTTCAACACCCTGACCAAGGATTATCGCGATCTCGGCCTGACGATCGAGGTCGAGCCCCATCCGGTCTTCCTGTCGCGGCTGGTGGCCGAAGGCCGGCTCAGGATCACCGGTGCCCCATTCGACTGCAGCTACCACGACTCCTGCTATCTCGGCCGCCACAACGGCCTCTACGCAGCGCCGCGCCAGCTGATCGCGACCGCCGGCGGCCGGATCGCCGAGATGGAAAAGAACCGCGATCAGGGCTTCTGCTGCGGCGCCGGCGGCGGCCGGATCCTCGCCGAGGAAAAACTCGGCAGCCGGATCAATGTCGCCCGGGTACAGCAGGCGGCGGCCACCGGCACCGGTCTGCTGCTGGCCAACTGCCCCTTCTGCCTGACGATGTTCGAGGACGGGGTCAAGGGCGCCGGGATCGAGGAGAGCCTGCGGCCCCGCGATATCGCCGAGGTCCTGGTGGAGCGGCTGCCGGCCTGAGCGGGTGGCTGGGATTTTTGCCGCTGATCGAAATGACACCCTTCCCTGTGTCATTTCCAAGCGAAACGAGAAATCCATTTTGAAAAGACTCACAAGGCTCACTAAACAACATCATTCTTGTGGAGGAACACAATGAAACTGCTGGTATGCATCAAACAGGTTCCGGACATGGAATCGAAATTCAAGATCGACACCGACGGCGTGTGGTATGACCGCGGCGATCTGGCCTGGCGCATGAACGAGTACGACGAGTACGCGGTCGAGCAGGCGGTCCAGGTCAAGGAGGCCACCGGCGCCGACCTGACCGTGCTCTGCATCGGCCCGGACCAGGTCAAGGAAACGATGAAAAAGGCCCTGGCGATGGGCTGCGACCGCGGCGTCCACATCGCCGACGACCAGAGCCATCGGCGCGACCCGTTCCAGATCGCCTCGCTGATCGCCGCCTTCGCCAGGGACAAGGGCTTCGACCTGATCTTCACCGGCATGCAGTCACAGGACCGCGGCAGCGGCCAGGTCGGGGTCATGGCCGCCGAACTGCTGGGACTGCCGGCCGTCACCACGATCGTCGGTTTCGCCCTGGCCGGCAACACGATCACCGTCAAGCGTGAGCTCGAGGGCGGGGTCAAGGCCACCGTCGAGGCCACCCTGCCGGCCCTGGTCACCTGCCAGCTCGGCCTCAACACCCCGCGCTACCCGACCTTGCCCAATATCATGAAGGCGAAGAAGAAGGAGCTGCTGACCGTGGCCGCCGCCGATCTGAGCCCGGCCGACGCCCTGCTCAATACGGTAAAGCTGACCTTCCCGGAAAAGAAGGGTGGCGGCGTGTTCCTCGAGGGCGATGTCGGCGAGGTCGCCGACCGGCTGATCCGGATCCTGAAAGAAAAAACCAGCGTACTGGCATAGGAGATCGATATGAAAATGCTGTTGGTAGCCGAATACAGACAAAAGAAATTACTGGAGAGCTACACCGAGCTGCTGGCCTTCGCCGGCCAATTCGGGGCCGAATGCGCGATGTTCCTGGTCGGCGACGGCGCCGCCGAGCTGCCGAAATTTGCCGGCCGGCTCTATCTCGCCGATGTCGCGACGTACGGCGAATACAATCCCGATGCCCACAAGCGCCTGCTCCTCGATGTCGTGGCACAGGAGCAGCCGGAGATGATCGTCTTCAGCCACAGTTCCTACGGCTGGGACCTTGCCCCGCGGCTGGCCGCCAGCCTCAAGGCGGCGCAGGTGTCGGAGGTGGTGGCGGTGGACGCCGGCCGGCTGGTGGTCCCGGCCTGCAACGCCAAGCTGCGCCGGACCGTCGCCGGTAACGGGGCGGTGACGATCGCCACCCTCCAGGCCGGGGCCTTCTCCCTGGCCGATGCCGCCGCCGGCAGCCCCGAGGTCATCGCCGTCAAGGGCGAGGGCCAGGGCCGGGTCGCGCTGCTCGGCTACGAGGCCGCCGAGCATGGCGGCGTCGACCTCACCAAGTCGGAGGTCATCGTCAGCGCCGGCCGCGGGGTCGGCAAGCCCGAGAACATCACCCTCGTCGCCGGTCTGGCCAAGGCCCTGGGCGGCGAGTACGGCGCCAGCCGCCCGGTGGTCGACGCCCAGTGGGTCGAGCACAACCGCCAGGTCGGCACCACCGGCCTCACCGTGTCGCCCAAACTGTACGTCGCCTGCGGTATCTCCGGCGCCGTCCAGCACCTGGCCGGGATGAAGAAATCGGAGTTCGTGGTGGCGATCAACACCGACCGCGACGCCCCGATCGGCGATGTCGCCGACGTCTTCGCCGTCGCCGATCTCAAGCAGCTGCTGCCGGTTCTGACCGAAAAACTGCAGGCCCTCTAAGGCCGGCGGGCGGGACGACGGCCCCCTGCACAGCCGTCGTCCCGCAATTTTCTCATCGCTTTTGGCCTTGTCCCATCCGAAGCGGGATTCTCCTCCACACCAATTTCCCTCTCAAATCACATTCTGTCGACAAATTGACAGAAAAGTCGTACTCCGCCGTTGCCTGACAGCGACGGCCGCTCTCTTTCCATACGTGTCCGGCAACTGATATCTCCTCTTGCTGCCCAACCTGTCGTCAGGTTCTGGTCATGCGATACTCCTGCGTTTTGCACCGATAATTCTCAAGATCGTCATTGCCGATGGATTGCCTTTTGCCCCAAAACGTGGTAGCCCCAGAAGGTACGGTAAATGATAGGCAAACCAGTCCCACTCATCGTTTTGCACCGTGATATGTGACAGAAAAGGAGTGCACCCTCAATGGCTCAGGTTGATCGCATCTTCGAGCTTCTCAGCATTTTCCAAACCAATTCCTATGCACTGACCACCGAAAAAATCGCCCAGCGGTTGGAATGTTCCATCCCGACGGTCAAACGCTACGTCGCCAAGTTGAGGAACATCTACGGCATTCCCCTCCGCTACGACTTTCAATATCAAGGTTATATCCTTGATAAAACGGACGACAAGGCGATCGAATTTCCCGGGTTGTGGTTCAATGTCTCCGAACTCCATTCACTGCTCACCATCCATGAACTGATCGACAAGCTCGACCCCGGCCTGTTGAAGGCCGAACTCCTGCCGTTACGCACCCGCATCGAAAAAATCCTGTCTCTGCGAGGGATTAAAACTCACGAATTGACCAGGCGGTTCAGCATAAAAGAGATAG
>JROS01000143.1:0-1260 GCA_000769715.1 Desulfobulbus sp. Tol-SR
TTGATAACTTGACCAACGATAATCGCCGGGGGCTGCAACCATCTCTGCCCTGACCGGATTGAGCTCCATATATCTGTAGACTTCCAGCAAGTAGAGATCCTCCTGAATCAGGCAGGATTTGTAGCGGCCTTCCCACAGTGTCCCGCTTCGCTGGTATTCATGATTGAAGTAGCGCACATATCGACGCCCCAGCGACTGCATCATTAGGCTCAGTGCACCTCCCCGCCGAGGAGTGCATAACAGATGAACATGGTTGGACACCATCACCCAGGCGTGGACACATCCACCATATATTTTTTTGCGTATTCAGTGAGCCAGCCGATATATGCCCCATAGTCTTCTTCCGCAGCGAATCAAACCTGGCGATTATTGCCGCGCTGAATGATATGAACCGGAACATCGACCGGTGAGATTCTTGGTAAACGGACCATGGGTATTGCTTTGTCAAAGGGGTGCTGTTGTTTGATAGGATCAACCTAACCTGTCGTGGCTGTGGCGCAACGTTTAAATTTACTCTGACCCCAATTATAGACCCCAATTATATGTCGGGATGGCTGAGCGGGGACCTGTCAGGAGAATGTCATCCTCCCAGGGTATGATAGGCGGGCTGTTCGCGGAATGTGCTGCCGGTCCCGGCTGCAACGCCCGGGCCGCCAGCCGTCAACGGCGGCAGGAAAAGGTAGCCGAAGATCGGTCCCTGTCCGGATAATGACCGATATACGAGCCGTTACGGATACTCTGTAAGAAGGACTGGAAGGGAGGAAGCGGTGACAAGAACAGATCTTTTCCGTTATCTCGGCGTCCTGGTGGCGCTGGTGGGTGGTATCCTGGCCGGAACCGCCGCAAACTCGAGCGAGATCAGCGCCTTTGGCCCGAAAAAATATGTCCGGACCACCGGGGCGCCCAATGTCTACCAGGACACCTTTGCCGCCGAACCGGGCGAGGCGTGGATCATCATCCGCAATGGCCTTGAAGGGCAGAAATCAAATGCCGACGATCGCGTCACCTCCGCCGTGGTCAGCCTCAACGGCGCCGTCCTCTTTACCCATGATGATTTCAAGCACCAGACCTCTATCCTCGAAGCGCCCGTTGCCTTGAGTGCCGAAAATGAAATTCGGGTGGAACTCGAAAGCAAACCCGGCTCGTATATTTCGATTGAAATCCTCCAGACCATCGCCGATCCGCTGCACGATCTGCTGGTTGCCGATATCGCCGCTGATATCTCCAACTGCCCGGAATATATCGATCTATCGGTGGAGA
>JROS01000143.1:1294-10763 GCA_000769715.1 Desulfobulbus sp. Tol-SR
GGGTCGACGATGACGGCTCCGGTGTCGGTCAGTATGCAGAAGTCGATGAGCTCAACAACCTGGTCTCGGCCGAGATCACCCTCTGTCAGGAGACACCGGCCGGACAAAGCTCGATTGCCGGCAAGGTCATCGATGCCGTCAGTGGTGCCGGTCTCAGCGATGTTCAAGTTGTTCTACGTCCGGATCAGGACGGAACCCCCGGTACCGCCGTGGCCACTGCCCGAGCGGATGCGGACGGGACCTTTCTCTTTACCGGGCTGGCCGCCGGAACGTATCACATCTCGGCCGCGCACCAGGGCTATATCGACAACAGCAAAACGGTGGTCCTCGGCGAGCATGTCGAGCTGGCGGATCAGGACCTGGTGCTCTCTCCGGTCCTTGCCGACAACGAGATCCGCATCGTCCTCACCTGGAACCAGAGTCCGGCCGATCTCGAGGCCCATCTCACCCAGCCGAATGACGTCGGCTGCAGGTACCACTGTTATTATTTCAACAAAACGATTCCGACCGCCAACCTCGATCTCGATGACCGCAACGGTTTCGGTCCCGAGACCATAACCATCACCGACAAGGTTTCGGGGACCTACCGCTACTACGTCCACGACTTCACCAACCGCACCACCAACAGCCGCTGGCTGTCGCTTTCCGGCGCCCAGGTCAAGGTGTATGCCGGCAACCATGAACCGCTCGTCTTCACCGTCCCGCCCGGCTACGGCAATGTATGGCACGTCTTCGATCTCAATGGCGAAACGGGAGAAATAGTCCCGGTTCATTCGATGTCGAATCAGTCCGAGCCGGGCAAGATCGATTATCCGGTCATCGTCTCCACCCCCGGCGACCGTGCTTACTGGGACACCCCCTATGCCTATCAGGTGAAGGCCACCGATCCGGATAACGACCCGCTGGTCTATGCCCTCGACAAGGCGCCGGCCGGGATGACCATCGACTCCGCAACCGGACTGGTCCAGTGGCGGCCGTCGGGGGCCCAGAGCGGGAGGTATTATGTCACCGTCAAGGTCACCGATGACCGTTGCGGGGAAGTAACGCAGAGTTTCAGCATCTACGTCTATTCTCAGCCAACCGCCCAGTTCTCCGTCGATCCCTGCTCCGGGACGAATCCGGACGGAGACATAACCCTGAGTTGGAGCACAACCCTGGCCGCGACCGTCCTGATCGAGCCGGGCATCGGCGTGGTCGAGAAAAATGGCTCATTGACCATCCCGTCACCGACGGATCCAACGATCTATACCCTCACCGCCTTCAACGACGCCGCCTTGACCAAACGAACGGTCCCCGGCGGGCCATCGGCATCGTTCTATTTTTCGCCAAACCGGATTTATAAGGGACAGAGCACGACGTTGCGCTGGACCCCGTACTGCGCGAATGAAGCGGTCATCGACCACGAGGTAGGGCCGGTGACGGCAGCCGGTTCACTGGTAGTGACCCCGATAGAAACAACGACATACGGCATGAAGGTGAGCAACGCCGCCGGGAGCAGGAATTATTCGGCAACGGTGTATGTCGTCGAGCCGCCTCCGCCGCCACCGCCCTCCCCGCCGAGCATCAATTTTTCGGTTTCTCCCACCTGCAACATGACTCCCGGGGAGCCCCTCACCCTGACGTGGTCGACCAGCGGCGCGACCAGCGCCTCCATCAGTCCCGATATCGGCGAGGTTCCCCTGGCCGGTACCAGGCAGGTATCTCCTTCGATAGCCGGCAGCTATACGCTGGAGGCGACAGGGGACGGCGGGGTCAGAACCCGAACGGTGACTTTTCCCGATTATCCCAGCGTTTCGTTCTCGGCCTCGACCTATTCGATCGATCTTGGGGGCAGCGTCACTCTGCACTGGAGTGCGGGCTGCGCCGACACGGTGGTCATCAACCAGGGGATCGGCGCGGCGGCGGCCCAGGGCACGCTGACCGTGACCCCGGCAAGCCTGCCGATCACCTATACCGTCACCGCTACCAACGAGCGGGGCCCGGTGAGCCGCAGCGTCACGATCTCCCCGATCGGCCCGGCCGGAACCATGAGTGCCGACCCGGCCATTTTGAAGGTCGGCGACAGCACTACGCTCACCTGGACCAGCACCCGGGCCACCTCCTGCTCCCTCTCCCCGGATGTGGGCGAGGTCGACTGCAACGGGACGCTGACGGTCACCCCTGTCAAACCGACGACCTATAGCCTCATGATGGTGGGGGCGGGCGGGACTGCCTATCGTAAAGTCGCGGTGACGTTCGTCGCCCCGGTGGCCGATCTCAAGGCCTCGGCCACGACGATAAACGCCGGGGAAAGCGTCCGGCTGACCTGGGTCTATGCCAACGCCACCAGTTGCGTCATCGATCAGGGCATCGGGGCGGTGGAGCTGGGCGGCGAGACCACGGTGACCCCGGCGGTTACCACCACCTACACCATGACCTCGACCGGGCCCGGCGGGGTCGCCAGGGACAGCGTCACCATCACCGTCATTCCCGCGAACCCGCCGCCGGCGGTGACGCTGACGGCCGGGGAAAACATCATCATCCGCGGCAATTCGACAACACTCAGCTGGGACAGCAGCTCTACCGAGTCCCTGACCATCGCCCCCGGGATCGGACCGGTGGCCACTTCCGGCTCGACCGTTGTCGCCCCGGAGGTCACCACGACCTACACCGCGACGGCCACCGGTCCCGGCGGGACGGCCACCGCCAGCCGGATCATCACCGTGCTGCAACCGGCGCCGACCCTGACCCTCCAGGCCGAACCCGCCGCCATCGCCAATGGTGATTCGGCCCAACTCGCCTGGTCGAGCAGCAACGCCGACCAGGTGGTCTTCAACCAGGGCATCGGGGCGGTGGGGCTCCAGGGATCGCTGGCCGTCAGCCCCGCTCAGACCACAACCTATATCGCGACGGCGAAGGGACCTGGCGGCACGGTATCGAAAAATGTCACGGTCACAGTCGATTCTCCCACGCCGACGGCAACCTTGTCGGCCGCACCAGCGGCGGTGCTGGCGGGGCAGGCGACCCAATTGAGCTGGACCACCGCCAATGCCGACACCGTCTCCATCAGTCCGGACATCGGTACGGTGGCAACCAGCGGCAACATGGCTGTCAACCCTGTTGCAGATACCACCTACACCCTGACCGCGACAGGACCGGGAGGGACCGTGAAGGAGAGTGTCGCGGTTACGGTTTACCCCGAACTGGTCCTGCAGATCGCCGCCCCGGCTACCGGCACTGTTACCGCCACCCCGACGATCCAGGTGAGCGGGCGGGTCACCGAGGGCGCCACCGTCACCGTCAATGGCGCGCCGGCAACGGTTACCGGCAATTCCTTCTCCTCGGAGGTTGTGCTGGGGGCAGAGGGGGAACACAGCCTTGCCGTCGAGGCCGAAGATACGTACGGCCAGCGGAAATCCGCCACGGCGTCCATTCTCTATATTGCCATCCCGACAGTATCCATCGATGCCGACAAACGCCGTATCGCCGCCGGTGACACCGTCACCCTCACCTGGACCAGCGAAAACTGCAGCGACGCCGCCATCGAACCGGGTCTCGATGCGGTTGCCTGCAATGGAGCAACTCAAGTATCCCCCGCCGACACCACGGAATACATCATCAGCGCCAGGGGCAGCGGGGAAAAAACCGCCAGGGCAAGTGTCGTCATCGTCGTCGACGATCTCTACGGTGACCCCACCCCGGAAGAACAGGCCCACCTTGAGGCAATCAATCGGGCACGGGCCAACCCTTCATCGGAAGCGGCACGGCTGAGCATCGATCTGAACGAGGGGCCGCCGGAAGAAATGATCGGCGATGCGCCGTTGCCGCCGCTGACATTCAACGACAGGTTGACCCGGGCGGCACGCAGCCACAGCCAGGATATGGTGGACAACCACTATTTTGCCCACGAAGGCAGTGACGGCAGCACCCCGGCCGATCGCTGCCTGGCCGCCGGATTTGTGGGGGACACCGGCGAAAATATCGCCGCCGCCATGTCGAGCAGTCCCCTGGACCCCTTCCGGACCTCGCTCAAACTGCACGATGATCTTTTTCTCGACGTTGACTATCCGGGACGCGGTCA
The DNA here is from genome assembly GCA_000769715.1 of Desulfobulbus sp. Tol-SR. GTDB lineage: Bacteria > Desulfobacterota > Desulfobulbia > Desulfobulbales > Desulfocapsaceae > Desulfoprunum. Next base: position 5,355 of record JROS01000143.1, read on the forward strand.
CCGCATCAACATCCTCGGCGCCGAGTGGACGGAGATCGGTATCGGCTATCTGCACCGGAGCATTCGGGAAGATGCACCCTATGGCGGGGGGAGCCCCTGGCCGATGGCGACCATACCATCCAGGTCAGCCTGCCCGACGGCCGAACCCTGAACCGGCAGATACTGATGGCGGGAGCCAATATCAAGCAGGACTTCGAGGTGGGGATGTTTGTCGATCATCCCCCCACGGTGGAGCTCGCAAGCCGGGATCAGGCGATCCAGCCGGGACAGACCACCAGGCTGGTATGGACCGCCACCGACGCCCAATACGCCGCAATCGACAACGGTATCGGCTATCTGCCGGCCAACGGCTCGGTGACCGTGGCCCCGGCGGAAACGACCACCTATACCATCACGGTAACGGGGAGAGGGGGCACCGCGACGGCGAGCGTCACGGTGCATGTCAGTGATTTCGCCGTGCCGCCGACGATGGAATTTACCGCCTCGCCGGTGACCATCCCCCAAGGCGGATCGACAACGCTGTCCTGGACGACGCTCGATGCCCAGCATGTCCATATCGATAACGGGATAGGGGAAGTGGCCCTGAACGGTTCGGTGCTGGTCGCCCCGGAATATTCGACCACCTATACCCTGACCGCTGCCAGTCCGGGAGGGGTGGCCAATGCCCGGGTCAGGGTCCTGGTCACCGGCGAACCTGAGCCCCAGCCGGCCGGTTCGTTCGGGGCTCTGTACAACAACCAGATCCCCGCCGACGCCACGGTGGCGGGCTATGATCCGGAACGGTTCGGCCTGGCCACCGGCGAGGTGAGGCGTCTCGCCGGTGCTCCCCTTGGCGGCGTGGCGGTGACCATCCTCGACCATCCTGAATACGGCACCGCCGTCACCGACGACACCGGTAAATTCGTGCTGCCCGTTCATGGGGGAACCACTCTGACCCTGGTCTATAGCGGTGACGGGTTCCTCCCGGTCCAGCGCCAGGTCTACGTACCGGTCAACGATATCGCCATTGCCGAGACCGTCCACCTACTGCAGCAGGATTCCCGGGTGACCGAGGTCCGACTCGATGGCGATGCCGCCACGATCATCACCCATCGCAGTTCTCCGGTAACCGATGGCTCGGGGCCGCGCGCCCTCACCATGGTGTTCCAGGGGGACAACCGCGCCTTTGCCGTCGATGAGGACGGCAGGCAGGTGCGCGAGCTCAGGAGTTTCAACGTCCGCGCCACCGAGTATGCCACCGCGGCCTCGATGCCGGCCGAGCTGCCGAAGACCTCGGCTTACACCTACTGCGCCGAATTGCAGATCGACGGGGTCGACCGGGTCCGATTTGACAAGCCGGTGGTCACCTGGGTCGACAACTTTCTCGGTTTCAAGGTCGGGGCGGCGGTACCGGTCGGCGCTTATGATCGCGACAAGGGCGTCTGGGTCGCCTCCCGCAACGGCGTGGTCGTGACCCTTCTCGATACCGACGGCGATGGGGCGGTCGACGGGATCGACCGCGACGGCGATGGTGCACCCGATGATCTCAACGGCAACGGCAACCTCCACGATGAGGCCCTCGGCCTTGCCGACCCCCAATTCTATCAGCCCGGGGCGACATTCTGGCGAATCGAGGTGGACCATTTTTCGCCATGGGATTTCAACTGGTGCTCGTTCATCAGCCTGATGAATATGCTCGGGTTCAATATCGCCAGTCTGCAGGAGCAACTCTGCCCTGATTGTCCGCAGTCGGCTACGGGCTCATCGGTCGGCGATGCAAGTCAGATATTTTACGAGAATATCGCCATTCCCGGCACCGGTCTGAGCCTCGCCTATGCCAGTGACCGGGCCGAAGGCTACCACCATGTGATCTCGGTGCCGGTGAGTGGCGAAGAGGTGCCGGACAGCGTCAAACGGATCGAAGTGGAACTGGATATTGCCGGACGTAAATTTACCAGGACCCTGGAGCCGTCCCCCAAACAGGTGGCTGAATTTGTCTGGGATGGCCGGGACCTGCTGAACAACAGGGTCCTGCACAGGGTCACCGCCCAGGTCAGCATCGGCTATGTCTACGATTCGTACTATATGGACTCCGGTTATATGGAGATGGCCTTCGGTTGGTTCGGCACCACCCCGACGACGGTGCCGACCCGAGACGAGGTCATCAACTGGCGGCGCAGCCAACTTGCGATCAATCCGGCGGAAAAGGGGCATGGCCTGGCCCAGGGCTGGTCGATCTCGGCCCATCACAAACTCAGCCCGACCGACCCGACCACGCTGCACAAGGGCGACGGTTCGGTGATCAGAAACGACACCCCGGTGATCGCCACCGTCGCCGGCACCGGGGAAGAGGGGTGGGCGACCGACGGCGCGGCGGCACGGGAAACGCCGATCAGCACCCCGGTCAGCACCGCCGTCGATCCGGCGGGCAACATCTATGTGGCCAACCAGGTCCATCCCGCCATCCTCAAGATCGACAGAACGGGAATCGTCGAGATCGTCGCCGGCGGCCCCGACGGCACTCTCGACGAAGATGGCATCGCCGCCAAAGATGCCCGCATGCACATCCCCAACGACATCGCCTTCGATAGCCGCGGCAATCTGTATGTCGCCGATATGGGGATCAACCGGATCCGCAGAATCGATACCAACGGCATCATCACCACCATCGCCGGCAACGGCCGCCAGGAATCGAGCGGTGACGGCGGGCCGGCCCTTGCCGCCGGCATCATGCCGTCGAGCATTGCCGTCGACGATTCGGGCAGCATCTACTTTGCCGAGGCCTCGTCCTGTGTCGGCGGCGAGGTCGACCCGGTCACCGGCGTGTGCACCGGCGGCGATATCGTCGAGAGCAGTTACCGGGTGCGCCGGATCGCCACCGACGGCACAGTCAGGACGGTTGCCGGCACCGGCGAACAGTATGAGCCGCAGGAGCACGGTTCCAATGGCGACGGCGGACCGGCCGGCCAGGCGTATCTGAGCGGGCCGACCTCGGTCAGCGTCGACCATGACGGCAACCTCTATATCGCCGACGGCACCAGGATCCGAAAGGTCAACCCCAGCGGTACCATCACCACCGTGGCGGGGAACGGCATCTCCGGCTATTCCGGCGACGGCGGTCCGGCAACCCTGGCCCGGATCACCCAGGCCGCCGGCATCACCTTCGACCACCAGGGCAATTTCTATTTTTCCCAGTACTACGGCAACGGCGATGTCATCCGCAAGGTGAGCAGCGACGGCTACATCTCGACCGTCGCCGGCAAGGGTGAGCCGGGCCTGGCGGGCGACGACGGCGCCGCCACCCGGGCCCTGCTGATGCAGCCGCATCGGCTCAGCCTCGATGCCCGCGGGTTTATCGTCATCCCCGATCGGGGCAACCGCCTTGTCCGCAAGGTCGCCGTCAAGAGCTACAGCCAGGAGGATATCCATTTTACCGAAAACAATGGCCAGGGGCACCTGATCACGGCAGAAGGCCGGCATCGTCTCACCTATGACCTGGAGACCGGGGTGTCGCTGCTCGAATTCGGTTATGACGGCGATGGCCTGCTCGACACCATCACCGATCAGTTCGGGAATGTGGTGACCATCGAACGAACGTTTGGGGTTCCGACGGCGATTGTCTCTGCCGATGGCCTGCGGACCAGACTTGCCATCGACGACCATAACCAGCTCAAGGAGTTGACCTATCCCGACGGCAACAGCTATACTTTTGAATACCTCAACAACGATGGCCTGCTGACGGCGAAAAATGAACCCAATGGCAACCGCTTCGCGCACTTGTTCGATGATGCCGGCAGGGTCTACAGGACGACGAACCAGGAGGGCGGTATCTGGCAATTTGCCAGGGAGGCGATTGCGGAAGGCCTGGTCACCAGCACCACCTCCACCCCCAACACCAGTTCCATGGTCAAGAGACTGACCAGATCGACCGGGGCGGTCGACAGCACGAGCACCGCTGTCTCCGGCGAAGTCGTCACCACCGCCATTTCGGCTGACGGCCTCGACTCGTCCAGCACCTCGAGTTGCGGTTCGAAGGTCGAAAGCTCAAGCGATCTGGACTACTGGTTCGACCATACCTCTGTCCACTCCTCCAAGACCACCACACCGGCCGGGCTGAGCCGGGTGATCTCCACAGATAAGACCTATGCAGACGACAATGCCGACGGGCAGCTCGAATCGGTGACCGCAACGACGACGGTCAACGGCAACACGACCACGGGCAGACATGATGTGGCCAATGCCGCCGAGACGATCACGTCGCCGGAAGGCCGAACCATAACCACCCGTTATGATCCCAATACGCTGCAGCCCGTCAGCGTCTCCGTGCCCGGCCTGCTGGCCGCCACCTACGAGTACCGTACCGACGGCAGGCTGGTCGCGGTCACCAGCGGCGCCCGCAAAACGACGTATAGCTATGATTCCAGCGGCAACATTGCCACCATCACCGATCCGCTCAAGCGAGTGACCAGATTCACCGAATACGACGGTGTCGGCCGGGTGAAAAAGGTGGTGCGGCCCGACACCTCCGTCCTGCAGTTTGACTATGACAAAAACGGCAATATGACCCTGTACCGGACCCCGTATCCGGCCGATAACGGTTTAGGTTATAACCGCGTCAACAACCGCTCATCCTTCATAACCCCCTTGGGCAGCACCACCAGCTATGCCTACAACGAAGAACGGCAGCTCGCCAAAGTGACCCTGCCCTCGGCCAGGACGATCATCAACACCTATGCCTCGGGTCGGTTGATGGAGACGGCAACCCCCGAGTGGGTCAACGCCTATACGTATGCCTGCGGTGATAATGTCGACACGATCACCAGAGGCTCGGAGGTCATCGATTTCAGCTATGACGGCAGTCTGGTGACCGGCATCGCCCAGACCGGGACCCTTGCCGGGGCGCTCGGATTGACCTACAACAACGACTTCCAGCTTGCCGCCCTGACTTATGCCGGCGCCACCGAAGAAATGGAATACGACAGGGATGGCCTGTTGATCGGTTCCAGTGGTTTCACGATCGGCAGGAAGAGCGACAACGGCCTGCCGGAGAAAGTCACCGATGGTGCATTCGCTCTCAGTCGAACGTTCAACGACCACGGCGAAGTGGACGGCCTCGGCGTTGAAGTCGCGGGCGCCGTCTACAGCTACGATCTCACCCGGGACGACGGCGGCAGGATCGTGAGCAGGACCGAAACCGTCGCCGGGTCGGGCAGCCTGTTCAAATACGGCTATGATCCGCTGGGCCGGCTGCTCACCGTCACCAGGGACGGCAGCCTGGTCGAGGAGTACCGGTATGACAACAACGGCAATCGCACCTACCAGATGAACGCTCAGCTGGGCATCACCGGTCGGACCTTCACCCACTCCCTGGAGGACCATACCCTGACCGCCGGGCCGATCACCTACGAGTTCGACGCCGACGACAATCTG
>JROS01000004.1 GCA_000769715.1 Desulfobulbus sp. Tol-SR
ACCGTCAGGTTGAAATTATATTCCTCTTTCATTACGCCCTCCTCGGTAAAAAGAAAGACAATTTCGGCAACCGGCCCTGCCGTTGTTCCTCCCCCGGCACCGGCACCTGCGCCGGTCGCCATCCTGCCGGATACGGCCTGTCACCGGCAGCGCGGCAGGCCGGAGACGTCAGGACGGGGGAATCAGCCGAGCAGCAGCGAGTCGAGGGCCAGCTCCTCCCCCTGGGACCGGTAGAACTGGGCCAGGAGATCGCTGACGGTCAGGTCCTGCTTGGCCTTGCCGCTGAGATCGAGGATGATCCGGCCCTGGTGGAGCATGATCAGGCGGTTGCCGAAGGCGATGGCATGTTTCATGTTGTGGGTGATCATCAGGGTGGTGAGCCCCTGCTGCGCGATGATATCCCGGGTCAACTGGAGGATCTGGCTGGCGGTCTTCGGATCGAGGGCGGCGATATGCTCGTCGAGCAGCAGGACCTCCGGCCGGACCATCGTCGCCATCAGCATGGTCAGGGCCTGCCGCTGCCCGCCGGACAGCAGGCCGACCTTGTCGAGCAGGCGATGCTCGAGCCCCAGCCCGAGCTGTTCGAGTTGGCGGCGGAACAGTGCCCGATCGGCAGGCTTCACCCCCCTGGCCAGGCCCCGTGTCCGGCCGCGGCGAATGGCCAGGGCCATGTTCTGCTCGATGGTGGCCGAGGGACAGGTGCCGAGCAGCGGGTCCTGGAAGACCCGGGCGATCAAACTGGCCCTCCTGTATTCCGGCCAGCGGGTAACGTCCTCGCCGGCGATCGCGATCGAGCCGGAATCGGGGAAGAAACCACCGGCGATGCAGTTCAACAGTGTCGACTTGCCGGCCCCGTTCGAACCGATGACCGTCACGAACTCGCCTTCGGCCACCCGCAGGCTGAGATCGTTGAGGGCGAAGACCTCGTTGACGCTGCCCCGATGAAAATATTTGATGATGCGTTCCAGCCGGATCACCGTTGTATCAGCCTCTTCTTGAGATTGGGGGTGATCAGGGCGTTGGAGAGGCCGACCCCGAGGATGATGATGGTGCGGGTATTGACGCCGAGGCTGGTGATCATCTGCGGGTTGTCGCCGGTGGCCAGGATCGCCTGGCCGAGCTCGGTGCCGAGGAACCAGATCATCAGCCCGACCACCAGGATCGCGAAGGCGCCGAAGATCATCAGGCCGGCGAAGTGGGGCGGGACGCCGAAGCCGGACACCGCATCGAAGACCGTCGCCGAGCCGAGCAGGGCGACATTGGGACCGGCCATGATGCGGATGTTGATCGAATAGAGGGCGATCATCGTCAGGATCGAGGCCAGCAGGTGGAGAATCCGGAACTTGGTGTTCAACACCGCCGTCACCATCCCGGCAACGAAGCCCCCGGCCAGGGCGAGGAGCAGGGACAGAAACGGATTGATCCCGTGGGTGATGGCCACCGCCGAGATCGAGGCCCCGAGCGGCAGACTGCCGTCCACCGTCAGGTCGGGGAAATCGAGGATGCGGAAGGTCAGGTAGACCCCGATAACCATGATGCCATAGACGAATCCCTGCTCTATGGCCCCGAGCGCCGCGTACAGTGTCATCGGCCCGATCCGTTAGCGATGAACCTTGGTCGCCTTCCGCAGCAGTTCGGCCGGCGGTTCGATCCCCATCAGCCTGGCATACTTGAGGTTGATGTCAAGCTGCAGGTCTTTCTGGAACTCCACCGGGATATCGGCCGGTTTCTCGCCCTTGAGGATCCGCTCGGCCATCGCCCCGGTCTGGTAGCCGTGGCGGTAGTAATCGAACCCCATCGCCGCCACCGCCCCGCGGGCAACCGAATCGACGTCGGCGGCAAACACCGGCAGTTTGTTCTCGACCCCGACCTTGAGCACCGACTCAAGCGCCGAGACGATGGTGTTGTCGGTCGGGATGAAGATCGCATCGGCCCGGCCGACCAGGCTCCGGGCGGCGGCAAAGACGTCGGCGGTCCTGGCGGCGGTGGCCTCTACCACCGTAAAGCCCATCCTGCCGCTCAACTCCCCGATCCCGGCGACCACGGTCTTCGAGTTGGCCTCGCCGGCGTTGTAGAGCAGACCGAGACGCTTGATATCGGGCTTGAAGGTCAGCACCATCTTCATGTGCTCTTCGAGCGGCAGCAGGTCGGAGACGCCGGTGATATCGCCGCCCGGGTGCTGCAGGTCCTTGACCAGCCCGGCCGAGACCGGATCGGTGACGGCGGTGAACAGGAAGGGCCGCTTCATGTCGGCCGGGGCCTTGGCCAGGGCCTGGGCGCAGGCCTGAGCGCTGGGGGTGGCGATCGCCACCAGCAGATCGGCCTTCTCGCCCACCATCTGCTGGGCGATCTGGGTCGCGGTGCCCATGTTGGCCTGGGCGTTGTGGACGCGATAGTCGACCGCCACGCCCTTATCCTTCAGGTAGTCCTGGAGGCCTTTGAGCACCGCATCGAGGGCGGGATGCTCGACAAACTGGTTGACCGAGACCACCGCGGGCTGCGCCGCAACGCCCTGAACCATTGCCAGCACCAGCAACAGGGCGGCAATTCCTGATCTCCCCATGTCTTCCTCCGCGCAAAGTGAACCACTCCCTTACTCTCCGCTTCCTTACCGATCCAGTCGTACGGATGCGGGCCGTCTGTTCCACAAGACATCTAGCCCACTTTTCCCTTTTGGTCAACGGGGCGCAAATAAAAAACCCCCCAGACAGCAGGGCTGCCTGGGGGGTTCCGGGGTGGGGAGGAGGTGCCCCGAAATTGATGTTACATCCTGCCGCCCATCATGCCGCGACCGCCATGGGGGCCCATGCCCATGCCCCCGCCCATGCCCATGCCGCATCCACCGGCACCGATATACTGGGAAACCCCGGCGGCCTTGGCCTTGGCCTGCATGGTCGCCTGGAGGTCGAACAGCTCACCGCTGAGTTTCGAGGCGGCGGCCGGGTCGGCATTCTGGCTGGTCATCAGGGCCCGCATCGCCGCATGCTTCATGACGATCTGCTTGCGCAGGTCCTGGGTGTCACGATAGAAGCCGTCGATCTTGGTCCGGGTGGCCTCGTCGAGCTGCTGGTACTGGGCAATTCCCTGCGGGCAGCCCATGCCGGCCCCCGGACCCATGCCCATTCCCATGCCGCCCCGGGCCGAAGCGATACCGACGGTGGCCAGACTTAAGACGAGAACGACTGCTGCGATTTTCTTTTTCATGGTGTTTCTCCTTGTTCGATTGGTGATGAAGACCCGAAACCGAATTCTCCGGGTTTCTTCGCGTCGTGCTGAAGGTTGACGGCGACTGTCGCCATCACTTCAATTGCCTTGTGCCATAGTTATAGCAACAACAATGCCAATGGCGAAATATTTATGTATATATCTGTAATTTCAGTATTTAAAAGTTGTACCGCCCGGCCACATCCTCCACCAGCCGAAAAAATGTGGGTAAAAAATATCCACTTCCCGGAACAGGGTGGCACCCTTTTTCCTACCTCCCGACCGCCTGATCGCTGCACCGACCGCAAGGGGTAAAGCGCTTGTCTATTTGGATCGGGATTGCTATCATTTCAACGGTTGCGGATATCATGCCGATCTCTTCAGCCCGTCTGTCTGACGATGGCGGACGCAGAATCCGGCCCCACCGACGCCCCAGGAACCCTCATGCCACAATCGTTCCAGACCCAGATCAAGGAATTCTGTACGGCGGCAGGCCAACCCTTCAGCTACGATATCTTCCACAATGTCTATATCTGGTTCGGCATCCTCTGGGGTCTGCCCATCCCCCTGGTGACGACCACCATGCACTACGCCTTCCTCGCCTCCCACACCATCCCCTCGCCGCTGACCACGGTCCTGACGACGCCGATCCAGTGGTTCTTCATGATTCATCCGCTGCTGTTCGGCACCCTGTTCGGGATCCTGGGCTGCGTCAGAAGGGAAAAGGAGCGCCAGGTAACGGCCCTGATCGATGAACTGCAGGAGCAGTCGACCCACGATCCCCTGACCGGCCTCAGCAACCGCCGCAATTTCACCCATGTCTTTGCCGACGAACTGGCCCGCGCCAGCAGGAGGAATTCCGCCCTGTCGCTGATCTTCGCCGATCTCGATCACTTCAAGGTCATCAACGATACCCGCGGCCACCAGGTCGGCGATCAGGTGCTG
>JROS01000036.1 GCA_000769715.1 Desulfobulbus sp. Tol-SR
AGGGGCGCGGCGACCTCGAAGGCATGGGCGAGGCCGAAATCGCCCCAGGCGACGGCCATGATCCGGTGGGTCTCGGCATTGCCGTACCAGGCATGAATCACCAGGTCGTTGGCCATCAGGAAGATATGGACGCAGGTGGCCATGAAGATGATCAGGCCAAGGGTGCGATAGGCCTCCTGGTAGCTGTCGCCGGTACCATACGCCAGGGCCGCCGCCACCAGGACGACGGTGGTGCCGACGGCGACGGCGACCGAAACGAAATCGGGGGCCATGACCGGCGAAAACCACCAGTCCCGCGCCCCCTGGGTGGAGAAGATCCAGGCCGTGACCACGTGGATGCCGATGGCGAACATCAAGGCCACCGGCGCAATGCGCTTGGCCCAGCGCTCGGAAAATTCTGGCGGATCATCTACCTTGATCGCCAGCCAGGCGAGTCTGCCGGTCAGTTCGGGCAGCATCAGGATATAGAGATAGATTGCTGCGGCCAGGGCATAGAGGTTGAGGACGATGACATCCCAGACCAGCGGCGACATGAAATTAGGATGCAGGAGCAGATTCAGAAGGCGCTGTGGTTTTCCGATATCCGGCAGGACGATGAGCATCGCCGCGGTGACATTGGCGAAGGCGGTCAGCGCCCCGATCTTGGCCAACGGCTTGAGCTTCTTCACCCCGAACAGGTGGATCGACGAGGTCAGCACCAGGCCGCCGGCGGCATTGCCGACAAAGAAGGCCAGCCCCGAGATGTACAGCCCCCAGCTGTAGGAGTTCGGCAGGTTGGTGAGGATCAGGCCCTCCTTCAGCTGATAGATCCAGGCAGCGATGGCGACGAGAAAGAGCGCGCCGCTGAACATCAGGCCAATTCGCATTTTCAGAGACATGATCACACCTCCTTGGCCTTGGGCGGCAGGTAGAAGACGGTCGGTTTGGTGCCCTTTTCCGGCAGCAGGGTAAAGGCGTTGCGGCCCTTGATCATCCGGCTGACGTCGCTCTCCGGATCATCGAGGTCGCCGACGAACCGGGCCTTGCCGGGGCATCCCCGGACACAGGCCGGCAGCTCCCCATTATCGCGGTACTGGGCGCAGAAGGTGCATTTCTCGACAATACCCTTCGGCCGCAGCGGGCTGTAGACCAGACGCCCTTCATGGCGGTGGTCCTCGGGGTAGCCGTAATGGTACTGTTCCTGGTACTCCGAGCGCTGATGGGCCTTGGCCGGATCTTCCCAGTTGAACTGGCGGACGCCGTAGGGGCAGGCCGACATGCAGTAGCGGCAGCCGATGCAGCGCTCGTAGTCGATCAGCACCGCCCCGTCCGCGGCCTTGAAGGTGGCTCCGACCGGGCAGACCTTCTCACAGGGGGCTTTCTCGCAGTGCTGGCAGTGCACCGGCAGGAAGAACTCGACCCCACTTGCCGGTGGCGTCAGGTGGCGGTGGCTGCCGGGGGTGAACACCCGGTTCCACCAGGTCTGCGGCGGCTGGGCGTTGTGCTGTTTGCAGGCCACCATGCACGAGCGGCAGCCGATACATTTTTCCAGATCGATGACCATGCCCATTTTCATGCGCTCATCCTCCTCACGTCGACAAGACACTCGTTCCACACCGTGGTCGGCGACCACATGCCGGGGACGAAATAGACTTCGTGCAGCGGTTTGATCCAGGGGAAGGTCAGCGAGTTGTAGCCTTCGCCGGCCAGGTAGCGGGACCACCAGCCCTCCTCGAAGATCGCCGTGCCGGCGCTGCAGCCGGGATCGAGGATGGCATAGGCCCGGGTCTTGCCGCGATCGTTGTGGATCTGCACCAGATCGCCGTCCTTGATGCCGCGCGTAGCGGCATCGCCGGCGTTGAGGAAGACTTCGTACCAGGACGGGGCGGGAAAGACCACGTCGGACCACAGGCAGCTGGTGGTCATCCGGAAATCGGTCGTCATGATGAACTCCAGTTCGCCGGAGGCCGCCCGATCCTTGAGGATATTGCTCATGTTGTGCTGATCGAAGGGGTTGCCCCAGGCCCCGACCATCGCCTTGATGCCGTTCTGCGGATAGTTGGGACCTTTGCCCTGGAGGAAATGGAGATAGGCGACCCAGTTCAGTTTTCCGCCCTCCGGAAACCACCAGCTCCTGAGGTCAAAACGGATGCGGTACTGACCGGCATAGGTCGAGATGCCGGCCCCGCTCCTGCCGATGCTGCCGGTCAGAACCGGCAACAGCGACAGGGCCCGGCCCTTGAGATCGCCGTTGTACCACTGATAGTTGCTGGCCCCGTAGATGACATGCAGCGGCGTGTTGCCGGCGGCGTCGACCGCCACCCGCTCGATCTGCAGCGGATCGAGACCGGTGATCGCCGCCACCTTGTCGAGGTCATATTCAACCAGCAGCTTCTGCAGGGCGGTGAAGACCGTCTCCACCTTGACCGAACTGCCGTCGGCCAGGGTCACCTCGAACTCACCTTCCAGTTCGGCCCGGGTTGCGGCCAGGTTTTCCGGATCGAGGATGCGGAAGTCACCGCCGCTGCGGATCACAAAGAGGCGGCGATATTCGGGAATGGTTCTGCTCCCGGCCTCCGTCGCCAGCGCACCGACTTCGCCGGCCAGCAGCCGCTTGCCGTTGTCCTGCCGGACGAGGATGGGGAAATCGGTGAAGTCGCGGAGAAAATCGGCATCGTAGAGTTTGCGTTCGATGATGATCCTGGCCATGCCGAGTGCCAGGGCGGCATCGGTATCGGCCTTGATCGGCAGCCACTCGTCGGCCTTGGCGGCGGTGCTGCAGAAATCGGGATCGACCACCACCACCCGGCCCCGGCCTTGGCCTCGAGCAGGTGATGGGCATCGGGCAGCCGGGTCTGGATGACGTTGGAGCCGAAGATCATCGTGGTCCGGGCGTTGAGCCACTCGAGCGACTCCAGTTCCTCGCTCTGGACCCCGAAGATCATCGGCCAGAACATCGGCAGGTCGCCGTTCTGGTCGTAGCCGTGGTGCATGGTCCAGCGGGCCGGGCCGGCCAGGGCGACCAGCGCCCCCTTCTGGACGTAGCCGGTGCCGGGGACCTGGATGGTGGCGGCGATCGCCTCCGGCCCGTACTTGGCGGTGATCTCCTTCAGCCGGCCGGCCGCATGGTCGAGGGCCTCGTCCCAGCTGGCCCGCCGGAACTGGCCGCTGCCCCGCTCGCCGGTGCGGATCAGCGGGTACTTGAGCCGGTCCCGGCCGTAGATCAGGTCCATCATCGACAGGCCGCGCAGGCAGCCGCGCGGATTGTACGAGTCCTCGGGATAGTCGGCGGCCTGGATCAGGGTGCTGATCCGGCCGTCCGTGACCCTGGCCTTGAAGCCGCAGGCCCCGGTGCAGTTGGGCGAACAGGTGGAGCGTACCAGCCGTTCGACCTCGGCGGCGCAGGCCTCTCCGGCATCGATGAAGCGGAAGAAATTCAATTCCAGGGCGAGGGCGCAACCGGCCCCGGCTGCCCCCGCAACAATTCCCGTCTGTCGATATGCATGCTGATTCCCCTCCCGTGAAGTGGTGACCGTTGCCAGACCTTTCTCCGCAACCAATCCGCTGCGTCGACCGCATCGTCTCTACATGGCCACGACGCAGACTGATGGATGCCGATGGCAGTATGTGCTGTCTTTTTTCCTTCTACCGGAGAAAATCGACAAAAAGATTGACCTAAGTCAAACCATAAAATTATTTTCATGATTGAATGAAATCATATCACAGATTGATATATCCAACCAAGGGAGCCACCATGACGAAACCGGAAACAAGCTGCACCTCGATCGAGATCGCCGAGCCCGATGTCATTGCGGCGATGCGGCAGATCGAGGGCTACATCGACATCAGCCCGGGCGATTTTCGGGAGGTCTATCGCCTCGCCTTCGACCACGCGATGCAGCGGCTGCGGGACTCGGTCACGGCCGCCGATATCATGACCGCGCCGGTGCAGTGCATCGACGCCGACATGGACCTGCAGCAGGCGGCCCAGGAACTGGCCGACAAAATCTATTCCGGGGCCCCGGTGGTCGACGGCGACGGCAGGATCGTCGGGGTGATCTCGGAAAAGGATTTCCTCGCCCGGATGGGGCTGGAACAGCCGGCCACCTTCCTCCGCATCATCGCCCACTGCCTCACCACCAAGGGCTGCATGGCCATCGCCCTGCGCAACCACGCAGTGCGGGAGATGATGACGGCCCCGCCCGTCACCGCCGGGCCGGAGATCACCGTCGGCGAGATCTCCCGGCTGTTCATCGACCGCAGGATCAACCGCCTGCCGATCGTCGACCCGGACGGCCGCCCCCTGGGGATCGTCACCCGGACCGACCTTGTGCAATCCTACTGCATATAACCCGCTGGAGGACGAAGCAATGGAATATTTCACCAAGATGCGGGGCAATGGCCAGGCCCCGCCCCGCGTCAGTCTGGCCGAGGTGTGGTGGTCGTGGATCGGCAGCTTTCTCGGCATCACCGCCGTCGCCCTGCTCCATTACCGGCTGGTCGATCCCAGCGGTCTGGTCCTGCTGATCGGCTCGTTCGGGGCCTCGGCGGTGCTGATCTACGGCGCCATCCGCAGCCCCCTGGCCCAGCCGCGCAACCTGATCGGCGGCCATGTCCTCTCCGCCTTCCTCGGGGTGACGGCCTTCCAGTGGTTCGGCGACCAGACCTGGCTGGCGGCGGCGGTCGCCGTCTCCACCGCGATCGCCCTGATGCACCTGACCCGGACCCTCCATCCGCCGGGCGGCGCCACCGCCCTGATCGCGGTCATCGGCGGCGACAGCGTCCATCGGCTCGGCTACCTCTACGTCCTGATGCCGGCCACCTCCGGTGCCCTGGTGATGCTGCTCGTGGCCCTGGCGATCAACAACATCCCGAAAAACCGGCGCTACCCCGAATTCTGGTTGTAGCCCGGAGTCGTTCCCTGGGCCGGGATCGCCCCCTCCACCCCCTGTGTGACCGGAGGCCCGGAACGGGGGATAAATTGGCCCCGCCATCGGCATCCGCTTGACAAAGCCCGCTCTCGCGTCTTACACTATATCCATCGCTAGGGGTGCACTCCGCTGAGAGGAATTTTTCCAACCCTATGAACCTGATCCGGGTAATACCGGCGAAGGGAAGCGGCCAGAAAAGGGATTGTCGTTTTCATCCTCAGTTTTTTTCGAGCCGTTTACCCCCCCCGCCGGGTGAACGGCTTTTTTTTTTGGGGAGCGGCAATATGGACATCGTGGTCAACGGCAGCCAGGAGAGCTGCGCCCCCGGCAGCGTCGCCGAACTGGTGGCGGCCAGGGGCCTGCCGCCGGAAGCATTGGTCGTCGAACTGAACGGGAAGATCATCCGCCAGGAACAGTGGTCGCAGGTCCGGCTCGGGGACGGCGACCGCCTCGAACTGCTGAGTTTCGTCGGGGGAGGCTGATCATGACTGACGATATCCTGCAACTCGGTCCCAAGGGCTTCACCAACCGCCTGTTCACCGGCACCGGCAAATTCGCCGCCAACGCCCTGATCGCGCCGATGCTGGCGGCCAGCGGCAGCCAGATGATCACCGTCGCCCTGCGGCGGATCGACTCCAGCGGTCGGTCGGAAAACATCCTCGATTTCATCCCCCCCGAGGTCACCCTGCTGCCCAACACCTCGGGCGCCCGAACCGCCGAGGAGGCGGTGCGGATCGCCCGGATCGCCCGGACGGCGGGCTGCGGCGACTTCATCAAGATCGAGGTGATCACCGACATGAAGTACCTGATGCCCGACGCCATCGAGACCCTGAAGGCGACCGAGATCCTCGCCGGCGACGGCTTCGTCGTCCTGCCCTACATTCTCCCCGACCTGACCCTGGCCGCGGGGGCTGGAGGCGGCGGCGGTGCTGGTCAACCCCGCGATCGCCACCGCCGCCGATCCGGTGGCCATGGGCTTCGCCTTCGACCTCGCCGTCAGGGCCGGGCGCAGCGCCTGGCTCGCCGGACCGGCGGGGACATCGAGTACCGCCAGGGCCTCGTCGCCACTGACCGGCTTTCTGGAATAGCCGTCGCCCACCGGACCGCGGCCATCATCGGAGGATTGCAGGACATGTCGTTTTATTCGTTCATCGAGCGCTTCAGGGACTTCGACTTCACCGGCTTTTTCACCACGATCGACGAAGCGGCGGTGCGGCGCGTGCTCGCGCGCGACCGGCTCGACGAACTCGACCTGCTGACCCTGCTCAGTCCCGCCGCCAGCGTCTGCCTCGAGGCGATGGCGCAGAAGGCCCATCGCCTGACGGTCCAGCACTTCGGCCACACCATCCAGCTCTTCATCCCCCTCTACGTTTCCAATTTCTGCGCCAACCATTGCGCCTACTGCGGCTTCAACCGGACCACCGCCATCCACCGCCGCACCCTGAGCCTGGCCGAGATCGAGGCCGAGGCCAGGGCCATCGCCGCCACCGGGATGCAGCACATCCTCTTTCTCACCGGCGAAGCGCCGGCGGCGACGCCGATGGACTACCTGCTCGCCGTCGCCGCCTGCCTGAAACGCCATTTCGCCTCGGTGTCGCTCGAGATCTACCCGCTCGAGGAGGAAGCCTACCGCCGGCTGCGGCAGCAGGGGGTGGACGGCATGACCCTGTTCCAGGAGACCTATGACGAGGAGGTCTACCGCCGGGTCCATCTCGCCGGCCGCAAGACCGACTTCCGCTGGCGCCTCGACGCCCCGGAACGGGGGGCGCGGGCCGGGTTCCGGGCGGTCAACATCGGCGCCCTGCTGGGACTCGCCGAGCCGCGGCGGGACATCTTCTTCACCGCACTCCACGGCCGCTGGCTGGCCGACACCTTCCTCGACACCGAGGTGTCGTTCTCGCTGCCCCGCTTCAACCGCACCGGCACCGCCTTCGAGCCGACCGGCCTGGTCGACGACCGCACCTTCGTCCAGTTCCTGACCGCCCTGCGGCTGTTCCTGCCGCGGGCCGGCATCACCATCTCGACCCGGGAGAGCGCCCGCTTCCGCAACCAACTGCTGCATCTCGGCGCCACCCGCTACTCGGCCTACTCCAAGACCGGGGTCGGCGGCTACGCCGCGGCCGAAGACCCGGACAGCCGCCAGTTCGAGATCACCGACACCCGGACGGTCGATGAGGTGATCGCGGCGATCGTCGCCGGCGGCTGCCAGCCGGTATTCAAGGATTGGGACACGATCGGATGAGAATCGCCATCGCCGGGGCCGGCGGCATCGGCTCCAACGTCGCCGTCAACCTGGTGCGCAGCGGGGTGGCGTCCCTCAAAATCGTCGATTTCGACCGGGTCGAGGCCGGCAATCTCAACCGCCAGTTCTATTTCCACGACCAGATCGGCCGGCTCAAGGTCGAGGCGCTGGCGCTCAACCTCCGCCGCATCCGCCCCGACCTCGACATCGAGACCGTGGCGGTCCGGCTCGATGGCGCCAACTGCCTCGCGCTCCTCGGCGACTGCCGGCTGGTGGTGGAGGGGCTCGATCAGGCCGGGGCCAAGAAGATGCTGCTCGAGGCCCTGACCGCAAGTGGCCGGACCGTGGTCTCGGCCTGCGGCATCGCCGGCAGCGACCTCGACGGCATCCGGGTGCGGCGGCTCGGCAGCTGCCATATCGTCGGCGATTTCCGCTCCGACTGCGTCCGGCTGCCGCTCTTTGCCCACAAGGTGGCGGCAGTGGCCTGCCGCATGACCGAAATCATTCTGCGTGAAGGTGGCTATCATGGACAGCAATAAGCCCCGCCGGGTGCTCCCGCCCGGCATCTACGGCATCACCGCCGAGAAATACTCCCGCGGCCGCAGCACCATCGAGGTGGCGAAGGCGATGATCGCGGGCGGCATCGCCGTCCTCCAGTACCGCGAGAAACGCCCGGCCAAGAGCCAGCGGGCGATGCTCGATGAATGCCGGCAGCTCCGGGATCTGACCCGGGAAACCGGCATCCCCTTCATCGTCAACGACCATGTCGATCTGGCGCTGCTGGTCGATGCCGACGGCGTCCATGTCGGCCAGGACGACCTGCCGGTGGCCGAGGTCCGCCACCTGCTCGGTCCCGACCGGATCATCGGCCTCTCGACCCACAGCCCGGCCCAGGCCGCGGCCGCCGTCGGCGCCGGGGCCGATTACATCGGCGTCGGCCCGATCTTCGCCACCGCCACCAAGGAGGATGTCTGCGCCCCGGTCGGCCTGGCCTACCTCGACCATGTCGTCAGTTCCTGCCCCCTGCCCTTCGTCGCCATCGGCGGGATCAAGGAGCACAACCTTCCCGAGGTGGTGCGCCACGGGGCGACAACCGTCTGTCTGGTGACCGCCATCGTCGGGGCGACCGACATCGCCGCCGCCGTCCGCGGCCTGCGCGCCATCCTGGAGCAGGCCGGCCCCCTCGCCACCCAACCCTGAACCCCGATCATTCTTTCCCTACAGGAGATTTGCCCATGACCACCCCCACCCAGATGGCCGCCGCCCGCCAGGGCCTTGTCACCAAAGAGATGCGGCAGGTGCTGGCCGACGAACCGATCGGCGAGGCCGAGCTGCTCGAACGGGTCGCGGCCGGGACCATCGCCATCCCCGCCAACCGCAATCATACCAATCTGCGGGCCAGGGCCATCGGTGCCGGGCTCTCCACCAAGGTCAACGTCAACCTCGGGGTCTCGGAAGACTGCTGCGACATCGAGGCGGAGATGGCCAAGGTCCGCCTCGCCCTCGACCTCAAGACCGACGCCCTGATGGATCTCAGCACCTGTGGCGACACCCGGGGCTTCAGGCGGCGGCTGATCGCCGCCAGTCCGATGATGATCGGCACGGTCCCGGTCTACGATGCGGTGGCCCGGTACGGCAAGGACGTCGGCCGCATCTCGGTGAACGACTTCTTCGACGTGGTCCGCATCCATGCCGAAGACGGGGTCGATTTCATGACCATCCACGCCGGCCTGACCAGCGACGCCATTGCCCGCCTGCGCCGCAACCCCCGCCTGACCCACATCGTCAGCCGCGGCGGCTCGCTATTGCTGCAGTGGATGACCGAAAACAATCAGGAAAATCCGTTCCTCACCCACTACGACCGGCTGCTTACGCTGTGCCGCGAATTCGACATCACGTTGAGCCTCGGCGACGGTCTGCGGCCCGGCAGCCTCCACGACGCCACCGATGCCGCCCAGATCCAGGAACTGATCGTCCTCGGCGAGCTGACCCGGCGGGCCTGGCAGGCCGATGTCCAGGTCATGGTCGAGGGGCCCGGCCATGTGCCGCTCAACGAGGTCGTCACCAACATGCAGCTGCAGAAGAAACTGTGCCACGGCGCCCCGTTCTACGTCCTCGGCCCGCTGGTGACCGATGTCGCCCCCGGCTACGATCACATCACCTCGGCCATCGGCGGGGCCCTGGCCGCCGCCCACGGCGCCGATTTCCTCTGTTACGTGACCCCGGCCGAGCACCTGCGGCTGCCGGACATGAACGACATGAAGGAGGGAATCATCGCCGCGCGGATCGCCGCCCATGCCGCCGACGTCGCCAAGGGGCTGCCCGGCGCCATAAACTGGGACAACGAGATGAGCCGGGCCCGCAAGGACCTCGACTGGCAGCGGATGTTCGACCTGGCCATCGACCCCGACAAGGCCCGGGCCTACCGGGCCTCGTCGCAGCCCGGCGACCAGGAGGTCTGCACCATGTGCGGCGACCTCTGCGCGGTCAGGAAGAGCCGGATGATCCTCGAAGGAAAGTAGGGAGGCGAACTCCGGCGGCTCTGTTGCCCCGCAGGCGGCAAGGGCGTGGAAAATCTTCGGGGTCGGTGAATAACAGGGGAAAGGGCATATTCCATTTGGTATAGTTGCCATCATGAAACCCCTATGGAACTACAAGGATATCTTCGATCTCGAGTTTTTTTTCCACAAGGACTCGACCATGCGGAACGGATCTTTGGTTCAGCGGGATCGTGATATCTTCCTCCGCCATATTGAACCGACCCTGGCGACGACGGCAACCGGCCAGAACTCCGGCCGGCTCCTCCATCTCTGGCTGGAGCACCGGCGGCGGACGGAATTCGGCGCCCGGGGCAGCCTCAGCCCCGGCGCCCTGTTCATCGAGGCCCACCGGACCCTGAGGCTGGTCATCCTGGTCGCCGGTCTGTTTTTCGGCTCGATGATCGGTCTCGGCTTTTTCAACTACGCCGGCACGACCCCGGTGAACATCTTTTCCTTCCTTGTCTTCTTCATCTTCACCCAGGTCCTCGTCCTCGTCGCCCTTCTCCTGTCGGCCGGCCTGCGCTCGCTGCTGCGGCATCGAAGAATCTCGCCGCCGCTGGCGATTCGCCTGATGGCCGACCTGGTCATCAGGACCATCCTCTGGGGCCACCGCAACCTCCTCGGCCGGATGTGGGCCGATTCGCGGGACAGTCTCGCCGCCTCCCTCGGTCTGCTCAAGAGTGCGCAACGGATCTACGGCTCGCTCTTCTTCTGGCCGTTGTTCGCCCTCCTCCAGATGCTGGCCATCGCCATGAACACCGGTCTGCTGGCGGCGACGCTGTTCCGGATCCTGACCTCCGACATCGCCTTCGGCTGGCAGTCCACCGTCCAGTTCAGCGCCCAGGCCCTGCATCGGCTCGTCGCCCTGATCTCGCTGCCCTGGTCGTGGTGTTGTCCCGAGAACACCGGCTACCCGAGCCTGGCCGCCATCGAGGGCAGCCGGATCATCCTCAAGGATGGCATTTCGGCCCTCGCCACCAGCGACCTGGTCTCCTGGTGGCCCTTTCTCGTTCTCTGCCTGCTCGTCTACGGCCTGCTCCCCCGCATCATCCTCTATGCCGCCGCCCTGATCATCCAGCGCCGCTGCCTCAACCGCCTCAGCTTTCGCCATCCTCCCTGCCTCAACCTGCTGCAGCGGATGCAGACCCCCACGGTCTCCACCCAGGCCGCCCCCGAGCCGGGACCGCCGGCCGCGGAACCCGTATCGGAGACGGTCGCCGCCGACGAGATGCCGGCGCAATCGATGCGAGACCGGCGGATGGTGGTGCTGATTCCCGAAGATCTCGCCCCCGCCTTCGCGGCGGCCGAGCCCCTCCGTCTTCTCGACCAGCACGGCTTCAGCCATGGCGGGACCATCAGGTTCATGGAGAATTACGACAAGGACCGGGAGGTGCTGAACGACCTGCGGCAGCGCGACTGGACAGGCGACGGCGGCATCCTTATACTGATGGAATCCTGGATGCCGCCGCTGATTGCCTTCCTCTCCTTCCTCGGCGAGATCCGGCAGGCCATCGGCCCGAACGTCCCGATCCTCATCGAACTCCTCGGACGCCCGGACACGGCCGCCGCCACCCCGGTGATCCCCGAGGGGGACTGGCTGGTCTGGACCAGGAAGATCTCCGCCCTCGGCGATCCGTTCCTCGACATCGCCCCCGCTCACCACCGGCCGGCGACAGGGAGCCTCTCTCCGGCACCGTCTCCTGCCTCAACCTCCGCTACGGGAACCGATGACACCTGAGATCGCCATCATGGGCCACCCCAACGAGGGCAAGTCCTCGGTCCTGTCGACCCTTGCCGAGGATGATTCGGTACGGGTCAGCCCGACTCCCGGCGAGACTACCCGCTGCCGGACCTTCCCGGTCGTCATCGACGGCCGCGAGGTCCTCCGCTTCACCGACACCCCCGGGTTCCAGAACCCCGCCAGGGTCCTCAGCATGCTACGGCAGCTGTCCGGCGACAGCGGCAATATCATCCGCCGGTTCCGGGAACAGGTAAAAAACATCCCCGAACTGAGCGACGACCGGGAACTGCTGCTGCCGGTCGAACGCGGGGCCGGCATCATCTACGTGGTCGACGGCTCCCGCCCGGTCCGCAACGTCGACCGCGAGGAGATGGAGATCCTGCGCCTCACCGGTCGGCCGCGGATGGCGATCATCAACTGCAAGGACCAGGGCGAGCGGTACCTGCAGGAGTGGAAGGACGAATTCCGCAAGGCCTTCAACTCCAACCGGGTATTCAATGCCCATCGGGCCACCTATGCCGAACGGATCCTGCTGCTCACCGCCCTGCAGTCGATCGACCAGGACTGGCAGCCGGTGCTCGGCCAGGTGATCACCGCCTTTCAGCGCGACTGGACGGCGCGCAACCGCGCCACCGCCGACCACATCATCGCCATGCTCAACGACTGCCTCCGCTACCGCCTGACCGTCGATGCCGGCGACCAATCCGCCGCCGGCCGCCGGGAGGAGGAACTGGTCCGCCAATTCAACCAGAACCTGGCGGAGATCGAAAAGAGGACCCACCAGCAGATCAGATCGCTCTACCGCCACCATATCTTCGACTACCGTCTTCCCCCCCGTTCGATCCTGCGCGAGGACCTGTTCAACGATCGGACCTGGCAGGTCCTCGGCCTCTCGAAAAAGCAGCTGGCGATCATCGGCGGCATTGGCGGGGCTGCCGTCGGCGTCGGTCTCGATGCCGCTCATGCCGGTCTCAGCATGGGCGTCTACGCCGCGCTGGGCGGGGCCATCGGCGCCCTCGGGGCGCTACTGGGCGGCGAGACCATCTCGGCCAACGCCTCAATCATGGGGATCAAATTGGGGGGACAGCAGCTGCAGATCGGCCCGGTCAACTCGATCAACCTGCTGTTCGTCCTGCTCAACCGGGCCCTGCTGTTCTACTCCCATACCATCAACTGGGCCCATGGCCGCCGGGATTACGACACGGGGGGGGCCGCAGAGGGACCGGCGCCGGACCAGATGGGCTTCACCAGGAACTGGTCGCCGGGTCGGATCAGGATCTGCACTGCCTATTTCCGGGGCCTGCAGCAGGACGGGGGGAACGATGCGCTGCGGAGAGAGAGTGATCTGCGGCAGTTGCTGGAAGAGGTCCTGCTGGAGATCTCGCAACGGGAATAGCCTCTGCCGGGGACCGTCCACCCGGCGACCACCGCCATCGGGAGCTACGATCATGGAACGCAGCATCACCACCGAGAAACACCCGATCAAGCTCTGGCTCAAGGATATCGACGAGGACACCCTGACCCAGGCGCGCAACCTCGCCGCCCTGCCTTTCATCCACAGCCATATCGCCATCATGGCCGATGCCCACGTCGGCTTCGGCATGCCGATCGGCGGCGTCGCCGCGACCAGGGACGTCGTCATCCCGAACGCCGTCGGCGTCGATATCGGCTGCGGGGTCTGCGCCGTCCGGACCTCGCTCACCGCGATCGACCGGGAGACCCTCAAGTCGATCCTCGGCGCCATCCGCCTGGCGATTCCGGTCGGCTTCTCCCATCACCGCAACAAACAGAGTGTCAGGCGGATGCCCGAACCGCCGCCGGGGATCGATATCGCGGCGCTGCCGATCGTCAGCCGGGAGTACGACAACGCCCTGACCCAGATCGGCACCCTCGGCGGCGGCAATCACTTCATCGAGATCCAGCAGGCGGACGACCGCCATATCTGGATCATGATCCATTCCGGCAGCCGCAACATCGGGTTCCGGGTGGCCAATCATTACAACGACCTGGCGATCGAGCTGAACCGCAAAAAGGGGAGCGCCTTCGCCGCCGAGCGACAGCTGGCCTTCCTGCCGCTCGACCTCCCGGTGGCCTTGCGCTACCTCCAGGAGATGCGCTACTGCGTCGATTTCGCCCGGGCCAACCGGCGACTGATGATGGAGCGGGTCGAGGACATCCTGCAGCACTACTGCGCCCCGGTGTCCTTCGCCCCGCCGGTCGACGTGGCCCACAACTACGCCGCCGCCGAGACCCACTTCGGCCGCGAGGTCCTGGTGCATCGCAAGGGGGCGACCAGGGCCGGCCGCGGCGAGACCGGGATCGTCCCCGGCTCCCAGGGGACGGCCAGCTATATCGTCCGGGGACTGGGCAACGTCGACAGCTTTTCATCCTGCTCGCACGGCGCCGGCCGCCGCCTCGGCCGCAAGCAGGCGCAGCGGCAGCTCGATCTCAAGGCGGAGATCCAGCGACTGGAGGAACGGCAGATCCTCCACGCCATCCGGGGACGAAGGGACCTGGAGGAGGCCGCCGGGGCCTACAAGGATATCGAGGTGGTGATGGCCAACCAGCTGGACCTGGTGGAGATCGTCACCCGCCTGCAGCCGCTGGCGGTGATCAAGGGATGAGGAGATACGGGACAGGTTACGGGGCCAGGCGTTCGATCTTCCAGCCGTCGCCGCCGTCGTTGCGGGTGTAGAGGAAGCGGTCGTGCAGCCGGTTCTTCCGGCCCTGCCAGAACTCGACCTCCTCCGGCCGCACCCGGTATCCGCCCCAGAAAGAGGGGAGCGGCACCTTGCCCTCGCCGATCTTCCGCTTCATTTCCTGAAACTTCTGCAGCAGCATCCGCCGCGACGACAGGGGATGGCTCTGGCTCGACACCCAGGCCGCAACCTGGCTGTCCTTGGGCCGCGACATGAAATACCTGGCCGACTCGGCTACCGAAATCCGGCTGGCGATGCCGTTGATCCGGATCTGGCGCTCCAGTTCGAGCCAGAGGAAGTGGAGGCTGACCCGGGGATTGATCGCCATCTCCCGGGCCTTGCGGCTGTCGTAGTTGGTGAAGAAGACCAGCCCGCTGTCGTCGTAGTATTTCAGCAACACCGCCCGCTGGCTGAGCTGGCCGTCGGCATCGACGGTCGCCAGGACCATGGCGGTGGGTTCGGCGATATCGGTGGCCCGGGCCTGTTCGAACCAGGCGGTGAACTGACGGACCGGATCGGGGGCGAGGCTCGAGCGCGACAGCCCGCCCTTCAGGTAATCACGGCGAAACCGACTCAGATCCACATCCCGCCCCGTCCGTCCTGTTCTGTCCCGCCTTTTCCGCCAGGTCCTGCATCGGGGTCAACCGTTGACCACCTTGATCCCCTCGAGACGCCATTCCTGGGTACCGGTGGGGCGCGCCCAGGTCCACTCCTCCTCGAATTTGACCGGTGTGGTCATGCTGCCGGCCACCACCTCGCTGGTCTTCTCATCGACCGTGTAATCGAGGAGGTTGGCGAGGAAGTGGACGGTGACGAAGTCCTCCCGGCCGTCGCTGCCGGCGGCGGTGATCTCCACCCGGCGGATGGCGATGCTCTCGAGCTTGTTGATGTGGCCGAGACGGCGCATCTCGGCGAATTCCTGTTCGTACTCACCGGCCAGCTGGGTACCCAGGAGATGGCGATAGGAATCGAGATCGCGTCGCATCCAGCCGGCCTGGACCTGGAAGAAGACATCCGAGGCAACCTCGGTGAAATGCTTGGGATCAAAGTTCCGGTCGCTCCTCCTGATCTCGGCCAGGCCGTCATCGAGGTCCGCCACCGATCCCGGCGGCGGTGGAGGGGGGGCGGACGGCATCGGGAAGCCGCCACCACCGACTGGACCGACCGGACCGCGCTGCCCGCCCGGAAATACACCCGACGACGAGTTTCCGGAGCGCGAGGCCGACATTTTGCGATAGAGAAAATAGGCGATACCGGCCAGCAGCAGGATCGGCAGGATGCCCATGCCGCTGCCCGGGGCGCCGAACATCGAGCCGAACAGCAGGCCGCCCAGGGCCCCGCCGACCAGCCCTCCCATCAGGCCCCGGCTGAAGCTGCCGCTCCGGTTGGTCGTCGCCCCCGGCTGGGTATTCTGGACCGGGGCCTTTCTCGGGGCCGTGCTGAACGATCTGCCGCCACCCCGGGATCGGGCATCGGCCGTGTCGACGACCAATCCGGTTTCGATCAGCGAAACGGCAAAGAAGACAAGCAGCACCGGCAGAATTTTTATCCATACGGAATTCATAGCAATATCCTTTCATTCAGGTTGGCTGGATGTCGCGACAGGCGACCTTCAGTACAGGCAGTCAGTGTAACAGGCGACCATCGATTTGTCATGCCAAAACGGGAATGGCCGCCGGGGCCGGGCGGTGCGGAACGAAGCCGGAGGGACGGATATTCAAGGACGGAGGGATCAGGCGCTGTTGAGGACCCGGCGGATCGTCAAGGCAAGATGAGTCATCGACAGCGGCTTCATCATGAATTCGCGGATGCCGATCCGCTTCGCCTCGCGGCCGTTGACGGAGGCGGAGTAACCGGTATAGAGGATGACCGGGATGTTCGGCCGCACGGCCAGGATCTTGCGGGCCAGCTCGAGCCCCTGTTCAATGGCATGTTTGAGGATCGACATGTCATTGATCGACCACCCGATAGTCGTAATCCTCGAGATAGGCATGGATGCTCCGACGGATAACGGCCTCATCGTCGATGGTGAGGATGGTTGTCTGCCTGATTGGTTTCATTTCGTTCCGATGCCGACTTCCCGGCCACAGCCGTCTGCCTTTGCCGGCCTCAGTCCGGAGGGAGACCGCACAGCACGCTGGTCTTTTGCCGGTGCCCAGTATATAGTGACCCATTTCACGATGTCAATTTCTATCCAGGAGATCGAAGCGCAGCCGGCCGCATCGTCGCCATGGCCGGAATCACCGCCTGACGCTGGTCCGGCTGCTCTCTTCGTCCCGACAGGTCACTGCCGATGCTGCTCCTTCACCCCCCCGCCGCCAAGCCCGGCGAACCGCCGGCCGCCCTTGCCCACCTGGCCGCCGCGCTGCGGGGCGGCAATCACCCCTGCCGGGTCTGCGATCTCAATCTCGAGGCGATGCTCCATGTCCTCGGCTCCGCCCCGCCGGCCTCCGACGCCTGGAGCCGGCGGGCCGGCCGGAACCTCGCCGCCAATATCACGGCCCTGCAGGGCCCGGATCTCTACCACACACCGGCCCGATACCAGCGGGCGGTCAGAGACTGCAACCGGGTGCTGGAAACCGCCGGCGGGGTACAGGGGCTGCACCTGTCGTTTGCCAACTACCACGACGGAGCCCTCTCGCCAGCGGTCAGCGACGACCTGATCAAAGCGGCCCGGAGTTACCGGGGGAATATATTCTTCCCGCATTTTTCGAGACGCCTGACGCAATTGCTGGAGGACGAGACGCCGCCGCTCATCGGCCTGTCGCTCAATTATCTCGGCCAGGCCCTCACCACCTTCGCCATCATCGGCTTTCTGCGGGCGCAGGCGCCGGCGATTCCAATCGTCCTCGGCGGCGGCCTGGTGACCACCTGGCTGCGCAACCCATCCTGGCGCAACCCGTTCACCGGCCTGGTCGATCATCTCGTCGCCGGGCCCGGGGAGGGGCCGCTGCTCGCCCTGCTCGGCGTGGAACCATCTTGTCGCAAGGAGATCCCCGACTACAGCGGGCTCGTCGACCTTCCCTATCTCGCCCCCGGCTTCATCCTCCCCTACGCCGCCGCATCCGGGTGCTACTGGCGAAAATGCTCCTTCTGCCCGGAGACCAGCGAGGCCAACCCCTATCTCCCCCTCACCCCGCCGACGGTTATGGACGAACTCGCCGGCCTGGTCACGGCCTATAAGCCACGCCTGCTGCACTTTCTCGACAACGCCGTCAGTCCGGCGGTGCTGCGGGCCCTGATCGACCGTCCGCCGGGAGTCCCTTGGTACGGCTTCGCCCGCGTCAACGATCGCCTGGCCGATCCCGACTACTGCCGGGAGCTGCGACAGGCCGGGTGCGTCATGCTCAAGCTCGGCATCGAGTCGGGATCACAGCAGGTGCTGGACGGCATGAACAAGGGGATCGATGTCCGGCAGGTATCGAAAGCGCTCGAGGCCCTGGCCGGAGCCGGTATTGCGACCTACGTCTACCTCCTGTTCGGCACCCCCGGCGAATCGATCGAAGAGGCGAGGGAGACGCTGGCCTTCGTCGCCGGTCACCACCAACTGATCACCTTCCTCAACCTCGCGATCTTCAACCTGCCGGTCGGCAGCGGGGAGGTGTCGGAACTGGAGATCACCACCCGGCACCAGGGCGACCTCACGCTGTACCATGACTTTCGCCACCCGCGAGGCTGGGGACGGCGGGAGATCCGTCGCTTTCTCGACCGCGAATTCAAGCGCCGGCCGGAGATCCGGGCCATCCTTCAGCGTGACCCGCCGTTCTTCACCTCCAACCACGCCGCATTCTTCGTCGGTCCGAACGGCGGGCCCCGGATCTAGCCGATCGCCACCAACTCGATCTCGAAGGTCAGGGCCTTGCCGGCCAGCGGCGGATTGGCGTCAAGGGTGATCTGGCTGTCGGTGATCTCGGTGACGACCACCCGGATCAATTCACCGTTGGCGCCGCCCATCTCCAGGCGCATGCCCAGCTCCGGATCCAGGCCCGGCGGCACATGCTCGAGCGGAGCGGTGATCACCATCTCTTCGTTGCGGGCGCCGTAGGCCTTGTCGACCGGAATATGGACGGTCTTCGACTGCCCGGTCGCCATGCCGACGACCGCCTCGTCGAAGCCGGCGATGACCTGGCCGCTGCCGACGGTGAATTCGAGCGGATCCTTGCCGTTGGAGCTGTCGAAGACCGTCCCGTCCTCCAGCCTGCCGGTGTAATGGACCTTCACATTATCGCCTTTTCTCGCTTCCGTCATTTCTATGTCCCTCGGTTCCGCAGGTTGTTCAAATGTTCTTTCAGGTTGTTGCCGAATTGAAGGGACCAAATATAGCACAGCAGCGGGGTGAAAGATACCTCTAACGTTTTTGCCGCAACCGCCGCTCGCCGCCGGCAGCGCCGTTCCCCCGCCGCCGATGGGTCGCCGGACCCCGCGCCGATCCTCCACCGCTGTTTTTGTTCTTTTTCTTTCCGGCAGGTTGTAGTAATTTTTACCCGGTACGGTGATTCCCCGCCCCCGGCCAGCAACCATCCGGATCGGCATTTTCCGCCCGATCCCTCCTGTCATCAGGAATACAGAGACCATGAACAAGACCAAGATCGTCGCCACCCTCGGTCCCCGCAGCCAGACGGAGGACGAGGTCTTCTCCTTCATCGATGCCGGCATGAATGTCGCCAGGATCAATCTCTCCCACGGCGACCGGCAGACCCACGGACGACTCATCGACCTGGTGAAGAAGGCCCGACGCCGGGCCGATACCGACACCGCCATCCTCCTCGACACCCGCGGTCCCGAGATCCGGGTCGGCGACCTGAAGGCCGACCTGATCCTTCAAGACGGCCAGGAGCTGACCATCACCTCGGATCCGGCTACCTGCTCGGAGACCCGCATCGCCGTCAATTATCCGGAATTCGCCGCCCAGGCGCAGGAAGGCCATTCGATTCTTCTCGACGACGGCAAGCTCGCCCTCACCGTCATCCGGATCGAGGGCGGCGACGTCATCACCCGGGTGGTCGCCGGCGGCCGCCTGATGAGCCGGAAACGGGTCAGCCTGCCCGATACCGTCATCGATCTGCCGTCCCTGACCGATGAGGATATCGACGATATCGCCTTCGGGATCGCCAAAAATGTCGATTTCATCGCTGCCTCGTTCGTCCGCAGCGCCGGCGATGTCTGGGAAGTCCGCAGGATCATCGAGGAACACGGCGGCCGCCAGGCGATCATCGCCAAGATCGAAAACCGCCAGGGCGTCGACAATCTCGACGAAATCCTCGAGGCGGCGGAGGGCCTGATGGTCGCCCGGGGCGACCTGGGGGTCGAGATGCCGGCGGAAGAGGTGCCGATCATCCAGAAGCGGATCATTCACCATGCCAATCTCGCCGGCAAACCGGTGATCACCGCCACCCAGATGCTCGAATCGATGATCACCAGCCCCACCCCGACCAGGGCCGAGGCCAGCGACGTGACGAACGCGATCTTCGACGGCACCGACGCGGTGATGCTCTCGGCCGAAACGGCGACCGGACGCTACCCCGTCGAGGCCATCCGCTTCCTCACCCGCTGTGCCAGGATCTCGGAACTCGCCCTCGATTATGACGCCATCCTGGCGTCAGGACTGCGCCACCGCCGCCAGGTGGTCACCGACTCGATCTCCTATGCCTGCTGCGCCACCGCCGCCGATCTCGATGCCGCGGCGATCATCACCGCCACCACCTCCGGTTCCACCGCCAGGATGGTCGCCCGGCACCGGCCCAAGGCCCCGATCATCGCCGTCAGCCCGCAACTGGAGACGATCCGCCAACTCCAACTGGTCCGGGGGGTGGTGCCGCTGTACTGCGCTTCGGCCTCGACGATGGACGAACAGCTCGACCGGGCCATCCATATCGCCACCCAGGCCCAGCTCATCACCAACGGCGACCTGGTCGTGATCACCGCCGGCATGCCGCTGCAGACGCCGGGAACCACCAACATGCTCAAAGTCCACACCGTCGCCGACATCTGCTTCTCCGGCCAGGGGATCGGCTCGACCACCGCCCACGGCCTGGTGCGGATCATCGAGACCGACAGCGACTGGAACAACCTGCCGGAGGAGGTCATCGTCGTTGTCTCGTCAACCAACCAGGCGATGCTCGAACAGCTCGGCCGGGTCAAGGGGATCATCGCCGAACAGCCGGGTCTCACCTCGCATGCCGCGATCGTCGGGCGGGAACTCGGAATCCCGGTGGTCTGCAACGTCCACAACGCCACATCACTCTTCGAAAACGGGCAATTGATCACGATCAACGGCACCACCGGTCATATCTGCTATGGGTCTTCCTGCTCATGAACCGCCACCGGGTGATCGTCATCGGCGGCGGACCCGCCGGGCTGATGGCTGCCGGCGAGGCCGCCGCAGCCGGCAGGCCGGTGCTGCTGCTCGAAAAGATGGCCAAGCCGGGACGCAAGCTCGGCATCACCGGCAAGGGCCGCTGTAACCTCACCAATATCGCCGAAATTTCCGATTTCATAAAACATTTTGGCAGCAATGGCCGTTTTCTGCACCAGGCCTTCGCCCGATTTTTCTCACCGGAGCTGATCACTTTTTTTGAAGGTCGGGGGCTGGCGCTGAGTACCGAACGGGGCGGGCGGGTGTTTCCCACCTGCGGCAAGGCCCTCGAGGTATTGAAGGTCCTGCGGCAATGGGCCGAGCGGCAGGGCGTCGAGATCCGCTGCTCGGCCCCGGTCGAGTCGCTGGTCATCGACAACGGCCGAATCCACGGGGTGGTCAGCAAGGGGGCGCCGATCGAGGGCGGCAAGGTGATCCTCGCCACCGGCGGCGCCTCCTATCCCCGCACCGGTTCGACCGGGGACGGCTATCGGCTGGCGGGACAGGCGGGCCACAGCATCGTGGCGATCCGCCCCGCCTTGGTGCCGCTGGAGTCGGAGGGGGCCTTGGCGAAGAGGTTGGCCGGGCTCAGCCTCAAAAATATCGAGGCCCGGGTGTTCATCGACGGCAAACGGCAGTACCAGGATTTCGGCGAGCTCTGCTTCACCGGCTTCGGGGTGAACGGCCCGCTCGTCCTGTCGTTCAGCCATCTGGTCGTCGACAGTCTGCGTCAAGGCAGAAAGGTGGCCCTCGCCATCGACCTCAAACCGGCGTTGTCCGAGGCCCAGCTCGATCTGCGGCTGCAGCGGGACTTCACCGGCCGCAGCGGCGAACCGGCCGCCAGCGTCCTCAGGGCGCTGCTGCCCCGGGAAATGGTGCCGATCTGCCTCGAACAGAACGGGCTCGAGGCGAAAAAAACGGCCGGCACGATCAGCAATGACGAGAGGAAAAGGCTGATCGCCTGGCTGAAGAATTTCCGTCTGACCATCACCGGCCACCGTTCCTTCGACGAGGCCATCATCACCGCCGGCGGGGTCGATCTGCGGGAAATCGATCCGCGGACCATGGAATCCCGGTTGACCAGGGGACTCTTCATCGTCGGCGAACTGCTCGATCTCCATGCCGATACCGGCGGCTACAACCTCCAGGCCGCCTTCTCCACCGGTTGGCTGGCCGGCCAGGAAGGCGACTGAGAGTTCATTGCCCGGCAATTACCCGTGGCACCGTTACCCCCGGGTTCAGCGCAGCAGGGAGATGAATTCCTCGAATACCACCCCGATCGGGATGGCGAAGCCGATACCTTCGGTGTCCCTGAGGATCATCGTATTGACCCCGAAGACATAGCCCTTCTCATCGATCAGCGGCCCGCCGCTGTTGCCGGGATTGATCGCGGCGTCGGTCTGCAGCAGGACCCCGCCGTCGTCGGTTCGCACCCGGTAACCGGAAAAGATCCCCGAGGTCACGGTATGACGCAGGCCGACGGGACTGCCGATCGTGTAGACCTTTTCGCCCTGCTGCAGCCGGCGATCAAGCGGGGCTCTCCGCAGATACGGGTTGTCGACGGTGTGCAAGGCCAGCAGCGCCAGGTCATGCCGGGTGCTGAGCTGAACAAAATCGGCCGTCAACTCCCGGCCGTCGGCGAGGATGACCTTGATATCGGAGGCGGAGGTCCCCCTTTCCATCGCCGCGACCTGAGCCTCGCCCGCTTCGAGCTGCGGCACGATCCGGGCCAATTCGGCCTCGCGGGTCTCGAGGATCAGGGCCAACTGCTGCCGCGACGGCCCATCCGGCAGCCGCCCCATCTCCTGCCGCAACTGCTCCAGTTTCTCCTGTTCCAACTCGACGAGCCGGCGAAAGGTTTCCACCTTCGACCTGGTCTCGGCCAGTGCCTGCTGGTCGACCTCGACCACGTGGCGGTTGGTGACGATATAGTTCTTGGTGACGAAAAAACCCGAACCGGTCCCCCACGGGGTCTCGAGCGAAACCGTGGCATTGCGGGCCTCCTCGATCGAGCTGCCGCGTGCTGCAACCGCCTCGCCGCCGGCCGCAACCGTTGGCGGCGGCGGTGTCTTCTCCTCTGCCACCGACTGCTCCGGGACTGCGGCGTGGTGCCGGATGGGTGGTGCCGGCGGCTCCGGCTCTTCTCCCGCCGGCCGAACCAGATAGTACGTCAATCCGGCGGTCGCCAGCACCAGCAGGACAATGCCTCCCAGTTTCAGACCGGTGGCGGAACCCTTGCCGGCGGCGGCTTGCTCCTTGTCCTGCTGCCGGGCCAGGCGTTGCCGATAGCGGGCGAAAATAAGCCCGCATGCGCCACATTCAACCGTGTTGGTCTGCTCATGGGAGCATTTCGGACACCGAATCGTTGTATTTCCCATTTTTTTCCTCCGATTATCCTGCTCGGCGCCGGACCCCCATCCTTCAGCCGCGATCCTCGGCGAGTTCGACCCATCTGCCACCGGTCATCGCTTCAAGCTGACACGGATCGACGGCGAAGACGGCGAACGGGGTCCCCGCCGCCGCCCAGACGACCTCGTGATCTCTCAGATCCGGGTCGAGCAGGGTCACCAGGGCCGTATCATGGCCGGCCGGTGGGATGCCGCCGATGGCGAAGCCGACCTTGGCCTTGACGAATCGACCGTCTGCCCGCCCGAGCCGTAGACCCGTCGCCCGCTCGATCTTGTGCAGGTCGACGCGATTTTCGCCGGAAGCGACGACGAGTATGGCCTCACCGGATGAGGCCTCCGCAAACACCAGGGATTTGGCTATCTGGGCGACACTGCAGCCGATGGTCGCGGCGGCCTCCTGCGCCGTCCGCGTCGATCCCGGCAGTTCCCTGACCTCGCAGGGGAATCCACGGGTGGAAAGAAAGGTCTGCACCCGCCGGGCGCTGTCATGGAGATGCGATGTCATCTGAACCCCGAGCGAAGGTTTTCCGTCTCCGGAAGACTTTCCCGAAGTATTGGTATAGAATGATCTGTCGCCGGCAACCCGGCAATATCTTCTGCTATCAGGCCGTTGCAACCTTACCAGGAGAAGGATATACCATGCAACAGATACAAATTACCGACAGTCTCTTTCTGCCGGAACGGGAAATCGAGTTGACTTCGATCCGGGCCCAGGGGGCCGGCGGCCAGAACGTCAACAAGGTGTCGAACGCGGTCCACCTGCGGTTCGATATCCGCCGATCGTCACTGCCCGATCTCTACAAGCAGCGCCTGCTCGCCCTGCACGACCACCATATCACCGCCGACGGCATGATCATTATCAAGGCCCAGGAATACAGGAGTCTGGAAAAGAATCGCGAGGCGGCGATCGCCCGGCTGACCGAGCTTATCCGTCAGGCAGGGATGATCAGGAAGAACCGTCGGCCCACCCGGCCGACGCCGGCGGCGAAACAGAAACGGATCAAGGCGAAGATCAGGCGGGGTTTGACCAAATCGCTGAGAAAAAAACCCGACTGATCTTCGAAGAATGCACCGCCATGCAACGGAAGGAACGCCAGGGGATACACCGCGTTCCTCTCGTTTGCCCGCACACCGGCCGGGCGGCTCCACCGTGACCGAGGATGAACATCGATCACCGAAAGGCGGCCGCCGCTTCATGGATGACCGATTCCAGCTTGATCTTCGCCATCGCCAGATTGCCATCCTTGCTCAGGATCAGAACCATGTGCAGATGGGCCTTGCCCGCCGCGGTGACGGCAAAGTCCTCCGACTCGTTGAGGCACCTGGCGATGACATGGGCCTTGGGCGCATCCACACGGACCACCTGCCCGCGACCGACATTCATCAGGTCCGAGGCCTTCTGGGCCTTCGGCAACACGTCGTTGGCCAGGGCTCCGATCTCGGCGAGCTTGATGCCCGACACGTTGATGGAAAATCTGGCGGCGGACCTTTTTCGTCGGCGTCTTGCGAAATGTCAGCTTGACATTGTCCAGAGCCAGCATCCGGTACACCGCCTCTTCACCCTTGGCCTCCCTGGCGACAGCCGCGGTCAGGTCGCCGCCGTCGAAAAACATGAACCCCTCCTCACCTGAATCGGCCTGAATCTGGAGCAGGCGGGTTTTCTGCTCCATCGCCGGCAGCTGCATGAAACTGGCCAGCGAAATACCGACCATGGTGCCGTCCTTCGCCGATCCTGACAGCTCTTCAAACCCGCCTGGATGCTCTGCAGCAACCTGGATTCGTCGTCGACTATGAGTATGCTCTTCATGGCTGACCTTTGCTGTTGATAAAGGAAGTCGGTATCCTTCTCCCATCAAATGCAATGCCAGATGCAGCTTTATTTTTTATAATGAATTATCAAACAGATACCTGACAGGATCAGGCAGAGAGTGGAGGTCGTCCCAGATTGACTGTACTGTTTTGCGACACCGTATCGATTTGCGACAGCTCGATTCAGGAAAACTGACTCAATTTTCGCAATAACGTTGAGCGAGAGATGCCCAGGAGTCGGGCGGCCTGGCTATGATTGTCCCGGCAATGGTCCAGAACGGACAGAATGTGCCTTTTCTCGACCTCGAACAGCGAGTCGATCGATGGCGCCGCAACCTCTTGCAGCGGTGCAACGGCAGGGAGCTCCAGCAGACGGGACGGATGGATGGCGCTGCCCCGGCGCAGGATGATCGACCGCTCCACCACGTTCTTCAACTCGCGCACGTTGCCGGGCCAATTGTAGGCCATGAGCCGGCCGACCTCCTCGTCCTCCAGATTCACGCTCCCGTCCCGGGTCGTCGTGCGCAGGAAGAAGCGGCACAGTTCAGGAATGTCCTGCCGCCGTTCACGCAGGGGCGGGAGATGGATCTTCATCAGCGCCAGGCGGTAATACAGGTCCTCCCGAAACCGCTTCTCCCTGATCGCCTGGCGCATATCGATATTGGTGGCGGCGATGATGCGGACATCGACCTTGCGCACCGTCTGACCGCCGATCCGCATCAACTGCTTGTCGTCGAGGACGCCGAGCAGCTTGGCCTGCAGATGGAGGGGCAGATCGCCGATCTCGTCGAGGAACAGGGTGCCGCCGTCGGCCATTTCGAAGATGCCCTTCCTCGTGGCCACCGCCCCGGTGAAGGCGCCTTTCTCGTGGCCGAACAGCTCCGATTCGATCAGATTCTCGGGCAGGGCCGCACAGTTGATGCCGACGAACGGCATGCTGTCCTTCTCCCCCAGGGCATGGATGGCCCTGGCGACCACGTTCTTGCCGGTGCCGGTTTCGCCGGTGATCAGCACCGACGCATCGTGGCCGGCCGACAACCTGACCAGTTCCGCCACCTCCCGCAACCCCCCTTCCGCCCCGATGAGCATGTATTCCCTGCTCTCCTGCCGGTTCTTGAAGGTCTGGATGCGCTCGACCCGTTCGAGTTCCTGGGTCCGGATGACCTTCTCGACCACCATCCCCAGTTCCTCGATCTCGATCGGTTTGGCGAGGTAATCACAGACTCCGCGCCGCAACGCCGCCAGAACGTTGTCAAAACTGGGATAGGCGGTGATGAAGACGATCTTGGCGAGATCGTTGATCTCAAGCAGGGTCGGGCAGAGATCGACGCCGTCGCCATCCGGCAGGTGCTGGTCGAGGAGCACCACGTCGATCCGCTCCTGTCGCCCCAGTCGCTCCCCTTCGGCCATCGTCTGGGCGGAGAGGACGTGGAGGTCCCGGCCGGCGAAATAGGACCGGACCAGATCGCAGAAAAAACGGTCATCATCGACTACCAACAGGACCTTACCGGCCAATCCGCTCATCGCCGTCCGCCTCCGGCGGCGCTACGGTGACCGTGGCGCCGCAGTTCTCGTAACTGGTGACGTTGATCCGTCCATCCATCTTGCGCACCATCTTCCTGACGATCACCAGTCCCAGGCCGGTACCGTGCTGCTTCGAGGTGAAGAACGGCCGGAAGAGATTCTTCTGGTCCGCCTCGCTGATCCCGCGGCCGTTGTCGTCGACCTTGATCTCCACCCATGGCCCCGATTTCATGGCACTGATGATGACCTTGCCGTCCGGCCGGTCTTCGACGGCATCGGCGGCATTGGTCAACAGGTTGAGGAGCACGTGATGCAGCGCCCGCGGATCGGCCATGGCCCAACCGGTATCGTCGGCACACATCACCCGCAGTTCGACCCGGCGCCGCTCGAATTCATCCCGAACCAGGGGAATGAAATTGCCGATGAAGTCATCCATCCGGATTCGCTGGATATCCGGACTTTCGAAGAGACTGTAGTTCTTCAGCGCCTTGAGCAGGTATTCGATCCGGGTGACCTCCATCAAGGAACGGTCGACAAATTCGGCGATGGTCGGCCGGTCGTAATGATCCAGGTTCTTCCGGAGGACATTGAGGGCGACCTTGATCGAATTGACCGGGTTGCCGATCTCGTGCCGGATGCCGGAGAAGACGTAGCCCAGCTTGTCGGTCAGGTTGGCCGCCTCGACCACCGATTCCATCTTCCTGACCTCGGTGACATCGGACAGCAGGAGGATCCTCCCGCCCTGCTCCCTCCCGATCGGCACCACCTGGACGAGGAGATGGCGATCATGGGTCCGCACCGGGACATACGCCTCCCCCTCTTCCTCGGCGTCGGTCCCGCCTTCGGCAAAAAGCGGGGAGATCTGGCCCCAGTTCGTCGGAGAGAATATCATTATCCGGTTACTTCTCCCGGCGAGGTGGAGTGAACGGACGCTCGGTAACGGGAGAATTCTGTTGATTGCCTGACGATATTCATTGTCCAATCGTTCCAAACCGGTTATAAGACAGAGTTCAACTCATGAGTGTCGGACCAGACAGCGATTCACTGCAGTAACGGATTTGAAACTGGACAGACACGCACCGGATCAGCGCCAGAGATATCGATTCTCACGGAGGTCGGCAGCCCAACAGGCCGAGACTTCCCTCTTTTGTTCATATCCCGCTCATCCTCACTCCGCAGCGGCACGGCCGTCATCGCCCGCTGCGGGTCTCCCAGTACCGCCAAAGGAATTCGCATGTCCGCAGACACCAACGCCACACCCCTGTTCTCCGACCTCCAACTCAGCAGCCCCCTGCTCAAGGCCCTCGAAGATGCCGGGTATGAAAGCCCGACACCGATCCAGAGCCGGATGATTCCCCATATGCTCGCCGGCCGCGACGTCGTCGGCCAGGCCCAGACCGGGACCGGCAAGACTGCCGCCTTCGCCCTGCCGCTGCTGATGCACCTCAAAGCCGAGAAGCCGGTTCACCCGCAGATCCTCGTCCTCGCCCCGACCCGGGAACTGGCCCTCCAGGTCTCCGACTCCTTCCAGCAGTACGGTCGCCATCTCGACAACTTCCGTTCCCTGGCGATCTTCGGGGGACAGGACTACGGGGTGCAGCTGAGCGCGCTCAAGCGCGGTGTCCAGGTGATTGTCGGCACCCCTGGCCGGGTGATGGATCACATCCGCCGCGGCAGCCTCAACCTTCAGCACATCCACAGCCTGGTCCTCGACGAGGCCGACGAGATGCTGAAGATGGGCTTCATCGACGATGTCGAATGGATCCTCGAGCAGACCCCGGCCACCCGCCAGATCGCCCTTTTTTCCGCCACCATGCCCCAGAGCATCCGGCGGATCGCCCAGAAACATCTGTCGTCGCCGGTCGAAATCACCATCGAGACCAAAACCGTCACCGCCCCGACGATCAACCAGCGCTATATCCCGGCCAACGGCTATGCCAAAAAACTCGAAGCGTTGCAGCGCCTGCTCGAGGTCGAGCCATTCGACGCCATGCTGATCTTCGTCCGGACCAAGCTGCAGACCATGGAGCTGGCGGAGGCCCTGGCCGACAAGGGCTATGCCTGCGCCCCTTTAAGCGGGGACATCCAGCAGGCCAACCGCCTGCGCACCATCGACCAGCTCAAGAGCGGCCGGATCGACATCCTCGTCGCCACCGACGTCGCCGCCCGCGGCCTCGATGTCGAGCGGATCAGTCACGTCGTCAACTTCGACATCCCCTTCGACGCCGAGGCCTATATCCACCGGGTCGGCCGCACCGGCCGGGCCGGGAGGAGCGGCGAGGCCATCCTCTTCGTCCACCCCCGCGAACAGCGGATGCTCGGCGCCATCGAAAAGCTGACGCGGCAGAAGATCGCGCCGATGGACATGCCCTCGGCCCGCGCGATCAACGAGCAGCGGATCAATAAATTCAAAGAGCGGATCAGCGGCGCCCTCGAGGCCGACAGCACCGTGTTCCAGACGATCATCCGCGATTACCAGCAGGAGCACGGCACCGACCCCCTGCTGCTGGCGTCCGCCCTGGCCCGCCTCGTGCATGGCGAACGCCCGTTCCTGATGGCTGAGACGGAACCGCGAAAAGAGAAAATGGCCACTACGGCCCCCAGGCGCGCCGAAAGGCCGTCGAGTCGCAAGGAGACCGGCCGCCCGGCCAGGACGCCGCTCACCCTTCCCACCGACGAGGCGAAGGAGCGCTATCGCCTCGAGGTCGGCCTCCGTCACGGGGTCAAGCCCGGCAATATCGTCGGGGCCATCGCCAATGAGGCCGATATCGAGAGTCGCCATATCGGCCAGATCTCGATCTTCGATGACTACAGTACCGTCGACCTGCCCTATGGCATGCCCGCCGAGATCTTCCGCCTGCTGCAGAAGGTGCGGATCAACGAACGTCCGATGCACCTCAGCCGGATTGAATCTTCCGGGCAGACTGGGAAAAGAGGCGCCAGGCAGGGACTGACCGGCAGAAAAAACACCGGGGGGAAGACCTTCCACAGCCGCGCCAAGAACCCGGGACAGGGCCAGCAGCCGGCCTGAGCATCCGCCGCAGGCCCATGCTCGAACACACCTTCTGCCATATCCCCGGACTGGGACCGAAGACGGAGCGCCGGCTGTGGCAGGCCGGGATCAGCTGCTGGGACGAGTGGCGGGAACCGCCGCCGGTGTCGATGAAGACCGCCTGTCCGACCGAGATCCCGGCGCTCCTCGCCTCGTCGCGCCGGGCCCTGGCCGCCGATCCGGCATTTTTCACCGGCCGGCTGGCCGCCAGCGAACACTGGCGGATATTTCCCCACTACCGGGATGCCGTCGCCTACCTCGATATCGAGACCACCGGCCTCGCCGATGATGCCGAGGTCACCACCATCGCCGTCTACGACGGCGACGCGGTCACAACCTTCGTCAATGGCGAGGATCTCGATCGCTTTCCCGCCTTCATCGACCGCTTCCGGGTCCTCGTCACCTATAACGGCAAGGGCTTCGATGTCCCGTTCCTGGAACGGTTTTTCGGCATCCGCCTGGCCCAGGCGCAGATCGATCTGCGCTATGTCCTGGCCCGACTCGGGTTCAAGGGCGGCCTGAAGGGCTGCGAGCGAGGGTTGGGAATCAGCCGCGGCGCCCTGGACGGGGTGGACGGCTATTTTGCCGTCCTGCTGTGGAACGAGTACCGCCACACCGGCGACCGGCGAGCACTGCACACCCTGCTCGCCTACAATATCGAGGACACGGTCAACCTCGAACGCCTGGCGGTCGAGGCCTACAACCGGCAGGTGGCGACAACCCCGTTCGCCGCGGAGTTGAACCTGGAGTGGCCCGTCCCGCCGCCCTTGCCCTATAGTCCCGATCTCGATGTGATCGACAGGGTACGGCGGAAATATCGGTTGGACTGGTAAGGGGAGGCCTTCCCGGCATCGCCGGGAAACTCTCTGGAGAGGAACCGGACATCGTCGCCGAACGGGCAACCCATCCAATCAGCCGCTGAAGGCCACGGCCTGGCGATAGGTCATCATCGTGCCGCCGAAGATGTCGAGGGCGCTGCCGATGGTGAAGTCGAGCCGCCCCCGCCCCTTCTCCCGCAGCAGCACCAGGTCATCGACATGGCGGATACCGCCGGCGTAGGTCGTCGGCACCGGGCTGCACGTCCCGAGCAGGTCGATCAGGCCGATCTCCATCCCGTTGCACCTGCCCTCGACATCGGCGGCATGGATCAGGAATTCGTCGCAGCTGCGGCCGAGGTCGTCGAGGACCGCGGCGGAGATGGCGACATCGGTGAATTTCCGCCACCGGTCGGTGACGATCAGGTAGTCGTCACCCCGCCGGCGGCAGCTGAGGTCAAGGACCAGTCGCTCCTTGCCGACCTTGCGCACCAGTGCGGCGAGACGGTCGCGGTTGACTGCCCCCTTGTCGAAGACGTAGGAGGTGACGATGACATGGGAGGCGCCGTGGTCGAGCCAGAAGCCGGCGTTGTCGGCGGTGATTCCGCCGCCGATCTGCATCCCCCCCGGCCAGGCGGTCAATGCGGACAACGCCGCCTCGTCGTTGCCCGGACCGAGCTTGATGATATGCCCCCCCGTCAACCGGTCGGCGCGGTACAGGGCGGCGAACCACGATGCCGGCCTGTCGGCGACGAAGTTGGTCTGCAGTCGGTCGGGATTGCCGTCGTCGAGA
Organism: Desulfobulbus sp. Tol-SR; assembly: GCA_000769715.1. Lineage (GTDB taxonomy): Bacteria > Desulfobacterota > Desulfobulbia > Desulfobulbales > Desulfocapsaceae > Desulfoprunum. The sequence goes on from JROS01000036.1 coordinate 30,889, forward strand.
CTGGAACCGACTATCTGCTTCACCCGGCCCTGGTGCAGATCGATACATGGCCTGAATCTCATCGCCGCATCCCCCATACGCAAAGAAAAAGCGGCTCACCTTAAGGGGTGGCCGCTTTTTTTGTCTTCATCCCATTCGGTCTGCAACCCGTCGGATGCTGCAGATCAGTTTTTCTGGATCAGCATCGTCGCCGGGTCGAGACCGAGACTGGTGCCCGGATGAACGGCGCAGTCGTCGCACTTGATGATGTCGAGCTTCATCGCCTCGCCCTCCGGCTTGATGAAGAGGACGATGTCGAACAGATCGTCGACCTCGTGGCACGGCGCCGGCACCCCGTTGGCGCTGACCCGCTTGTCCTCGCGGTGGCTGACCGCCGAGAACCAGATCATCTTCAGGCCGCGCTGTCCCATGAAACCGCGGAGTTCCTCCATCGAGGCATAGTCGTTGTGCTCGAAGTCATAGCCGTCGATGATCAGGCATGTCGGCTTGTAGATATCCTGCTTGACCAGATCGTCCAGCCGCTCCTCGAGCTTGGCCCGGGTAAAGGCACTCTCCTTGAAGGTCATGATCATCCGGTTGCGCATGATCTCGGGGATGGACTCGATCTTCTCCCCATCGGTCAGCATCGACAGGATATCGTCGTACCATTTGCGGGTCTTGTCGACACTCTGGCCGATGGAGACATGCAGCACCTTGTTGCCGAGCAGCATGCAGTCCAGGGCGAACTGGACCAGTATCGCGGTTTTGCCGAGCCCGGCGCGGGCAATGACCAGGCCCATGCTCTGCAGCCCCTCGCCGGCCGTGTTGTCCAGACCGAGGGCCCGGATCGGATTATTGACTTTCATAGAACTGTCACCCATACACTCACCTCATTCCTCTTCAATGTTGGACTGCCGCCGCCCACCGGGATTTTAGCCGGAACACCATCGTCGATGTTCTCTTTCTAGAATCTTCGGCAGCGCAGATCAACCGTTCTTTTTCTCTTCCTGGTATTTCTTTACCAGTTCCTCGCTGACGCCCCTCGGCACGGGCTTGAATGTTGCGAATTCCATCGTGAATTCCGCCTTGCCCTGCGTCAGGGAGCGCAGCGTCGTGCTGTAGCCGAACATCTCGGAAAGCGGCACCTCGGCCTCGACCACGGTATAGTTGCCCTCTTCCATCGACCCGATGATCATGCCGCGCCGCTGGTTGATGCTGCCCATGACCGCGCCCTGGAATTCCGACGGTCCCTCGACGGCGACCTTCATGATCGGCTCCATTATGACCGGCTTGGCCTTCATGTAGGCGTCCTTGAAGGCGCCGATGGCGGCCAGCTGGAAGGCGATGTCGGACGAGTCGACCGCATGGAAGGCGCCGTCGTTGATGACGCAGCGCACGCCGGTAATCGCCGCGCCGCAGAGCGCACCCTTCTCGACGCTCTTCCGGAAGCCCTTGTCGCAGGAGGGGATGAACTCACGGGGGATGACGCCGCCGACGATCTTGTCGACGAATTCATACTCACCCTCTTCCAGGGGCTCGATATAGCCGGCGACCCGGCCGAACTGGCCGGAACCACCGGTCTGCTTCTTGTGGGTGTAGTTGAAATCGGCCCGGTTGGTGATCGTCTCGCGGTAGGCGACCTGGGGCGCGCCGACCTCGACCTCGGCCTTGTACTCGCGCTTCATCCGCTCGATGTAGACCTCGAGGTGCAGTTCGCCCATACCGGAGATGATCGTCTCGCCGGTCTCGTGATCGACGAAGGTCTTGAAGGTCGGGTCTTCCTTGGTGAAACGGTTGAGGGCCTTGGACATGTTGATCTGGGCCTTGTTGTCGACCGGAATGACCGCCAGCGAGATGACCGGCTCGGGGATGTGCATCGAACTCATCGAGCACGAGATCTGGTCGCTGGTAAAGGTGTCGCCGGAGGCGCAGTCGATGCCGAAGAGGGCGACGATGTCGCCGGAACCGCACTCCTCGATCTCCTCCATCTCGTCGGCGTGCATGCGGACGAGGCGACCAACCTTGACCTTCTTGCCGGTCCGGCTGTTGTAGATGGTATCGCCCTTTCTGACCTGGCCCTGATAGGTCCGGACATAGGTCAGCTGGCCATAGCGCCCATCCTCGAGCTTGAAGGCCAGCATGACGAGCGGATCGGCGGGGTTGTTGGTGACCTTGAACTCGGCCTCGTTGTTCTTCAGATCGAGGGCGGTGTTCTCGACATCGATCGGGCAGGGCAGGAAGGCCTCGACGGCGTCGAGCAGCAGCTGGATGCCCTTGTTCTTGTACGCCGAGCCGACAAAGACCGGAGTGAACTCGAGATTGATGGTCCCCCTGCGAACGGCATCGTAGATCAGGGCGGGATCGATGTCACCGCCTTCGAGAACGACCTCCATCAGCTCATCCGAGAACATCGAGACCTCCTCGAGCAGCGCCTGACGCCGCTCCTCGGCCTCGGCCGCCATGGCGGCGGGAATGGCCTCGTAGCGCAGCTTTTCGCCATTTTCGCCATCGAAATAGACGGCCTGCATCTTCACCAGATCGACCATCCCGGTCAGATCGCCTTCCAGGCCGATCGGCATCTGCAACATGTGGGCGTTGAGGTTGAGTTTCTCCCGCAGCTGCCGGGTCACCCTCTCCGGGTTGGCGCCGGTCCGGTCGCACTTGTTGACGAAGGCGATGCGCGGCACCCGGTAGCGGGTCATCTGGCGGTTGACGGTGATCGATTGCGACTGGACCCCGCCGACCGAGCACAGTACCAGGATCGCCCCGTCGAGAACCCGCAGGGCCCGTTCGACCTCAACGGTGAAATCGACATGGCCGGGGGTATCGATGATATTGATATCGATATCCTTCCAGGAACAGAAGGTGGCCGCGGACTGGATGGTGATGCCCCGCTCCTTCTCCAGTTCCATCGAATCCATCTTCGCCCCGACGCCGTCCTTGCCGCGCACCTCGTGGATGGCATGAATCCTGTTGGTATAAAACAGGATACGTTCGGTCAGGGTCGTCTTCCCCGAATCGATATGGGCGCTGATGCCGATATTCCGTACTTTTGTTAAATCTTTATTCATGAGTATAGTCCTCTACCGCTTCTCGCAACCGGATCAGATTTGCCCCGCTGCCAACGGCTGCGGGGATGAAAACAAAAACAGTCACAGCGTACTGCAACCCCTTCATCAACTGACAATGAGACACAACCAGATTCAGGAATGAAGATACTGTCTTTGGCCCCGACAGGGCTTCAGGGAGACGTACAGCCGGGATGATCCCCGCTCAGGCATTCCGCCAGAATCGGGCGAAATTCTTGGATATCTACAAAAACGCCAGATGGAACGCGCGATTGACCAACAGAACAACCAAGAATAAACTTAGAATTATATCCGGATTTGAAATGATTTGCCAATAATTTTTTACACCATTTTTGATTTTCTCTCCCCCCGGTCTGATCGGCCCCCGGTTGCGCCGGACAAACATTGACGACGAGCTCTTGGCCAATCTGCCGGCTGAGAGTATCATGGAAATGAGACGAACGAACCACATACTCCGTGGAGGCGGACCTCCCGCCGCTCCCGGCGGGAGGTCCGCCTCCACGCGGCAACCATACCGGCGACCACCCAAGGATCAGCGATGGCCGACACCAACGGCAAAAGACTCAGTTCACGGTTCAAACTCTTCCATGAACTGATGCCCACCAAGGTTCAGCACATCCTCCTCATCAGCACCTCCTACGAGGCCTGGATCATGGAGGAGGATGGCCGCCTGTCGGAGCAGATCGTCAACGAGTACCGCGGCCTCAACCTCAGCCGCCCTCCCCGCCTGACCTGGGTATCCTCGCTCGACGAGGCCATCGGGCGCCTCGTCGAACGCCCCTTCGATTTTGTCGTCACCTTCGCCCAGACCGTCGACGACAAGGCCCAGCAGACCGGGACGGCGATCAAGCGGGTCAAGCCGGGGATCCCGGTGGTCCTGCTGACCTACCAGGAAACCATCGCCGAATCGTCCCTCATCGGCCGCCAGGAGGTGCCGGACATCGACCGGATCTTTTTCTGGACCGGCCAGGCCGATATCCTGCTGGCGATCATCAAGTGCATCGAGGACGAGATCAACGCCGTCCCCGATACGACCACCGCCGGCGTCCGGGTCATCCTCTTCGTCGAGGATTCGCCCTACTACCTTTCCCAGTTTCTGCCGGTGCTGTACAAGGAACTGGTGGTCGAGACCCAGACCGTGATCGAGGACGGCCTCAATGAGGAACACCGGCTGTTGTCGATGCGGGCCCGGCCGAAGATCCTGGTGGCCCACTCCTTCGAGCGGGCGATGGAGCTCTACGAACAGTTCAAGCCCTTCGTCCTCGGGGTCATCTCCGACGTCCGTTTTCCAAAGAACGGCGTGCTTGACGGGTGCGCCGGCATCCGCCTGCTCCGTCACATCAGGCAGGACCGCTTCGATATCCCGCTGCTGCTGACCAGCTCCGAGCCCGGCAACGCCCGGCAGGCCGAGGCCATTCCGGCCTGCTTCGTCGACAAGAATGCCGCCGCCCTGAACGAGAAGATCCGGTCCTTTCTCACCGAGCACCTCGGCTTCGGCAACTTCGTCTTCCGCATGCCCGACGGCACCGCCTTCGATCAGGCCACCGATCTCTATTCACTCGAGAAAAAACTGGCCGAAATCCCGATTGAATCCTTCCTCTTCCACTGCCGGCACAACGATTTTTCGCGCTGGTTCTACACCCTGGCCGAGGTCGAACTGGCCTCCCGGGTCCGGCCGCTGCGCGATTCATCCTTCGCCACCGCCGAGGTCCACCGCCGGCGTCTGGTGCAGATGATCAGGGCCCAGCGGATCGAGCGGCAACGCGGCGTCATCGTCAACTTCGACCCCGATCACTACGAGCCGGATATCGAATTCGCCAAGATCGGCAACGGCTCCCTCGGCGGCAAGGCGAGGGGATTGGCCTTTTTTGCCGCCACCCTGTACCGCAACGCCGACCTCCTGGCCCCGTATCCGCTGATCGAGGTCTTCGTGCCCCAGACCCTGATCATCACCACCGACGCCTTCGATGCCTTCCTCCGCCTCAACGGCCTGCAGTCACCGGCCCTGGAAGACCTTACCGACGAGGCCATCGCCGAGCGGTTCCGCCTGACCCGGTTCCCCGAAACGCTCCGGGCCCAGCTCGCCGCCTTTCTCGATACGGCCCGCAAACCGCTGGCGGTGCGCTCATCGAGCCTGCTCGAGGATGCCCGGTTCAAGTCCTATGCCGGGCTCTACCACACCTGCATGCTGGCCAACGACCACCCCGACCCCGCCGTCCGCCTCGACCAGCTGCTCGACGCCGTCCGGATGGTCTACGCCTCGACGTTCTTCGAGGCCCCCAGGGCCTTCACCCGGCGGGTCGGCAACCGCATCGAACAGGAGCGGATGGCGGTGATCCTGCAGCAGGTCATCGGCAGCCGCTACGGTGACACCTACTACCCGGCGATCTCCGGCCTCGCCCAGTCGCTGAACTACTACCCCTTCGCCCGGATGGACAGCGGCGAAGGGGTCGCCAGCATCGCCCTCGGTCTCGGCAAGACGGTGATGGAGGGGGAGAAGATCCTCCGCTTTTCGCCGCGCTACCCCGAGATCCTCCCCCAGCGTGCCAGCGTCGGCGATATCCTCGACAACGCCCAGAAGCACTTCTACGCCCTGCGCCTGGGCCGGCCGGAGGCCCTCGTCGATCGCCATGCCGGCGGCGCCCTCTGCCGCCTGGAAATTGCCGAAGCGCAGGGAGACTTCCCGGTCCAGTTCCTGACCAGCTGCTATATCCCGGAAGAGCAGCGGATCCGCGACCAGAGCCCGGGATACGGCATCCCGGTGCTGACCTTTGCCGCCATCCTCAAACACCGGACCCATCCCCTGCCGCCGGTGATCGAGGCCCTGCTCGCCCTCGGCCGGCGGGAGATGGGTTGTCCGGTGGAGATCGAGTTCGCCGTCGACTTCCCCGGGGGCGCCGCGCAACCGGCCCGACTGGCGGTGCTGCAGATCAGGCCGATGAGCGCCCGCGAGGACATGCTCGAGGTCGAAATCGGTGCGGATGAGCTGCAGCAGGCCTTCTGCGTCTGCCACCAGTCCCTCGGCAACACCGACAACCGGAGCTTTCTCGACCTGGTCTTCATCCGGCCGGACACCTTCGATCCCGCCCGCACCGCCGAGATCGCCCGCGAACTGGCGAAGATCAACAGCACGCTGGTCAGAGAGGAGAGGAAGTATATCCTCATCGGCCCCGGCCGCTGGGGTTCGGCCGATCCCTGGCTCGGCATCCCGGTGACCTGGGCCGATATCGCCGGGGTCGGGGCGATCATCGAGACGACGCACCCGCAGGTTCATGCCGATCCCTCCCAGGGATCGCACTTCTTTCACAATATCACGTCACTCGGCATCAACTACCTCAGCCTCGGCACCCATCCCGCCGACCGCCTCGACTGGCAGTGGCTCGCCGCCCAGCCGGTGCTCCAGGAGACCGCGCATGCCGCCCATGTCAGGCTGGCGCGGCCGTGCACGCTGAAGGTCGACGGCCGCCGGCGGATCGGCATTGTTTATGCGATGACCGCGGATCGATAGGAATAATCAGCAGCGAGGTGGAAAATCAGGCGTCGATCCGGCGGGGCGCCGGATCGGGGTTATGCAGCAACCGCCTGGGAGGGCGGGGAGGGGACCGATGCCGTTCAGACCACCCCCTGGTCGATCATCGAATCGACGACCTTGACAAACCCGGCGATGTTGGCACCCGTCATGTAATTGCCGGGAACGCCGTACCGCTCGGCCGTTTCCCTGCACATCCTGTGGATATCCTTCATGATGCCCTTGAGGCGCTTGTCGACTTCCTCGCGCGGCCAGTTGAGCCGCATGCTGTTCTGCGACATCTCGAGGCCGGAGACTGTGACCCCGCCGGCGTTGGCGGCCTTGCTGGGACCGTACAGGATGCCGCGGTCGATGAAGATGTTGATGCCGTCCGGCGTCGTCGGCATGTTGGCCCCCTCCGACACCAGGTAGACCCCGTTGTTCACCAGGTGCCGGGCGTCCTGATCGTTGATCTCGTTCTGGGTGGCGCCGGGGAAGGCACACTCGGCCTTGTGATCCCACAGGGGGTTGTACTCCCGCGCCGGGTCGACCGGGGTGAAGACCGCATCAGGGCAGAATTCGACATACTGCGATACCCGGCCGCGCTGCACGTTTTTCAGCCTCTTGAGGTAGTCCAGCTTGGGGCGGTCGATCCCGGCGGGATCGTAGATATACCCGGAGGAATCGGAGAAAGTGACCGGCCTGGCCCCCAGATCGATCAATTTTTCGAGCGTGAACTGGGCGACATTGCCGGCCCCGGAGATCAGGCAGGTCTTGCCTTCCAGGGTCTCGCCGCGGGTGGCCAGCATTTCGGCGGCAAAGTAGACATTGCCGTAGCCGGTGGCCTCCGGCCGGATCAGGCTGCCGCCCCAGTTCAGGCTCTTGCCGGTCAGCACCCCGGTGAATTCACGGGCCAGCCGCTTGTACATCCCGAACAGATAGCCGATCTCCCGCGCCCCGACCCCGATGTCGCCGGCCGGCACGTCGGTGTCGGGACCGATATGGCGGAACAACTCGGTCATGAAACTCTGGCAGAACCGCATTACCTCATTGTCGGATTTGCCCTTGGGATCGAAGTCGGCACCGCCCTTGCCGCCGCCCATCGGCAACGAGGTCAGGGCATTCTTGAAGACCTGCTCGAAGGCGAGGAACTTGAGGATGCTCAGATTGACGGAAGGGTGGAACCGCAATCCGCCCTTGTAGGGACCGATCGCGCTGTTCATCTGGATGCGGAAACCGCGGTTGACCCGTACCTGCCCCTGGTCGTCGACCCAGGGCACACGAAAGATGAATACCCGCTCCGGCTCGACGAGGCGCTCGAGAATCGCCTCCCGACGGTAATGGATGTTCTTCTCCAGCACCGGCTGGATCGACTCCAGCACCTCACTGACGGCCTGGTGAAATTCCCGTTCGTACGGGTCCCGATCAATGACAAACTGGATACTGCTCATGATGTCTCCTTTTCGTGTACCGATCCTGTGAACAACCACTGTCGCCGGCAGTTGCCGGTCCGGATCGCGGGCCGGCAGCGCTCGGGCTGCACATCCATTTTATGTCCAAAAACCAGAGTACTCCAATGAAAAACGGCACTGTTGCCCCCCGCCTTGCCGTGGCCGCATCGACACAACGCCAATATTCTATCGATATTCAGCAGCTTGTATTGATCGGAAGAGATCGCCTGAGATCCACCCGGAAGCAGCACCGACTTGGCCGATGCAACGAAAAAGGCCCTGGCCGCCGCAGCGTTTGCCGCCGGCGCCAGGGCCCTGCCGTTCTCCGGTGGCCGCGGAGCGGCCTTTCAGTGATGATGGTGGTGATGATCGTTATGGTGGTGGTGACCGGAAGCCTCATCCCGGCCTCCGGCCTCTTCCAGCGCCTTGTCGAGATAGGCATTGACCTTCTGCATTTCGCCCACCGCCGCGCTGATATAGCCGGCGATCGGTGCCAGCCCGTCATCGACCAAGGTTTCCTGCCATCTCTCGTACTCGGCGGCATGCTCTTTGTTGTGATCAATCCAGTGCTGCAGCAGAATCCGTATTTTTTCCGTATTCTTCACCCGTTATCTCCGACCTGATTAGAATTTTACATGCTGTGTTGTATCTCCGCCCCTCAGCCGAGCGACAGGTAGACCTTGCCTGCCAGGAAATCAATATGGCGGAGGGCCGCCCCGTCGATCTCCCGCGAACCTTCAAACAGGGTGGCGACGGCGATCCCCTGCTTGAGCACCTCCAACCGCGTCACGTTCTCGACCATCACCTCTTCCTTCCCTTCCTTCTCAACAACTACACGCATCTGACACATTTCTCAACCTCGCCTGTGATGCCGCCCGCTTTCTGTCGGGCGACGGAACGTTCAATCGATGACCGGCCGCGGGAACAACCCGGACCGTTCGACAATTTCCGGCACCTTCTCCTCCCATTCGATGGCCATGATGTGGAAACCGGCCACACCCTTGACCTCCTTGAGCCGCTGGATGGTCTCGACGGCGATGGTAATGCCTTCGGCCGCCTGCTTCTCCTTTTCGACACCGGCCAGCCGATTGATCAACTCCTCCGGGACATCCATGCCCGGCACCGATTTGCGGAGGTACTTGGCCATACCGACGGAACGCATCGGGGTGATGCCGGCGAGGATGAAGACCTTCTCGTGAAGGCCGCGGTCACGCACGCCCTGCATCCACAGCTCGAACTTGTCGACATTGTAGATACACTGGGTCTGGATGAACTCGGCCCCGGCCGCCACCTTCTTGGCCAGGCGCGGCACCCTGATCTTGAACGGGTCGGCGAAGGGGTTGGCCGCCGCCCCGACGAACATGTTCGGCGGCACCTTGATCTCATCGCCGCTGAGGAACCGGCCCTCGTCGCGCATCCGTCGAACCGTCTGCACCAGCTGCATCGAGTCGATATCGAAGACATTCTGGGCCTGCGGGTTGTCGCCGAAACTCTGGTGGTCGCCGGACAGGCAGAGGACGTTGTTGATGCCGAAGGAGGCGGCGCCGAGGATATCGCTCTGCAGGGCGATGCGGTTGCGGTCGCGCACCACCATCTGCAGGACCGGGTCGAGCCCCTGCAGTTTCAGGTGGACGCAGGCGGCAAGGCTGCACAGCCGGGTTACCGAAGTCTGGTTGTCGGTGACGTTGATGACGTCGACATGGTTTTTGATCAGTTCGCCCTTCTTGATGATCCCTTCCGGGGCACTTGACCGGGGCGGACCGCACTCACTGGTGACGGCCAGCTGACCACTCTTCAAAACCTTTTCCAGTCTGCTGTTCGTTTTCAGGTCCACGGTTAAATGTCCTCCAGCTTGAATGACCGGGGTCCGCCGGCTCTGTCCTTCGACCAGTCCTTGAGAGGGGGGATCTTCTCGTAGTCGTCCAGGCGCCCCAGGGCCTCGAGACGGTCGACGATCAGCTGCCAGGCGCAGTCGATTTCCTTGGAGATCTCGCACTTGCCGTTCGACGAGCCGCCGCACGGACCGTTACTCAAACGCTTGCAGCAGCGGCTGACCGGACAGACGCCGCCGGTGAGCCCGAGGACGCAATCGCCGCAGGCCTGGCATTTCTCGGTAAAATGGCCGACAGCGATGACGTCGCCGAGGAAGGTGGTGTTCAGGGCCGGATAGACCGGCAGCATCTGATATTTCGTGGCTACAAACTGGACCCCGATGCCGCAGGCCAGGCTGAGGACCGCCTCCGATTTCGCCATCAGATCACGGACCGATTCAAAAAAATCATGCTCGCACTGGCGCTCGATGCCGCTGTCGACAATCTCGATATCCACCCCTTCCTGCACGGCCTTCATCCTCAGCAGCGAGGCGAGGATCCCGGCCTCCTTGTTGCCCCCCTGGTGGCACACGGCGACACAGGTATTGCAGCCGAAGACCGTGAGCTGCTTATGCCTTTTAACCATCTCCCAGATTTCTTCGAGCGGTTTCTGTTCTCCAACTATCATGGCCTTTTGACTCCTTGTTCGTTAGGCACGCAGGATCGGCGGGCAGTCGATGACGGCACGCTACTCGTCATGCTTGTTTGTCTCCTTCTTTCTCTGCAGTGCCAGCCAGACGGGCGAAGGACCCAGATGAATGATCTTTTCGGTGAATTCATTGCAGATTTCGGCCCATCGCGGCCCCATGGCGGCCGAGAGGTTGTAGAAGTGCAGTCGTTCGGGATCGATGCCGACTGTGCTCAGCAATCCCTTCAGACGTTTGACCCGCTTGGCCGCATTGGTATTTCCTTCCAGGAAATGGCATTGGCCCTCGAGTCAGCCGGCGACGAACACCCCGTCGATGCCGCGCTCGAAGGCCCGCAGCACATAGATGTGGTCGAGCTTGCCGGTACAGGGCAGGCGGATCACCTTGGAGTTGGGAGAATAGGAAAGACGCATCACCCCGGCCAGATCGGCGGCGGCGAAGGCGCAGTAATGACAGGCGAAGGCAATGATGTTCGCCTTCCATCCCGCGGGGATCTCGCACGGTTTTTCCGGGCTCCGCCGTTCCTCGATCTTTTCTCCATCAGCTGTCATTGGTTGGTTCCTTCCTCTCTACGTTAGTCGTTACCGGTCACCGAATCGATCATCGCCAGGATCTGGTCGTCACGGAAGCAGTTGACCTGGAAGGCCTTGGCCGGACAGATGCCGGCACAGATTCCGCATCCGGTGCATTTCACCTCGTTGTGGCTCACCCGGCCATCCGCGTCGATGAAGGGTGACCCGAAGGGACAGGCCCGGAAGCAGGCCAGACAGGACATGCAGATATCGCGGTTATGCTTGGCGATGATCCCCGAGACCGTCAGGTTGTCGCGGGACAGCAGCGTCCCGGCCCGCCCGGCGGCGGCCAGCGACTGGCTGATGGTCTCCTCGAGGTTCTTCGGGGCATGGGCCAGGCCGGCGAGGAACAGGCCTTCGCTGGGGAAATCGACCGGCCGCAGCTTGACATGCGCCTCCATGAAGTAGCCGTCGCCGTTGCGGGTGACCTTGTAGGTCTGGGACAGCTGCTGGGCATCCTCCCGGGGCCGGAGGCCGGTGGAGAGGATGAGGTAATCGGCGTCGATCTCCATCTCCCCGCCCAGGACCTTGCCGTCGACCCGCACCTTGAAGCCGCTGCCGTCGGCGATGATCTCCGGTTTCCGCTCCGGCACATAGAGGAAGAACAGGACGCCGAGGTCGCGTGCCTTCCTGTAGTAATCCTCCTTCAGCCCGTAGGCCCGCAGATCGCGGTAGAGCACTACGACCCGGGCCCGAGGCTGCCGCTCCTTGATGGCGATACTGTTTTTCAGGGCATCCTGGCAGCAGATCCGGGAACAGTAATTAGCCGGCTCCTCGCGCGACCCGACGCACTGGATCATGACGAACCGGTCGCTCGCCTTCGGATCGCCGGCGGCCAGCCACGATTCGAGCTCGCGCTGGGTCATGACGTTCGGCGAAGTGCCGTAGCCGTACTCCGTCGGGACATACTCGGCGCCGCCGCTGGTGAGGAGGACGGCCCCGTGCTCGATGGCCGTCCCATCCGTCAGGCTGGTCTTGAAGTTGCCGACAAAACCCTCGGTGGCGGCGACGGTCGCCCCGAGATGGACGGTGATCCGCGCCTCCTGCTCGATTTTATTCCTGACATCGTCGAGATAGGCCTGGACGTCATCGCCCTCGAGATTGCGTCGGACCTTGTTCAGCAGACCGCCGAGGACAGTGTCCCGTTCCACCAGATGGACGCCGTACCCCTGCCCGGCCAGGGACAGCGAGGCGGTCATGCCGGCGATGCCGCCGCCGACGACCAGGGCCGCATGGGTCACGCCGACTGAATTCGACGTCACCGGATCGAGCAGGCGGGTCTTGGCCACGTTCATATTGACGATCTCGATGGCCTTGGCGGTCGCCTTTTCCTTGTCGTTCATGTGGCACCAGGAACACTGTTCCCGGATATCGGCCAGTTCGAAGAGGAACCTGTTCAGTCCCACCTCGCGGATGGTGTCCTGGAACAGCGGCGCGTGGGTGCGCGGGGTGCAGGAGGCGACGACGACCCGGTTGAGGCCTTTTTCCTTGATCAGATCGCGGATCTTCTGCTGGCCGTCCGGGGCGCAGGCATAGATGATGGTCTCGGCATGGGTCACACCGGGCTGGTGACTGGCGGCCTCGGCGACCTTCTGGACATCGACGGTGCCGGCGATATTGACGCCGCAGTGGCAGACGATGACCCCCACCCGCGGCTCTTCTCCGGTAATATCCCGTTCCTCCGGCAGCACCACCTCTTCGATCTCGCTGCCGCGGCTCTCGCCGAGCAGGGCCATGGCCTGGGCCGCCGAGCCGCTGCCCTGGATGACCGTTTCCGGGATATCCTTCGGCCCCTGGTAGGTGCCGGCGACATAGATGCCGGGACGGCTGGTGGCGACCGGCGCCAGTTTCGAGGTCCGGGCAAAACCGTACTGGTCGGTCTCGATGCCGAAGATCTTCGCGAATTCGGCGGCATCCGGCCGGGGTTCGAAGCCGATGGAGAGGATGACCATGTCGAACTCTTCGTTGACGAGCCGTCCCTCTTCATCGACCGAGTGGATCCGCAGGTTCTTCGTCACCGGGTCCTCGATGATCTCGGAGATCATCGCCCGCCGGTATTTGACCCCGCTGCCGAACTTGGCCTTGTCGATGTACTTGTCGAAGTCCTTGCCGAAGGCCCGCAGTTCCATGTAGAAGACGGTGGCCTCGACCTCCGGGTCGTGCTCCCTGGCGATGATCGACTGCTTGGCGGCATACATGCAACAGACCGAGGAGCACCACGGATTGGCATTGTGGGCGTTGCGGGAGCCGACGCACTGGACCCAGGCCAGCCGTTTGGGGTGGCCGCCGTCGGAGGGTCTGGTCACCACCCCGCCGAAAGGGCCGGAGGCCGACAACAGCCGCTCGAACTGCAGCGAGGTGACGACGTTTTTCAGCCGGCCATAGCCCAGTTCCTGGCGGATGGCGGGGTCGTAGGTCTTCAACCCGGGGGTGAGGATGATCGAACCGACCTGCAGCTCGTATTCCTTGTCAGTATCCTCGAAGTTGACGGCGTTGGCGTCGCACACCTTTTCGCACTTGCGGCAGACGCCGCGGGTGAGGAAGAGGCAGTGCTCGGCATCGATGGCCCGGGTGTTCGGCACGGCCTGGGGAAACAGGGCATAGATGGCCTTGCGCTTATCGAGGCCCTGGTTGAAGACGTTGGCGACCCTGGCCGGGCACTCGGCCTCGCAGGCCCCGCATCCGGTGCAGCGGTCGGCATCGACATACCTGGCCTTCTCGGCTACCGTCACCGTGAAGTCGCCCTCCTGGCCGGTGACCTTGACGGCCCGGGCCAGGGTATGCATCCTGACGTTAGGATGGCGGCTGCTTTCGACCATCCTGGGCGAAATCATGCACATCGCGCAGTCGCCGGTGGGGAAGGTCTTGTCCAGTCTGGACATCGTTCCCCCGATGGAGGGCTCATCGTTGAGCAGATGAACCATGAAGCCGCTTCCCGCCAGATCAAGGGCTGCCTGCATCCCGCCGATTCCGGCACCGGCAACCAGCACTGATCCGATCCTGTTTTTTGTGTCCTGTTTCTGGCTCTGTTCGGTCAAAACAAGTCCTCCTTCAGACCGGCCCCGACAGTTTCGCCACTGCCGTCATTGTGTGCTCGACCTGCGAGCGAGTATGTAAGGGGCGTAATCAGAGTACAACGGTGAGAAATACCATCGGTGGACGCTCTTCAGTTAAGAGTCATTATCATTGATATACCGCGCAATGACAATCTTTTTTATTTCCACCCATCACAAAAATGTGCGGTTGTTTAAAACACTGAAGATTTCACCGTTTTGCCTGCCGCAACCTCCGGCCTGAGGGCGGGAATATCGCCCATGCGGCCGAAAATACGGAAAAAATGAACTTAATCATGCGGCTGGAAGGATGATCCCATGCCGCAGGGCCAGCACCTCGAACATCCGCGCCATCCCCGTCCCCAGATTGAAGACGGCGCCGGCGTCGAGACACCTGTCCACGGCAGCATCGAAAAAGACGTTGAGCGACGAGGCCATCCCGTCGGCCGGTTTCCAGTAGCAGATCATCACCGGCACTTTCGGCAACGGTTTGAGGACGACCGAGATATCCGCGTCGAACTGTACCGGCAACCGCTCGCCGCTGAACAGATGGACAATGTCGTCGAACAGGTCGGGCCAGGTATCAGCCACCTGTTTCATCACCTCCTCGCACCGTTTCCGAAACAGCGGATAACGCTCCCTGCCGCCGGCGATCTCCCGGTAGGCTATCCACTCCCCGGCTGGCTGATCGCCGCGACACTGCACGAGGTAGGTGAGAAACGGCACGACGACCCAGTTGTTGACATGGATATCGGTGGTGAAATTGCCATCGGCGTCGATACCGAAATCCTTTCCCAGCACCTTGAGAACGATCCGGTTGCCGACCACCGTCCCGCCGGTGCGTGCCGCCGTCTCGACCGGATCGAGCCTGCCGACCTGGTCGAGCAGGGCGGCGAGAAGCGTGTCATCCCCTTCCGGTGGCGGTGATTTCTCGGTCCCATACCGGGCGCAGGTTGCGGGGTCGAGCCCGGGGCAGGCGGAAATGGGCTTGATCCCCCGGTAGACCGCCCCGGCAAAGGCCATACAGGTCTTTTCCCCGCATCGACGGCAGTTGCTTCTGTCGAGCAGGCTGAACACCTCCATTGCGTTGGCAAAACCGACCATAGCTATACCCTCCGGCATCCCGTTCCCGCACGGGTGGCCGACAGACGCATGAAACCGTGGGAACAGTCGGCGAGAGACCTGATATCCACGGCAGATAGATTTGATTTGACGGATGCCACTTGGACCGATAAGACTATTATTACAGGTGGTATTGTACAGGCAATGTTACCGGACTAACCGGGGCTATCACGATCAACCCGCACAAGGAGACGAACATGAAGGCTACGATCACCAAAGAATGCATGGGAGACAGAAACTGCAACAAACTCTGCCCCGAGGTCTTCGAGTATGACGAGGACCAGCTCCTCTCCATCGTCAAGTTCGATACCATCCCGGCTCACCTCGAGGACGTCGTCCGGCGGGCCGCCCGCGAGTGCGGGGCCGAGGCAATCATAGTCGAAGAATAATCACGACACCGGAAAAAGCCAATGTCTTTTCGTGACAGCAGAACGGCCAAAAACCTGCTTATCTCCTTTTCCGCCGAGGCCCAGGCCCGAACCCGTTATAATTTTTTCGCCGGCCGGGCCAGGGAGGAAGATTATATCCAGATCGCCCGGATTTTCGATGAGACTGCGGAACAGGAATACGAACACGCACTGCGCTTCTTCAAGTTCTTCAACGGCGGTGAAATGGAGATCCGCTGGCCATTTCCCGCCGGCGTCATCGAAGACACCCGTTCGAACCTGCTGTCTTCGGCCGAACTCGAGCTCTACGTCCATGGCACCATGTACCGGCTCTTTGCCGAGATCGCCCGCGAGGAAGGAATGACGCGGGCCGCCGAGACCCTCGACGCCATCAGTGTCGCCGAACGGCACCACGAGCAGATATTCCGGGAACTGGCGGAAAACATCACCGTCGGCAGGATATTCTCGCGTCCGGAGGAAACGGTCTGGAAATGCCTCGGCTGCGGTTACCTCCATTCCGGCACCGAACCGCCTGCCAAGTGCCCGGCCTGCGTCCGCCCCCGGGGATATTTCGAACTGCTCGGCAGGAACTGGTAGCCATCGGATCCGCCCCTCGGGCCGGAAATGCCCGGCGCTCCGCCCAGGGTACGCTCAGATCCCGGCCAGGCGTGCCAGCGCGTCCTTCATCGCCTTGCTGTGCACCTTGCCGGCGAAATGAACAGGACTCTGGCCGTAGATCGGATCCCACCCCGCCGGGTTGGCGGAACAGAAGTACTGGACCTCGAGACCAATGATCCGCTCGGCCTCCCCGGCCAGGGAACCGACCAGTTTTTTCGCGGCATCCCAGGTGGCCCCGCACGGGGCTCCCCGCACCACCGTCACCCGCACGATCCTGCCGTTTTCGACCTCGACCTCGAGTTCGGGAGCGCCGAACCGCTCACCATAGGGACCGAGACAATCCTGCCTCGGCAGCCCGCATCAGGTGGGCGGGATCATGACCTGCCGGCCGGTTCTCTTCTTGCCCGAGGAAACCACCGGAATCCCCTGCTCCACGCACATCAGGACCAGATCGTGGGAGAGGTCCTGATGCCGCAGATAATCGAGGACGAGGTCGGCGTCGATCCGGTCCGGGAGATAACTTCGAGCATCATCGATCACCGGCGGCAGGGCGCCATCGATCGCGACGGTCTCGATCCTGACGATATCGGCGCCATGCTCCCTGACCCCGGCTATCTTCCGTTCACCACTGCCATTCTGCTGAAAAACGACTACTTTTTGCACTGAGCCTCCACGGCTGTCATTAATACGTCAATCCCTTCAATCGGTTGTCAGATGTCCAGCCGGATCCACCGGGTACAGAAGCGGTAGGCCGCTTCGATCAGTCTTTTCCCGTCCTGTCCCTCGTGCATCAGCGCGTGAAACCGCCCCTCCGTATCCCGGTAGAGCGCCAGGCCGGCGACCAGTACCTCCGCTTCCCCTCGCACCGAAACACGCACACTGCCTTCCAGTGGTGCAATCTCGAGTTCGCCATCCTGAAACTGGAAATACGCCATCTGCGCCATCGTATGAAATTCATGCTTGGCATGGGCGGATGCCCCGACGGTCACCGTCGTGATATAGCCGGGCTCGGTGATGGCGATCTTCGGCACCAGGATGATGCTGCTGCAATCCGTGATCGTCTTCCCTCCACACTCCACAATAATGGATTCGATTCCCGTACTCACACTTCCTTCCCGATTCTTCGTTGGACTGAGTTGATCACGTAACCGGCCATCCTCCCGACACAATCATGCAGATTGGGCCGGTTGTCCAGCATATCGACGAAAAAAAGGGGACCGGTTCAATGAAGAACCAGTCCCCGGATTGTCAGCCTGTTATTCCCGACCGGATCAGGCTGCCTGTTTTTCAACCCGTACCGCGCAGACCTTGGCTTCCATGATCTTGCTGATCGGGTCGAGGGCGTCGCTCGTCAGCATATTCGCCGCCGCCTCTTTGTAGTGGAACGGGATGAAGACCACCTTGGCCGGAACGATATCCGAGACCCGCGCCTTCACCTTGATACTGCCGCGCCGCGAACTGACCGAGAGCAGTTCGGCGTTGCTGATCCCGAGCACCGCCGCATCGGCGGGGTTGATCTCGATAAACGGTTCGGGCGCTGCGGCGGCGATTCCGGTCGATTTTCTCGTCATCGTCCCGGTGTGATACTGGAGCAACTCCCTGCCTGTCGTCAGCAGGAAAGGATATTCGCTGTCGGGCAGCTCGTCCGACACAACGTACGGCACCTTGGTGAACAGGGCCTTGCCCCCCTCCCTGGGGAAGGCTCCCTGGAACAGATACGGCGTCCCGGGATGATCGGCCGTCGGGCAGGGCCATTGCAGGCCGTTGCCGTCGAGACGATCGTACCGCATCCCGGCAATCCCCGGCCACAGGGTGGCCACCTCGGCGAAGAGCTCGGCCGGGGCGACGTTGAAGGATGCCGCTGCCGGGTCGATCCGCTTGTACACCTCATGGATGATGGCAAGGTCGCCTCTGGCCTCGCCCGGTGAGGTGATGGCCGGCCGCACCCTCTGCACCCGGCGCTCCGAACTGGTGAAGGTGCCGTCCTTCTCGGCAAACGAGGCGCCGGGCAGGACCACGTCGGCCAACTCCGCCGTCTCGGTCAGGAAGATATCCTGGACCACCAGAAAATCGAGGGCCTTGAACGCCTTGATCGAATGCGACATGTTCGGATCGGACAGCGCCGGATTCTCACCGAAGATGTACATCGCCCTGAGACTGCCGGACAGCATCGCCCCGGTCATCTCGCTGGCGGTCAGGCCCGGCTGCGGCGACAGCGACTTGCCCCAGGCCTTCTCGAACTTGGCCTGTATCGCAGGATTGCTGACCTTCTGGTAGCCGGGATAGTCCGTCGGCAGACAGCCCATATCGCAGGCGCCCTGGACGTTGTTCTGGCCACGCAGCGGATTGACGCCGGCGGCGTCCTTGCCGAGGTTGCCGGTCACCATCGCCAGATTGCCGACCGCACAGACGTTGTTCGTCCCCATGGTATGCTGGGTGATGCCCATGGCGTAGTAGATTCCGGCGGTGCCGGCGCCGGCATAGATCCGCGCCGCCTTGCGGATATCGGCGGCGGCGACCCCGGTCACGCCCTCGGCGAACTCGGGGGTGAACGTCGCCAGGGACTCGACGAACTCGGCATAGCCCTCGGTCCGCTCGGCGATGAAGGTCTTGTCTTCAAGCCCTTCGGCCAGGATCACGTTCATTATCGCATTCAACAGGACGGAATCGGTCCCCGGCCTGTGCCGCAGCCACAGCGTCGCAAACTTGACCAGCGGAATCTTGCGCGGATCGGCGACGATCAGCTCGGCGCCGTTGGCCACCGCCTCCTTCATCCTGAGGCCGATGATCGGGTGATTCTCGGTGGTGTTGGAACCGATGACGAACAGGACATCGTTGCGGGAGATTCCCTCGACCGAATTGGTCATTGCGCCGGATCCGAACTTGGTGGCCAGACCGGCCACCGTCGCGCTGTGTCAGTATCGGGCGCAGTGATCGACATTGTTGGTGCCGACCCCCGCCCGCAGCAGTTTCTGAAAGAGATAATTTTCCTCGTTGGTGCAGCGGGCCGAGGCCAGACCGCCGATGGCGTCGGCGCCGTGCTGCTCCTTGACCGACTGCAGCCGCGAAGCGACCAGATCGAGGGCCTCGTCCCAGCCGGCCGGCTCGAGCGGGCCGCCTTTCCGGCGGCGGATCAGCGGGGTGGTCAGCCGCTCGGGGCTGTTGATGAACTCGTAACCGAACCGACCTTTGACACACAGCCAGCCGCGGTTATGGTTATCGGAGCGGGATGAGACCCGGGCGACCGTGTCGCCATGGGTGTGGAGGGTGATATTGCAGCCGCAGCCACAGTAGGTGCAGGTCGTCTCGGTGGGCTGGAGACCATCCAGACGGGGCTGGCCGACCCACATCTTGGCCGACAGGGCCCCGGTCGGGCAGACGGAAACACACTGGCCGCAGAACTCGCAGTCGAGCTGCTTCTTGAACGGCGGACAGATGTCCGACTCGAAACCGCGGTTGGCGTAGCCGATCGCCCCCACCCCCTGGACCTCGTCGCAGACCCTGACACAGAGGCCGCACAGGACGCACTTGTCCTGATCGCGGAGGATGAACGGATTATTGTCGACCCGTTTGTGCTGGCGGACCGCGCCGCTGAAGCGGTTGTCGCGGATGCCGTAGCGATAGGCCAGGTCCTGAAGGCTGCAATCCCCGGCCTGGATGCAGACCATGCAGTCGTTCGGGTGGTCGGAGAGCAGCAATTCCACCGTGGTCTTGCGCAGACGCTCCAGGCGCGGACTCGATGTCGTCACCACCATCCCTTCGGTGGCCGGGGTGGTGCAGGAGGTGACCGGCCGCGGCAACCCGGCAATATCCACAATGCAGAGCCGGCAGGCTCCGAATGGTTTCATCCGCGGGTCGTGGCAGAGGGTCGGGATATCAATCTTGGCCAGACGGGCTGCTTCCAGGACGGTCGCACCGTGCGGCGCCTCAATTTTCTTATCGTCAATCGTCAGGCTGATCATAGGTTAATCCTTTACAACAGCGTTGAATTTACAGACATCAAAGCATGATCCGCATTGGATGCAGAGGGCGTTGTCGATACTGTGCGGCTGTTTCAGCTCACCCGAGACCGCCTTCACCGAACAGGCCTTGGCGCACATGCCGCAGCCGACGCACTGGTCGGGGCGGATGAAGAAGGTCAGCAACTTGTTGCAGACCTTGGCCGGGCACTTCTTTCGGTTGATATGGGCCTCGTACTCATGGCGGAAATACTTGATGGTGCTGATGACGGGATTCGGTGCCGACATCCCGAGACCGCAGAGGCTCGAATCACGGACATCCTCGGCCAGTTCCTGCAGCAGTTCGATATCCCCCTTCTTGCCCTTGCCCTCGGTGATCCGGGTCAGGATCTCGAGCAGGCGCTTGGTGCCGATCCGGCAGGGGACGCACTTGCCGCAGGACTCCTCCTGGGTGAAGGTCAGGAAGAACTTGGCGATGTTGACCATGCAGTCGGTTTCATCGAGCACGACCATACCGCCGGAGCCCATCATCGAACCGACCGATTTCAGGCCCTCGTAATCGACCGGCAGATCGATGAACTGCTGCGGGATGCAGCCGCCGGAAGGCCCGCCGGTCTGGACCGCCTTGAACAGCTTGTCGCCCTCGATGCCGCCGCCGATCTTGAAGATGATGTCATTCAGCGGCATGCCCATCGGGATCTCGATGAGGCCGGTATTCCTGATCTTGCCGGTCAGGGCGATGACCTTGGTGCCCTTGCTCTTCTCCGAGCCGATCGAGGCGAACCACTCGGCCCCCTTGTTGATGATCGGCGGCAGATTGGCCAGCGTCTCGACGTTGTTGATGATCGTCGGCTTGCCCCACAACCCCTTGTTGGCGGGAAACGGCGGCTTGGCCCGCGGCATGCCGCGTTCACCCTCGATCGAGGCGATCAGCGCCGTTTCTTCGCCGCAGACGAAGGCCCCGGCGCCGAGTTTGATCTTGATATCGAATTCGAACGAACCGCCGAACAGCTTCTCGCCGAGGAAGCCTTTCTCCCGGGCCTGGTCCAGGGCGATGCGCAGCCGATGGACGGCCAGCGGGTATTCAGCACGGATATAGACGTAGCCGCGGGTGGCCCCGATCGCGTAGGCGGTGATGATCATGCCTTCGACCACCGCATGGGGGTTGCCTTCGACGACCGAGCGGTCCATGAACGCCCCGGGGTCGCCCTCGTCGGCGTTGCAGATGACATAGCGCTGGTCCGCCTCGTTGGCGGCGCACAGGCTCCACTTGAGCCCGGTCGGGAAACCGCCGCCGCCGCGGCCGCGCAGGCCGGAGTTCTTGACTTCGTTGATGACCTGCTCGGCGGTCATCGTCGTCAGGGCCTTCTTCGCCGCGGTGTAGCCGTCAACGCTGAGGTAATCGTCGATCGATTCCGGATTGATCTTGCCGAGATCGTGGAGGACGACCTTGGTCTGGTTGTCGTGGAAGACATGGTAGTCGTCTCCGGCCATCCATTCCTTGATCGGTTTGCCGCCGACGACATGATCCCTGACCAACCGTTTGACCATATCCTCCTGGATATACTGGTAGGTCGAGACCTCGCCGTTGACACTGATGTCGACCAGGACGTCCTTGGCGCAGAAGCCGCGGCAACCGACCTTGTGCAGCTTGCAGCGGTTCTGCACGGTGGCATTCTCGAGCCCGGCAGCGGCAAATTCATCCTGAAACGCCTTCATCACCATCTCAGCACCCGCCGCGATGCCGCCGGTGCCCATGCACACATTGACAATTATTTCGCCATTCACGGTGTTATTCCTTATAGGTTTTGAGGGTTTTGGAGATCTTCTCCGGATTCATCTTACCGAAGACCTTCTCGTTGACGACGACAACCGGGGCGATGCTGCAGGCCCCGACGCAGTTGACGTTTTCCAACGTAAACAGCATGTCCTTGGTGGTCGGTTTGTCTTCCGCGAGTTTCAGATCGTCACGGATCCGCGAGATGATCCTGGATGCCCCCTTGACGTGGCAGACCGTCCCCGAACAGACGGTGATGATGTTCTTGCCGCGAGGGGTCATGTGAAACTGGGAATAAAAGGTGATGACGCCGTAGAACTTCGAAGCCGGTATATTGGTTCTCGCCGAGAACCAGTTCACCGATTCCTCCTGGACATATCCGAACGCATTCTGGATCTCCTGCAGCACAGTGATTATATTATCTCCATGTACCACCGTTTTCTGGTAGATTCCTTCCAGCACTTCTTCCATCTGATTTTCCATATCCACATGCTCCAACTGAAGATTGATCAAAACCCGCTTCACCTCATCGAGGAAATCAAACCACCACACACCTCCCGGAAATAGGTATCGTGGATCAACAACCCCGTACGGCTAACAAGAGAAAGGATTCAACTATACATGCCACTGCATTCTCCCGTGCCATGCATACCTATGAAGATGTACTGACAAATGACGCAATAACCTGCAGCTGACAAGATCAACCGAGTACCGGATGTAATGATTTTCTCAACCCGTCCCGGCCGTTCCCAGACAAACTGTATCCCGTTCTTGTGCAAAGGTCGAGAAAGAAAACCGGCGGCAACGGAAAAACCTCACCCAACCCGAAGAACGCCCGCACCGGTGGGCTTGCCGATCATTTCTCCCTGGAAAAATCGTCCGGAACGCCTCCCGAGTCTGATTCGCAAAAAGAATGCGCCGGAGGTGCGGCGCACGTGTTTTATATTGTACAACCGTCCTTCTCCCGTTAAACTGAGAATGATACTTCATCTCTGCATTTCCTCTCTCTTGCACCAAAGGATCAGGCCATGGAAATCACGGTGGCCGGAAATTTGGTCGAATTCCCGCCGGAGAAGGAACAGAAGTGAACGCCTGCCGGAGAGCCGTTGTCAATTGCCTCATATTCAACAGAAAGCTCGTTCCCGGCCGGAGAAAATCTACCGGGGAACCCCAGAGTCGCCCGGTTCGCTATTGAGGACTGACCTCCCGGCAGCCTGCGCCCGCATTGTGCGCCCGCAATGATGAGGGAAGTCCTTCCCCGACTGCCGGGCCTTACGTTTCGACCGCCGACCCGGCGGCGAAGCAGTAATGAATGTTTCTCCCATTATCAACCTGTCGCCAGCCGGCGACGTGAAGCCACCGGCCGCAACCGCCGGTGCCACCATGAACGTTCAATGCGTCTCCGCCTACTGCCCGGTATCGCTCAAACATGGCCTGATACACCGCAACCATGTTCCGTTAACCAATAACACGATCGAGGATATTGAGATTTGTCATGAATTTCACACTGCTTCTGACGGTCGCCGTCTCTGTCTGTCTCATCGGCATTCTCCTGCGCCTGTATGTCTGGTTCTCGCAAGGAATCCACCCCCCCGCAGCAACCTTAACCCTGCCGCAGCGCCTGGCAGCTGCTGGAAAGGCCCTGGGGGGTGCATTGTTCGGCCCCAGGTCGATAACGGTCCTCAAATCCATATTCCTTGATCTGCTGTTCCAGCAACGGGTCTTCGACAAGAACACCCTCCGCTGGATCGCCCATGGTCTGATCTTCACCGGTTTTCTGCTGCTGTTCTTCCTTCATGCCCTTGATTCGCTGATCACCGAACGGCTTTTCAGCGACTATCAGTCGACCCTCGACCCCTATCTGTTCCTCCGCAACCTCTTCGGCCTCATGGTCCTTGCCGGCGTTGCCATCGCCGTCTACCGCCGGATCACCCTGCGGCCGCAGCGGCTCATGACCTATGCCGGCGACTGGGCGGCCCTGATCTTTGTCGGCGGCATCATCCTCTCGGGGATGCTGCTCGAAGGGGCGAAGATTTCGTCGTACTCGACCTTCCAGCGGATGCTTGACGACACCGGTATTACCGACGAACAGGAGATCCAGGCCCTCGCCGCCTACTGGATCGAAAAGAACGGTCTGGTGATCGCCCACAACCCACCGGCCATCACCCCCGAACTGGTGGCCCAGGGCCAGGAAATCAGCGCTGGCAGCTGCGGCGAGTGTCACGCCGCCAATTCCTCCGCCTTCGTCAGTTTCGGCCTGGCCAAGATCACCGGACCGCTGATGGCCTCCGGCGAAGCCGGTGCGGTCAGCTTCCTGTGGTACCTCCACATCCTCTTCTGCCTGACCTTTCTGGCCTGGTTGCCCTTCTCGAAGATGTTCCACATCATCTCCGCCCCGGTCAGTCTGATCATCACCCGGATCATGGGCAAGGAGAACGGCGAGCCGGCCAATGTTCTGACCCGGCAGATGATCGGCCTGTCGGCCTGCACCCACTGCGGCGCCTGCAGCCTGGAATGTTCGTCGAACATGTTTTTCGAGTCGTTCCACAACGACTTCATCCTGCCCTCGGAAAAGGTCCAGTTCCTCAAGCACATCGCCGCCGGCAAGGAGCTCGACAGCGCTACCCTGAAAAAGCTGCAGCAGGGGCTCTACATCTGTACCAGCTGCGACCGCTGCACCAATATCTGCCCCTCCGGAATCAACCTCAAGGAGCTCTTCGTCAGCTCGCGCTATGCCCTGCTTGACCGGGGCATTCCCGAGACCTCGATGCTCAGCCATTTCTCCTTCCCGCTGGCGCTGGCCCAGAGCTACACCGGCGATCATCTCAAGGCGTTGAAGGTCGTCGAGCAGCTGTTCCGCAAAAGCTTCACCGCCCTGGCCGACATGGTGCGACCGCTGACCCTCGAGAGGGGCGGGACATTTGCCAACCCCTCGTACCGGAGCTGCTATGCCTGCCAGCGCTGCACCAACATCTGCCCGGTCGTCCGCAGCTACGACAACCCGGGCGAGGCCCTGGGCATGCTGCCGCACCAGATCATATTCAGCCTCGGCATCGGCAAGGTCGACCTGGCGATGGGGGCGAAGATGATCTGGAGTTGTTCCACCTGCTATCTCTGTCAGGAGCACTGCCCGAATCAGGTTGAACTGTGCGATATCTTCTACGGCCTGAAAAACGCGGCCATTGCCAGGATCGAAGAGGGAGGCAGGTCATGAAATTTGCATTTTTCCAGGGATGCAACATCCCTGTAAGGGTAGAGCAGTACGCCGATTCGACCGAGGCGGTCCTGCAGACCTTCGGCATCGAACTGGTCAGGATTCCGGAATTCAACTGCTGCGGCTACCCGATGCGCAACGTCGACGAGAAGGCCTACATCATGCCTTCCGTACGGAATATGGCGATTGCCGAAAAGGCCGGCCTCGACATCCTGGTCATCTGCAACTGCTGCTTCGCCAGTCTGCAGAAGGCGAAATCCGTCGTAGACAAAGACCGCGCCCTGCGGGAGGAATTCAACACCCTGCTGGCCAAGGAGGGTCTGGCCTACTCCGGCACGGCCAGGATCAGGCACTACCTCACCGTTCTCCATGAGGATGTCGGCATCGAGACCATCAGGAACAAGCTGGTCAACACCTGCAAGGGCCTCAAGCTCTCGGTCATCCATGGCTGCCATATCCTGCGGCCCCGCGAAATTACGCAATTTGACGACTCCTTCGTGCCGCGGATAACCGAGGATCTCGTCGGGGTTACCGGGGCGACAAGCCTCGACTGGCGCGGCCGGATGGAGTGCTGCGGCGCCGCCCTGGCCGGCCTCAACGACGAGCTGTCACGCAAGCTGCTGCAGGAAAAGATCAGCGGCGCCAGGCAGGCGGGGGCGGACTACATCACCCCGATCTGCTCCTACTGCCACCTCCAGTTCGACACCACCCAGAGTAACATGGCCGCCGAGGCGCCGGGATCGGAGATCCTGCCGGTGCTCCTCTATCCCCAGCTTCTCGGCCTCTGCCTCGGCATCGACGAACGGCGGCTGGGCATGACCGGAAACCGGACCATCGCCACCAGCGACATCGATCACATCAAATCCCTTCTCGGCCCCCCGGTCGAAGAGAAAAAGAAGAAGGTCCGGCAGCAGGCGGCCTAGAATCCGCACCGCAGGCAAGGCAGGAGCAGGAACGGGCTGCTGCCTTGCCCGCATGCCATGTGCCGACATCACGGTCAATCGGTCTTTCCCCGAGTTCCCCCTCCATGCCACACCCGAACCGGCCCGGAAATCGTCCGGGGGCGACAGAATCCTGCTGGCAAACGGGAAAAAAGTACATATATTCATCGCAATACGTCAAATCACCCGCAATTCAATACTTCAGATGGAGAGTTTATGAGCAAGATCATTGCGTTCGCCGGCAAGGGCGGCGTCGGCAAGACCACCGTCGCAGCCCTGGTCATCCGTTATCTCTCAGCCACCGGCAAATCCCCGATCCTCGCGGTCGACGCCGACCCCAACAGCAACCTCGGCGAAACCCTGGGACTGGATGTGACCTCGACCATCGGCGACATCCGGGAGAATTACATGCGCGACCCCCAGGGTGTACCCTCGGGGATGGACAAGGTCAATTACATCGAGACGCTGGTGGAACAGGCCCTGATCGAGAAACCGGCCTTCGATCTCCTCGTCATGGGGAGGCAGGAAGGCCAGGGCTGCTACTGCATGGTCAACAATATCCTCAACAAGTTCACCGACAAGCTGGCCGCGAGCTATAAATACATGGTCGTCGACAACGAGGCCGGGATGGAGCACCTCAGCCGCCGCACCAGCGGCAAGGTCGACATGCTCTTTCTCGTCACCGATTACTCGTTGCGGGGGCTGAGGGCGGTCCGCCGCATCAACGAGATGCTGCCGGGACTGCATCTCGAGGTCAACAAGATCGGCCTGATCGTCACCCGCGGCCCGCAGCAGCTGAACGAGGTCTTCCTGCGCGAGGTCGAAGAAATCGGCATACCGCTGGTCGGGATCATCCCTGACGACCAGGCCCTTCTCAACTTCGACATGGAGAAGCGTTCCCTGATCGAACTCCCCGATGATTCCCCATCGGTCATGGCGGTCAACAAGCTGATTGCCGACAACTGCGCTTTCTGATCACCACGCTTCAGACCTCGCCCCGGGCCGGGAATAGCCTGATATCCCCGGCCTGTTTTTTTCCATATACTTGACCCATGTCAAGGTCCACCCGGTGGATCCGGTCTATGCTGTACAAAAGACCAGAGGGCGTCGCACAGACCGCGCCCTGTACGGGTTCTCTTCCACGCTTTCCGGGAAGCACATTTCCGGAATGTCATTGGATACACCACCAAGGAGTGCAGCCATGAAATGCCCGGGACAAGACATGCAATACTGGAACGAATCGGCCATCTATGAGGAAACCTGTCCCAAATGCGGCGGGACGGTCGAATTCTACAAGGATGACACCAATCGCAAATGCGGCCGGTGCGGCCACCGGATGGTCAATCCCCGCCTGGATTTCGGCTGTGCCGCCTACTGTCCGTTCGCCGAGCAGTGCCTCGGCACCCTGCCGGAGGAATTTGTCGGCAATCAGGACAACCTGTTGAAGGATCGGGTGGCGGTCGAGGTGAAACGCTATCTCAAGTCGGATTTCCGGCGGATCGGCCACATCATGCGGGTGGCCCAGCAGGCGGAGAAGATCGCCAGGGACGAGGGGGCCAACCTCGGAATCACCCTGTGCGCCGCCTATCTGCTGGAAATCGGTGAAATCGAGGCGGCCGCCAGATACGGCACCCCCACGGCGGACCAGATCATCGCCGAAGGACAGCGCCTCGCCGCCGCCATCCTCGGCCGGCTGGCGGCCAAGGAGCCGATAGTTCAAGGGGTCGGCACCCTGATCGAGGCCTACCATCGTCGGTCGGATCGTGATTCCCTGGAAATTCAGGTCCTCGCCGATGCGGCGGACCTGGCCCGGCTGGAAGAGATGCGCCGGGACGACCCGCTTCAGGTACGGGAATTCGGACTACCTATGGTAGAGAGGCTGCTGACCGCAAGCGCCCGCCAGTTGGCGCAGAAAATGATCGCTCTGTAGCCGGAAAGACGGAAAGGCGGACCCGGGGGTCCGCCTTTCCGTCTTTCTGCATCCAAACGTCGGCAATACATGCCCAGGCGATCAAGCACCGGCAGGTCCAGACTCCGGCGACGCGCTTCATAACCGGCCGGCCCCCCCCGTCCGGCAATCCGCATCATGCCTGACCGCCGAGTTGTGCCCGGATCAGGTCCCGACGCCCACGACGATCAGGGAACCGGCCTTAAATCAGGCCTTGCGCACCGAGACGAAATGCTCCTGGTAGGCGATGGCCCCGCCGGCCCGATCCCATTTGTCGAGGCCGCCGCGCATAAAATTCTGGTCGGCGATGCCCTTGCCGAAGGCCCGGCTCTCCACCGGGATCTTATGGCCGAAGCCGTGGATGATGAACACCGCCTCGGGGTGGATCAGGTCGGTGACCTTGGCCACCGTCGTTTCCGAGTAATCCCTCTGGCTCACCACCACCGTATCGCCGTTGCTGATCCCCAGTTTCGCCGCGGCCTTGGAGTTGATCCACAGGGGATTGATCGGCATCTGCTCGTACAGCAGCGGATTGTTGACCGTATGCCCCTGGGTATGGAGGGCGCAGCGGCCGAAGGTCAGGCGGAACATCCCCTCCGGCGGCGTTTCCGGGGCCTCGAAGGGCTTGAGCGATTGCAGCCCGGCCTTTTCCAGCTTGGCCGAGACGATCTCGAGCTTGCCGCTCGGGGTCTTGAATTTCAACTTGTCCATATCGCGGTAGATCGGCTTGGCGGCCAGGTTGACCATGCCGGTGGCGTTGAAATCAGCTATCGCCACGTCGGTGCCCTGGAGCTGGAAGTTCCAGACGTCCTCGACCGAGTCGAACACCAGTTCGGGCAGGCCCAGCCGCTTGGCCAGACCGCCGACGATCTGCCAGTCGGCCTTGGAGTCGTAACGCGGCTCGATCGCCCGGTGGCGCACGAAGAACTGGGGCTTCAGCGCGTTCTTGGTGGCGATGACGCTCTCCCGCTCCAGATAGGGCGACAGCGGCAGCACGACGTCGGAGAACCAGGCGGTGTCGGACCAGCTGAAGGTCACCGATACCAGGAGATCGAGGTTATTCAGCATCTCCTTGAGGCGGTCCGGGTCGGGGAAACCCATCAGCGGATCATGACGGTAGGCGATATAGGCCTTGACCGGATAGGGGTCGCCGCTGCCGATCGCCTCGTACATCAGGTGGGCCAGCCCCGGCCCCTCCTCGAAGTGGGTGTAGCGCCAGCCGAGGCCGTCGGCCCGCTTGTCCGCCGGTTTGGGGTAGAGATCGACAAAGGCCTTCAGATCGGCCCGCCCGACGTCACCGGGTTTGCTGACCAGCGGCATTCCGCCCTTGGCGCCGATGGAGCCGAGCAGGGCGTTGATGATATAGGCGGTGCGGCAGACGTAGAACGAGTCGCGATAGCGGGCCGCCATCCAGCCGGGATGCCAGATCACCGCCCCCTTGGCGGCGACCAGCTCGCGGACGAAGGCGCGCAGTTCGGCCGGGGCGATGCCGGTCTCCCCTTGGGCCCATTCCGGCGAGTAGGGTTCGACGAAGGCCTCGAGATCCCGCAGCCCCTCGATATAGCGGCCGGCGTATTTCTCGTCGTAGAGCCGCTTGTTCATCAGCTCATGGATCACCGCCAGGTTGAAGGCATAGTCGGAACCGGGCCGCACCTGGAAGTAGCGGGTCGCCTTGGAGGCGGTGACCGTGGCGCGGATGTCGATGACCGTCAGCTTGCAGCCGTTTTCCATCGCGTCCATCAGGTTGTTGACCTCCTGGACGTTGATCGCCTCGAAGATGTTGCGCAGCTGCAGCACCACATGCTTGGCGTTCTTGAGGTCATAGGCGACGCTCTTGCGGCCCATGCCGGTGACCGACAGGCTGGCGTGCTGGACGTTGCGGGCGCAGGAGGAGTCGTGGTTGCAGTAGTTGGGACTGCCGAGGCCGCGCAGCAGGGCCCGGTGCATATCGCGGAACGGGCCGCCGCGGTCGGTCAGAGCGATGCCCTTGGCCCCGTATGTGGCTTTCACTTCCTTGAGCTTGTCGGCAACGTAATCGAAGGCCTCGTCCCAGCTGACCTTATGCCATTTGCCCTCGCCCCGGGCGCCGACCCGGATCATCGGGCTCTGCGGTCGTTCAGGGTCGGTGATCAGGGCGTTGCCGGCAGCGCCGCGCGGGCAGACCGCTCCCTTCATCGCCGGAACATGGGGGTTTCCCTGAAGAAATGTTACCTGGCCGTCCTCGACCGTGACCTGGATCGGACATCTCACCGTACACATCCCGCATACACTGAATACTGATTTGGCAACCATGGATAGTTCTCCTTGCTATGAGCTGTACTGGCAGCCTATTGCTGCCGCTTGTTGTTGGTTGGTTGTCTCGGCGGTTGTTTTTCCATGACCTGCAGCCGATCGGAAAAGAGCTTGGCGCAATTGGCGCAGTAGCTGTGATGCTCCTTGACCTGGGGATGAGGTGCGGTACGTGCCTCCATCAACCGTATCTGCTTTTCGGTGGCGTAGTATTTGCCGCAGCCCTGGCAGCGCTGGAGCGGATGGCGGCCGAAGGCGATGTCGCGAATGGAGACGGTGCGCATCCCGCCGTCTTCCACCACCGTTATTGCCTGGGTCGGGCAGATATTGGCGCAGGTGCCGCAACCGATGCAGCGGTCGGGGTCGGGGAGCACCAGCTGCCGGCCGTCGATTTTCTCCATGCGCAGGGCTTCCTGACCGATAACCTCCTTGCACACCCGGATACAGAGGCGGCAGCGGATGCAGCCGTCCGGCGCCGGCGGCAGCTCGATCCCTTCCTTTTCGGCGAGATGGCGGATGCGCTCCGACATCGGGGCCATGGCGATCAATTTCAGCAGGGCCCTGGTCCGCGCCTGGCGCACTTCAGCCCCTTGGGTCCACAGTCTCATTCCCGGCTTGACCTTGAGCAGGCAGCTCAGCATGATCGTCCTGTCGCCGGTGACCTTTTCGACCGCCACTGCGCAGATCTTGCACGAGCCGGAGGGTTTCAGGGCCGGATGGTGGCAGAGTGTCGGGACCGTTATCCCATGGCTCCGTGCCGCCTGGAGGACCGTCGTCTCCGGTTCGGCGCCGACCGCCTGGTCGTTGATGTAGAGAGTAATCATCGTCTTCCTTCAGTCGTTGGGCGCGTCGTGCAGCGCGTCGATATAATTTTGCAGGTGCCGCACCTCGTCGTGCAGGAGGGCGTTTTCCGCCAGGAGCAGGCGACAGAGGGAAGCCACGACTATTCCCTGCGTCACCGCCACCGCCTGGTGATCGATGCCGGCCGCCGCCATCATTTCTATCGCTTTACCAACCGATTCTTCACCGGAAACGGTTGCCACGGGCTCGCCCAGTGCCGCCGTCACCGGGCCATGCCAGGCATCAGCCGGCGAGGCTGCCATGGTCAGACGGCGCAGAATGTCACCGGCCGTCAGGATCTCCCGGAACCGGTCGTTTTCCACAATTATCGCCGTCGCCTCGGCCTCCAGCATCGCCCGTGCCGCCTCGACCAGGCTGGCCTCCAAGGTGACGGTCACCGTTTTCACGCAGCATGTGTCGATTACTTCGGCCAGTCGCATTCAGCAGCCGTTCCGTAATGGAGTGTTTGTTTTCTGCATCCCGATGCGGCCCCCGATACCGTTTTCAGTACCTCTTTTCCGCAGGTTCCTGCCGGACGACGATCTCGACAGCCTACTCCAGCACCTCGAGGCAATCCTGGGGCAGCCGAAAGGTCCCCTTGTCCTCGAGACTGACCTCGATGAGAGAATCAGGGTCGTTGATCTGGGAATCCGGATCGGTGACCATGCCCCGACTCCCAACCAGTCCGTCCATGTACTCTTCCCAGCTTTCATCGCTGCTGCGGCGCCGTACCCGCACCATCTGACCTTTATGGAATACCATCGCTGTTCTCCTCCATTCACTTTTTTTCAGGTGGCAGCCATGACCGTGGAGCCGCCATGATGGCCCTTTTTCCGGGCACAAACGTCGCACTGCGGGCCGTCGCCGTTGTGCGGCGCCGGCGCCAGCGCCCCCAGGCGGCCACGGATAAACGCCAGGTAGCGTTCGGTACCGATGACCGCGCCGCAGTCGGCGCAAAACAGCAGGGGTTGCCGGCTGAGGACGGTACCGCACAGGGAAAGAATCCGCTCGTCACCGCGGTCCTCGATGCGCATCGCCCCGGTCGGGCAGTTGGCGGCACAGGCCCCGCAGCTGATGCAGCGCTGCTCGGTGCGGCGGAAATCGCTCTCATGGGGATGGTCGAACGACAGGTAGCCGAGGGCCAGGGCATCGACCCCCATCTTCTCCTTGCAGACCGTCACGCACTTGCCGCAGCGCCGGCAGATGTCGCAGCGCAGACAGCGGCGGGCCTCTTCCCGGGCCTGGTTTTCCGTGTAACCGAGTTCCACCTGCTGGAAGGTGGTACGGCGGCGGTCGATCCCGAGGAGCGGCATCTCCGGCCGTTTCAGCGCCATCTTGGTGTGGGCCGGGACATCGATGTAGGGAATGCGCTGCTGCCGCACCGGCACCGGCGGCAGTTTCGGCTGCGGAATGCCGCCCAGGTAGCGGTCGATGGCGATCGCCGCCCGTTTGCCGCCGCCGATGGCCTCGATCACGGTCGCCGGCCCGGTCACCGCGTCGCCGGCGGCGAAGATGCCCGGCAGACTGGTTTCCATGGTGATGGTGTTGACGCGGATGGTGTCGCGATGGGTCCAGGTAAGCCCCGGCATGTGCGCGAACCACTGCTGTTCGACCCGCTGGCCGATGGCGCTGATGACCGCATCGGCGGGCAGATGGTAGTCGCTGCCTTCGATGGGCTTGGGCGACTGGCGGTTCGAGCCGGTTACCGTCACCAGTTTGGCCTTGAGGCAATGCAGGGCCCGGACCTGCCCGTGATCACCGGTCACCGCCATGGGCACGGTGAGCATTTCGAAGTGCACCCCTTCCTCTTCCGCCTGCTCCACCTCTTCATGGTCGGCAGGCATCTCCTTGCGGGTCCGGCGGTAGGCGATGGTGACCTGCTCGCTGCCGAGGCGCAGGCAGGTGCGGGCGGCGTCGATGGCGACGTTGCCGCCGCCGATGACCACGACGTTCTTACCGGGGCAACGGCGTTCGCCGAGCGCCACCCGCTGGAGGAAATCGACCGCTCCATGGACCTGGGGAAAATCGTTTTCGCCGGCGATGCCGAGGTTGAACGAGGCGTGGGCGCCGACGGCAAAGAAGAAGGCCTCGAAACCCTCGGCCCGCAGCGACTCCAGGTCGACGTCCTTGCCGAAACGGGTGTTGAAGGAGAACTCGACTCCCAGCTCTTCGATCTTGGCGACCTCGCGGTCGATGATGTCCGACGGCAGGCGATAGCGCGGGATCCCGACCAGGATCATGCCGCCGGCCCGGGGCAGGGCCTCGACGACCCGCACCGCATGGCCGTGCAGGGCCAGGTAATAGGCGGCGCTGAGCCCCCCCGGCCCGGCGCCGATGACGCAGACCTTGCGGCCGGTGGCCGCCGCCTTCGGCGGATTGTGGTAGCGGCCCCAGGACATCGCCCGTTCGGCGGCGAAGGCCTTGAGAAATTTGATCGACACCGGGGTGTCGATCCGCGCCCGGACGCACATCAGCTCGCAGGGCCGGGTACAGACCAGGCCGCACACCCAGGGCAGGGGATTGTCGCGGCGAATGACCTCGATCGCCTCGTCGTCACGACCGAGGGCAATGAGCGACACATAGGTGGGGACGTCGATACCGGCCGGACAGGCCATCTGGCAGGGGGCCGGGGTGAGATGGTCGCAGACCGAGGCGGCGCAGTTGCGGTCCAGGGCATGGCTGCGAAAGACCTCCTGGTATTCGGTAAGCCGTTCCTTGAGCCATTCACCGGTGTCAACGCCTGCCGGGTCATCGGTGAAGGCACACACTTCGGCCACCAGCGCGTCAATGCTCGGCAGATGATCGGCTCCGGCCCGGGCGGCAACGATATCCTGGATCAGGGTGGCGATTTCCTCGAAGAGGCGACGGCTGCGCGGATGGATTATCCGACGTTCGGCCGGGATCTTTTGCAACTCCAGCAAGGTCTCATGGACCGGGCACTGACTTGGGTTCATGGCAGGCTCTCACAGCGAACAAGGTGCAGGGAGGGCAAAGCCGCCGCAAGCGGCGAGCCTTGTCCTGCGGACAGAGGTCCGACCCCCCCGCAAGGGGGGAGAAATATCTTCACGTACTACTTTCTCAACACGCAGGAGATGAATTTCCAACGCCCTAAAACGAGCTGTTTTCAAAGGATGTGACCGACTCGGCATGGCGTTTTCGTTTCTTCTCCGTCATCGCCTGCCCTTCCCCGAATTCGAGACACTGGGTGGTGCAGCCGGTGACGCAGGCCGGTCTCAGACCCTGGTCCAGCCGGTCCTTGCAATAATCGCATTTGACCACCTTGCCGATTTCCGGCTGCCACTGCGGCGCTCCCCAGGGACAGGCGGCGATACAGGTCTTGCAGCCGACGCAGAGGTCGTGGTCGACAAAGACGATGCCGTCGCCGGCGCGCTGCTGCATGGCGCCGGTGGGACAGGCGGCGACGCACCAGGGGTTCTCGCAATGGAAGCAGGGCATGAAGACGAAGGCGGTGCGCGGCAGACCGCCGATCAGTTTTGGCCCGACCTCGACGATCTGGCACAGACGGGGGCCCGACGGCAGGCTCTTATTGGCCTTGCACTGGATTTCGCAGGCATGGCAGCCAATGCATTTGCGGGTATCCTGGGTGAGATGGTACCGGCTCATGAAAATTCTCCTTTAGGCAAAAGTTCAACACAACGGGGGAACACGTCCCCATGAAATCTGGTCGGCGGATCAGCGGATTCCGTACCGGGCGGTTTCCCCGGGGAGGTCATCCGCGTGCCGCCGATCCGGGAAAAGAGCAACGCGCCCGGAGCAAACGAGCTGCGGGCGGCAGCCTCCCCGTATCCGGGGAGGGGCAGGTTTCGGCAGGAATATCGTTGCCTGCCGCCGGCGCGCCATCGGCTTTTCGTTCGCACTCACGTGAATGGGCAAGTCTCTACATGCGGTTCAAATAAAATTTCAGCCCGGGACAGTTCATCTGCCGCTGTCCTCAGTCTCCCATTTCTGCCATATAGGCGTCAAGGGTGCCCTCGAGGGCGAGCTTGTGCTTCGCCTCTTCCTGGCACAGCATCTTGAACACCTTGCGCGCCCCCTCGTCCTCGGCCTTGGCGAGCAGAAGATTATAGAGCGCCAGCGCCTTCTCCTCCCGTTGGGCGGCGAGCATCAGGATCTCGCGGTACGACATGCCCGGGTGGTAGTCGATCTCCGCCACGTAGTTGCTGCGCTTGATGTCGACGATCCAGGTGAAGCGGTACTCGTCGAGGACGCCGCCTCCGCCGCCGCCTTTGAGATCCTCGAGCAGCCGGCGGTGCCTGTCTTCTTCCTCGGCGAAGCGGAAAAAGAGGTCCTTGGTCCCTTCCCGGGCCTCCTTGTCGCCAACCCGGCGATAAAAGTCGGCCGACTCCCGCTCCTGGGAGATGGCGAAATCGATGATGGCGGTCAGGTTGTTAAAGTCCATAGGTCGTCTTCACAGTCAGTAGGCAATTTTCGTGGTACCGGGCGGTCGCCCTTATCCAATGGTTCAGGGCTCCTTTCCCGACATCGACATGACCATCGTTTCCGCCCCTGCCGGCACGAACCGCGATCTGCTCGCGGCCCACCGGCTGAGGCCGATGGCATGAAACCCGTTTCATGCCATCGGCGCCGGGGCTCCGCCGGGGACGGATCAATATACCCCCAACAGGTTGAGGGCCAGCAGCAACAGCCCGGCCACGGCAACGCGCTTGACCACCAGCGGGCTGACCCGTTTGGCGATCTGCGGCCCGATATAGCCGCCGAGCAGCGCCGCCGGGAACATGGAGAGGAAGAAGATCAGATCGAAGTTGCCGAACTGGTAGTGACGCATCGTGCTGACCGTGGTGTTGAAGAAGATGGCCAGCAGCGAGCTGCCGACGACGAGATACATCGGCAGACG
>JROS01000037.1:0-10428 GCA_000769715.1 Desulfobulbus sp. Tol-SR
TATCTCCTCGCCCCTGTCAAGGAGATATTTGTACCCAGATAAAAAATAACTTGCCGGGCAAAAGCTATGTGAGTAAGAAGACCATGATATTCAAAACATATTGAATTTTATAAAACTCCATCGTAATTTCCACTCACTCCAACTTGTTTACAGAACAGATTTTATGGTCACTAAAAAAGATCTCCTGCGCAATCTCCCAAAGGTCGATGAATGCATCAAACGGCTTGATGAAGACAGCGATCCAGAGGTACCTCCTGCCATCGTGAAGCTGGCGGTACAGAGATGCATTGAAGACCAGCGCAGGCGCATTCTCGAAGGAGAGGCTATCGGTGAACTGTCCGATGATGCCTGGAGACAGCTCTTCACAGGTGAAATAGAGAAACAGAAACGGCCAAATTTTCGTCGGGTCATCAACGGCACCGGAGTAGTTATTCACACCAATCTCGGACGGTCGCTCCTATCCCGTAAGGCTGCCGAGGCGCTCATGCAGGCCGGGGCACATTATTCAAATCTTGAATTCGATCTAGCAACCGGAAAACGGGGGAGTCGTTATAGTCTGGTTGAGAAGATCATCTGTGATCTGACCGGGGCCGAAGCAGCCCTGGTCGTCAACAATAATGCAGCCGCTGTCCTGCTGGTTCTTGAAACGCTTGCCCGGGGGACCGAGGTCATAGTGTCGCGGGGACAGCTGGTGGAGATCGGCGGATCGTTCCGTATTCCCGATGTCATGGCCAAGAGCGGTGCCCGGCTGATTGAAGTCGGAGCCACCAACCGGACCCATCTGTTCGACTACGAACGGGCGATTACCCCGGAAACGTCGATGCTGCTCAAGGTGCATACCTCCAACTTCAGAATCATCGGCTTTACTTCAGAGATTTCAGCTGAAGAAATGGTCTGCCTGGCCCAACGACACGGATTGCTCGTGATGGAAGACCTGGGAAGCGGCTGCCTGGTCGATCTTTCCAGGTTCGGCCTGCCCAAGGAACCAACGGTGCAGGAAATCGTCAAGGCCGGTGTCGATATCGTCACCTTCAGCGGCGATAAACTGCTTGGCGGACCACAGGCCGGGATTATTGTCGGCAAGCGGGACGTGATCGAAAGGGTGAAGAAAAACCCCTTGAACCGGGCGCTCAGAATTGACAAGTTCACCCTGTCCTCACTGGAGATGATCCTGCGCGAATATTTCGACTCCAACGCCGCCCTGCAGAATATCCCGACATTGGCCATGCTGACCGTTTCTTCGGAAAAGATAAAAAAACGTGCCCGGGCGCTGCTTCGGCGCACCAGTAAATATATAGCCGATCGTTGTGTCATGTCGTTGATGCCGACCGTATCCCGGGTCGGTGGAGGCGCCATGCCGGAATATAGTCTCCCTACCTGGGCGGTTGCTCTCGAGCCACATGATATCAGTCTGAATTCGCTGGAGACGGACTTTCGCCAGTTGCCGGTGCCTCTTGTCGGCAGAATAGAACATGACAAATTTGTATTGGATATGAGAACGATACAGGAGGATGAGATCGTCATGGTTGCCGACATCCTCTCAGGCTACTTTGGCAAGGGGCCAGTATCGTGATGGAAAGATTCCCCCTCCCGGCAGTTCATTGGACTGTCGAGAATCATGATTTCATCCGCTTTTCACAGGAATATTCCGGGATACTGCGGAAAAGGATACCGACGGCGGCCTCTGTCACCTTTTACACCGACTTGAAGCGGTTGGAGACGGTTCTGCCGGACAGTCATGTCAGGGCGAAGGCGGCAGATCTCTTCGCCCTGGATGTGGCTGACCGCGAGCCTGTCATATTCGCGCCGGGCGGTATCCTGCTGCCGTTTGTCACCGGCAAGGGCCGGGTGGTGGTTGCCTGTCTGTCCGGCCTTGATCCTCTCGTCGTCGAGAGAGTGGCGAAGGATTGGCTTGCGGAGGTGCAGGCGGCGGCATTCCGTGATTTTCTCTCCGTCAAACAAACCAGAGTGGAGGCTGCAAGCGGTCTGTGCAATATTTCCCACCTGTATGCCCTCCTTGAAACCCCGTCTGAGGCTGGTCCCGTTCATCTGGTACTGATCGAACTCCAGCCGCGAACCAGGTCATCACGGGATGCATTTCAGAATGCACGAAGGGCGGCTATTGTCCTGCAGGGTTTTGTTGGCGACAGCGGAATTGTCCATCATCTTGGGCAGTGCATATTCGCCATTTTTCTCCGGGATCTGCAGGAGGATGAATTCTCCGAGCGATATGGCTCAAAGCTCGTCGCTCTGCTGAAGAGAGATGGCTTCTATAGGGTCCATGTCGGATCCAGCAGCGGCAGGGGAGAATCATTGCCGGAAGCGGTGCTCACAGAAGAACGGGATCGTCTCATGTCCGAGGCCTGGGCTGCCCTGCAGACCGCCGAGCGACGTGGACCATTCACCTTCTGTGACTACAGGGTCCTTGCCCATCCGGAGCGACATCCACTCTTTCCCTTGAGCGAGGGCCTGATCCGCAGGGTCAGGAGGCAATATTCGAGATCAGGGAAATTTTGTTTGGTTGAACTGGCAAAGGAAGGGTGGACGGGAGATCGACTCGCCGAGCTGGTCGGCAGGCATTTCGCCCCGGATCGCTCCTTTGCTGATGCGGCATCCGTCGTGCTGTTTCTTGACGGAGCTACAGGCCGGGATGCCCATCAGCAGGTGGCCAGACTCCTGCGGATGCTCGATCGAGAAACCGGTTGCGAATGCCGGGTTTCCGCCGGGATCGGCTCCTTCCCGTTCGCCGACTTTCACAAGGGCGAGATTCTGGCGAACTGTCGCAAGGCCCTGCTGCATGCAGCGTTCTTCGGCCCCGGGTCAATCGTCGAATTTGATGCCGTGAGTCTCAATATCAGCGGCGACATGTTTTATGGAGATGGCGATCTGTCGCGGGCATTGGCGGAATACAGACGCGGTCTCGTCTGCGATCCGGACAACGTCAATCTGCTCAACAGTCTGGGCGTCACCTATGCCATGCTGGGCCGACATTCCTTCGCCAGAGAGAGCTTCAGGAAGGTGCTTGCCGTGGAATCGGATAATTTCATGGCCTTGTACAACCTTGGGCTGGATGAGGTCCGGCGCGGTGATCTGCATGGAAGTCTGAAGCACTTCGAACGGGCGCTGGAGGTCTGTTGCGAGGATGATGGCCTCGAGACAAGAAAAGATCTGCAACTACAGTTGGGAAAGCTGTATTGCCGGCTCGGCATGTTCGACCGGGCCTACCCTCTGCTGATGGAATGGCACGACACGGCGACCGGCTTGCAGCAGTCCGGGCCGGCCTTGAAGTACCTCGGTGAGGCCTGTTATGGTCTGGGGCGGAAGGATGAAGCCAAGGTCTGGCTCCAGAAAGCGTTGCGGTTCAATGAGCTTGATCCCGAGGCATTGAGCCTGCTCGGGCTTGTCTATATGGAGGAGGGGGAGGGCCATCAGATCGCCTTGGCTCTATGCGACAAGGGGGTCGAACTGAATCCCGACAATGCGGCATCCAGGCTGAGGCTGGCCAAGGTGCAGATCGCCTGCGGACTGCTGGTCGAAGCCCGGCGGAACCTGATGCAATGCCGTGGCCAAAAGAGAAATATGCCGGAATTCCAGATCTGCCTTGGACAGCTGTGGTTGAAACTCGGCAGGAAAAGGCGGGCGGATCGATGGTTTGCCAAGGTCTTGCAGAAACATGATCTTTCCCCTGAGCTGGCAGGTATGGCACGGGATCTGATGCGAAATTGAGGGTAAGGAGCGTTATGGAATTCCGGGAGCGGAGAAGAATCAGAAGGGAGCCGAAGTATTGCCTGGATAACACCGTCATCGGCGATTCCTGGCGGATGTTCCGGATCATGTCTGAATTTGTGGATGGCTTCGATGCGATGTCGGCCGTGGATCTGCCTGGGGTGACGATCTATGGATCAGCCAGGACTCCGAAAGATCACAAGTATTACCAACTGGCCGAGCAGATTGCCGCAGGTCTTGCCGAAGCAGGGTATGCGATCATTACCGGAGGCGGTCCCGGCATCATGGAGGCCGCCAACAAGGGGGCCACGGAGGCTGGCGGGGTATCGATCGGACTCAACATCAGTCTGCCACACGAGCAGGCACCGAATTTGTATACGAATTTCCCTTTGCATTTCAAATACTTTTTTGTACGAAAAGTAATGTTCATGAAATATTCGATGGCCTTCGTCTGCATGCCGGGCGGGTTCGGCTCGCTCGATGAACTTTTCGAGTCGATGACCCTGATCCAGACTCAGCGGATCAAGCCTTTTCCGATAGTGCTGGTCGGCAGCAGTTTCTGGGCTGGACTTGTTGACTGGATCAGGGATACACTCCTGACGGCAGGAAATATCGACGAGGAAGACATGCTGTTGATCAAGGTGCTTGATGAGGTGGAGGATGTCATCAGTTTCATCAGGAAGACGGTGATAGTGTAATCGCATAAACATCGCTGCAGCCGGCTGAAAGCAGTCGGCAGGCCGGTTGAATTCTGCTGATAAGAAATCGAGGAGAGAAACGGAATGGCGCAGATTGACGCATTTTTCAAGCTGATGAATGATGAAGGGGCCTCCGATCTTCATATGGTCGCGGAGCAACAGCCATTGCTTCGTATCCGGGGGGATGTGGAGCGGGTCAAGTTCAAGAAGATGGGGAATGAAGAACTGCGGGCCATGCTGTACGAGATCTGCCCTGAGGAAAAGATCAAGCTGTTCGAGGAGACCGGTGATATTGATTTCGGCTATGAAATCCCCGGTCTGGCCCGTTACCGCTGTAATTTCTTTCAGCAGAGATACGGGATTGGGGCGGTATTCCGCGAAATCCCCAGCGAGATCATGACCTGCGAGCAACTCGGACTGCCGAAGGTCATCGCCCGCCTGGCGCATCTGCCGAAAGGCCTGGTCCTGGTGACCGGACCGACCGGCTCCGGCAAGTCGACAACTCTGGCGGCGATCGTCGATGAGGCGAACAAGACGCGGAAGGACCATATCCTGACCATCGAGGACCCGATCGAGTTCGTGCACAAGAGTCAGAAATGCATCATCAACCACCGCGAGGTGGGGAGCCACACCCGGTCGTTTTCCGCGGCCCTGCGCGGGGCCCTGCGTGAGGATCCGGACATCATCATGGTTGGTGAGATGCGGGACCTGGAGACGATATCCCTGGCGATGGAGGCGGCCATGACCGGGCATCTGGTCTTTGGCACGCTGCACACGATCAACGCGATGAAGACCGTGGACCGCGTCATCGAGATCTTTCCGGCAAGCCAGCAGGGTCAGGTCCGTTCAACCCTGGCCGATGCCTTGAAGGCCGTTGTCTCCCAGACCCTGTTCAAACGAGTCGATGTCAAGGGCCGCTGTGCCGCGCTCGAGATTCTCATTGCGACGCCCGCCGTGCGCAACCTGATCCGTGAGGCCAAGACCTACCAGATCCTGTCGTCGATGCAGACGGGGAAAAAATTCGGCATGCAGACCCTGGACGACGCCATTATGGAATATCTGGAGAAAAAGATGATCAGTCCGGACGACGCTTACTCGAATGCGGTCGAGAAATCGAAATTTCTCAAATTCCTCCGCAACCCGCCATCCGATTTTACCGAGGTCTGATCTCTCCAAAGGGATTGGTCAGGGTGGCGATTCCGCCACCCTGCTCTTCACCGCCTGCTCGGTTCCGTTCTGGCCGGCGGCGCGCCTGTCGTCGCTGATATTTCTCGATGTTGAGACGGTGAATCGGCTGCCGTCCGTCGCCGTGACAATGGTGCCGTCGCGGCCGGTCGTCAACATCGTGATCCCCAGTTCCTCACACTGCCGTTCCAGCCCCGGGTGCGGGAAATGACCGGGCTGGCGGCTACCGGCGGAAACGATGAGATATTCGGGGGCGACCGCCGCGAGAAAGGTTTGCGAATTGGACGTCTTCGATCCATGATGGGGCGCGAGGAGAATCGTCGCCGCCAGGTCCTCGTTCATATCCGTCAGTCCTCGCTCGATCGAGCGGCCGATGTCCCCGGGAAACAGCAGCGCGAAGCGGCCCAGGCGGGCCTGGATCACCAGCCCGCTGTCATTTCTTTGTTCCCCTTTTCCCGGTCTTTCTCCGGAGCCGGCAGACAGGTTGCGGATGCACCTGAGCCGGCCGCGGCCGATGCC
Source organism: Desulfobulbus sp. Tol-SR (assembly GCA_000769715.1). Taxonomy (GTDB): domain Bacteria; phylum Desulfobacterota; class Desulfobulbia; order Desulfobulbales; family Desulfocapsaceae; genus Desulfoprunum. The sequence goes on from JROS01000037.1 coordinate 6,129, forward strand.
GAAACGTTCCCCTTCGGTCGGCATCCTTACCTGCAGCCGCTGCCGCCGGGCCTGCTCCAGGAGTTCAGCGTAGGGGCGATCGTGTGCCGCCAGGCTGTTGGTCCAGAAAACGGCCGGAGAAAAACGCTCGAGGATAAACGGCAGACCATTATAGTGATCCGAGTCGGGGTGGGTGACGACGATATGATCGAGACGGGTGATCCCCTTATGCCACAGGAACGGGGCGATGACGGTTTCGCCGACGGTTCGCGAAGATGACGACGAGCCGCCGCCATCGATCAGGACCCGGTAGCCGCCGGGAAATTCCAGCAGGGTCGCGCTGCCCTGGCCGACATCGAGAAAACTGACCGTGAGGTCCTTTTTGAACCTTTTCGTCAACTCATAGGGAGGGAGGATAAAAAGAACGAGGATGCAGGCGAAAACCGCCGCGGCGGCGATGAACAGCGTGCTGTTTTTCCGCCGGTGGCAGAGCAGCAGGAGCAGGACGGCGTAGTACGAGAAGATCAACCATATGCTGGGAGTCGGCAGCCAGGCGCCGGAGCAGGGCAGCAGCGTGAATATGTTCATGGTCTCCAGCGACAGCGTCAGCCCGGGGGCGCCGATGCGGAGCAGGGCTGCCGCCAGGTCCGGTGCAATGGGCAACGCCAGGCAGGAGAGCAGGGCCAAGGGGAGGCTCCAGAGACAGATCAGGGGTTCGACGAGGAGATTGGTCAGGGGGGCGATCAACGACAGGTGGTTGAAGTGGTAGAGCAGCAACGGGGCGGTGCCCAGGGTGGCGGCGACGGAGACGAGGAGGGCGGCGGCGAGCCAGCGCCGGAAACGGTGGAGATAGGATCGAGCGGCAGATCCCTGGTCTTTGTTGCCGCCGGTCAATCGCCGCACTGCCGGTGCCGTCAGCGCAATCGAGGCCACGGCGGCAAACGACAGCTGGAACGACGCGGTGAACAGGGCCTGCGGCTGGATGAGCAGGATCAGCAGGGCGGCAGCGGCGAGGAGGGTGGAGATCGATTTCCGCCGATCGGTGCACAGGGCGACAATGGCGATGCAGCTCATGACCAGGGAGCGCAGGACCGGGACGTTCATCCCCGCCAGAAAGGCATAGAAGAGAAGGGGCGGCAGACAGGCCAGCATCGCTGTTTTCCGGACATTGGTGTGGAGGATCAGCCGGGTCGATCGGCGCAGCAGCCAGAAGGTCAGCCCGAAGAGCATGGTGGCGATGATGGCGAAATGCAGGCCGGAGATAGAGAGGATGTGCATCGTGCCGCTGTCGCGGAAGAGATTCCTGGTGGCATCATCGACCCGGGTCTGATCGCCGATGACCAGGGCGCGATAAATGCCGTTCAGCGGCGCCGGGATCGAATCGTCAATGGCGGTGCCGATTTGCCGGCGCAGCCGTTCCGGCATAAACCGGAGCCGGTGGAGGAACGGCTGAGGCGCCTGTATTCGGCTGATATACGCCGCTGAAGAGAGGTAGCCGGTGACCCGGATCCCTTGCCGGGCGAGGTGGGCCGGGTAGTTGAAGGTCCCCGGGGTGTTGAAGCGCGACGGCCGCTGCAGCGTCAGCCGCAGGGCCAGTACCGTTCCCGGGACAGTGAAATCGGGCCATGGCTCCATGGTTCTGACCAGCACCCGGCCCTCGGCCGCCTGAAATTGAGGCTGGTCGGCAAAGCGGACCGATTCAAGCTCGACTGTCGCCTGGCCTGTCGTGCGATCGTAGGTTGCCATCGAGGTCAGGGTGGCAATGACGATGGCCTCGCGCTTGTCCTGAATGAGGTTGAAGATATGGTCGGGCGATGAGGGCGGCCGGTCGGCGGAGATGCCGTGCAGGACGCCGAGAAGCAGAAAGAGGTTGAGGAGAGAGAGGTGGGCGGCGCAGGTCCGGTGCCGGAGGTAGAGCACCAGGGTGCCGATCATCGTTCCGGTGATGAGCGCGACGAGCAGCGACGATTGGATCGGCAGCAGAGCGGATAAGCCGATCCCGCCGGTAAAGCCGAGGATGACGGTGGTCAGAAGATATGATGAGAGAAGATGGGCGATGAAGGTCACAGGTAGGGACGGATGATTGTCAGATGGCGCGCGACCACGCCTTGCTGCCGCTCGATCCATTCGCGGGCGAGACGGCCGATGGTTTTTCGCCGGTCTTCGGCGGATAACAGGGCCTTCAGGGTATCGGCGAGCGACTTTCCGTCGGTGACCGTCAAGGCCCCGCCGGCGGCAACCAGATCATGACTGATTTCGGCGAAGTCCTCCATATGCCTGCCGAAGAGGACCGGAACCCCAAGGGCGGCCGGTTCGATGGGATTGTGGCCGCCTTCCGCCACGATGCTGCCACCGACAAAGGCGATGTCGGCCAGGGCATACAGCCATGGCAGCTCTCCAATGCTGTCGACCAGCAGGACCTCCGTCGTTTTTTCCGGTTCCCGTGAGCGCATCGTCACGGCAAGGTGGTGGCGGCCGGCGATCTGAGCAATCGCCGGGCAGCGGTCGGGATTGCGGGGGGCGAGGATGAGGCGGAGGCCGGGATGGTGCTTTTTCAGTTCAGCATAGACCGAAAAGATGATATCCTCCTCGCCTTCGTGGGTGGAACCGGCGACAAATATCAGACAGTTGTCCGGGAGGTGCATTGAGGGACAGGCCCGACGCCCGGCAGGCGAGGTGATCAGCGTGTCGAATTTGAGATTGCCGAGACGGTGCAGCTTGAGGGGATCGACGCCGAGCCGTTCCATATTGATCCTGTCCGTATCGGTCTGCAGGCAGAGATGGTCGAACGATCGGAAAAGGGGACGGAAAAAAAAACCGGCCCGCTGGTAACGATGGAATGACCGTTCAGAGATCCTGCCGTTGACCAGGATTGCCGGAATAGTGTTTTTGTTGAGGGCGGTCAGCAGGTTAGGCCAGAAATCAGTCTCGACGAGGATGTAGAGATCCGGTCGGATCAGGCGAAGAAACACGGCGATGACCGGTCCGATATCCAACGGTGACGGGAAGATGGCGTCGACCTGATCCTTCAGCAGGGTTTTCGCGAGAAGGAGTCCTGTCGCGGTCGTTGTCGAACAGACGATGCGGGCATCGGGAAACTCCTTGCGGAGGCCGAGGACGAGAGGACGGGCCGATGAAACTTCACCCACCGACAGGGCGTGAACCCAGACCGTTTTGCCGGTTGCCGGCGTCGATGGGAGCCGGCGTTGCAGGCCGATTCCCAAGCGGGACAGCAAGGTTGTCCGGTATTTGGGCCGGAGCAGGACCAGCAGGGCAAGAATTGGCCAGGCAATAACCAGGATGAGAAACTGGCAGAGATTGTAGATTGGTACCATTGATAATTTTTCTCCTTAGAATTTCAGGAATCTACCATAGACGGTCGGAGATGGAAAGTCCGGGATCGAAGGTCGGGAAAACCGGGGAGATGCAGCCTGGAGGCAGAGAATGAACATCATCCTGTTAGAGGAACGGGAGATCCATGGGGGACGGGTCGTCCTCGATGATCGTCGGGCGGTCCATATCCAGAAGGTCCTGCGGGCTACGGTCGGCGATCGGGTCCGGGTCGGGCTGGTTAACGGTCCGATGGGCAGCGGGGTGCTCACCGCGGTCGTCAAGGGGCGACCAACCCGGGTCGAACTGGTGGTGGAACTGAGCGAGCATCCGGCCCATCAGCCGGAGCTCGATATTATCCTGGCCCTGCCGCGGCCGATCATGCTCAGGCGCATCCTCGGGCAGCTCGCCGCGCTCGGCATCGGGACGCTGTTCATCATTCAGGCCAACCGGGTGGAAAAGAGTTTCTGGGATTCAAGTCTCCTGGAGCAGCACGAGTACCTCGAGCATCTCCGCCATGGACTGGAACAGGCGGTCGATACGCGGCTCCCCCAAGTCCAGATATTCAAGCGATTCAAGCCCTTTGCCGAGGATTTTCTGCCCCGGATCAAAGACGATTACCGCTTCAGGATCCTCGCCCACCCGTATGGGACTTCCACCCTGGCAGGATATCTCGGTCCCGGTCCGGGACGTATCCTTCTTGCCGTAGGGCCCGAGGGCGGTTGGGTTGACTTCGAGGTGGATCGGTTCGAGGCGCAGGGATTTTGCTGCTGTTCGATGGGGGAAAGAATCCTCAAGGTCGATACCGCCGTGGTCGCCCTGCATGCGCGGGTTTCAGCGATACGGGAAATGTTGTGTCGGTAGGCGGCGTGATGCCGACCTCGGCAGAGGCATCCTGGCCGCCAGCCGGCCGCCGTTATTGTCGGTGCAATCGCAATGGAACAGGGGAGCACGGCGCAGCGGCAGGATTTCCATCCATGTTTTGAAGTCG
>JROS01000037.1:10453-42283 GCA_000769715.1 Desulfobulbus sp. Tol-SR
AACAGCAGGTGCCAAATAACCTTGACTCATATCTCACCATAGCCTGATCAGGTGTCCTGAATACTGAATTCCCTCTTGTCGACCGGATGGCCATTCAGGTGAATCTGGACCTGCCAGCGCCCATATACGTTGCCCTTGAATTCCCGGCCGGTCACCAGTTCGGTGAAGGGGCCGTTCTTCATCAGCTCCAGCCAGAAATAGGACCGGTGCGTCAATTCGGGGGCATCCAGCAGGATCGTATGCTCGGAGGTGTTGATGGTCTTGCCTTCCGGATCGATCCACGAGGCTGACAGTCGGTGCTGCCCCTTGTCGAGGTCGTGGAGTTCCAGGACGATATAGATCCGGTCCGAGGGGAGAAACGTGTCCTGTTCCGTGACAAAGGGTTTCGCGTTGTACATCGCGGTTTCGAGGTTGGTGACCTTCCTGACGGAATCATCCGTCCCGGTTGTTGCGGCGCTCGCGGATGAGCGGTCGAAACGCCCGGCCAGCACCAGTTCCCTCGTCTTCGAATCGTCGGCGGCGACAATCTCCAGCGCTGCTATGGCGATCGGGGTCTTCCTCATCGATTTCGGCGGTGCGTTCTGCACCGCCAGCCAATAGAGGAAGAGGATAAAGACCAGAGCCAGCAGCGGCATGACGATCAGGTGACTGGATTTCATGCGTTCTCGGGTTTATGGCCGCCTGCGGTTTATGGTGGCGGGGCGGCCGACGGCGATCACATACTCGGGGAGCGGAGCGTCGACGACGGCATGGGCTCCGACGATGGTTCCTTCGCCGATAGTGACTCCTGCGGCCACATGGCAGCGCAGACCGAGCCAGCATCCGGAGTTGATGACGGTCGAGGCCCTTCCTGCCGCTGCAGGTCCACCGGAGAGGTCTCCGATCGTACAGTACCCGGCCAGCAGCGAATGGTGGCCGAGAACGATATCCCCGACTGCGGAGATCGTGCACCGGCTGCCGATATTGCTCCCCTCATCGATGGACAGTCGACCGGGACCGGCGGCGAGGATGGTGTCGGCGCCGATGAACACCCCCTTCGCCACCACGATCGCTGCCTCGGGGCCGGCATACCCGCCCCCGTCGAGGCGGGCGCCGTCATTGACGATCACCTGATCACCGAGGGCGATAGCGCCGGGATTGATCAGATCGACATGGCGACCGATCAAAACGCCGCGACCGCAATGGCCGAACAGGTAGGGGTAAAGCCTCTGGCGCAGGAGAAGACCGAGGATGCCGGGACACCAGCGGAGAAAACGATAGAGCATGGTCGGCATGGCAGTCATTGCACTCGGCCCCGGATGCGCCCCGGTACTCCGGCAACAGTCGTGTTTTCGGGAATATCGCTGTTAACCAGGGAATCGGCCGCGATATGGACATGATCGCCGATGGTTACCCCGTCAAGGATCGAGGCCCGGTCGCCGATGACGACATTGTCGCCGATCACCGTCGGCCCCTTGCAGGTCACGGGCTGGAGGGCGATGGGGATGCTCCGGTCGGCGTAGGCATGGGCGGCACCGGAACAGCAGGCCTCGACGCCGATGCGGCAGTTGCGGCCGATACGCAGTCCCAATTTCGAACCGAGCCGGCAGGCCGCGGCGATTCGGCTGCCGGCTCCGATCTCGAGGGTGGCCCCGGCGCAGTTGCAGATGGTGCCTTGGCCGATAAATACATCGCTGCCGATGATCAGCCGCTCGGCATCGGGTTTGACATCGAGACAGACCCGGTCATCGATGACTGAACCGTCGCCGATCGCGATGGCGGCGGGATTCCTGATGGTACAGTCCCTGCCGATACGTACATTTCTGCCGATTCCGGCGCCAACCAGCGGCAGGAGGAGGTTGCGCGCCCATCGGCCGAACCCGCCCGGCAGGGGCAATATGCAGGTGGTGATCAGCTCGAACAGGAGCAGGGCGGCGGTGGTCCCCTGCCGGCCCACCACCAGGGCTCGATACCGGGCGAAGGCGCTGTCGCTGTTCGATGCCTGCAGTTTCTTCAGGGTCGGCCGGTTATGCGGCGTATCGGTATTCATCGGCTGTCATGTTGTTCAACGGCAGCGCCGGCGGGATGCTCCGGGGTTGCGGCTGGATGGAAGAAGGCGTGGATCGTCCTGGCCAGCTCCGGGCCGATGCCCTTGACCGCCGCCAGCTGTTCCACCGTCGCCGCCTCAACCCGACGGAGACTGCCCAGGCCTTTGAGCAGTCGTTTCTTACGGTCGTCGCCGATGCCGGGGATCCGGTCGAGGCGGGAGGCGAGGGATGAGGCGTTGCGCAGCCGCCGGTGCAGCGTGATGCCGTAGCGGTGGGCCTCGTCGCGGATCCGCATCAGGTACAGCAGCACCGGGCTGTGGGCCGGCAGGACGATCGGGTTTTTCCGCCCCGGTTTGAACAGTTTCTCCCCCTCGTCCTCATGCTCCTTGGCGATGCCGATCCAGTCGAGGTCGGCGGCGATGCCGAGGTCGTCGGCGACCCGCATCGCCATCGCCAGCTGGCCCCGGCCGCCGTCGACGACAAAGAGATCGGGCAGGGTCTGTTCGGCGACCGCCCGACTGAGGCGGCGTTCGAGCACCTCCGCCATCATCGCGTAATCATCAGGGCCCTCCACGGTGCGGATCCGGTAGTGCCGATAGCTCTTTGGCTCCGGGTCGCCGTCGCTGAAGCAGACCAGCGAGCCGACCGCCAGTCGGCCGCTGATATTGGAGATATCCAGGCATTCGATCCGGTTCGGCGGCCGCAGCAGATGCAGTCTCTGCTGCATCGCCTCGGCCAGCGTCTGCCACGATTCCCGCTTCCGCTCCCGTTCGGCGAAGACCTGACGGGCGTTGGTCGCGGCCATGGTCATCAGGCGCAGCCGGTCACCCCGGCTCGGCACCGACATCGACACGGCGCGGCCGCCGAGGTCGCTGAAGCGCTCGACCAGCAGGTCGGAATCGTCGGGCAGGAAGGGCAGCAGGATCTCGTGGGGGATCGGTGTCTGCCGGTCGTAGAACTGGTGCAGCACCTGGGCGAGGATGGCCGGGTCGTCGCCGTAGGGATCGGCCAGGAAGAAACTGCGGCTGCCGCCGATCAGCCCGCCGCGGACGAAGAGCACGGTGACGGCGATCGCCGCATCCTGCCTCGCGAAACCGAAGACATCCCGATCCTGGCCGTGTTCGGCCGCAATCACCTGTTTCTCCAGGGTCTGGGCCAGGGCCTGGATCTGGTCGCGGAGCAGGGCCGCCCGCTCGAATTCCATCGCCGCCGCGGCCGCCACCATCTGCGACGTCAGCGCGGCGATCAACTCCCGGTTGCGGCCTTCCAGCACCATGATGATCCGCCGCACATGTTCATCGTAGGTCCGGCGGTCGGCGAGCCCGGCGCAGGGGGCGAGGCAGCGTCCCATCTGGTGGTTGAGGCAGGGCCGCCGGCGCGGCCGGATCGAACTGCCGGAGCAGCGACGCAGCGGGAACAGGCCGGTGATCAGCTTCAGCGTCGCCCACATCGCCGTCGCCGAGGAATAGGGGCCGAAATAGCGGGCCTTATCCTTCTGGCGGCGTCTGGTCATCATCACCCGCGGCCACTCCTCCTGGGTGGTGACCTTGATCAGGGGATAGTTCTTGTCGTCGCGCAGGATGATGTTGTAGCGGGGACGATGCTTCTTGATCAGCGAGGCCTCGAGGATCAGGGCCTCCTTCTCGGTGGCGGTGATGATGGTATCGACGCTGGCCACCCGGGCCAGCATGACCGTCGTTTTGTTGTGCTCGGCACCGCCATGATGGGCGTAGGACGACAGCCGCTTGAACAGGTCCTTGGCCTTGCCGACGTAGAGGACGGTCGCTTTGCCGTCCAGCATCAGGTAGACACCGGGGGCATGAGACACGGACTGGAGAATATCGGCGGGAAACATCAGGAAAAAATAGCCTACCGGGGGCGGGTGGCGGTAAAGGTCAGCATGTTGCGGCAGGGCCGGCGCTCGGCTTCGGCAGAACAGGCCGGCGAGCGGCTGGGGCCCCGCCGGGCGAAGCCGGACGGCGGACCCGGGGCGATGATCCGTGAAATCCTTGACATGGCCACAGCCTACCGGATGGCAATGGCGTGGTCAATTGAAAAAAAGACGGCACGACTCCCCGGCCGTTTACGATTCCGCCCGGCCGTCCCTGTCGGCCGCCGTCTTCATGAACGAGGTCATCATCTCCATCGGGATGGGGAAGATAATGGTGTTCGAGGTGTTCTTCGTCGAGATGTCGGCCAGGGTCTGGAGATAGCGGAGCTGCAGGGCCTGGGGGTTGCGGGAGATGACCTCGGCCGCCGACAGCAGCTTTTCCGAGGCCTCGAATTCGCCCTCGGCGTTGATGACCTTGGCCCGCCGTTCCCGTTCCGCCTCGGCCTGCCGGGCGATGGCCCGGATCATCGACTCGTTGAGGTCGATATGCTTGATCTCGACGTTGATCACCTTGATGCCCCAGGCGTCGGCCCGCATGTCGATGATCTCCTGGATGTCGTTGTTCAGTTTCTCCCGCTCCGCCAGCATCTCGTCAAGTTCGTGCTGGCCGAGCACGGAGCGCAGGGTCGTCTGGGACAACTGGTTGATGGCGTTCATGAAATCCTCGACCTGGATGATCGCCTTTTCCGGGTCGACCACCCGGAAATAGAGGACGGCGTTGACCCGTACCGTGACATTGTCGCGGGAGATGACATCCTGGGGCGGCACGTCCATCGTCACGACCCGCAGATCGACCTTGAAGGCCCGCTGCACCCCGGGGATGATGATCCGCAGCCCGGGCTGTTTGACAGTCTGGAACCGGCCGAGAAAGAGGACCACCAGTCGCTCGTATTCGGCGACGATCCTGAACGAGACGGCAATCAGGCCGATGATCAGGGCCAGCGGGGCAAGATACTGCAGTAGATTGGGTGAAATCATCTCAGTGTTCCTCCTTGATCTTTTCCACGGTCAGCACCAGTCCCTCCTTGGCCGTGACCGTGACTTTTTCGCCTCTGTGCAGCTTTTCCGCAGCCTTTGCCTGCCAGGATTCGCCCATCAGCCAGATCCTGCCTTCACTGCTGAAATCCTCGCGGACCTCACCGGTCATCCCGATGAGCGCCTCGATCCCGGTCCTGACGGGCCGGCGGCGAAGGCCGGCCATCCGCCCCATCAACCACAGCACGAAGGCGGCGGAGACCAGAGTGGTGCCGGCGATCAGGGTCAGGGAGATCCGCAGGCTGTCTTCGTCCAGCAGGATGAGGGAGCCGATGGCAAAGGCGACGATGCCGCCGATGCCGAGCGAGCCGAAACTGGGGATGAACGCCTCGGCGGCGACCAGCGCGATGCCGAGCAGGATCAGGGCCAGGCCGCTGTAGTTGATCGGCAGCACCTGAAAGCCGTACAGGGCCAGCAGCAGGGCGATGGCACCGACCACGCCGGGGAAGAACACCCCCGGGTTGGCCAGTTCATAGATGAGGCCGTACATCCCCAGCAGCAGCAGGAGGTAGGTGACGTTGGGGTCGCTGATCACCGCCAGTAGCCTGTTCTGCCAGGTCGGCAGGATGTGGACCGTTGCCCGGCCGGCGGTTTTCACCTGCACGGTGCCGGAATCCATGACCACCTTCCTGCCGTCGGCCTGCCGGAGCAGGTCGTCCACGTCGGCGGCGACGATATCGATGACCTTGAGCGCCAGGGCCTCGCTGGCGGTCAGGCTCACCGCCTCGCGCACCGCCTTTTCGGCCCAGTCGCCGTTGCGGCCGTGGCGCTCGGCCAGGGACCGGATATAGGCGGCGGCGTCATTGACCATCTTGCGCTCCAGGGCGCTGCCGCTCGGCTCCTTCTTCTCTTCCTGTGATTTTTCTTCCGATTTTTGCGGGGATTCCGGCGAGGTCGGGAGGCCGCCGATCTGGATCGGGGTGGCCGCCCCGAGGTTGCTGGTCGGTGCCATGGCGGCGATATGGCTGGCATAGAGCATGTAGGTGCCGGCGCTGGCCGCCCGGGCCCCGGCCGGGGCGACGTAGGTCAGGACCGGGACGGGGGATCGGAGCATGGCCTGGATGATGTCCCGCATCGCATGATCCAGGCCCCCCGGGGTATCGATCTGCAGCACGACCGCCGGGGCCTGCTCCCTGGCCGCGGTCTTCAGGCCCTTCCGGATGTAGTCGCTGACGGCGGGACCGATGACCCCCTTGATTTCAAGGACTACGACAGGCGGCGGGGTTTGACCGGCGGCGGACCCTGGCTGGAGCGGGGCGCCCGGCGCCAGCAACGCGAGAAGAGCGCACAACAGGGTGAGCCGTCCGAGCCTGAGATGTCTGGGAGCAGCGGCGTCCGCCATGATCAACCTCCGCCGATCAACGGATTTTTTCCCTCCCGTCCTCGAGTCATTGTTCGCCGGGAGGGTATGTATACAGAACATAAGCATGACCTCCGGTAAAGTATATCAACGCCGGATCATTCCGCGGCATCGTGTGGCCTTTGGTCCGGCGGCAATTGGTGTTTACCGTTTTTTTGCGGTAGACTGATTCGAACGGCTGGCAAAACTGCTCACGACAGGAGGACCAACAGATGCGACCGGAATATTACTGGCATGGCGGGTGGTGGGGATTGCCGATGATGATGCCTGTCATCATGGTGATCGTCGTATTGATCGTACTCTATCTCATATTCGGACGGGCAGGCTCCAGACCGCCCTGGGGGGGAGATGCCGACAAGCGTTATCCGCATGGTCGAGAGGTGGAATCGGCGATCGATATACTCAAGAAACGCTACGCCGGAGGCGAAATCAGCAAAGAAGAGTATGAACAGATAAAGAAAGACCTCGAGAGTTGAAAATCCAACGGGACGGAGCCGGGTCATGGATGAATCTCGCCCCGGGGGTTCTGCTCCTGCTTTACAGAACCGGCTCTTTTGAGTAGAGTCATCGCTTACTGATCTCTTCTGGTGTCGCCTGCCCTCCTTCCGGGAAGGCAGCGGTGAAAAGGGAATACGGTGCGAATCCGTAACGTTGGGCCAGCGCTGTGAGCGGGGACGAGGGCCGCAAGGTGCCACTGGGGATACCTCCCGAATTCGGGAAATGCCCGGGAAGGCGCGGTCTGAGGATGAGCCGCGAGTCAGAAGACCTGCCAGAAAGATAACGACTTTTCCGTCCGTAAAAAGTCCGTGCCGCATCGAGGTGATGCCGCACGGACTTTTTTTTGCCCGCCGGACCGCAGCAATTTTCAGAAGGAGACAGTATGCAGACCCAGATCGAATTGGCACGGCAGGGGGTGGTCACCGAAGCGATGCAGCAGGTGGCGGCAGCCGAGAATTTTCCACCCGAGGTCATCCGGCAGACGGTGGCCGACGGTCACATCGTCATCCCCTCCAACCCCAACCGCCGGCAGAAGGCGGTGGGCATCGGCCGCGGCCTGCGCACCAAGGTCAACGCCTCGATCGGCACCTCGTCCGACATCAGCGATATCGGCCTGGAACTGGCCAAGGCCAAGGCGGCGGAAGAGGAGGGGGCGGACACGCTGATGGAGTTGTCCACCGGCGGCGATCTCGACCGGGTCCGGCGCGAGGTCCTCGCCGGCTGCAGCCTGCCGGTCGGCACCGTGCCGCTCTACCAGGCCTTTGCCGAGACGGCGCGGCGCCAGCGCAACCCAAACCTGCTCGATGCCGAATACCTGTTCGAGATCATCGAGCGCCAGTTGAGCGACGGCATCTCGTTCATGGCCATCCACTGCGGCATCAACCGCTTCTCGATCGAGCGGCTGCGCAAGCAGGGCTTCCGCTACGGCGGCCTGGTCTCCAAGGGCGGGACCTTCATGGTGTCGTGGATGGAGTACAACAACCGCGAGAACCCGCTCTACGAGCAGTTCGACCGGGTCTGCGCCTTGATGAAGAAGTATGACGCGGTGCTGTCGCTCGGCAACGGCATCCGCGCCGGGGCGATCCACGACAGCCACGACCGGGCCCAGATGGCCGAGATGATCATCAACTGCGAACTGGCCGAGCTTGGCCGCGACATGGGCTGCCAGATGATGGTCGAGGGGCCGGGCCATGTGCCGCTCGACGAGATCGAGGGCAACATCATGCTCGAAAAGCGGATGAGCGGCGGCGCCCCCTACTATGTCCTCGGCCCGCTGCCGGCCGATTCCGGCGCCGGCTACGACCACATCACCGCGGCGATCGGGGCGGCCAACTCGGCCCGGCACGGCGCCGATCTGATCTGCTACATCACACCGGCCGAGCACCTGGCCCTGCCCAACGTCGACGATGTCCGGGAGGGGGTGCGGGCGACCCGGCTCGCCGCCCGGATCGGCGATATCGCCAAGTACCCGGACCGGCGCGACCACGAGAAGCGGGTGGCCCTGGCCCGCCGCGACAGCGATTGGAAGGAACATTTCAGCCTGTTGATGTTCCCCGAGAAGGCCCTGCAGATCCGGCGCAGCCGGATGCCGGAAAACGAGGTCACCTGTACGATGTGCGGTGATTTCTGCGCGATGGAGCGGGGCCACGCCCTGTTCAAGGACGATATCGCCGGCGACAAGGTGCGGCCCAAGGCTGCCGCCTGTCCGGCTACGGCAGCAGTGCAGCCCTGAACAGGGTCCGGGTGTAGGGCTGGCTCGGCGAGGTGAAGACCTGCCGGGCCGGTCCGGCCTCGACGATCCGGCCGTGCTGCATCACCACCACGTGGTCGGCCAGGGCCCGCACCACCCGCAGGTCATGGGAGATGAAGAGGTAGGTCATCTTGTACTTGCGCTGGAGATCGCGGAGCAGGGTGATGATCTGGGCCTGGATGGTCATGTCGAGGGCCGAGGTCGGTTCGTCGAGGATCAGCAGCTGCGGCCGGAGGACGATGGCCCGGGCGATGGCGATGCGCTGGCGCTGCCCGCCGGAGAACTCGTGGGGGTAGCGGTGGGCCATCTCCGGTTCCAGTTCGACGTCGGCCAGGGCCGAGGCGACCAACTGGAATCGTTCTTCCCGGGTGCCGCCGAGGCGGTGGACCTTCAACCCCTCCTCGATGATTTCCTGCACGGTCAGGCGGGGCGAGAGCGATGAATAGGGGTCCTGGAAGACGACCTGGATGTCGCGGCGCAGCGGCCGCATCCGCCCGGTCGACAGCGGCTGCAGGTCGACGCCGGCGAAGCGGATGACACCACGGCTGGCCACCAGCTTGAGCACCGCCATCGCCAGCGTGGTCTTGCCGGAGCCGGACTCGCCGACGATGCCGCAGGTCGTCCCCTGCCGCACCTCGAGACTGACGTCGTCAACCGCCTGGATGACCTTGGTCCGGCGCCGCAGCAATCCCTGCCAGCCGGCCGGCAGCCGGAACTGGCAGTTCAGCCCCTCGAGCTGGAGCAAAACCGGCCCTTCCTCCTTGGTTTCCGGGATCGGCTGGGGGATGGAGGACATCAGGTGGCGGGTGTAGCTGTCACCCGGCTGGTTGAAGACCCGTTCGGTCGGGCCGTCTTCGACGATCCGGCCGTCCTTCATGATGGAGATGGTGTCGGCGATCCGGCGCACCATCGCCAGGTCATGGGTGATGAGCAGCAGCCCCATGCCGAATTCCTGCTGGATGTCGCCGATCAGGTCGAGGATCTGGGACTGGATGGTGACGTCGAGGGCGGTGGTCGGTTCGTCGGCGATCAGCAGGGCCGGCCGGCAGGCCAGGGCCATGGCGATCATCACCCGCTGCCGCTGACCACCGGACAGCTGATGGGGATAGACCCGCATCCGGGCCTCGGGATCGTCGATGCCGGTGCGCTGCAGCAGCCGCACCGCCTCCTGTTCGGCCTCCTTCTTATTCATCCGCCGATGCAGCAGCAGCGGTTCGAGGAGCTGGCTGCCGACGGTGTAGACCGGGTTGAGCGAGGTCATCGGTTCCTGGAAGATCATCGCGATGCGATTGCCGCGCACGGCCCTGATCTCGTCGCGGCCGAGGGTGAGCAGGTCGCGGTCCTCGAACAGGACGCGGCCCCTGGTTTCGGTCCGGCAGCTGTCCTCCAGCAGGCGGAGGATCGACAGGGCGGTGACCGACTTGCCGGAGCCCGATTCGCCGACCAGGGCGCAGGTCATCCCGCGGTCAAGGGAAAGCGAGACGTCGCTCAGGATCCGGCGGCGGCTGATTCTCTCTTCCGTCTCGATATCGATCCAGGTCGAGAGATTGTCGATCTGCAGCAGCATCGGGGCTCAGAAACGGATATCGAAGCCGGGATATTCCCGGGGCGGGACAATGTCCTTGACCTTCACCGCCCGGACCACCGCATGGGGGGAACCGATCTGGAACCAGTCGAGCATTGCCTCGACCGCCTTGTCGGAGCCGCTGATGACCGCCTCGACACTGCCGTCGGCCAGGTTGCGGACCCAGCCGTCGACCCCCTGTTGCAGGGCCTCGCGCCGGGTATAATCGCGGAAGTAGACTCCCTGGACCCGGCCTTCGATCCGAACCTGTACGGTTTTCATACCCTTCAATCCTCTTTCAGGAACAATGCCGCAGACTTCTCTTCCAGAATATTGTCGTAGAGTACCATCTGAACGAGAGAAGGCCAGTCCAAAAACGGACTGGCCTTCGTTTTTCCGTGGTTGGATAGAGGGCGGCGCTCAGTCCTTCTTGTACTTGAAGGAGACCATGACCCTGGCTCGATAGGAGACGACCTTGCCGTTGTCGATCTGCATGTCGAGTTTGCCGACCTCGGCGATGCGCAGATCCTCCAGCGACTTGGCGGCGGTCTCAACGGCGTTGCGGGCTGCATCATCCCATGATTTGTCACTGGTTCCAACGAGTTCGATAATCTTGTAGACGCTTGTTGCCATGGTTGTCCCTCCTTGTCGAAGTTGGAAAAACGATGCACTGCGAGCCTGTCCTGCAATAGTATGCTATCAGCTGCCAATGGGAAAAAACAGGAAAAATCGGCTGCGAACGGGAAAAACAGAAAAATCCTGCCGGCGGCCATTGCCGCTGCTACCCGCAAGGCAGGTATGGGCTCAGGAGCCCTCTTTGAGGAACTGGGCGATCTCGAAGTTGGCGATCTTCTCCATTTCCTTGAATGAGAACGTCATGCCGATATCGTAACTTTTCTCACCGAACGACTCGATCCTGACGATCGTGCCGATGAGGAGGAGAGGGGCGTTATCCTTGACGGTGATGCTCACCTGGACATGGGCGCCGATCGGCAGCGGGGTGTCGTTCTCGAACAGGATGCCGCCGATGCAGATATCCTTGCTCGTTCCCTCGTAGGTCTTGGAATTGTTGAATCCCAGTTCCTTGATGAGAACGGGCTGGGTCAACTTGACCCGGAGGTACCGCCGCTTGTCCTTCTTGAACAGGCAGATGGTGTTTTTTCCCGATCCTTTGGCCATATAGGTGGCGCTGTCGGCCATCTGCAGGAGTTCGGCCGGTTCGGTGGCATTGAGGGGGAATGAGGCCAGACCGCCGCTGATGGTCAGTCTGTAGGTGAGGCCATTGGCCGTGAACACTTCCTTCTCCACTTCTTGTCGGATCCGGTCGGCGAGGATGAAGGCGTTGATGTTTTCGGTATGCGGCATCAGCAGAACGAACTCCTCGCCGCCGTAGCGGGCGGCGAGATCGCTGTCGCGCTTCGAGTCCTTGATGATGGTGCCGATCTTTTTCAGGGCGACGTCGCCGACGATATGGCCGTGGGTGTCGTTGATCTCCTTGAAGTCGTCGACATCGAGAAAGAGGACCGAGAGATCGGTGCCGTACCGCTTGGCCAGCGATATCTGATGTTCGAATGCCTCGTCGAAATAGAGTCGGTTGAAGAGCCCGGTGAGGCTGTCATACATCGATTCGTAGACGATCCGCTCAAAGGTGTTGACCTCGACGAGCCGGGGATGGGCCAGATACCTGGTTTCCGAGCAGAGGAAATCGCACATCGCGGTCATCAGGTCGACATTCCGGCCCAGAACCCGGCCGAGCTGCCGTCGATGTTCGACCACCTGTCGCCAGCAGTCGACGGCGGTGTCGCGGGGGATATCGACACCGGCCAGGGTCTGGAAGATGGAGCGACAGATCATCGGTCCCTGCTCGTGCTGGAGTTGATTCAGTCTTTCGATAAACTGATCGTCGTCGGTGGCTGAGCTTCTGCCGTCGACGATGGCCGCCCGCAATGTATCCATAAGCCCCCCTGGCTGAGTGTGAATACAAAATCAAAAGCTTATCATACCAACTCTACCAGAAACAGCAAAATCGGGGCAACAGGAATGTATCGGGCGAAAATGTCAGGCGGGGATGTGTTCGAAGACGTTGTCGAGCAGATTGCAGAGCATCCAGCTCCTCGCCAGCGGCGAGTCGATGCCGAGGATCAATTTGCAGGTCTCCGCCGCCTGGATGGCGGCGATCAGGGTCACGGTCGGGGCGACAACATTCATGGGCGGTTTGCTGTCCGAGCCTTGGCCTACATTGGGATACAGGGAAGCCAGGAGTCTGTTCCGGGCGGTGGCGATGCCGGCCTGGCCGTGCCATTCACGGACGGCGCCATGGACCAGCGGCCGGGCCAGTTTGTTGCAGTATGCCGCAAGCTCGAGACGCTTGCCGCCATCGTCGAGACCGTCGACGACGATGTCGATGGCCTCGATATCGGCTTCAGCGAAGGGGCGTACGATCGCTTCGACCTCGATGGCGGGATTGATCGACCGGATTGCCGTCCGGGCGGTCTCGGTCTTCGGTCGACCGAGGGAGTCGACGGTGGCGAACTGCTGGCGGTTGAGGTTGTGTTCCTCGAAGCGGTCGGGATCGACCAGCCGCAGCCGGCCGATGCCGAGCCGGGCCAGCAGCGCCGCGACCGAGCCGCCGAGCCCGCCGCAGCCGATGACCGCGACCCGGGCCTGCAGCAGCCTGAGCTGCTCCCGGCAGCGAAGGCCGTTGCGGAGATAGCGCAGCGGCATGATGTCGAGGAGCAGGGCCTGTTCCTCGACCTCCATCAGCGAGCGGTGAAACGCCGTCGCCGCCTCCCCGGCATCGGCCAGGGAGATGTTGCCGGAAGCGGCTCTCTGGCGGATGAAATCGTGCAGCCGGTTCAACCTCAGCCTCCGCCGATCACCGGAAAGATGGCGACGATATCGCCATCGGCGATCGGCGACTGCAGGCTGTGCTGCAGCGAGTTGATCATCACTACCCCGACCTCGTCACGGCCGATGCCGAGCCCGTCGACGATATCACCGACCACCGTCCCTGCCGGATACTCCCCGCCCTCTTCCTTGAACCGGCCATCGCGGAAGAAGGCAAAGAGTTTGACCGTAACTTGCATCAGAAGTTCCAGAAGGTGTCGATTTCTTCACCGCTGAAGTCGAAGACCACGTTGTGCGGCGGCAACTTCTCGGTATAGAAGAACTCCGGCAGCCGGTCGTCGACGTTGGTGAACCCGGCGGCGATGTTGAAGGCCCGTTCGGTCTTGAGGATCGACTTGCCGAGGTTGACGACGTCGTCACCGACCAGCGAGGTGCCGAATCGGGCGTTGATCAAATCGATCAGGGCCGGCAGGCAGGTCTGGTCGTCGAGGGCGGCAAAGGCGATGAACAGGCACATCCCGGTCGAATCGATGGCCGCCGTGGCGATCTGGAGGTTGCGCGACAGCTCGACCTGGCCCTCCTTGGTCAGCGGATCGATCTTGCCGCCGACTCCGAGGATGTTGGTGGCGATGGTGTAGCCCATGGTGTGGTCGGCGCCCTGGGTCGAGGTGGCGTAGGTGATGCCGATGCCCTTGATCGCCCGCGGGTCGTAGGCCGGGATGGCCTGGTTCTTGACCACAGGCACCCGGGTGATGCCGAAGGCCCGGCCGACGGAGCCGGCGCCGCCGCCGATGATCCGGCCGAGGGCAGTCCCCTTGGCCACATCGTCTCTCAGGATCCGGCAGATCCCGGCACCATCGCCGAAGGGCAGCACCCCGGCCTCCATCGCCACGGCCATCGCCACCGAGGTCTCGATCGAATCGATACCGATGTCGTCCATGATCTGGTCGGCCTCGGCGATATGGTCGAGATTGTCGACGCAGCAGTCGGCGCCCATCGCCCAGATCGACTCGTACTCGAAGCCGGAGGTGAGCTTTTTGCCGTCGGCATCGTTGTAGATCTGCGAGCACTGGATGACGCAGCCGGGATGGCAGTTGTGCTTCGGCTTGCCGCCCCGGGCGACGATGGTGTCGTGCATCGTCTCGCCGGAGATCTTGTCATGGCCCTCGAACTGGCCGGAGGTGAAGTTTCTGGTCGGCAGGGCGCCGGCCTCGTTGATGATGTTGACGAGGACGTTGGTGCCGTACTGGCCGAGGGCCTTGGACACCGGGTGATCGACCAGGGCCTTGGCGAAGGCGCGGTTGGCGTCCCGGAATCTGGCCTGATCGGCGATATCGACCTTGCCGTTCTTGGGGTCGATGGCGATGAATTTGACCCGTTTCGAGCCCATCACCGCCCCGAGGCCGCCGCGACCGCAGGAACGCATGCCGCCGTCGGGGTCCTTGACCGAGATGTTGGCGGCGGCCATCCGCATCTCGCCGGCCGGGCCGATGGTGATGACGCCCGGCTTGCCCGGCAGCCGGGCGGCCAGGGCCTCGGCCACGGCGAAGTTGCCGAGGCCGATCAGCTCTTTTTCCTCGTTGATGACAACCCCCTCGGGGGAGATCATCAGGCTGTACCAGCGATCGTCCTGGGGCTGGCCCTCGATGATCAGGGCCTTGCAGCCGCAGCGGGCGAGAAACTGGGCGCCGGAACCGCCGGCGTTGGCCTCCTTGATGGTGCCGGTCAGCGGGCTCTTGGCCCCGGCCGAGAGGCGGCCGGAGTTGGCGGCGAGGGTGCCGGACAGCAGGCCGGGGGCGAAGACCAGCTTGTTCTTGGGCCCGAGCGGGTGGCAGGTCGGTTCGACCTCGGCGGCGACGATCGTCGAGGTCAGGCCGCGGCCGCCGTGTCCGGCCCAGGCGGCCGGGACTTCTTCGATGCTGGTGGTGAGATCGGTCATGTTGACGCGAAAAATTTTATCTGTCATGGTGTTCCCCTTGGTGATCATGGTTGAAAAGTCCATCCCGCGAGGGGATGGGTTGGAAAAAATTCTGTTGTATCGTGAAACGATAGTGTCAGCCCTGGTCGTACATGACCTTGCCGGAATCCCGCAGTTCGTAGCCGCCGAGGGCGAGGATCCGTTGCTGGAAGGTCCGGTTGGTCCGGATCAGGTCGAGGACCCTGGCGATCTTGTCATCATGAAGGAATTTTTTCGGGATGATCAGGTCGTAGCGTTCCTCGGCCACCGGGACGAAATCGAGATCAAGGGCCACGGCGGCGGCGCGGATACCCATGCCGGCGTCGGCACTGCCGCTGGCGATGGCGGCGGCGACGCCCATATGGGTGTATTCCTCGCGCTGATAGCCCTGGATCCTTTCCCGGCCGATCTTCAGGTCGGCGAGGCATTTGTCGGTCAGCAACCGGGTGCCGGCGCCGCCCTGGCGATTGATGAACAGGTGGCCGTGTTCGGCGATGTCGGCAAAACCCTGAATATTCCTGGGGTTGCCCCTGGCCACCAGCAGGCCCTGTTCGCGGTGGCAGAGATTGATCAACTGCAGCGGCACATCGGCCAGAAAGCGCTTGATGAAGGATACATTGTATTCACCGGTGGTCTCGTCGAGCAGGTGGGTGCCGGCGAGATGGGCCTCGCCGCGCTTGATCGCCATGATGCCGCCCATCGAGCCGACATGGGCGCTGGATATCCGGATCAGCGGCCGCTGGGTGTGGAGCTGGTTGGCCAGCAGGTCGATGATGTTGTCGTGGCTGCCGATGCAGACGAGGGTGGCGTCGACCTCGGCCTGGGGCCGCAGCAGTTCGATGACGACCTTCTCGCCGGCGCCGATCCCCTCCTTGCCGGCGGCGATGGTCAGCAGGCCGTCGGCCCGCACCAGCGACATCACGGCTCCCGCCCCCTTGCCGATCGGGGTGGCCATCAGGGTGTCGCCGACCCGGCCGAGGGTTACCCGGACGAACTCGTCGACCCCCATGTTCGAGTGGAACGGCCGCGAGAGGGTGGCCTCGACGACCGGCGGCGTGGTCTTGTCCCGGCCGAGGAAGGCGGTGATCATGTCGCGGAGGAACAGACGCATCGTCAGCACCGCCGAGACCGGATAACCGGGCAGGCCGATGACCGGGACATCCCCGACCATCGCCAGGATCACCGGTTTCCCGGGTTTGATCGCCACCCCGTGGACGATGACCTTCCCGACCTCGGCGAGGACCTGGGAGGTATAGTCGCGGGTGCCGGCCGAGGCCCCGGCGTTGAGGATGACGATGTCGTTGCCGGCCACGGCCGCCAGGATGGCCTCTCTGAGCCTGACCGGATCGTCGGGCACCGGGGTGCCGCGTGTGGCCACGGCCCCCCATTCGTTGAGGTACCCGGCCAGGATCCGCGAGTTGAATTCGATGATCTGGCCCGGCTGGCCGATCTGGCCCGGCTGGATCAGTTCGCTGCCGGTGGGGATGGCGATCGCCTTCGGCGGGCACTGGACCCAGACCTTCGTGACGCCGGTGGCCAGCATCGCCCCCTGGTCGATCGGCCGCACCTGGTGCCCTTCCGGCAGGATCAGCTCGGTGGCGACGATGTCCTCGCCGATGGTGCGGACATGCTGCCACGGGGTGGCCGGCAGGATCAGCTCGACCTCGTCGTCGCTGACGTAATGGACATCCTCGATCATCACCACGGCGTTGCACCCCTCCGGGATGGCGTTGCCGGTGTTGACCGGGGTGAAGCGGGCGCGGCCGAGGCGGACCGGGTTGCTCTCGCTGGCATTGGCGAGATCGAGGAAATGGATGGCGATCCCGTCCATCGCCGCGGCGTTGTAGGAGGGCGACGACCGCAGGGCGGAGACCGGGCGGGCCAGGATCCGGCCGAGACAGTCGTCGACCGCGATCTTCTCCTCCGGCCGGCGGTCGAAGAAACCGGCATCGGTAAGGGCCTGGTGCCAGATGGCCCTGGCCTCGTCCAGGGGTTTGTTGTCGAGGTAGATATTACGTTTCATGAATAGAGATGGACGGTGATAAGGGTTCCCTGCAACATCCCCTGGCTGCTCTCGGGGATGATAAAATAGCCGTGGGCCCGCGACAGCGACGAAATGGCGCCGGATTTGCCCAGCACCGGTTCGGCGGCCCAGCCATTGTCCTCGCGCACCAGCCTGACCCGGACGATATCGCGGCGGCCGGCGGCCGAATTGATGTTGCGGTCGAGCCGGGCGGTGATCGCCGCCTCCGGCAGTTGGTCGGTCGTCCTCCCGGCAAGCCGGTCGATGGCCGGCCGGACGAAGAGATCGAAGCAGACCATGGCCGAGACCGGATGGCCGGGCAGACCGAACACCGGTTTGTGCCCGCTCAGGCCGATGATCACCGGTTTTCCCGGTTTGAGGGCGACGCCGTGGACCAGGATGCCGGGCGGGCCGAGTTCGGCGATGGCCTGTTCGCCGAGGTCGCGCATGCCGACGGAACTGCCGCCGGAAAAGAGGACGACATCGTTTTCCTCCACTGCCTGCTGGAGCACCGGCAGGAAGATCTCCCGGCGGTCGGAGACGATGCCGTAGTCGACGACCGCCGCCCCGGCCCGCCGGACCTGGCCGCCGAGGGCGATCTTGTTGATGTCCCGGATCTTCCCCGGAGCCGGGGTCTCGGTGAAGGGCACGATCTCGTCGCCGGTGGAGATGATACCGACCGACACTCTCCGGGTCACGGTCACCTCATGGATGCCGAGGCCGGCCAGCAGGCCGAGGTCTTGCGGCCGCAGCAGCTGTCCGGCCGGCAGGGCCAGCTGGCCGCGGGCGATATCCTCACCGCGGCCGAGGGTATTGACGCCCGGTCCGACTCCCTTGACCACCTCGACCATGGTGTCGTCGACCGGTACCGTATGTTCGAACATGACGACGGCATCGGCGCCGTCGGGCAGCAGACCTCCGGTCGGAATGCGATGGCAGGTCCCGGCCGTCACCGTGCCGGCGGCGGCCTCGCCCATGCTTATTTCGCCGGCGATCCGCAGGTAGCCGGGCATCGATTCGCTCGCCCCGAAGGTGTCGGCGGCCCGGACGGCGAAGCCGTCCATCGTCGACCGGGGATGGGCGGGCAGGTCCTCGGGGGCGAAGACCGGCGCCGCCAGGACGCGGTCGAGGGCCTGGGACAGCGGGATGGTCTGCTGGTCCGGGGTATGGTTTCGGAGGCGGTCGAGGAGAAATTGCCTGGCCTCATCGACCGCAATCAGGCCGGATCGGCCCAGCATGTCGCGGGTGGTATCAGTCATTGGCCGCCTCTCTGACGATCAGGACGATGATCCTGTCGTGATCGAGCCAGGTGGACAGCGTGGCGGCGGTGATGGGCCGACCATCGAGGACGATCTGCCCGAGTCCGGCGGCAAGGGTCGGGTGGGTAGTGCGGAAGACCCGCAGCACCCCGCTGTCGAGGCGGATGCCCTCGGCCAGCAGGGCCGGGCCGCAGTCCCGGGCGATGCTGTTGAAGAGCTTGAGGGTGATGGTGATGCTGCCCTGGTGATGGTGATCCCGCCGTTCCGTCACCGTGGTGCGGAGTGCGGCATGGAAGCTGTTGCGACGCAGGATGGCCCCGGCCAGACCAGGCATCGCCGCCGACAGGGCGAGGATCGGATGATCGCCCTCGAGCGGTGTCTCGAGATCGTCGATGGCCGTGCCGTTGAGGAAAATTGTCTGGATCTCGTTGACGATATAGTCATGGTCGAAGCCGGGCAGGGCGTCGAGAAAGGAGCCGAGGGACATGCCGGCCCGGGCCTCGATCAGAACGCCTCCCTGGAGGACGGTGGTGTAGAGCGGGAGATTCTCGGGGGCGACATGCAACTCGAGGCGGGGAAGGTCGGAAACGCTGTTCATAATCACCTGGGGCAGGAACAAGCCGGTTGCAGGTTTATCCGGTATGGCGTACCCTGCAATACGGTCGCGGAGTTCCTGCGATTTTTGAAATTTGATGAAGTATATCATAAAAAGCTCCTGAAATAAATGTGAAAAAACGGTAATGGTCTCCAAGGACTACCGTTAAAGGAGGAAGAATGACAGAACTGACCTTGCAGCCGCTTCCCGGCTATTCCGCCTTCCCGGGACCGGTGGTGGCCGTCATCATGGACGGAATCGGTCTCGGACCCCAGGATGCGAGCGATGGAGTGCATGTTGCCTATACCCCCACCCTCGACCACCTGTTCCAGGACAAGCTGATGTTCCGCCTCAAGGCCCACGGCAAGGCGGTCGGTCTCCCCTCCGACGGCGACATGGGCAATTCCGAGGTCGGCCACAACGCCCTCGGGGCCGGCCGGGTCTTCGCCCAGGGGGCGAAGCTGGTCAACGCGGCCATCGCCGGCGGCACCCTCTTTGCCGGCCGGACCTGGAGAGAGGTGATGGAACGGGCGGGGAAGGGCGGCACGGTCCATTTCATCGGGCTGGTTTCCGACGGCAATGTCCACAGCCACATCGATCAGCTGTACGCCCTCGTCGACCGCTGTGCCGCCGAAAAGGTCAAACGGGTGCGGGTCCATGCCCTGATCGACGGCCGGGATGTCGGCGAGAAGAGCGCCCTCGAGTACATCGTGCCGCTGGAGCAGCGGTTGGCCGCGATCTCCGGCTGCGGGCTCGATTACCGGATCGCCTCCGGCGGCGGCCGGATGGTGACTACGATGGACCGCTACAACGCCAACTGGCAGGTGGTGGAGAACGGCTGGAAGGCCCATGTCCTCGGGGAAGGGCGCCGGTTCGCCGCCGCCTCCGAGGCCGTTGCCGCCTACTATGCGGAAGACCCGGCGATGACCGACCAGTACATGGTCAGTTTCGTGGTTGCCGAGGGCGGGGTGCCGGTCGGGACGATCAAGGATGGCGACGCGGTGATCTTCTTCAATTTCCGCGGCGACCGGGCCATCGAGATCTCCCGGGCCTTCGAGGATGACGTTTTCACCGAGTTCGACCGCGTCCGCCGGCCCGACGTGCTCTACGCCGGGATGATGCAGTACGATGGCGATGCCCTGATCCCGAAGCGGTACCTGGTCGAGCCGCCGGCCATCGACCGGACCCTGGGCGAGTACCTCTGTGCCGCCGGGGTGACCTCCTATGCCATCTCCGAGACCCAGAAATTCGGCCATGTCACCTACTTCTGGAACGGCAACAAGTCGGGCTATATCGACAGGGAACTGGAGACCTACGACGAGGTGCCCTCGGATCGGATCACCTTCGACCTCCGCCCGTGGATGAAGGCGGCGGAGATCACCGACCGGGTGATTGGGGCCGTCGCCGGCGGCCGCTACAAATTCATCCGTCTCAACCTCGCCAACGGCGACATGGTCGGCCATACCGGGATTGAACCGGCGGTCCGGATCGCCGTCGAGACCGTCGATCTCTGCCTCAGGCGGATCCTCGCCGCGGTCGAGAAGGCCGGCGGCATCGCCCTGGTGACCGCCGATCACGGCAACGCCGACTGCATGTGGACCGAAAAGAAGGGCCGGCGGACGCCGATGGTCGCCCACACCCTCAATCCCGTCCCCTGCATCATCGTCGATTACAGCGGCAGCAACGCCTTTGCCGCCAGTGGCTGCGCCGAGCCCGGGCTGTCGAACGTCGCCGCCACCATCTGCAACCTGCTCGGCTACCGGGCGCCGGAGATCTACGATCCGTCGCTGGTCCGGCTGCAACCGTAACGCATGCCGTTCACCATCAACCCAACGGGGGCCCCATGACAGACACCATCAGCAGGTCGGAGCAGAAACGCCGCCTGAAGCGGATCGAGGATACCGCCGCCGAACTGGCCGACCTCACCAACAACGACCTCAAGGTCTTCCCCGGCAGCGACGAGATCAAGCGGGAGATTCTCTCCATCCGTGATCTCAAGGGCGGGGCCCGCAAACGGCAGATCAAGCATCTGGCCAAGATCATGCGTGAGGATTCGCTCGATGCCGTCTATGACTTTCTTCAGCAGCGCAAGGGTTCGCAGCAGAAGATTATCCAGCTGGAGCACGAGGCGGAACACCTGCGCGATGCGATCATCAACGAGGCGATGGCCGACCAGGAGCGGTGCCGGCAGCAGCAGCGCGACTGGGAGCCGGGCTGGCCGAGTCCGGTCATCGAAGCGGCGCGGCGGCAGTATCCCGGTTTCGACGAGGTGGGGGCACGCAACGCCGCCCACCAGTATGTGCGCAGCCGCAATCGGACGTACTACAGGGAACTGTACCGGATCGCCAAGGCGGCCCTGGAACAGGATGAGATCCGCCGGAGGATGGCATGAACCGAAGGCTGGCCCTCTTCATCAGCCTGGTGCTCATCCTGGGCGGCTACACCGCCTTCACCCGGTACCGGCAGCAGAGTCAGGCGCCGCCGGCAACGGCGGACCGCCAGGAGCAGACCGATGCCCTCCTCGCCCGGGCCTTCGCCGACAAACTGAGCAATCTGCAGGTCGAGGGGCGGGGCGTGGTTGACACTATCCTGCCCGACGACAGCGACGGCAGCCGCCACCAGCGCTTCATCCTGCGGCTGGCCACGGGCCGGACCCTGCTGGTCGCCCACAATATCGATCTGGCGCCGCGTCTTGAAGCGCTCGGGCGCGGGGATGAGGTCGACTTCGCCGGCGAGTACGAATGGAATCCCCGGGGCGGCGTCCTCCACTGGACCCACCACGACCCCGAGGGCCGTCACCCGGCGGGCTGGCTCCGTCATAATAGCCGGACCTATCGCTGAGCCGCTTCCGGGCGCCTGTCAGTCCCCGCTCTCAAGCCTCGCCGACTTGGCGGCAAGTGAATGCCGCGATGCGATCGGCCATTGCCGCTACAGGCCGAGATCCTGGTTGATGAGCACCACCTTGATCCTGCCCCTGGGGTACGATTTTTCGGTGATCGACCAGACATTGCAGATCCGGTCGGGGCTGCGGCAATCGCTGCATCGGGCGGTCCTGATGCAGGGCGTACTCCAGCCGGCATGGCGGATGGCGTTGAGAGGGGCGGCGTAGTCTTTGATCCGCTGCATCGCCGCCTCGACCCCGGGGACGATCTTGTTCCGGCCGACGGTGATGACGACGTGGCGGGGGCCGAAGACGATGGCGGCGACCCGATTGCCGACCATGTCGAGATTGACCAGCTGGCCCGATTCGGTCAGGGCGTTGCTCCCGGTGAAGAACACATCGACCAGCAGGGCCTGGCGCCGCCGCTCGATGATCTCCTGGCGCGGTATACCGGTTTCGAAGGTCCGGATGATCCGGAGCGTATCGTCTTTCCCCAGTTCATCCAGGACCCCGGTGGCCTGCAGGGTCATCGAGTCGCCCCAGGAAACGCTGCGGGCGGCGGTTCCCGGCAGGATTTCGCTCAGGATCAGACGGCCGGCGTCGGCGGGATTTTCCGCCACATAGACCGCGAAATTATTCTTGGCCAACGCCGCCCGGCAGCGTTCGATCCGTTTGCTCCAGTACGTTTGCAGGGGGTCGGTCATAGCGGAGTTCCCAGCGGTGAGGGGTGGTTCATTGCTTTCGGGTGATATCGTCGGTACCGGCGAAGCGTCCTGCCTGATGCGAAGATCGTCCTGTCGATCGGTGGGTGAAACGACAACTGACGTCCGCCGGTCTTTGCTGCAAGATCGCTATCGTGGTCGATGTGGCGGCGCGCAGCGTCTCTGTCTTCCGGTTGGAGACCGGCGTCAGCCAACCGGCGGCGGGAAAAGGCGGATAGCCGGTTCAGTCGCTCCGCTCGGTCAGCATCATCTCGATTTCCTCGATGATCTCCTGTTGGCGCAAAGTGTTCTGGCGCAGCCGGAGGGTACGGGTCAGTTCGTCCAGATGGTCCATCGCCCGCTCCATCTGCTGCATCCGCATACGGTTTTCGACGGCCAGCGACAACAGCACAGCGTGTAGCAGCCCCTGCTGCAGGCAGTGCCACTGCAACTCCCGCAGCAGCAACGGCGGTGGCATGTTGAAACAGAGGGAGGAGGCGGTGTCGATGCCGCCCACCTCCGGCCAGGGGAAGACCACGGTGGGGGCAACGCCGTGCGCGCCGTGATGGATCAAGGTCAGGCGGCTGACCGGCGGGGTCAGGCGCAGCAGGTGATCGGTCAGTTCCTGGCCACGGACGGGGACCTCGTCGATGGTGGCCGGGCCGGGTATGCAGGTCGTCCTGTCGTCGATGGTCATTTTCCCGGCGAGACGGCCGCCGACCACCAGGACCGTGTCGTGCCCCTCCGCCTGGGACGTGAAGGAACGGGCCACCTGGTTGTTGAAACCGCCGCAGAATCCCCGCTCGGAGCCGATCAGCACCATCACGGACTGGCCCGGCAGCCGGTCGGCGATCATCCCGGGATTGACCTGGTGGAACAGGGCCATGCTGCCGGTGACGGTAGCGAGGGCCTCGCCTTGGACCTGCTCGATCCGTTCGGTGCGATGCACCTCCACCTGCGCCATGTTCTTCATCGCACCGACGATACTGCTCAACTCGCCGAGCAGTCCCAGGTGGGCCCGGAGCTCGCTCTGGCGGCTCACGGGAACCTCTTCCACAGCGGTATTTTTTCGCGCCAGCGGTCGCGGGGGCTGTCCAGGGTCAGGTCGCTCGCGTCGACCCGCTGTTCCAGACGGTGCAGGACCCGCTGCAGGTCGTCCGGCGGCACGTCGTCCAGCAGGCGCTCGTTGTAGGCAATCAGCCATGCCAACTGTGCTTCGGAGATGACCGGGCTGAGTCGTTCCTGGGCCAGCAGGGTCCGCAGTATCCTGCCGCGCGTCAGTTTGTCCTCCATGGACTGCTCCAGCCGGGTGCCGAATCGCGTGAATGCTTCCAGTTCGAGGAACTGGAGGTATTCGAGACGGATGCTGCCGACCTCGTTCTTGATCGCCGGATGCTGGGCCTTGCCGCCGATGCGGGAGACCGACCGGGTGATGTCGATGGCAGGCAGCACGCCGGCGGAGAACAGCTTCTGATCCAGGTAGATCTGGCCGTCGGTGATGGAGATGAGGTTGGTGGGTATATAGGAGGAGATCTCCCCCTGCTTGGTCTCGACGATGGGTAGAGCCGTCATCGAGCCGCCGCCAAGCCGCGGCGCCAGCACAGTAGAGCGTTCCAGTAGCCGCGAATGGAGATAGAAGATGTCGCCGGGATAGGCCTCGCGGCCGGGCGGCCGGTGGAGGAGGAGGGAAAGCTCCCGGTATGACTGGGCGTGCTGGCTGAGGTCGTCGTAGACGATCAGGGTGTCCCGGCCGCTTTGCATCCAGGCCTCGGCGATGGCACAGCCGGCGAACGGGGCCAGGTAGCTGCAGCTGGACAGCTCATTGGCCTCGGCCACCACCAGCACCGTATATGGCAGGGCGTCATGGCGTTGCAGGGTGTCGATGACGGTGGCGACGCTGCTGCGGGTCTGACCGATGGCGACGTAGACGCACAACACCGCTTCGCCCCGCTGCCGGAGGATGGCGTCGATCGCCAGCGATGTCTTGCCCAGGCCGCTGTCGCCGATGATCAACTGCCGTTGACCCTTGCCGATGGGAATCATGGTGTCGATGATACGGTTGCCGGTATAAAGGGGACGGCTGACGAAATCCCGGGACATGATGGCCGGCGAAGGGGCCTCGAGCATCCATTTTCTCCGGCTCTCCGGGGTAGGGCGGCCGTCAAGGGCATTGCCGAAGGGGTCGATGATCCGGCCCAGCAGGCTGTCGTCGACGCCGATCTCCAGCCTCCGGCCGCTGCGCCAGGCGCGGATGCCGGAACTGAGCCCGGGCTTCTGGTGCAGCAGGATGGCGCCGATCCGCTGCGGTTCCAGCAGGAACACCAGGGCGGTGCTCCCGTCCTCAAGATGGAGGACCTCGTCCATGGTCGCCGAAGGCAAGCCCTGCACCCAGACAATGCCGTCGCCGATGCTGGCCACAGTCCCCTGTTCGCTGATGCGCAGGCCGAAACGGTAGTTTTCCGGGGGCTGGAAATTGAAGGAATCAGTTGCCACCGGTCATGCTCCTCTCGAAAAACGCCAGTTCATCGCCGAGATTGGCATGCAGTACCCGGTCGCCGAGGGTGAGCCGGACGCCGCTGAGCAGCTGCGGCTCGACCGTTGGCGTGCAGCTGACCTCCATCCCTACGAGCCGGGAAAGGGCCGATTGCAGGTCGTACAGCCGGGCGTCACCGAGTGGCCGGGCGCTGGCGACCAGGCATCGCCCCTGGTGGTTGACCGCTGCGGTCTGCAGAGCTGCGAGTTCCGGTTCCGCCAGCTGCCCCAGGTCGTCGATCAGCATCCGCAGCAGGGCCTGATCGAGTTCGCTGCCGGCCAGGCGTTCCAGCATCAGACGCGTCATCGCCAAGGCGGTTCGGCCGGACAGATCCCTGGCGGCCTGCTTCTCACTGTCCAGTTCCTGCTGCAGCAGGGAATGCAGGCGCAGGCGTTCAGCCTCGGCAAGCTCCCTGGTTCTGGCCAGTGCCGCGTCCCGCTCCTTTGCCAGCTCCTGGTTCAGTTCGTGGTGCCGGCCGGCTTTTTCGGCGTTCCAGTCGTCGAGGTGGCGGCGGTAGGCTTCGATCGTGTCCCTGGCTTCGAGTTCGCGGGTCTCCGCCTCCTGGAGGCCATGGTTGAGCGTCTGCTGCCGCAGGGTAATGGCGTCTCTGATCGGGGCGTAGAGGAAACGCTTGAGCAGCCACAGCAGCACCAGGAAATTGACGATCTCGAGAATGAAGGTCAAGGGATCGATAGTCATGGCCGTATTCTTCAGCGCAGCATGTATTCGAGCAGGGGATTGCGGAACAGGATGATCAGGACAATCACCAGGGTGTAAATGGCCAGGGATTCGATCATTGCCAGCCCGATGAACAGGGTGCGTGTCAAGGATTTCTCGGCCTCCGGTTGTCGCGCCAGGGCATCGAGGGCCTGGCTGACGGCCTTACCCATGGCCTGTGCCGGCAAAGCGGTGCCGAGGGCGATGGTGATGGCGGCAACCACCGTCGAAATGATGCTGAACAGATGCAGGTCGTTCATGGTGCGGATCCTCCCGTGATGATATTCCCGCGGCTCGGCGATCGGCGCAGCGGCAAGATGCGCCGTCGTTCAGGATGGATTACGTTGATCGCTCTTCTGTTTTTCCAGGCTTTCCAGACCGCTGCCGATATAGAGCAGCGCCAGTACGCCGAAGATGTACGCCTGGATCAGTGCCTCGACGACGTGGAGCATCAGCAGCGGCACGGGGACGAGAAAGCCGGCCACCAGCAGCACCAGCAGAGCCGCCATCTCCAGGCTCATGATATTGCCGAACAGCCTTATCGCCAGCGCCAGGGTACGGGTGATCTCGCTGATAAGGTGGAACGGCAGGAGAATGGGGCTGGGGGACAGATAGTGGCGCAGATGGGCTCTGAGGCCCAGGCTGCGGATAGCGAACCAGTGGACGGAGAGAAACACCACCACCGCCAGCGCTGCCGTGACCGAGAGGTCGGCGGTCGGGGAATGAAGGCCGGGGATCAGTCCCGTCAGGTTGGCGGTAAACAGGAATATCCACAGGGTGGCGATGAAAGGGGTGACCTCGACATACGAGTGCGGCACCACATCGCGGACCGCGTTTTCCATCATCGTGTAGACTGTTTCCGCCGCCACCCGCCCGAGACTCGACGGCTTCCCAAGCTGCCGGGCGAGCAGCCAGCTTGCTGCCAGCAGCACCGCCATCATCGCCCAGGTGGTGACGAGGGACTGGCTGAGGGAGAAATGACCGAGGAACAGGGGCGTTTCGTTCATGGTCGGCCTCGCAGATACCA
Source organism: Desulfobulbus sp. Tol-SR (assembly GCA_000769715.1). GTDB lineage: Bacteria > Desulfobacterota > Desulfobulbia > Desulfobulbales > Desulfocapsaceae > Desulfoprunum. The sequence goes on from JROS01000037.1 coordinate 37,119, forward strand.
GATGACGTTCCACACCCCCGCCGCGATCCCGAGGACGATGCAGCTGACGGTCCAGCGAGTGGCGTAGCCCGGGATCAGCGAATCCAGCCAGCGGCCGAGGTAGGCGCCACCGACGATCGGCAGAACCAACAGCAACCCCAGGGTTCCACCGTAGAACAGCAGGCCGAAGAAGCCGGCCTGGTGCTCTTCCCCTTTCCGGTGCCGCTCGCTGTCGCGCTGCACCGATTTCCTGAAGTCATCCTGCCGCGTCAAAATGTCCTCCTTGACGGCTTATTTCCCAGATCTTGCGGGCCAAGGCCTGTTCGACCTGGACGTAGCTGCGCCTGGTGGAACGCAGTGTCTGTTCGGCCGCCTGCCAGGCGGCATCCATCTGGCGGAGCAGGAGGTCATGGTTGTCGCCGAGGAGGAACTGGGTGGTGGCCAGCCGCAGCGTGTTGCCGAAAAACTGGACGACGGAGCCGGGCTGGGCGATGAACAGCCAGCGCTGGTCCTCCCGGCAGCGGAACCGTGCCAGACCGGGCACCAGGGCGGTAACGAGCGTCTCGTGGTTGGCCTGGAGGCCGAAGCTGCCGCTCATATCGCGGCCGATGAAGCTAAGGGCGGTGTCGCTGTGCCATTCGTGGCTCATGTCCTGCAGGATGATGGTAAACGGTGTCATCGCGGCATGCTCCCCCGCATGTAGCAGTCCGATTCGCTCAGGATGTCGAAGCGGCCGTCGAGAAACCCCTCGCAATCGGCCAGCAGGTCGTCGAGAGGGACACTGACCCCGGCGATCCCGGTATGGTCGGCGACGACGGCAAACGGTTGGGTCAGGTAGCGCTGCAGCCGGCGGGCGCGTTCGACGACCTTCCGGTCCGCGTTCGACAGTTCCTCGATGCCGAGGATGGTGATGATATCCTCCAGTTCGCGGAAGCGGGCGAGATGTTCCCGCACCGCCATGGCGACGGCGTAATGGCGGTCGCCGAGGATGTGACGGTCCATCATCCGGCTGGCTGACTGGAGGGGGTCGACGGAGGGATAAATGCCTTTCGCCGCCTGCTGGCGCGACAGGATCACCTTGGTGTCGAGATGGTTCATGATCGCCGAGACCGCCGGATCGGACATGTCGTCGGCCGGGACGTAGACCGCCTGTACCGAGGTGATCGAACCGGTCCTGGTCGAGAGAATCCGCTCTTCCAGCGCGGCGACCTCGGTGGCCAGGGTCGGCTGGTAGCCGACGGTGGCCGGCATTCGGCCGAGCAGGCCGGAGATCTCGCTTCCCGCCTGGACAAAACGGAACATGTTGTCCATCAGGAACAGCACCTCGGTCTTCATGGTGTCGCGCAGGTATTCGGCATATGTCAGGGCGGAAAAACCGACATGGAACCGCACTCCCGGCGACTCGTCCATCTGGCCGAAGACCAGCAGGGCGCGGGGTAACACGTCGGAATCCCGCATCTCGTGCCACAGTTCATGGCCCTCGCGCATACGCTCGCCAACACCGGCAAACACCGACACGCCCTGGTACAGGGAACTGACCGCATGCATGAATTCCATCATCAGCACCGTCTTGCCGACACCGGCACCGCCGAACAGCCCGGTCTTGCCGCCGCGGACGAACGGGCAGAGGAGGTCGATGACCTTGATGCCGGTGGCCAGCACCGTGCTCGCCGGCACGGTGTCGCTCAGGGCGGGTGGTTGGGCGAGAATGTTGCGGTACCCCTTGGGGCTAAAGGGTTCGAGCAGGTCGAGTGGCTCGCCGAACATATTGAGCATCCGGCCAAGGCAGTCGGGGGCGACGGGGACATGCAGCGGGGCGCCGGAATCATAGACCGGCATGCCTCGCCATATCCCCGCCGTGCCGTGCAGGGCGATGGCGCTGATACGCTGGGGGTTCAGGTGCTGGTAGACCTCGAGCAGAACGGGGCCGTCGTGATCGGCAACGACCAGGGCCTGGTTGATGGGGGGCAGGTATTGGGTGCTGATGTTGATCACCGGTCCGTGCACGGCGTCGACCACACCGATGGGCATGGTCGGCGCGGCCGCCGGAGTCACACCGGGATCCGCGCCGGTGGCGGTTGGAGTGATCGGGGCCTGATCTGGCATCGGCGTTGGTCCCTCAAGATTTTGTTCCCGACACATGGGGCGGGCACATGTTCGTCCTGTCTGATGAACGTCTCAGTCGACGTTGGTTCGCCGCGCAGTACAGGTAAAATTGTCGGAGAAGCTATTGAGTGTCCGTCCGGAAACAGCTCTTTTTCCCTGACACTTCGTTGCTTTCAGAATTTAATCTTCCGATAAGCGAGATGCGAGACTCGGAGATATCAAGCATATGCCTGCGGTTACATTCGTCGAGCGCCTCGATTCATGGAAAAATATTTCGTTTCTCCGGATGGAGACTATATATGGTTTACGCCAGGTGATGGTAGAATGCAAGGGGGGGCAACGGTGTCAGTATCGGCGGGCGGTGGAAAAGGCCCTGTCCCAGTAGGCCAGCTTCAGGGACGAGACGGTCACCCCCTTGGTCGCCGAGGCATGGACGAACCAGCCGTCATCGAAATAGATGCCGACATGTTTTTTGAACCAACCGGTGCGGAAGAAGACCAGATCTCCCGGGCGGAGGTCGCGACGCGGCACGGTTCGGCCCCGGTTCAACTGGTCCTCGGTCGAGCGGCCGGGATTGAGGCCGAAAAGCTGGCTGTAGGTGAGCTGGATAAACCCTGAACAATCGACGCCTGCCGATGAAATCCCCCCGGCGCGGTAGGGTGTTCCCTGCCATTTCTGGTAATGGGTCCGCAAGGCCTGCTTGACCCGGCCGCTGTCGGCCAGGGCGGCCCCGCCCGCATCGCGGTAGGCCACTTCTTTCTGGCCGCACGAGGCGAGCAGCAGGGTGAGGATGAAGGGGAGAAGGATCCGGATCATGGCCGGTGGCGGTGAAGGTGCAGCGGCAGCCGGCACTCGCCGGCAGCTGCCGACGTGGTCGTTTTCACGGATCAATGATCGTTCCCAGCACCGAGAGGAATTTGCGGATCCATTCGGGATGGGCCGGCCAGGCCGGGGCAGTGACCAGGTTGCCATCGATATGGGCGTTGGAGAAGGTGTCGTTGTTGGCAACCCACGTGCCGCCCGCCACCTCGACATCCGGGCCGCAGGCCGGGTAGGCGGAGCAGGATCGGCCCCGCAGCACCCCGGCGGCCACGAGGATCTGCGGACCATGGCAGATGGCGGCGATCGGTTTGCCGGCGTCATTGAAGGCGCGGGTCAGGTCCAGGACCCTGGGATTGAGACGCAGGTATTCCGGGGCCCGTCCGCCGGGGATGACCAGGGCGTCGTACTGTGTCGCCGCAACCGCATCGAAATCGGCGGTGATCATGAATTTATGGCCCGGTTTTTCGGAATAAGTCTGGTCGCCCTCGAAATCGTGGATCGCGGTCTTCACCGTCTCTCCCGCCTTTTTGCCCGGGCAGACCGTGTCGACTGCGTGCCCGACCATCAGCAGCATCTGCAGTGGTACCATCGCTTCATAATCCTCGACGAAATCGCCGACCAGCATCAGGATGTTCTTCCGGGCCATTTCAACCTCCGTTGATGATGAGATGGGAAAGATTCGATCGCTTATGCTGTTGATCATAGAAGAGCAGTGGGATAAATTCAAGCCGATGTTGCGGCGATCACAGAAAAAACTCCGCACCCGGAAGGACCGGCGCGTTGTTGAAGTTCCTGTCCGGTGTAGCGCGGATGACGTTCGGCGCTGGAAAGGATGTTCGATCTTCTGTTTTTACCACCGGAGTACCAGAGAAGATGGATCTTTTTACCTACGGGACGCTGATGTCCCCCGACATCATGGAAAAAGTGGCGGGTTGCCGGCTGGCCCCGGTCCGGGCTGCCCTGGCCGGATATCGGCGGACGCTGGTGCGGCATGAGGTCTATCCCGGTATTGCCGAGGATGGAGAAAATATGGTGGAAGGTATTCTCTATCTCGATCTGTCCGATGCGGCCACGTGCCGTCTCGATGCCTTCGAGGGCGGGATGTACGATCGGCGGGAGGTGGTGGTCACGCTCGAAGGTGGAGCTGCCAGAACGGTCATGACCTATATCTTCCGTCCCGAATTCCGGCATCTGCTGACCGATGTCCCATGGGACTTCGAACAATTTCTCCTATCCGGCAGGAAGCGGTTCGAGCAAGGCTATTTCGGTTTCGATGAATTGGAGGGATGATCCGGATGTCGTCTTCTCTATCCGGAACCGGGCCTTCAGAACCGATCACTCATATTCTGCCATTTTCCTCTTTCTCTCAAGATGAGAGATCATCCTGAAAAATCTAAAAACAGATTGTTATTGCCTGACAAAGACGATAGCGTTTTCAATATTGTCGGCTGATCGCAATCGGCTACATCCAATCGACGATATATCAAGGCGGGGGGATTGAACAGCGCCGGGTAGTATCGAAGGACTTCGGCACAGGTGGCCGGCTTCCGCGTTTACGCCCTGAACAGTCATTCCGCAGCAAAGGGACAGCAGGAAAGCAAGGCCGTAGGAATCCATAGTTTCTGGAGAGAGCTATGAGCATTGGCGTACGTGCAATACCGGTTCCGTTGTTGATTTGGATCTGCCTTCATTTCTTCAGTTCTATCGCCGCTGCCGACGGGCAATGCCGGGAGCCGGCCGGCCGTCTCGTTTCCGTTCAGGGCCAGGTCCAGGTCCAGAGCAGCGGGCAGCAAACGTGGGTTGCGGTCCGGATTGACGACAGTCTCTGTCCCGGCGACGGCGGGCGGGCGGCGGTGGCCCTGGCCAATGAATCCATCCTCCGGATCGACCAGAACGGCACGCTCTCCATCGGTTCAACAACCACCGGAAAATCCAGCCTGCTCAAGCTCATGCAGGGAGTTCTGCATATCTTCAGCCACCGTCCGAACGCGCTGAAAATCGAAACGCCCTATGTAAGCGGGGCGGTTGAAGGCACGGAGTTTCTCGTGCGGGCCGAACCGGAGAAGACGGTCATCATCGTCTTCGAAGGCAAGGTGAGTGCCGTCAACGGCCAGGGGCGGCTGGAGGTGGCCAGCGGTCAGGCGATAGTGGCCGAGAGGGGGATGGCGCCGCAGTATATCACCGTCGTCCGGCCCCGGGATGCCGTGCACTGGATGCTGTATGACGCCTACGCCCTCCAGGCCATTATCGAGGTGGTT
>JROS01000144.1 GCA_000769715.1 Desulfobulbus sp. Tol-SR
TGTCGGTGAGCAGATAACCCAGCAAGTAACCCAGCATGTAACCCTGCAAGTAAGGCTGTTGCTTGAAAATACTATTGGCGAGATGTCACGAGCGGAATTGATGGCGGCATTATCACTCAAAGACAGGGTATCACCTTGCCTTGATGTTTTTTGAGTCGTTATTAGCCCAAGCTTAGCGCATCCGCTCCATGTAGCCGTTATAACCGCTCCATCGTAACCGGTAACTATTGGTATTTCTGCGTGATAATTGTTAGGGTCACTTTGTAGTGCCATAATATTATTCAAGGGGATTGACTTTTGCCCCCGGATATGGCTATGCTGTGGCCATGTATATTCGACAAACCAAAACCAGCAGCAGCCCGACCGGGGAAACCTACAGCACCTTCCGCCTGGTCGCCTCGGTACGGACCGGCGGCAAGGTGCGGCAACAGACCCTGCTCAATCTGGGCAAAAATTTCGATCTTGCCAAGGAGCTCTGGCCGCAACTCTGTACCAGAATCGAACAGATTCTGGCCGGTCAGCTGAGCCTGATCCCCGAAGCCCCTGCGGTAGAGAAGCTGGCGCAGCGCTACGCCGCCCGCCTGGTCATGAGCGGCCCGAAGGAGGAGAGGGGCGAGGTCCGGGAGACCGTCGATTATCAGGAGGTCGACATTGATTCCCTGGAACTGGTCCGTCCCCGCTCCATCGGCGTGGAGCATGCCGGGCTGGCGGCTTTGGCGGAGCTTCAGTTGCCGCGGATCCTGGCGGAGGTCGGTTTGAACGGGGTGCAGCAGGCGGCCACGCTCGGCAGTATCATCGGCCGGATGGCCGAGCCGGGGAGCGAGCTGGCGACCTATGCCTGGCTGACCGGACAGAGCGGGCTGGGGGAATTGCTCGATGTCGACTACGAGGCGATGCCGTTGATACGGCTGTATCGAACCTCGGATCTGCTGGTCCGACACCGCCAGGCCATCGAAGCACGGTTGTTCTCCCGGATCAGTGACCTGTTTTCGCTGCCGGCCACGGTAACGCTGTATGATCTGACCAATACCTATTTCGAGGGGGCGATGGCCGGTAACGGCAAGGCCAGACGGGGCCATTCCAAGGAAAAACGGTCCGATTGTCCGCTGGTGACCCTCGGCCTGGTCCTCGATGGCAGTGGGTTTGTTCGGCGCTCGCGGATGTTCGAGGGCAACGCCATCGAGGCCGCCACCCTCGAACAGATGCTGACCGGGCTGGCGGCCCCGGCAGGGGCCCTGGTAATCATGGACCGGGGGATAGCCACCGAGGCCAATATTGCCTGGCTGACGGGCCAGCACTATCGCTATCTGGTGGTCAGCCGCGAGAGAAAACGGCAATTCGCCGCCGAGCAGGCGATCGCGGTGACTACGGCTGCAAAGAATACGGTGCGGATTCAACGGGTCTTGAGCGAGGATGGTACCGAGTTGCGCCTCTACTGCCACTCCGGCCAGCGAGAGAACAAGGAAACCGCGATAACGCAGCGGTTCAGCGAGCGATTCGAGCGCGGCCTGGCAAAGCTTGCCGCCGCCCTGCAAACCCCGCGCGGCGACAAACGTCGCGACAAAATCCTGCAGCGACTCGGCCGGCTGCAGGAGAAGAGCCACGGCATCGCCCAGCATTACCGGATCGAACTGACGCCGGATGCCGCCGGCGACAAGATCGTGGCCTTGAACTGGGAAAAGCAGCCGGTTGCCGGGACGATGGTGACCCACCCCGGGGTCTACTGCCTGCGCACCAACGAGTTGAGCTGGGATGAGGACACCCTGTGGCGCACCTATACCATGCTCACCGATCTGGAGGCGGTCTTCCGCAGCCTCAAGTCGGAGTTGGGTCTGCGGCCGATCTACCATCACCGGGAGGATCGGGCGGAGGGGCACCTGTTCATCACCGTCCTGGCCTATCAGGCGGTACAGGCGCTGCGTCGCCGCCTGAAGGATCAAGGCTTCCAGGAGAGCTGGTCGACCCTGCGACGGATCTTTGCAGGACAGCGCCGGATCACTGCGACCTTCAGACAGAAGGACGGTAGAACGCTGCATGTCCGCAAGACCACCGTCGCCGAACCGAAACTGCAACAGCTCTACGAAGCGCTGGGCCTCTCAGCCTCTCCGGTTGGCGTCAGGAAGATGGTGGTGTGAGGTCAACGACGTGGATGTAGTGCCACTGGGAAATTTTCTGCCGACTATCTGGCTGTTTTGGCGAGAGAAATAATTCCTGGTGTTAAACATGGG
>JROS01000145.1 GCA_000769715.1 Desulfobulbus sp. Tol-SR
ATTTATGGACAGACACCAGCTGGAGTTTATCATTCCAAGGAGAAATCCAATGAAACCACAGATGAAAAGACGAGGGCGACCAGTCACCCGGCAGGAAGTTAAGTACGTTCCAAAACGGCGATTCATCATTGAGCCACTACGGACACAGCAGGAAATTAACCGGTTGAAGGACTATTTGTACAAGACGAATCTGCGCAATTTCACAATTTTGTTTATTGGGATCAATACGAACCTGCGGGCATCGGACTTGCTGAATCTCCGATATGGGCCTGTTTGTAGGGCTATCGAAGAGGATATCGCTATCCCGATCACTGAGAGGAAAACCGGCAAACGGAGGAATCTACGATTGAATCGTGCCGCAAAAACCGCATTGCAGGCATATTTTGCCAGCCGCCGGTTTCAGAATGCCGATGAATTGATTTTCACCTGGGCTGACGGTTTGCCTATATCAACGGCTGCGCTTTCGAGCGGTTTCAAGCATTGGTGCAAGCAGGCGGATCTTGTCGGTAATTTCGCCAGCCACACCATGCGGAAAACATGGGCCTACCACCACCACAAAAATGGTGCCTCGATCCCGACCCTGATGGCGATGATGAACCACAGGTCGCAACGGCAGACGCTGGATTACCTTTGCATCTCTGCTCAGGATGAGATCGACGAGTACGACAGGGTGAATCTTTGATAATTTTCCTAATTATTGCTGGGATGGACAAAATGGTGCTTTCCGGTACTCTCCTTTAAATATAGCGGAATGGATAAGATGGGTTAGTATTGTAATCATTGACTAATATCGGCACATCTGCCGGAGGCAGTGCATCCGAAATCACTGATGATGCTATATGCCTCGGCGATGGACCAGAATCTACTCGATGCGTCTATCTCTCATAAACAGGTGCAAGATGAGTAAATGCACAAGATCTCTTCACCATAATTTCAATGATATTACATGACGATATTGATTTCTGTTCATTATTGATGTATGTTCACTACAAATGAACAGAGAAAATATTGAACATATCGCAGCAACAAGAGATGCAGCCGCTATCCTCCGGCGGGCACTGGAAACGCTGCAGGCACTCGTTCCCTTTGAATACGAGATCGAACCGTTTCACGACGTTCGCGGTCACGAATATGATTACATCGTCCGAGCACAGATTTTTGGTGCAGAAATTATCTGGTGCGTCGAGGTCAAGAATCGGTTCACCAAAACAGAGGAAGTCCTGGCCAGGATCAAAAAAGACAAAGCGCCACATCCTTTTCTGCTAGTGACGCGATATATCCCTCCTGAGGCTGCAATACGGCTGCGTGATGCTGGCATCCAGTTTATCGACACAGCTGGAAACGCCTTCGTCAATCAGCCTCCGCTTCTCATCTTCGTAAAAGGCAACAGGCAAATAGCGGAAGAGCCTACGATTCCAACCGTCCCGGCGGCTCGTCTTTTCAAAGGAGTTGGGCTGAAAATCGCGTACCTCCTGCTATGCAGACCTGAACTTGCCGACAGGCCGTATCGAGATCTTGTCGAGATGACGCATGTTGCATTAGGAACGGTCAACGGTGCGATGGCTGAAATGATCGAGAAAGGTTTCATCCTCGACATGGGCAGAAAGGGAAAGAAACTTCGCGATAGAAAGGCGCTTTTCGAGCGATGGATCACCGCTTATCCTGATTTTCTCAAGCCAAAACTTCTGCTGGGCCGGTTCCAAGGAAACGGCGAATGGTGGAAGAACGCTCAGCTAGATCCCACTCTCGCTCAATGGGGAGGTGAAGTTGCCGCCGCAAAGCTGACCGGATACCTGAAACCAGGCACAGTCACGCTCTACACCGACAAAAAGCATTTAGCCGATCTGGTGATCGCGAACAGGTTGAAGAAAGATCCACAAGGAAACGTGGAAATACTCGAGCGGTTCTGGTCTCCAGAGCATGACTTCGGAGAAGGCGACGCCGTTCATCCAATCTTGATCTACGCTGACTTGGTCGCGGTCGGTGAACAACGAACCATGGAAACCGCAAGAATAATCTATGACAAGTTTCTCAATCGATATTTCGAACAGGATTGACCATGGAAGGATATCGATCCTCAGGAACATCAAGGAAGTGGCTGAAGAGCTCAACATCCCTTTCTTCGTTGTCGGAGCATTTGCTCGCGACTTGATCTTCGAACATATTCACCGGATTCCAGCTCCTCGAACGACTTTGGACATCGATATCGGTGTCGAAGTGGCAAGTTGGGAAGAATTTGAGAAATTGACCAGTGAACTGCTCAATCGCCGACATTTCACGGCAAGACCACTACCGCATCGCTTTGTAAATGAAACGATGGGTATCATTGTCGATATCGTGCCTTTTGGAGAAATAAGCGGCGAGGCAAACCAAATCAGCTGGCCGCCAGACCATGGCACAATCATGAGCATGGTCGGATTTGAAGAAGCATATCGATCAGCACTGCAGGTACTAATTGACAGCGAACCTTCCTTGGAGATTCTTGTTCCTTCCATACCGGCTCTAGCTCTCCTAAAGATCATCTCCTGGGATGACGCATACCCGAGACGTCAACGAGACGCCCACGATCTTCTTTTCATTTTAGAAAACTACGAAGAGACTGGGATAGAAGCGGCACCGTATGATTCTCATGTAGCTCTGCTCACAGAGGAAGAATTCGATTCTCGGCTTGCTGCAGTTCGACTCCTCGGCAGGGATATGGCTCTGTTGAGTGGCTCAGAGGCGATCCAGAAAGTTATAGAAATCCTGACTCGTGAAATAGACGAGGAGAACAGCTATCGGATGTTGTCAGATATGGTCAATGGGGCTACGCGCCAAGGGATAAGATTCAACACAGCGCTGCAACTTCTGGAAAAGCTGTTACAAGGAATTCAAGATAATCGCCAATCATTGTAAACTATAACGTTTTGTAATCACATTTAATTCTGCCGCACAGTGCTCTCCATATACCGGAGGCAGTATCGACAGATACAGGCCATGGTCTCAGAATGTTGAATAGAATGCCCGAAGCTGAAGTGAGTGTCAGGCTTGCTTTCTGGTTGATCCAGAATCAGATGGCCGCTGGCGATGTAGATGTAGCCATAGACGGAGCTCAAGTGAAGGTCGGCGATACCGTCCACTTCGATCTTTCCGGTTTCCTTCAAAGTGCAGACTGGCGGAAGCGCGGTACAGACAACAGTAAATGGCAAGATATCTACCAGCATGCCGACTACTCAAGTAAAATCCGTATCCATTCCAGTCCCGGTAAAGGCGACGTGGTTGTCCCATTACGAACCGGTCATACCTTGCGAGTCGAGTGCAAGAAAGGACCGACAACCCGCAGCAAGAGTTCTGCCGAATACCCGTTGATCCGTGAAGCACTGGGACAACTTTTGACCGTCCAGGAAATCGGCGACAATGATATCCTGGCCGTTGCAGTTCCATTCAGCCCGAAATTTGACGAGCTGGCAACCCGGTGGCGAGAAGCGACGCTCATTAGGAAATTCGGCATTAAAATACTTAGGGGCCGTTACGAAA
>JROS01000038.1 GCA_000769715.1 Desulfobulbus sp. Tol-SR
CGGAGCTAGAAATCTTGTTGTTCCTTGGCCGGAGCCTATTCCAAGCCCTGTTTGAGATCTCTCCCTGCGGTCGAGATGACAGCGGGGGCAGGTCGAGATGACAGCGGGGGCAGGTCGAGATGACAGCGGGGGTAGGTCTGAGATGACAGCGGGGGTAGGTCGAGATGACAGCGGAAGAAAAGGCGAAAAGGTGGGGGAGGGGTGAAATCTCGTTGTTCTCGTTAGCCCTACAACGCAACATGTCAATATAGAAACAATATGCAGTATTCGTACTCCGAAGCGACCTACAGCATGTGGTACGCATGTTCATAAGTGCCGTTGTAGGGTTAGGGCGAAGGTCGAGATGCCTCCCCCGCTGTCATTTCGAAGCGAAGCGAGAAATCTCGTCTTGCGAAGAACGCCACTGTGTGCGATTGAGTATGTGCTCGAATTCATTACAGTTTTTGACAACAACCGCGGCGGTGATGGATCCCCTGCCGGCGCCCGGGGCCAGCCGAGCCTTTATTTATCGAGATTCCTTCGTATAGTGAAAAACGGCAATGATCCGTTCACGAAATTCCAGGAGAGAACCCATGACGATCCACGACTATACTTTTGAAACCGGGATGTACCGCCCCCCCAGCGAAGGAGGGAGTTCTTCCCTTCTCGTCCGCTTTACCCGCAACTGCCCCTGGAACCAATGTACGTTCTGCGCCATGTACAAAACGGAAAAGTTCCAGCTGCGGAGCCTCGAGGAGATCAAGGCCGACATCGATGCCATGGCGGCCCTGGCAGGTGACCTGGCAGCGGAATCGGTTCGCCTCGGTCAAGACGGTCGGATCAACGGCGAGGTCATCCGGGCCTTGTTCGGCCGCGTCCCCGGACTCATCGAGCACCAGGGGGCGCACATGCTGATCGAATGGCTGCTTTCCGGGGGCAGAACCGCCTTTCTTCAGGATGGCAATTCCCTGATCATGCCCCCCGGCGATCTGATCCAGGCCCTGACCTATTTGAAAGCCAAGCTGCCCTCCATCACCAGGATTACCACCTATGCCCGGGCCAGGACCCTGGCCCAGCGGTCCCTCGAAGATCTGCAGGCCGTCCGGGCGACGGGACTGGACCGGCTGCACCTGGGACTGGAAAGCGGTGATGACGAGCTGCTCAGGCAGGTCAGAAAGGGGGTGGATGCCGATGGGCTCATAAGCGGGGGCCGGAAGGCCATGGCGGCCGGGTTCCAGGTTTCGGAATACTGGATGCCGGGCCTGGGCGGTAGGGATATGTCGGAACAGCATGCCCGCAACACGGCCCGGGCCCTCAATGCGATCAATCCCCACTATATCCGCTCCCGGCCCTTCCGGCCGATCCCCGGCACGCCGATGTATGATCAGTATCGGGCCGGGGAATTGACCTTGCAGACACCGGAGGAACAACTGCGGGAGATCGAGCTCATGGTATCGGCCCTGGACGTCACGTCCAAGGTCTGCTTCGACCATGCCGGCAACTCCTGGCGGACACCTGACGGCGATCTGGTCTTCACCCACGACTATGAAGGCTATCAGTTCCCGGCCGACAAGGACAAGGTCCTGGAACGGATTCGCCTCGGTCTGAGCTTCGGCCGGCAACCCGGGCGATCGCGCCCCCGGTGGTGAGGCGGCTGGATGACCGGTACCGCCTTGCCCCCTGGCGGGCGGAGGACAACCTCCCCGGTTTGGACCGATGGTAAGGGATATGTCGTGATTCGTCGGTATATGAATGGTGATGTCGAGTCGGGCGGTGAACGGGCGGGGAGGAGGCTGCGGGTCAGGGATCGGTTGGCTGCACTCGGCTCAGCGGTGCACCGGCCCGATTGCAAGCGAAGATGTGACAAAAAAAGGTGAGCGATGCAGGAATACGAGGGGATCGCCCTGGGCGACCGGGACAGGATGGTGGTGCAGCTGCGCCACCACGGCGGCCATGACGGGGTGACCGGCTCCTGCCATCAGCTGCTGCTCGACGGCCGCAAGAGCCTGCTCGTCGACTGCGGCCTGTTCCAGGGGGCGGAGACCGCCGAGGCCGGGGGCGATGACGACGACCGCCACCGGGTCACTTTCCCGGTGGCGGACATCGTCGCCCTGGTGGTCACCCATGTCCATATCGATCATGTGGGGCGGATCCCCTGGCTGCTGGCGGCGGGGTATCAGGGGCCGATCATCTGCTCCGAGCCGTCGGCGGAGCTGCTGCCGCTGATGCTGGAGGATGCCTTCCGCCTGGCGGTCACCACCCGCCGGGACGTGGTCGACAACTACCTGCGGATGGTCAAAGGCCGGCTCGTGCCGCTGGCCTACAAGACCCCGCACACCCTGCTCGACACCGCCGAGCGCCGGGTGCGCATCCGGCTGCAGCCGGCCGGGCATATCCTGGGGTCGGCCTATGTCGAATGCGACTTGCTCGATCGCCGGACCGGGGGGGAAAAGCGCATCGTCTTCTCCGGCGACCTCGGCGCGCCGTGGGCGCCGCTGCTGGCCGCGCCCCGGCCGCCCTATCGCGCCGATCTGCTGGTGCTGGAGAGCACCTACGGCGACCGGCTGCACGAGGACCGGAGGACCCGGCGGGAGCGGCTGCGGCAGGCCATCGTCCGGGCCATGGCCGACCGCGGCTCCGTGCTGATCCCGGCCTTCAGCATCGGCCGGACCCAGGAGATCCTCTACGAACTGGAGGAGATGCTCGGGCGGGGGACGGTCCCCGACTTCGAGGTCATCCTCGATTCGCCGCTGGCCGACCGGATCACCGACGCCTACTCCCAGCTCCAGCCGTGGTGGGACAAGGAGGCGCAGCGGCGGCTGGCCGGCGGACGCAATCCCCTTCATTTCCCGCAGCTGCGGACCGTCAGCGGCCACGAGGACCACCTGGAGCTGGTGGAGGATCTGCGCCGCACCGGGCGGCCGGCGGTCGTCGTTGCCGGCAGCGGCATGTGCACCGGCGGGCGGATCGTCAACTACCTCAAGGCGATGCTGGGCGACCGCCGCCACTGCGTGCTGTTCGTCGGCTACCAGGCGGCGGGAACGCCGGGGCGGGATATCCTGACCTACGGGCCGAAGGGCGGCTATGTCTTTCTCGACGGCGAGAAGGTCGTCATCCGCACCTCGATCGCGACCATCGGCGGCTATTCGGCCCATGCCGATCAGGCCGGCCTGGTCCGCTTCGCCACCCGGATGCGCCGCCCGCCCGAGGTCATCCGCCTGGTGCACGGCGAGGTCGAGGCCAGGGAGGCGCTGCGCCTCGCCCTGGCGCAGGCCGGCAGCGGGGTGGTTGTACCGGCGGGAAGATAGGGCTGTGGCTTGATTCTTGTGCCCTGGGACCGACTTCTATGGCCCGGTTGTTTCGACTGGTTTTCCAGCGGGGAAAAACGAGATTTCTCGCTTCGCTTCGAAATGACAGCGGGGGCGGCATCACGTCCTTCACCCTACCGGGAACAACGAGCACTGTCATCGCGGCCTGCCCCCGCTGCCATCTCGACCGCAGGGAGAGATCTCATGCAGCGATCATCCACCCCAGGAAGAGCATCCTGGGCATCAAGAGATTTCTCGCTTCGCTTCGAAATGACAGCGGGGGCGGCATCACGTCCTTCACCCTACCGGGAACAACGAGCACTGTCATCGCGGCCTGCCCACCTACCCCCGCTGTCATCTCGACCGCAGGGAGAGATCTTTGCAGGCCCAGATCTAAACGTAAAGACGAGATTTCCAGCTGGAGCCCGAAATCACGACAACCAGCATCTCCTCCATTGTCACCCTTCAATATTCCAGTTATTTTGCAGGTCGCCATAACCTTGTTCTTTTGACCACCACACTCTACATTGGACAACATCATGACCACGCGATACGACGCCCTCCTCCGCCGCCTGTTGACGGAAAAACACACCTGGCTGGTGACCGGGGTCGCCGGTTTCATCGGTTCCCATCTGCTGGAGAACCTGCTGCGGCTTGATCAGGAGGTGGTCGGCCTCGATAATTTCTCGACCGGCTACCGCCACAACCTCGACGAGGTCGAGTCGCTGGTGACGGCCGACCAGTGGCGCCGGTTCACCTTCATCGAGGGCGATATCCGCAACCTCGACGACTGCCGCCGCGCCTGCCGCGATGTCGACTATGTCCTGCACGAGGCGGCCCTGGGCTCGGTGCCGCGCTCGATCGAGGACCCGTGCCTGACCAACGCCAACAATATCAGCGGCTTTCTCAACATGCTGGTGGCGGCGCGGGATGCGAAGGTGCGGCGGATGGTGTACGCCGCGTCGAGTTCCACCTATGGCGACCACCCCGATCTGCCGAAGCAGGAAGACCGGATCGGCCGGCCGCTGTCGCCCTACGCGGTGACCAAGCTGGTCAACGAGCTCTATGCCGACGTCTTTGCCCGGACCTACGATTTCAAGGCGATCGGCCTGCGCTATTTCAACATCTTCGGCCAGCGGCAGGACCCCGACGGCGCCTATGCCGCGGTGATCCCCAAATGGTTCGCCGCCCTGATCCAGGGCGAAACCGTCTTCATCAACGGCGATGGCGAGACCAGCCGGGATTTCTGCTTTGTCGACAACTGCGTCCAGGCCAACCTGCTGGCGGCGGTGGCCGAGGATGAGGCGGCGCTGAACCAGGTGTACAACGTCGCCGTCGGGGCCCGGACCTCGCTCAACGAGCTGTTTGCCCTGATCCGCGACCGGGTGGCCGGGTTCGATAAAAAGGCCGGGGCGACGGAACCGCAGTACCGGGATTTCCGCCGGGGCGATGTGCGGCACTCGCTGGCGGCCATTGCCAAGGCGCGGGAACTCCTCGGCTACGAACCGCAGTTCTCGGTGCAGGCCGGGCTGGACCGGATCGCCGGCTGGTACTGGAAGAAACTGGGGTGACAAAACGGGGCGGATGGAGTGTTATGAAGAGAAACCGTTCCGCCTCCCGTTCATCATGTTCGATAATCAACTCCACAGGATATGCGTTAACAGTAAATGACTGAAAACACAAACAGTTTAAAGATATTCGGCATTGGTCTCAATAAGACCGGGACCACCACCCTGGGCCGATGCGGCAAGATCCTGGGGTATCGTTACACGGAATGCGACCGGGGTCTTCTTGAAGATGTAGTCCTGAGAAACGATTTTGCCCGTATCGGACAAACGGTCGAGCGCTTCGACCTCTTCGAGGACTGGCCCTGGCCTTTGATCTATAAAGACCTCGATCGGATGTATCCCGGGAGCAGGTTTATCCTTACAATCCGGAAGAATGAGAATGTATGGCTCGACAGCCTCAAGAGCCATTCGCTGCGGACGCCACCCCTGCAACATTGCCGCAAGCTTGCGTACGGCTATAATTTTCCCCACGGCCACGAGCAGGAACACCTGGAGTTGTATAGGAGGCACAACGACAACGTTCGCGCCTACTTCCAGGACCGTGACCGGGACTTTCTCGAAATATGCTGGGAAAACGGCGACGGCTTTGAAAAACTGTGCAATTTTCTGGGGAGGGAGGTCCCGGCTGTTCCCTTGCCCCATGCGAATAAAAAGAGTGATCATCCGAATCGCCTATGGAGATTCCTGTCCAACAGACTGTTGAGTCTTGTGGGGAATTGAAGCGGGCGTTCGGCCGAGTCGGCGATCGGTGACGGGTATGGATAAACGGATGATCGCATGCCCCCGGGCGGTGGCCCAACCGCCGTATTCCTCGCCCCGTACTTCATTACAGGTAGTGTGAAACAGTTGCCGGGGAAAGTCATGTCCTCTTCTCATCAGAATAGATTGACTTTCATTGACGTTGCCCGCACATACGCGATCTTGTTGGCATTGCTTTCCCATGTTTTTGCCGCCACCGGATTTTTTCAGCAGCTCGGCTCGGATGCCCTGCTCATACGGCAATTCACTCGGATGGCCACGCCGCTCTTTATGTTCATGTTCGGGTTCATGAACGAATATTTTGCCCCTTGGAACATCGTCACTTGTTTCATACACCGCGGGAAATGTGATTCTGACGCTGGTCGGCGCGAAGGTCGGTTCCATGAATCTGTTCGTTTTTGTGATCCTGTTTTTCGCGGCGACTCTCTGTATTACACGAAATATTGAGAGGATCCCCGGTTACACGGTCCTGAGTGATCCGATGAATTTCAAAAGCGGGAAGAGGGGCAGGGTCTGTCTACCCGCTGGAAAATGATTTTTTTCGTCCGGCCCCCGGTTCTGGAACCCGACATGGACCCGACATGAACCCGACATGGCAGCTATATCAGGCGGTTCCGGACCCCGTTTCGCCTGATGTCCTCTTGGTTGGTCTCGTCCGAGTGGGTATAGATTGAACAAAAGAGAGGGCAGTCCCTTTCATTGGCTACCGTGAAATCGTAAAATGATCCAACAGACAACGATCCGGCGGATTCCCGCCGTGATCAACAACCGTAGCGATACGGGAGGAGGAATCTCATGAAAAAGGCAGTGTTTTTCGGTCTCACCCTGGCGGCCGTCCTGACGGTGATGGCTTCGGCGGCATCGGCGGCCGACTGTTCGGGCGCCTGGCAGGTCAATCGGTATTATACTCCCGGCACCGGTGGGGTCTGCGCCGCGATGGGACTGGATACCCATCGGGCGGTGTGCCTGCCCGGCCAACGGTTTGCGACCTACTGCGACGACGCCTCGGGTGGACGGTTCCGCACCTGCCAGAGCAATATCCCCTGCGGCGGTCGGGGGTACGGCGGCCGCGACGGCTATCGCGACAGGTACGACCGTTGGGACAACCGTGATGATCGGCGTGATTATTATGATGACCGGCGCCGCGACGGTTATGATGACCGGCGCCGCGACGGCTACCGCTACCGCTACGATCGGGTCCCCGACTGCAGCCGTTGGGACTACCAGCATAACCGCCCCTGTCCTCCGGGGACCATCAATCGCGATTGTCGCGGTGATTGCGGCGCCAGATGGTAATTGACACGGATGAACCTTGTGCAGAATGACAAAATCACATAGTACGTCCCCCTCCCATCTCGAATGGCCGAGAGAATGTATGTTGTCCCGAGATAATGCATGTTGTCATTTCGAAGCGAAGCGAGAAATCTCGTTGTTCCCGCCAGGGCGAAGGCCGGGATGCTTTCTCCGCTGTCATTTCGAAGCGAAGCGAGAAATCTCTTGTTCCTTTGCCGGAGTCCATTCCACGCCCTGTTTGAGATCTTCGGTCGAAATGACAGGACCTGCAGCTGTTCATTGTGCAAGAGGCTCGGATAACAGGGTGGGGATTCCGACCCCCGGGGGGACAAGACCTCCCTCCCTGTGTTCCTTGATCCTTCTGCTTCTTCATCTGCTATTCCTGGCCCGGCCGGTGGCGGCCGACCAGGCCGGGACGGTGCGCGGGATGTACGGCGTCTCCGGCGCCGATCTTAACCGGACGATCGCGATGCTGCGGCCGGCGGGGGTGACCCATGTCTTCGCCCCGCCCGACCAGGCGATCATCACCCGGCTGAAGCGGGAGGGCTTCCGGGTGTTCCTGACCCTCAACGTCTTCGGCGGCACCGCCGCCTGGGAGCGCTTTCCGGACGCGGTGCCGATCACCGCCGCGGGTACGCCGGTCCCGGCCCGGTTCGGCGGCGTCTGCCCGACCCATTTCACCTGGCGCGAGGAGCGATTGGCCCTTGCCGCCGCCTGGCTGTGGCAGTTCGGCGCCGGCATCGACGGCCTGTGGCTTGATTTTGCCCGTTATCCCGGCCGCTGGGAGAGCAGCCGGCCGGAGATCCCCGACACCTGCTTCTGCCCCCGCTGCCTGGCGCTGTTCCAGGTCGAGAAGGGGGTCAGGATGCCGGACGGCCTGAAAACCGCGGCGGCCGCGGCCTGGATCCATGATCACGCCGAGGCGCAATGGCTGCGGTGGAAGAAGGAGCAGATCACCTCCTTCGTCCGCGACGTGCGGGCGGTGATCGACAAGGCCCGGCCAGGGGAGCGCTGCCGCCTCGGCGTCTTCCTCGTCCCCTGGACCAAAGGGGAGCGGCAGGGGGCGGTGACCTTCCGCCTGGCCCAGGATGCGGCGCAGATCGGGCGCTACGTCGATGTCGTGTCGCCGATGGCCTATCACCGGATGGTCGACCGGCCGGCGGCCTGGACCGGCGAGATCGCCGCCTATTTCGCCGACATGAACGGCGGACCGGTGTGGCCGATCGTCCAGGCCGATGCGGCTACCGCCGCCGACTTCAGCCGGGTGGTGGCGGCGGTCGCCGCCGCCGGGGCGCCGGGGCTTCTGGTCTATAGCCAGGCCGGGATGCAGGAAGGTATGTGGCCGGCGCTGGCAGGATTCCGGGCCCGGGCCAACCTCCTCCCCAATCCGGGGTTCGCGGTCCCGGCCGGCGGGGATCGTCCGGTCCTCCCGTCCTGGCACCAGGGCAGCGGCGGCCTGGTCCGGGACACGAAGTTCCTGCTCCGGGCGGGAACCGCCGCCGGGAGCGGGGCCATCGGGATCGCCGCCGGCCTCGATCGCCAGGGGGCCTGGCGGGCGGCGCTCCCCGCCTGCGCTCCGGGCCGGAGCTATGCCTTCAGCGGCGATTTCTTCCGTGACGACCTGCAGCGTGGCGGGTATCCGGCGGTCGCGATCTGGGGCCGGGAGTACCTCCTCAACACCCATCGGCTCGCCGGCCGCTTCCAGCGCCTGCGGGTGACGGCGGAGTGCCCGGCCGGGCCGGGCGAGGGGGACCGCACCTTCGCCTTTCTCAATTCCGTCGCCGGCTCGACCTTCTGGCTGCGCGACCCCGAGTTGGTGGAAGCGGCGGCCGGACCGCAGGAGAAGGCGGTGCCGGCCGATACCTCGTTCTTTCCCCTCGGCGCTTACGGCGCCACGCTCGCCACCCTGCCGCAGATCAAGGAGATCGGGCTCAACAGTGCCGTCCTGCCGCTGACGGCGGCGGCGACCGCCGCCTGCATCGACCACGATCTCCACTGCCTGCTGGCGGTACCGCGCGACCCCGAACAGCTGCTGCTCGCGCTGCCGCCGGTGACCGACAGCCTCGATCGGGGCCGCTTCGCCTTCTATGTCAACGACGAGCCGGAGATCCACTCCTTTCCCCGCTGGCAGGCGCGGGACATCGCCCGGGTCCTGGCCGACCGCCATCCCGGCACGGCGACCGCGATGGCGGTGGTGCGGCCGCAGAACATCGGCGATTACGCCGGCAGCGCCCGCTATTTCATGCTCGACCAGTACCCGGTGCCGCACATGCCGCTGACCTGGCTGTCGGACTCGATGGACCAGGCGGCCGCCGTCGTCGGCCGCAACCGGCTGCAGGCGGTGGTCCAGGCCTTCGGCGGCCGCGAGTGGAGCGATGCCGGCTGGCCGCGGCTGCCGACGTTTGCCGAGATGAACTGTCTGGCCTTCCTGGCGGTGATCCACGGCAGCCGGGGCCTTTACTTCTACACCTTCCCGAGCATCACCGCCGACCGCCGGGGCCGTGAGGACTTCCGCCGGGTGGTGGCGCGCCTGGGGCGGATCATGCCGTGGCTGGAGCAGGAGAACCGGCCCGGCCTGGCGGCGGTGGAGATGCTGTCGGTCAACCGGGTCGATCCGCAGGGCCGGCCGGCGGTCCATTGCGCCGTGAAGGAGAGGGGGGCGGAACGGATGCTGCTCTGCGTCAACACCATCCCGACGTACACCAGGGCGGCGGTCACGGTGCCGGGCGGCCGCAATGCCCTGTGGGAGGAGGTCTACGACCAGGGCCTATCGATGGCCGTGGGCTCATCCCTCCAACTCGATTTCCAGCCCCTCGAGGTCAAGGTCCTGCAGCGATCGGCCCGGTGAGGCCGGCGGCGGCGCCGGGCTATTTCTCGCCCAGCACCACGGCGATCGAGCGTTGCCGGCCGTCGCGGAGAATGACCAGGGTGACCGTCGAACCCGGGGGGCTGAGGGCGATCCGGTTGCGGAGATCGGCGGCCCCGGTGACCGCGCTGCCGTTGATCGACACGATCAGGTCGCCCGGCCGCAGACCGGACCGGGCGGCCGGCGCCCCGGCGTCGATCCGGCTGACCAGGGCGGCGCCCGCGGCGGTCGGCTGCCGGTCGGGGGGCAGGTCCTGGAGCCCCACCCCGAGCCAGGCCCGGGTCATGCGGCCGTCCTGCTCCAGCCGTTGGGCGATGGTCCTGGCCATGTTGATCGGGATGGCGAAGCCGACCCCCATGTAGCCGCCGGTCTGGGTGAGGTAGGCGGTGTTGATGCCGATCGCCCGGCCGTGGATGTCGACCAGCGGGCCGCCCGAGTTGCCGGGGTTGATGGCCGCGTCGGTCTGGATGAAGTCCTCGTACTCGCTGATCCCGACGCTGCTGCGGCCGGTGGCGCTGATGATGCCGGCGGTGACGGTCTGGACCCCCTCGAAGGGGGAGCCGATGGCCAGGGCCCACTCCCCGACCTTGAGTGCCGCGGAGTCGCCGAGGGCCAGGACCGGCAGGCCGCTCGCCGCGATCCGGATCAGGGCGACATCCGACTGCTTGTCCAGGCCGACCACCTTCGCCGTGAATTCGCGCCGGTCGCCGAGGCGCACCGTGATCTCCACGGCCTGGTCGATGACGTGGGCGTTGGTGAGGATGGCGCCGCGGTCGTCGATGATGAAGCCCGAGCCATGGCCGTAGCTGGTGTTGCGGCCGTCGCGGTCCCGGCCGTCGGCGGCCGCTGATTCGCCGAAAAAGCGCCGCAGGGCCGGGTCGTCGAGGAAGTCGTCGGTCGCTGCCGCATCCCGGCCCGCTGCCGCCGTCACCTTCTTGACATGGATGTAGACCACCGCCGGCCCGGCCTGTGCGGCCACGGCGTTGAAGGCCTCGGCGGTCGCGGCGAGCGTCGCGATCCGGTTGGCGGCGGCCTCGGCGCCCAGGCCCGGGTCCGGCAGGAGGGCGAGCAGGAGACAGAGGAGGGCGGGCAGGAGCGGGCGAAGGGTCGGATGGCTGATCATGGGGTCAGGCTCGTGGTCGATTGTCGTGGGTGATGGAAAAGGGTGTCTGCGACAGTACCATATAAAAGGCCAATACCGAAATGGGGATGGATTTCTGCGCTGAAAACGGAAAAATGCATCCAGCCTCGACTTTCGCCACTGGCCATCGGCGGGATGAGTGCTTAGCGTGTCAATTTTTACCATGGCGCCGTGGGGAATGCGGCCGGTCCGGCGGGAACTGCGGGGCCGTCGGGACGCCGCCGCCCGGGAGTGGCGAATGGCACTTCAAAAAAGGTTGGAAAATAAGATAGAATATGGTGAAGAGACCCGAGCGATCCACCCGGTCGCCGCTGCATCGTCCCCTTGAGGATATTTGATGGACGTGATGGATTCCCAATTCTGGCTTGCGGTGCCGCAGATTATCGCCATCGACATCCTGCTCGGCGGCGACAATGCCGTGGTGATCGCCCTGGCCTGCCGCAAACTCCCCCCCCACCAGCGCAAAAAGGGCATCGCCTGGGGGGTGGTCGGGGCCATTGCCCTGCGCATCGTCCTCATCTTCTTCGCCCTGCAGCTGCTGGCGCTGCCGTACCTCAAGGTGGTCGGCGCGCTCCTGCTGCTGTGGATCGGCGTCAATCTGCTGCAGCCGGAAGAGGAGGGCGCCCATGCCGGGATCGAGGGCAGCACCAACCTGCTGGGAGCGATCAGGACCATCATCGTCGCCGACGCCGTGATGAGCCTCGACAACGTCATCGCCGTCGCCGGCGCCGCCAAGGGCCACCTGGGCCTGGTGATCGCCGGCATCGCGATCAGCATCCCCATCATCGTCTGGGGCAGCAAGCTGGTCTTGCGGCTGATGGATCGCTTTCCGGCGGTCATCACCCTGGGCGGCGCGCTGCTGGGGTGGATCGCCGGCGGCATGATCGTCACCGACGTCAAGGTCCAACCCCGGCTGGTCGGGACCCCGGACTGGCTGCACTATGCGGTCTCGGCGGCCGGGGCGCTGCTGGTGGTGGCCGTGGGCACGCTGCTGGCCCGGCGCCGGGCCGTTGTGGCGGTGCCCCTGGCGGATCTGGCGGTGAAGGGCTCGCCATCGAATCCTGCCGATAACCCATAACGGAGGCGACTATGCTGAAAATCCTGATCCCGGTGGATGGTTCGGACCACTCCCAACGGGCGGTGAAACAGGTGCTCGACCTGGCCGCCAGCGGGGCGGCGCTGGAAATCTTCCTCATCAACGTCCAGCTTCCCATTGCCTCCGGGCATGCGCGGATGTTCGTCACTCAGGATGACGTCGATGCCTATCACCGCGAAGAAGGCCTGGCGGCCCTGGCCGGCGCCCGGGCGCTGCTCGATGGCGCCGGGCTGCCCTGCACCCATCACATCGCCGTCGGCCGCGTGGCCGAGACCATCATTCGCTTCGCCCGGGAACGCGGGGTCGACAAGATCGTCATGGGGACCCACGGGCGCGGCGGGCTGCTCGAGGTCCTGATGGGCTCGGTGGCCCGCGAGGTGCTGAGGGACGCCACTGTCCCGGTGCTGCTGGTCAAATGACAAGGGGGCGGGGCGAGGCGACCATCCCCCTGTCGCATCGACGCATCGCATGTGGCCTCGACGCACGCGTGACCTCGACGCATCGCTTGCGTCCTCGACGCATCACTTGCGCTCTCGAAACATCGCTTGCGTCCTCGACGCATCACTTGCGTCCTCGACGCATCACTTGCGCTCTCGAAACATCACTTGCGTCCTCGCCCCTTGTCGCCTCGACCTCGCCCCTTGTCGCTTCGACCTCCCCCCGCTGTCATCTCGATCCTTCCCCCGCTGTCATCTCGACCGGAGGGAGAGATCTCCCGCGATGGTCATCAGTCCCAAGGCGGGAGTTCCCCGGAAGGACGAGATTTCTCGCTGGCGCTCGAAATGACAGGAATTACGCTCGAAATGACAGGGAGGGGAGTGTCATCTCGACCGGAGGGAGAGATCTCAAACCGAACGTGGGGGAGGGCTCCAACCACGAGATGGCACACGATAAACGGAATGAAGACAGAATTCCTTGATAGCTTCATGGCGGTACGTATCTTGGAGTTAAACGCTGGACAACCACGTCACTTAAAAAGGAGCATGAAATGAAGATCTATGTAGGGAATATGTCTTACGAGGTGCAGGAGGAAGACCTGCGGCAGGCCTTCAGTCAATTCGGCCAGGTGGAATCGGTCGCCATCATCACCGACAAGTTCAGCGGCCGGTCCAAGGGGTTCGGCTTTGTCGAGATGGCCACCAAGGAACAGGGCCAGGCCGCTATCGACGGCCTCAACGGCAAGGACCTCAAAGGTCGGGCGCTCGTGGTCAATGAGGCCCGGCCGCCGGAAAAGAGGAGCGACGATCGGGGCGGTTACGGCGGCGGCAAGGGAGGACCTGGCGGCGGCTTCGGCCGCGGCGGTGAGGGGGGCGGCTATGGCGGCGGCCGTGGCAGTGGCGGCAAAGGCGGTTATGGCAGCGGTGGCGGCAAAGGCGGCAAAGGCGGCTACAGCGGCGGGCGCGGCGGGCGCGGCGGCGATCGCTGATCCCGGCGTTTTCCCTCGGCGGGCGGCGACGGCAGAGCGCCGCCCCCTGTTGACAGGCGGAGAGTGAACATGCGGATCTGGGTCGATGCCGACGCCTGTCCCCGGCCGATCCGGGAGATCCTGTTGCGGGCGGCGGAGCGGGCGAAGGTGGAGACCGTGTTTGTCGCCAACCGCCTGGTCCGGACCCCCCGCACGGCCCACGTCTCCTTTCTCCGCGTGGCCAGTGGTCAGGATGTGGCGGACCAGGAGATCGTCCGGCGGCTCGCCCCCGGCGACCTGGTGATCACCGCCGATATCCCGCTCGCCGCGGCGGTCCTCGAGCGGGGCGGTCATGCCCTCGATCCGCGCGGTGAGATCTATTCCTCCGAAAGCATCGGCGCCAGACTCAGCATCCGCAATTTTCTCGACGACCTGCGGTCCACCGGGGTCGAGACCGGCGGCCCGGCGGCCTTCGTGCAGAGCGACCGCCAGGCCTTCGCCAACCGGCTCGATGCCTGGCTGACGGCCCAGGCCCGAAACCGGTGATGGCGGGGGCGGCGGCAAATCAGCGCCGCCCCGGTCGTCGTGGTACCGATACCGTTCGTTCCTTCCCCTTTTTCAGCGTGGTGGCGAGGTCACCACTTCGACAGCGCCACTGCCCGGGCGGCCCGGGTGAAGCGGCCGGCGGCGAAGCCGAGGCGTTTGACCCAGAAGCCGGGCGCGGTCGATGAGACCTTGAGGCGGCGGGCGACGAAGCCGGGATGCGGCCAGAGCAATCGAGTCAGGGAACGGTCGCGCCAGCCGAGCCCCCGTTCCCGCCATTGACAGACCAGCAGCGCGTCGCGGTCCGCCTGCCAGGCCCCGTGCGCCAGG
Source organism: Desulfobulbus sp. Tol-SR (assembly GCA_000769715.1). Classification (GTDB taxonomy): domain Bacteria; phylum Desulfobacterota; class Desulfobulbia; order Desulfobulbales; family Desulfocapsaceae; genus Desulfoprunum. Next base: position 14,289 of record JROS01000038.1, read on the forward strand.
GCGGCGGCGACCACCGGGCGCTCGTTCGGGGTCAGCGCCTCGGCCAGCGCTCCCCAGATCCAGTCCGGTAGCGGTGTGTCGAAGAGTTGGTGCGCCCCGGCGAGGGCGATAAGCAGAGGGCGATAAGCACGATGGCCGGGTTGCCCCAGCCGATCGAGCGGGAGGCCACGGTGTGCCAGTCCGTGACCGCACGGGCCGCCAGGTCCACGTCGAGCCACCAGCGCCACGGAGGTTTCGCCGTCCCCAGGATCAGGTGGTGGGCCACCACGATGAGGTGGTCGGCCGGGGCGGGGGCCAGGACCTCGACCCCGAGGCAGGCATCGGGCTCGGCCCGGGCGATGATCTCGGCGGCTGCGGTCAGCGGCATGTCGGGGTAGAGCCGGAAATGGAGATCGATGGCCGAGGCCCCCGGCCAGCGGGCGTAGACGGTGATTTCGTCGCCTTCGCTGCAGGCATGGGCGAGGATCGCCGGGTCGTCGCTCTTCGGCCCTATCCCGTGCCCGGCCAGCCGGTCGAGGATCGTCCGTGGTTCGCCGGCGACGACCAGATCGGCATCCCCCATCCGGCGGCACCACGGTTCGGGATACAGCCGCTCGGCCAGCCAGATCCCCTTGATCGGCACGGCAGCGATGCCGGCGGTGCGGAGCGCGCCGAGCACATGGGACACGCAGCGCCGGCGCCAGTCGGCCTCCGCCCGCGCCACCGCCATCGCGATCTGCAGGCGGTGCCGCAGCGGCCGCCAGGACCCGGCATCGAGGAGGCCGAGCCGCTCGATCCGCCAGGCGAGCAGCGGCAGGACATCTTCCTCTTCGGCGGCGATGCGGACGGCATCGGCGTCGGTCACCCCGGCCAGGACCGCGCGGCGGGCCTCTTCGCTGATATCACCCATCAATGCCACCGCCAGCGCCCTTTTGAGCGGGGGCAGGGCGGCACCCGGATCCATATTCGGTCTCATCCCGGTCACGTTCTCTTCTCCCGCAACCACGTCGCGACCGCCGGGGCGAGCTGGTCGATGCGCGCGGTGCGCAGCACGGCGAACGACACCCCCGCCAGCCGGACGGCGAGCGCCCCCGGCTCCCACGGTTCACGGCCGTCGCTCCGGCGCACCCGCTGCGGCCAGAGACGGAGCAGGGCCTGACCGGGGCTGAGGGGCTCGATGGCCAGCGGCCCGCGTTCGAGAAACAGGCAATGGTCGAGCCGGGGCGGGGCCAGGCTGTTCCAGGCCAGGGCCGGAGGGGGCGAAAGGCGCAACGACCCGATGATTCGGCCGTCGCCGCAGACCCATTGGGTATCGGTGATGGTGAAGCCGGCGGCGACGAGGTCCTCGCGGGGGGCCGGGAGACGCGGTCATGGGTCGCGGCATCGGCGCCGTAGAGGCTGAAGGCAAACCGGACGTCATAGGCGAGGAGCGAGTCGAGCAGGGCCGGACCGAGGAGCAGGCCGTTGGTGAAGACCTCGACCTCGAGACCGGCGGCGTGCGCCGTCGCCACCACCTCGAGCAGGAAAGGGCAGAGCAGCGGATCGCCGCCGGTCGGCTGCACCTGCCTGAAGCCGAGTCGTGCCGCATCGGCGATGGCGGCCGCCCCTGCCGGCCGCATTCCGCCAGCCGGTCGGCGAGGTCGCCGTGGAGCTCGAGCACAACTGCGTCACCGGCGTCAAAAAAGATGAGATGATCTGGACGGTGGCAGGCGAAGAAAGCGCCGCCCGGGCCGACAAACCACACCGGCGGCTGGTCGTCGGCGGCAGGGACGGGGGGGGCTGGCCGATCCCGGAGGGGCGTCGTCGGCGATGAGGGATGCACGCGGCTGACTTTCGGTGGAGGCGGAGTTATTTCGGATTGCAGTCCGGGTCGTTCGGGCTGCAGTTTTCGTTCGGAATACAGATCGAACTTGCCGCGGCCGCCTGGGGCAGAAGGAGTGATCCGACGACGATCGGGACGGTGTAGGCGGCGAGCTTCAGCAGCCTGCGCCGCGCCATCGCCTCGGCGTCGAAGTCGTCAAGCACGACCGGCAGACCCGGAGGGTTTTCGGGCCGGGGATCGCCGGCGTTGTACTCCCCGGCAGCGGAGTCGGGGGAGTGCGGTCCGCACGATATCGGCGGCTCGGCAGCCGAGGAGAGATTCTGTCGTCGAGTCATCTGGGGATACGGGACCGGTGTCAAAAATTTTGCTGGTTGGGTGTTCGCCAATTCATCGTATTGAGAATGTATCTCGTTCCCATGATAACGGACAAAAATGGAATTTTCACTCTTTTTTGTTGTTTTCGTCGATGCATCACCGCAACCTCACCCGGTCGGCTGCCTGGCGGAATATCTCTTCCTGATCACTGCAGAAATTGGGGCGGCGACGGCGGCTGCAGCGGTGCTCGGCCCCGGATCAGACGAGCCGGAGACTGACAACGGCGTACAGGCAGAGACAGAAGGCCGGCACGGCGAACATCTTCAGGGAATAGCGGCGGGCGATCAACAGCCGTTTGATGATGCGGTGGGAGGCGTAGAGGGCGGCGATCAGGCCGCCGGCCACGGTGATCGCCTGGAGGACGAACGCGGCGTCGGGGCTCATGATCCGGGGGGCGCCGTAATTGCCGCCGCTGCCGGCGAGATCGAGGATGTTGGCCGGCAGCAGCCCGAGGCCGCCGACGAAGATCTCCAGGTGGGCCGCCATGAAGGCGCTGAGCACCAGCGGGATCATGCCGTAGCCGATGATCGAGGCGGTCGCCTTCCAGCTGTTGCCGGTGAGCCGGGCCATGATCTGCGACAGGAGCGCCGCGCCGCCGAGGTAGATCAGGATGCAGCCGAAGAAGAAGATGCTCGACACCGGCACCGGGCTGAGGGGGAGTCCGAAGCCGTTCCCGGTTGCGGCCCAGCCGGCGACCAGGCCGGGGTATTTCAGGTTGACGGCGAAGGGGAAGAAGACCGCGGCCAGGACGATCACCAGGATGCTGTCCTCGAGGCGCGGCGCCTGCATGTTCCACAGTTCCTGGGGGGCGAGGCGGAGGTTGAGATGGATCGAGTCCAGCCGGCAGTTCTTGATGCATTGGCCGCAGAGGATGCAATCGCGGTTGTTGTCGACCAGGAACGGGTGGCGGAACATCGGGCAGCCGGGGGACGTGTCGTTGCCGGTATAACAGACATGGTCGGTGCAGCGGTTCATGCACATGTGGGAGTTGGCGCGCAGCTCGAGGGTCGACGGCATCGAAAAGATGGCGTTGATCGCCCCGAGCGGGCAGAGGTAGCGGCACCACACCCGGCGTTTGAAGAAGATGCTGAACACCAGGGCACCCAGGGTGATGGCGGTGATGATCGCGGCGGTGAGGCGCGGCGACTGGTAGGCGTTCCAGGTGATCTCGATCCAGAACAGCAGGGTGCAGAGCCCGGCCATGATCCACCCGGAATACCTGCGGATGAACGCCGGGGTCGGCCTCTCCGGCTTGAACACCGACTGCGCCAGCCAGCCGGGCACCGACAGGCCGCAGACGCTGCACCAGGTGCGGGCCAGGAAAAAGAAGGAAAAGATCATCAGCGGCCATCCCACCACCCAGCTGAGGGTGAGGCCGATATTCTTTTCCGGTGCCGCCGGACCGAACACGAGCGCGACCAGTACCAGGGCAAAACAGAGTCCCACCAGCGCCTTCGGCAGCAGCGGGTAGAAGCGGCTGGTGACGAACGAACGCACCGCCCGCAGCCGCAGCAGGTTGAACTCCCATTTGCCTTCGGTCTTCGGCATGCCGAGCAGGACCTGATTGCTCAGGGCTTCGTTGCTGCGGCCGAGGATGACCGCCCGTTGCAGGACGCTGGCCATTTCGGCCAGGTTGCCCGGCCAGTCGTAGTTCATGAATGTCCCGAGGGTCCGGTCGTCCACCCGGGTGACGGTCTTGCCGTACTGCAGGCTGTAGCGTTGGAGGTAGTACTGGATCAGCCGCGGGATATCGCGGCGGTGGGCGCGCAGCGGGGCCATCCGGAAATGGCGGTTGGCCACCAGGGCGTAGAGCGTGGGCAGCAGCCGGTTGTGACCATCCTCCATCCGCGGTGTATCGTTGCAGATCAGGATGATCCGGGAGCGGAGGGGGATCCGGACGTCGCCGGCGACCTTGGTGAAGAAGCCGCGCTTGATGATGCCCGCCAACTCGCGCTGGAAGTCGGGCTCCAGCAATTCGGCGTTGTAGAGGACGACCGTGCCTTCCTGCGACCGCTCGAACACGCCGAGCCGGTCGATCAGCGAGAAGGCGAAGGATTCCCGCTCGTTGCCGAACAGTTCCATCTCCAGCTGGGCGGAATCGAAATCGCGGACATCGACCTCGAAATACGGCCCGGCCCCGTGGGCGCTGGCCCGGTGGATCTCATAGGCCGCCATGCGGCGGCCGGTGCCGCTCTCGCCGGTGATCAGCACCGGGGCAAGGGAGGAGCTGAATTTTTTCGCCGCGGCCATGATCTGCCGGGCGATGGTCGATTCCGGCGGCTGCCCCGCCGCCATCCCTCCCGCCGCTCCCGCCGTCGATGTCGGTCCCGAAAAGAAGGTCGGGTCGAGGTTGTGCTCGGAACTGCGGCGGGGGTATCTGCTCTTCGCCAGGGCGCCGGCGTGGTCATGGTACGATACCCGCAGCCGTCGGGCCAGGCCGATGCAGAGCCGACGCTGGATGACCTGGTTGGCGAGCAGCTCGTGGTTGAAGGCCTCGGCGTCGAAGCACAGCAGGGAGAGGGCGGTCAGGGCCCGGACATCGATGCTGTGGGTGCTGTTGGTCAGCAGGGCGGTCTCGCCGAAGTGGCCGCCGGGGCCGATGCGGCTGACGAGGAACTGGTCGCCGCCGTCGACATCCATCGTCAGCTCGGCCTCGCCGTCGGCGATGATATGGAAACGGCAGTCGCTTTCACCCTGGCGATAGACGTACCGGCCCTGTTCGACGGTCCGCCATTGCCCGGCGGCGATGAGCCGTTCCACCTCGGCGGGGTCGACGTCCTGGAAGAGGGCGGACCTCTGCAGGTTCCGTATCAGGTCATCCTGTTCGGGCATGGGCCACCCACCATTTCCATACGTTGTTCCCCGGTTCCGGCGGCGCCGGCTGTCCCCGGCAGGCCGAAGAAATCGATCGCATTGCCATGCAGCAGGGCCGCCAGGGCCCGGGGTGGGAGTCGGGCGGCCTGCAGCCGTTGCAGTTCCCGGTCCCAGGCATAGGGGATGTTGGGAAAATCGGAACCGTACATGACCCGGTCGGAGCGGTAGCGGCCGATATCGATGTCCTCCTGAAGCGGGAAGTAGCCGGCCAGGGCCATCGTCGTGTCGAGCCAGAGATGGTCGTACTTCTCGATCAGCTCCCGGTAGGCGGCGATTTCATCGAGGCCCAGGTGGGGCACGCAGACCTTGAGACCCGGGAACTCCTGCAGCACCCGTTCCAGCTTGCGCGCACGGCACAGCACGTACGGGTCGCAGCGGTAGGCCTCGCTCTTCGGTTCCCGGCCGACATGCATCACCACCGGTTTGCCGTTGCGCCGGCAGCAGTCGTAGAGCGGCTGCATTGCCGCGCCGTTCATGTCGAAGCACTGGACATGGGCGTGCAGTTTGAGCCCGCCCAGACCGGCGGCGAAGGCCTGCTGCAGCAACTCCTCGGCACCCTCCTCGCCGGGGAAGACGGTGGCCATCCCGGTGACCCGGCCGGCGTAGCGGCGGCAGATCGCCGCCATGTGGTCGTTCAGCTGGGTGGCGATGCCGGGTTTATGGGCATACTGCAAGGCGATGACATGGCCGACGCCGCGCGACAGCAGGAACTCGATGATCTCGGCCGATCCCAGCCGGTAGCGGATGCGCCAGCCATGCTGATCGAACCAGTTGCGGACCGCCGCAAAAAGGGCGTCGGGAAAGATGTGGACATGGGCGTCGATGACGGCGGGGAGATCGGGGGGAACACTCGCCTCTTCCCGGTCATGAAGCGACGGCATGTTCGGATGGAGCATCATGGCGGCAATATCAAAAGGTTGAGGGTGGCGCCGCAGGCGGCAGGGTCATCATCACCGTATCGGCCGGAACGGGCGTCAGAAGATACCGAAATCGACCCCGGCGGCCAGGGTCTGGCCCAGCTCCTCGAGGTCGGCCAACTGCGGTTCGGTCGGGGCGCCCACTACCCGGAAGTGCTCCTGGACTTTGTGCCATTTGTAGCCGGCGGCCAGCCGTTCGATCTGGGTGATCGCCCCCCGGCCGTCGTTGCCGGCACAGACGAAGATCACGAACGGCAGGCCGATGGTCCGCTCCCGGGCGGCCTCGTAGGTCCGGTCGAAAAAATCCTTGATCATCCCGGCCATCGTCCCGAAATATTCCGGCGTGCCGATGGCGATGGCGCTGCAGTGCAGCAGGTCGTCGATACCGGCATCGGCCGCTCTTTTGAGGATCACCGTGATGGCTTCCTCCCTGGCGGCGCCGCGGGCGAAGCGGTGCGCCATGCGTTCCATGGTGCCGCCCCGGGAGTGGTAGATCACCAGAATCGATTTCTTTTTTGTCTCCATGTTCCGTTTCCTGAGGCTAGTCGCAGGCGAAATAGGTCACATAGCGGCCGATCTCGGCGATGCCGACCCGGTTGACCCTGTCCTCGAGCAGATTGCGGTTGTGGCCCCGCGACTCCCGCCAGCCGTCGAACATCTGCAGCGGCGAGACGAAGTTCCAGCCGACGTTCTCGATGCAGAGACGGCTGCCGGCCTGTGCCAGACGATCCTTGAAGTGGCGGTGATTCATCTTCTGCCGCTGGAACATCTCGGTGCAGTGCCCCCTGGCCAGCCGGGCCAGTCCGGTGTCGGGCCGCAGCGGGTTGAGCCCGTGCTCGAGGCGGTAGAGGTTGATCCGCTCGAGCAGGGCCCGGCTGTAGCCGCTGTCCTCGGCCGGGACCGGGACCGGCGGCGCCGCGCAGGCGGTCAGCGCCAGCAGGATGAGCAAGACGGTGGCCGATCTCATTTTCCAACCTCTTGGAACGTTTAGGCGTTTAGGCGTTTAGGCGTTTAAACGTTTAAACGTTATTTCCTCAACTCGTTGCCGAACTGCTCCAGGCGTTTGATCCCCTCCTGCAGTTGCGGTTCGTTCATGAACTCCAGCACCTTCTGCGAGTAATCGTCCAGCTGCCACAGGGCGAAGGAGTTGACCCCCCGCAGGCGGGAGTTGGCCGCCAGCGGGGGGGTGCCCCCGGCGCCGGCCTTGACCCGCAGCACCGGCCGCCCTCCCTGGGCGGGGCCGGGATCGATGACGAACAGGGCGGTCTCCGTCAGTTGCTGCCGCACCTCTTTGCCGAGGAAGAGCCTTATCTCGACGCCGTCGCCGGCGACCTGCAGTCCCAGGACCCGACCGACCTTTATCCCGGCCATCCATACCCCGGTGCCCGGGGTGACCCCGCCGGCGTCGGCAAAGACGACGGTGACGCTGTTGTTGCGCTGGTACAGCTGCCACAGGCCAAAGCCGGCGCCGCCGAGCACGGCCACCGCGAGCAGTACGAGCCAGATCTTTTTCATGTCGGTTCTCCGCTATTTATTTCAAGGTACCCAAGGAAGAGGCCTGCCGTCAAGAGCGGGATTGACGGTAGTGTCGGCGGGGGCCGGCCTTGACAAGCGGGGAGCGCTCCAATACCATGAATCTGTTCCCTCCCCAACCAACACCAGTGAGGCAATCATGACGGTGAGAAATCTCAACCATATCTTCGCCCCGGCCTCGGTGGCCCTGATCGGCGCCAACGACAAACCGGGGACGGTGGGCGGCGTGCTGGCCGGCAACCTGTTCGGCGCCGGCTTCGCCGGGGAGATCTTTCCGGTCAACCCCAAATACCCCGTCATCGCCGGGCTGACCGCCTATCCGGACGTCGCCTCCCTGCCGCGGACCCCGGATCTGGCGGTCATCGCCACCCCGCCGGATACCGTCCCCGGCCTGGTCGACGAGCTCGGTCGGCGGGGCTGCAAGGCGGCGGTGGTCATCACCGCCGGGTTCGGCGAAGGCGGTTCGGCCGCCGGCCGGGCCCGCACCGAGGCGATGCTGGCCGCGGCCCGGCCCCACCTGCTGCGCATCATCGGCCCCAACTGCCTGGGGGTGATGGTCCCGGGGGTCGCCCTCAACGCCAGTTTCGCCCATGTCCCGCCCCTGGCCGGCAACCTCGCCTTCGTCGCCCAGTCCGGGGCGGTGTTGACGGCGGTGCTCGACTGGGCCACCTCGCGGCGGATCGGTTTTTCGCACTGCGTCTCCCTCGGCGACATGGTCGATGTCGATTTCGGCGACATGCTCGACTACCTGGCGGCCGACATCGCCACCCGGGCGATCCTGCTCTACATCGAGGCGGTCACCCACCCCCGCAAGTTCATGTCCGCCGCCCGGGCCGCGGCCCGGATCAAGCCGGTGATCGTCGTCAAGGCCGGCCGCTACGCCGAGGGGGCCCGGGCCGCCGCCTCCCATACCGGGGCCCTGGCCGGGGCCGACGCGGTCTACGACGCCGCCTTCGCCCGGGCCGGGATGCTGCGGGTCAAGGATATGCAGGCCCTGTTCGATGCGGTCCAGACCCTGGCGATGGTCCGCCAGGTCCCCGGCGACCGCCTGGCGATCCTGACCAACGGCGGCGGCATGGGGGTGATGGCCACCGACACCCTGATCGAAAGGGGCGGCCGCCTGGCGGATCTGGCCCCGGCCACCGTCGACCGCCTCGACGCGGTCCTGCCGCCCACCTGGTCGCACGGCAATCCGGTCGACATCATCGGCGACGCCCCCGGCAGCCGCTATGCCGTCGCCCTCGAGGCGCTGGTGGGCGACGACCAAAGCGATGCCGTTCTCGTCATCAACTGCCCGACGGCGGTGGCCTCGGCCGCCGACGCCGCCCGGGCGGTGATCGCCACGCTCAAGGACCGGATGTCGCTCTACAACCGCAAGGCGGTGCTGACCTGCTGGCTCGGGGATGGGTCGGCCCTCGAGGCCCGGCGGCTGCTGACCGAGAATCGGATTCCGACCTACGAGACCCCGACCCAGGCGGTGCGCGGTTTCATGCAGATGGTGCGGTACCGCAACAGTCAGGCGATGCTGATGGAGACCCCGCCGACGGTTCCCGAGGCCTTCACCCCGGACCCCGCCGCCGCCCGGCGGATCGTCGCCGCGGCCCTGGCGGCCGGTCGGGACTGGCTGACCGAGGTCGAGGCCAAGGCGGTGCTGGCCGCCTACGCCATCCCGGTCGTCCCCAGCCATGTCTGCGCCACGCCGGAGGAGGCCGCGGCGGTGGCGGCCGGTATCGGCGGCGCGGTGGCCCTGAAGATCCTGTCGCCGGACATCGTCCACAAGTCCGAGGTCAGCGGGGTCAGCCTCAGCCTCGAGACCCCGGCGGTGGTCCGCGCCAATGCCGCGGCGATGCTCGAACGGGTGCGCGGCCTGCGCCCCGATGCCCGACTCGACGGCTTTACGGTGCAGCCGATGGTCCATCGCCCCCAGGCCCATGAGCTGATCGTCGGCATGATCGACGACAGCCACTTCGGCCCGGTGCTCCTCTTCGGCCATGGCGGCGTCGCCGTCGAGGTCATCGGCGACAAGGCCCTGGCCCTGCCGCCGCTCAACATGCACCTGGCCCGCGAGATGATGACCCGGACCCGGGTCTACGGCCTGCTCCAGGGCTACCGGGGGACCCCGGCGGCCGACCTCGACGCTGTCGCCCTGACCCTGGTGAAGGTGTCGCAGCTGGTCTGCGATCTGGCCGAGATCGCCGAGCTCGACATCAACCCCCTCATCGCCGACGAGCACGGGGTGATGGCGCTCGACGCCCGCATCCGGGTGGCCAGGACCGAAGGTCCGGCGATGGAGCGGCTGGCGATTCTGCCCTATCCCCGGGAACTGGAGGAGCGCCTGGTCCTGCCGGACGGCCGCAATCTCCTGATCCGGCCGGTCCGCCCGGAGGATGAGCCCGGTTTCCAGCAGATCTTCGCCAGCCTGTCGCCGGAGGAGATCCGGCTGCGCTTTCTCCATATGATGAATGTCCTGCCCCACGACCAGGCGGCCCGGTTGACCCAGATCGACTATGACCGCGAGATGGCCCTGGTGGTCGAGGGCCGGGATCGGGAGGGCGGCGCCGAGCTGTACGGCGGGGTGCGGATCAGCGCCGACCCGGACCATGAGCGGGCCGAGTTCGCGATCCTGCTGCGCCATGACAAGACCGGCCTGGGGCTGGGGCCGATGCTCATGCGCCGGATCATCGATTATGGCCGCGGCCGGGGGATCGGCGAGATCTTCGGCGAGGTGCTGGCCGACAACAAGCCCATGCTCAAACTCTGCCGGGCCTTTGGTTTTTCGGTCAAGGCGGAGCGGGAGGATCCGGGGGTCATGTATGTCTCCCTCGGCCTGTGACGGCGGGCGGCCCGAACCGCATGGCGCCTTCGGGGAGACCGACTCCGGCCGGGCGACAGGAGTTTTCGGGCGATAGGCTTTGCAGCGGGCCGCCGTTGCGATATAATCATCACTGAAGCGGAGCCCGCTACGACACCGCGAGGACGAGGCCGGACCGCGGCCCACAGTCCCGCCGTCTGTCATTGAGCCCGCCTGATGCCCGGACCATCCGCTGGGACCATTCTGAATCGCAAAACAAAACGAGGAACGTATGGCGACTCCGTTTGTTGTCAAGGATTGCACCCTCATTTCCATCGCCACCGGGGAGGAAGCCCAGAACCTGCGTGAACTGAGCGATCGGGTCAAGACCATCCATCCCGGCTGCATCTATTACCATTTCTGGGGCGGCATGCTGCGCTCCGCCTTCGATGAGCCGGAATACCAGAACGACTTTGCCGCCTGGGCCTGGCGCAGCCTCCACGACAGCCGCCTGGCGGAGCGGCTGGCGATCGTCGACCCCAGCCATCATCAGCAGGATATCGAGGGATTGCGACAGGAACTGATCGATGTGATCGACGAGCGGCTGTCGGAGAGTGAATACGTGCCCTGGGCCCGCTCCGGGCAACGCTTTAAATTTACCCGGTCGCAGATCGTCGTCTTCGATACCGGCATCCGCATCGCCCACCCCCGGGAAATGGCCGACCGCATCGCCAGGATGTCGCTGGGCTCGATCTTCTATCACTTCATCGACGCCCGCCGCCGGACCAGCCAGGGGAAAAGCGATTTCGTCGAGTGGTTCTACGACTTTGAGGAGGAAGCCTGCGAGGAGCTGATCGGCCGGATCAACCGGATCGACCCGTACTTCACCACGCTGGCCGCATTGCGGCAGGAACTCGAGACCGCCTTCCAGGAATGTCAGTCCGAGGAGGAACGACCATGACCAACTTACTGGACGATTATGCCGAGATCGTCGGCGCTGTGGTTATCGATCAATTGAAACAGCTGGCCCGGCCGCTGCAGGGGATGAAGGTCGTGCACGTCAACTCGACCCGGGAGGGCGGCGGGGTGGCGGAGATCCTCAACTGGCTGATCCCGTTCAAGAACGAACTGGGGCTGGAGGCCGAGTGGGAGGTCGTCAGCGGCGACCGCGACTTTTACCAGTGCACCAAGAGCTTCCATAACGGACTGCAGGGCAATCCGGTGCTGATCCCCCCGGCGCTGCTGAAGGCCTATGAAAAGGCCAACCAGGACAATGCCGAACGGATGCGGACCAAGCTGGAGGAGGCCGACTTCGTCTTCATCCACGACCCGCAGCCGGCGCCGTTGCTGCAGCTGTGCCCCGGCCGCCGGGGCAAGTGGGTGTGGCGCTGCCATATCGATTTGAGCCACCCGTATCGGGCGGTGTGGAAATATCTGCGCAATTTCGTGGTCGGCTATGACGCCAGCATCTGGTCGCTCGCCGATTTCGCCCAGCCGCTGCCCCACCCCCTCTACCTGATCGCCCCCAGCATCGACCCGCTGAGCCAGAAAAACATCGCCCTGTACCCGGACGAGGTCCACGGGGTCTTCGCCCGCTACGCCATGAATCCCGAGCTGCCGCTGATCACCCAGGTGTCGCGGTTCGATCGGTTCAAGGACCCGCTGGGGGTGATCCATGCCTTTCGGCTGGTGAAGGAGTTCACCCCGGTGCAGCTGGTGCTGGCCGGCGGCGGGGCCAGTGACGACCCGGAGGGGGAGGAGGTCCTGCGGGAGGTGCGGGCGGCCGCCGGCGACGACCCCGATATCCATGTCCTGCTGCTGCCCTCCGATGCCCATCGGGAGATCAACGCCCTGCAGCGGGCCTCGACCATCTGCGTGCAGAAATCGACCAAAGAGGGCTTCGGCCTGACCGTGACCGAGGCGATGTGGAAGGGCCGGCCGGTGATCGGCGGCGATACCGGCGGCATCCGGCTGCAGGTCATCAACCACCACACCGGCTTCCTGGTCAACACCCCCGAGGGAGCGGCCCTGCGCATCCGCTACCTCCTCAAGAACCGGGACAAGCTCGAGGAGATGGGCCGCAAGGCCAACGAATTCGTGCACCAGAACTTCCTCGTCACCCGGCACCTGCGCGAATATCTCACCCTGATGATCGCCACCATGCAGAAGGGGGTGGAACGGATCGAGATGTAGAAGGGTGACCGACCGCCGGCCGGCACTGCCCCTGCCCCTGCTGTGCCGCCGGCAACGAGGCGATGGCCATGGAGGCAACCACCACCCGCCGGGCCCATGCGATGCCGTTTGGGACCGAGATCCGACCGGACGGGGTCCTGTTCCGGCTGTGGGCCCCCGGGGCCCACAGTGTCGACCTGGCCCTGGAACAGGGCGACGGCGGCTGCCTCCTGGCGCCGATGGACGCCAACGGCGACGGCTGGTACCGGCTGCTGGCGCCCCGGGCCGGACCCGGCTCCCTCTACCGCTTCCGCATCGACGGCGGCCTGCTGGTCCCCGACCCGGTGTCGCGCTGCCAGCTGACCGATGTCCACGGCCCGAGCCTGGTGGTCGACCCGCGGTCGTTCCCCTGGCGCGACGGCTCGTGGCCGGGGCGGCCCTGGGAGGAGGCGGTGATCTACGAGCTCCATCCCGGCGCCTTCGCCCCGGACGGCCGCTTTGCCGGGGTGATCGACCGGCTCGATTACCTGGCCGGACTCGGGGTCACCGCGATCGAGCTGATGCCGGTGGCCGATTTTCCCGGCGGCCGCAACTGGGGCTACGACGGCGCCCTGCTCTTTGCCCCCGATCGCACCTACGGCGCCCCCGACGACCTCAAGGCGCTGGTCCAGGCGGCCCATGCCCGGGGCCTGATGGTCCTTCTCGACGTGGTCTACAACCACTTCGGCCCGGAGGGCAACTACCTCCACGTCTATGCCCGGGACGCCTTCTTCGACGAGTCCCGGCATACCCCCTGGGGGGCGGCGATCAATTTCGACGGCGCGCTGAGCGCCACGGTCCGCCGCTTCTTCGTCGACAACGCCCTCTACTGGCTGGAGGAATTCCATGTCGACGGCCTCCGCCTCGATGCGGTCCATGCCATCCTCGACGATTCCAGCCCCCATATCCTCGAGGAGATCGCCCACGCCGTCCGCCACGGCCCCGGCCGTGACCGCCCCATCCACCTGGTGCTGGAGAACGACGGCAACGAGGCCCGCTACCTGCGCCGCGACCCGACCGATGCCTGCCGGCTCTACGACGCCCAGTGGAACGACGATCTCCATCACTGCTGCCACGTCCTCTTTACCGGCGAGACCGAGGGCTACTACGCGGACTACGCCGCCCGGCCCCTTGATCTCCTGGGGCGCTGCCTCGCCGAAGGCTTCGCCTACCAGGGCGAGACTTCCCGGTACCGCGGCGGCCGTCCCCGCGGCGAGCCCAGCCGGGACCTGGCGCCGACCGCCTTCGTCTCCTTCCTCCAGAATCACGACCAGATCGGCAACCGCGCCTTCGGCGACCGGCTGGGGCTGCTGGCCCCGGAGCCGCTGCGGCTGCTTGCCGCCGCCCTGGTGCTGCTGGCGCCGGCGCCGCCGCTGCTGTTCATGGGCGAGGAGTTCGGGGCGACCACGCCGTTTCTTTATTTCTGCGATTTCGGCCCCGACCTGGCCGATCAGGTGCGGGACGGGCGGCGACGGGAGTTCGGCCGGTTCCCCCGCTTTGCCGAGGCCGGGGCGCGGGAACTGATCCCCGACCCCAACGATCTCGAGACCTTCCGCCGCTCCTGCCTTGACTGGCGCCAGGCGGAGAGTGACGCAGGGCGGCGGACGCTGCGGTTCTACCGCCGGCTGCTCGAGATCCGCCGCCGCGAGATCGTTCCCCGGCTCGGCGGCCTGCGCCCGGGCGGGGCCGGCTATGCCCGGTTCGGCGGCGGCGGGCTCCAGGTCCGCTGGCCCCTGGCGGCGGGCTGGCTCGAGGTAATGGTCAATTTTTCCGCCCGGCCGCTGCCCCGGGCCGGCGAGGGCCGGGGCCGGGTGCTGTATGCCCTGCCGGCGCTCGACGGCGGCGGCAACCTGGCCGAACTGCGGCCGTGGAGCATTGTGTGGCGGCTCGTGCCCGAGGAGGTTGATGCCGATGAAGGATGACACCTTCCGGTGGATCTGCGATCTGGCCGGAATCGATTTCGTGGCCCCGGTGGGCGACGAAGCGGCGCCGCTGCCCGGAGAGGCGGAGCGGCAGACCCTGCTCGCCGCCTGGGGCCTCGTTGCCCCCGAGGGCGGCTCGACCGGCCAGGTGCTCGAGGGACTGCTGCGGGCGCACTGGCACCGGCTGCTGCCGCCGGCCCTGGTGCTCGGCGAGGATGCCGCCCCGCTGGCCGTGCCGGTGCGCCTGCCCGGCCGGCGGCTGGCCGAGCCGCTCCACTGGCAGCTGGTCGAGGAGAGCGGCGCCCGCCGCGAGGGCACGGTGCAGCCGGGAGCACTGGAAGCGCTGGACACGGCGCAGCTGGAGGGCGAACGCTATACCGCCCTGCGGCTGACGCTTGCGTTCCAACTGCCGGCAGGGTATCACCGGCTTACGGTCGGCTGCGGCGACGACCCCGCCCTCAGCCCGAGCGGCGAGTGCCTGCTGATCGTCGCCCCGGCCACCTGCTATATCTCGCCCGGCCTGCTGCGCAAGGGCAGGATCTGGGGCCTGGGCTGTGCGCTTGAAAACGTCCGCTCCCGCCGCAACTGGGGCTGCGGCGATCTGACCGACCTCCAGGCCCTGCTCGGCTGGGCCGCCGAAAGCGGGGCCGGGACCGTGGCCGTCTCGTCGCTGCTGAGCCGGCGGCTGGCCGAAGATGGCCGGTCGCCGCAGGCCCTGCCGTCCGATCGCTGTTTCCCCGACCCGATCTTCCTCGACCTCGAGGCGGTCGCCGATTTTCACGAGAGCGGCGAGGCCCGAGCCCTGGTCGCTCTCCCCGCCTTCCAGGTGCGGCTGGCCCAGCTGCGCGAGGCCAGGGAGGTGGCCTGGCCGGAGGTGACGGCGCTGAAGACGGAGGTCGCCGAGGTACTGTGGCGCCATTTCCAGCTCAACCATCTCAACCCGGAAACCGAACGGGGCTGGGGCTACCGCCGGTTCCAGGAGCAGGGGGGAGAGCGGCTGTATGCCTTCGCCCTCTACGAGGCCCTGCGCGGCCATCTCCGCACCGTGGCGGCGGCAGCGGCGGCGCCGGAGGCCCGGGCCGAGCCGTGGTGCGACCGGACCTCGCCGGCGGTGGCCGCCTTCGCCGCCAGTCAGCGCGAACGGATCGAGTTCCACCAGTATCTCCAGTGGCAGCTCGAGCTGCAGCTGGCGGCCGCCGGGCAGCGCTCGATGGAGCTCGGGCTGAAGGTCGGGATGACCCTGACCCTCCCCGCCGGGGTCGATCCGAAGGGCTTTGCGGTCTGGGAGCAACCGGCGCTGTTCGGGGTGCCGCTGCAGCTCTGCCACTGCCCCGGCGAGGCCGATTGTTTTCCCTACGGCCCGCCGCTCCTCGCCTCCCGGCTGGCGGCTGCCGCCTATGCACCGTTCATCGCCATGCTCCGCGCCAATATGCACTCTGCCGGGGCCCTGCGGTTCAACGCCATCGACCTGCTCGAGCGGCAATGCTGGCGGTTTGACGACGCCGGCGATGGCCCGTCGGTCGGCGTCGCCCCGGCCGGTGACGACCTGCTGGCGATCATTGCCCTGGAGAGCCAGCGCAATCGCTGCCTGGTGATCGGCGAGCATCACGGGCCGCTGTCCCCCGATTTTGCCGCGGCCCTCGAGCGCCGCGGCATCCTGGTCAGCCGCCCCGGCGCCTTTGCCCGCGATCCCGGGGGCGAGTGGCTGGCCCCGGCCGGCTATCCGCAGCAGGCGGTGGTGACCCCGAGCCGCTACGAGCTGTGCACGCTCGACGGCTTCTGGCGCGGCAGCGATATCGCCCTGCTGGCGAGCCGCTGTCCCGGTTTCGACGACAGGAACAGGGAGGCGGCGATCGTCGCCCGGGCCTCGGACCGGGCCCGGCTGCTGGTGGCGCTCCGGCACGAGGGCCTGCTGCCGCCGGACCACGACCTCGACCCGGCCGGCATCCCCGACCTGCCCCCGGCCCTGATCCGTGCCGTCTACGCCTTTCTCGCCCGCACCCCGGCCCGGATTCTGCTGGTCCAGGTGCCCGACCTCATTGCCCTGTCGAGCCTGGAAAAGATGACGCCGCCATTGCCGCCGGCCGTTGTCCGTCCCAGGCTGGCGGTCGAGCTGGAAATCCTGGCCGAGGACGAGGGTCTGCGCCGGCTGTTCCGCGAGTACTGCCTCGAGCGCTCGGTCGGGGTGGTCCGGCCGTCGGTCCCGCTGGCCGACCGCCGCCGCCATCCCGGCCAGGCCCTGCCGCGGGCCTTTTACCGGATCCAGTTCAACCGCGACTGCACCTTCCGCGCCACGGCGGCCCATCTCCCCTACCTGCGCGACCTCGGCATCAGCCACTGCTACGCCTCGCCCTATCTCCAGGCCCGGCCCGGCAGCACCCATGGCTACGACATCATCGATCACAGCCGGCTCAATCCGGAGATCGGCTCGCGCGAGGACTACGAGGCCTTCGTCGCCGCCCTCGACCACAACGGTCTGGCCCAGATCCTCGACATGGTCCCCAATCACATGGGGGTCGGCACCGACAACCGGTGGTGGCTGGATGTGCTGGAGAACGGCCAGGCCTCGGCCTACGCGGCCTTCTTCGACATCAACTGGCAGTCCCAGGAGGAGGAGCTGAAGAACCGCATTCTCCTGCCGGTGCTGGGCGATTATTTCGGCCGGGTCCTCGAGGAGGGCGGATTGCGCCTGGTGTTCCTGCCGGACCACGGCTCGTTTGAGATCGCCTACTACGAGCACCGGTTTCCGGTCGCCCCGCGCTCCTACCCCCTGATGGTCGGCCATGACCTGCCGCGCCTGGAGACCCGGCTCGGCAGCCGCCATGAAGGATTCCTCGAGCTGCAGAACCTCGTCACCTCCTTTGCCGCCCTGCCGACCCGGGAGGAACCCGACCCGGACCAGGTGGAGATGCGCAACCGCAACAAGGAGGTGCTGAAGCGGCTGCTGGCGCGGCTGTGCCGCGAGGTGCACGAGGTCGCGGTCTTCATCGAGGAAAACGTCCTCCTGTTCAACGGCGAACCGGGACGGCCCGACAGCTTCAACCTCCTGGAACAGCTGCTGGCCCAGCAGGCGTACCGGCTGGCGTTCTGGCGCGTCGCCTCGGACGAGATCAACTATCGCCGCTTCTTCGACATCAACGACCTGGCCGGGCTGCGCATGGACCGGCGGGAGGTGTTCGACCGGACCCACCGCCTGGTCCTCGACCTGATCGCCACCGGGCGGATCGACGGCCTGCGCATCGATCACCCCGACGGCCTCTATAATCCGGCCCACTATTTCCGCACCCTGCAGGCGGCGGTCAGCGGCGTGGCGGCGGAGCCGCTGTCCCCCCCGGCCGGGCTGTCCCTCCGGAAACGGACGGCGCCGCCCCTTTATGTCGTGGTGGAAAAGATCCTCGCCGATTTCGAACAGCTGCCCGCCAACTGGCTGGTCCACGGCACCACCGGCTATGATTTTTCCTCCCTGGTCAACGGCATTTTCGTCGACCGGGCGGCGGAGCCGGAGATGACCGCCATCTACCACCGCTTCATCGGCCGGGAGATCGATTTCGCCGAGCTGGCCCATGACTGCCGGCGGCTGATCATCCGGACCGCGATGGCCGGCGAGAGCAATGTCCTGAGCAATCAGCTGCATCGGCTGGCCAAACGCAACCGCTACACCCAGGACTACACCCTGAACGGCCTGCGCGAGGCGCTGACCGAGATCGTCGCCTGTTTCCCGGTCTACCGCACCTACTGCACCAGCGACCGCCTCGACGGCGTCGACCGGCGCCATGTGGAGGAGGCGGTGAAGCGGGCCAAGGCCCGCTGGCAGGTCGAGGACACCAGCATCTACGACTTCATCCGCTCGGTGCTGCTGCTCGAGGCGACCTCGCCGTCAGGGAGTCCGCAGGATACCGCAGTCGTCGATTTCGTCAAAAAATTCCAGCAGTACACCGGGCCGGTCATGGCCAAGGGGCTGGAGGACACCGCCTTCTACATCTACCACCGCCTGGTCTCGCTCAACGAGGTGGGGGACGACCCCAGCCGGTTCGGGGTGACGGTGGAGCGGTTCCATGCCGGCAACCGGGCCCGGGCCGAACGCTGGCCGCAGGCGATGCTCACCACCTCGACCCATGACAGCAAGCGCAGCGAGGATGTCAGGGCGCGGATCAATGTCCTGGCGGAGATGCCGGGGCAGTGGCGGGAGGCGGTCGAGCGCTGGCACGAGATGAACCGCGGCGGCAAGACCGCCGTCGGCCGGGATTGGGCGCCATCGACCAACGACGAGTACGCCCTCTATCAGAATCTGCTGGGGGTCTGGCCGCTCGAGCCGATGACCGGGGAGGAGAGGGCGGGATTCTGCGCCCGTTTCACCGCCTATATGCTGAAGGCGGCGCGCGAGGCCAAGGTCCACACCAGCTGGCTCAATCAGAACCAGGTTTACGAGCAGGCGCTGACCGATTTTATCGCCCGGCTGCTCGTCGGCGAGGACCATCCCTTTGTCGTCGATTTCATCGCCTTCCAGCACCGCATCGCCCGCTTCGGCATGGTCAACAGCCTGGCTCAGCTGCTGCTCAAGCTGACTGCCCCCGGCATCCCCGACACCTACCAGGGCAACGAGACCTGGCAGTTCTGCCTGGTCGACCCCGACAACCGGCGTCCCGTCGATTTCGCCGCCCGGCGGGAAATGCTGGCCGGCCTGCAACGACTGGTCGAGGACGATTCGGCGCCGCTGGCCTCCCGGCTGCAGGAGCTGCTGCGCCATGGCGCCGACGGCCGGATCAAGATGTATGTGCTGTGGAGAACACTGACCCTGCGGCGGGAGCACCCGGCGATCTTCATGCATGGCGCCTATCAGCCGCTCCATGCGGTCGGCGCCGCCAGGGGTCACCTCTGCGCCTTTGCCCGGATCGATGGCGACCGGGTCGTGATCGCCGCCGTGCCCCGGCTCGTCGCCCGGCTGCTGCACGGCAATGCCGACCGTCTGCCGCTGGGGCCGGAGGTGTGGGGCCGAACGGCGCTGCACCTGCCCGCCCGCTTCAAGGGCTGTCGCTTGACCAATATCATGAGCGGCGAGGATAGCGTCGTCGGGGCGGGCGACGGCCGCGGCCTGGCGGCGGCCGAGCTGTTCCGTCATTTCCCGGTCGCCCTGCTGGCCGGGCCCCGGGACCTGGCGCCGGAGCGGTGATGGCGATGGCGGCCGGTCAGCCCAGGTAGGCGAGACAGCCGTTGAGGGTCGTCAGCTGCGGGTAGTCGATTTCCGGAATCCTGCGGTCCAGGGCCGCCTGGAGCTGCTCCATCAGGGTGACAAAGTCCACCGAGTCGAAATCGATCTGGTCGCGGAAGGGGACATCCGGGTCGAGTTGGTCCGGGTCCGCCTCCGGGGCGATGCGGTGAATGGCCTGGAGGACCATCGCCTTGATCTCCGTGCTGGTCATGATGTCACTCCCCGTCTGAAAACATCGCCCTGATCCGGTCCCGGCTGTCGATCAGCAGCTGCCGGTCCGGTTCGAACACCTCGAGGGTGATCGTGTCGTCGTAGCCGATCGCCTGCAGCCTGCGCACCAGGCCGGTGAAATCGACCGTCCCCCTGCCCACTGCCAGGTGCTCGTCCCGCCGGCCGTGATTGTCGCTGAAATGCAGATGGGCGATGCGGCTGCCGAACTGCTCCACCAGCTGCAGCATCCGCCCCTCCCCCCGGTCGTCGATATGGGCGTGGCCGGTGTCCAGGGTCAGCTTGAGCGACGGGAAGGAGGTGAAAATCTCCTCCAGGTCGGCCGGCTGGACGCCCAGCATATAGCGGGGGAACATGTTTTCCAGGCAGATGGTGAGCCGCATCTGCTGGGCGGCCTCGACCATTTCGGCCAGGAAGTCGTGGGCGTAGGCCTTGATCCTGCCGCCGACGAAGGCCCCCAGGCCGGCGGCCATGCTCGGGTGCAGGACGATCTTGGCGGCCCCCAGGTCGAACGCCACCTCCAGCGACCGCCGCATCTCGGTCACCGACGCCAGGCGGATGCTCTCCGTCAGATCGGCGGTGGAGACGAAGGTCGGCATGTGGCAGATCAGTCCCAGGCCGTTGGCCTGCAGGGCGTGGACGATCGCCGTCCTGTTGGCGGCAATGATGCCGTGGTGGGCCATGGGGGCGTCCATGGCCAGCTCCAGATAATCGAAGCCCATCGCGGCGACCAGATCAATCTCTTCGAGTACCGGTAGAACCGGAAAATTCATGGCACCGTAGTGCATCGTTCTCCTCAAGGCACGATGTCAGTTGCAGGTTGTTCCGTCTTCACCTTGTCGCCGACGCGGTCAGGTTTGTCTGGTGCCGGCCGCCGGATGCTGGTATTGATAGAGAGGGTGAGTGCTTCCACCCCGGAACGCGGCACGGCCCGTTCATTCCGCCGCAATCTCAAACAACTTCGAAACAGTATGGATATGGATACGGAAAAAGCAAGGAGGATTTTTGCCCGCGACCGGTTCGCCGCCCTGGCCGGCGTCGAGATCGTCGAGGCCGGCAAGGGTTACTGCACGGCCCGCCTGGTCATCGAGGAGCGGCACCTCAATGCCGCCAATGTCATCCAGGGCGGGGCGATCTTCACCCTCGCCGACCTGGCCTTCGCCGTTGCCTCCAACAGCCACGGCCAGCTGGCCCTGGCGATCAACGCCAACATCTCGTTTCTGCGCGGCGAATCGACCGGGACCCTCTACGCCGTGGCGACGGAGGTGGCTGAGCCGAAACGGATCGGCGCCTACGATGTCCTGGTCACCGCCGAAGGGGGAGAGATCGTCGCCCGCTTCACCGGCGTGGTGTACCGCAAGAAAACCCGAATCGATGCGGGGGACACCCCGCCTGCCGCGAGCTGACCATGGCGGCGGTGAAGGCAAGGATGATGGTCGCCGCCGTGCTGCTGGGCGCCCTCCTGGCGGCTGCGGTTCCGACCGGGGTGGCGGCGGCCGGGCCGGTCCTGCTCGACGAGCGCTTCAAGTCGCTGGACCGCTGGCGGCCGCTGACGTTCCCCAAGATATCCCGCCATTCGAGGTATTCGGTGGACCGCTGCGACGGCGAGCCCTGCCTGCGGATGGAGAGCGACGATGCGGCGTCGGCGCTGGTCCTCCGCCGGTCGTTCAATGTCTATGACTACCCCCGGCTGGCCTGGCGCTGGAAGGTCGGCACCGTCTACCGCCAGGGCGACAGCCGCACCAAAGCCGGGGATGACTATCCGGCCCGGCTCTACGTCACGTTCGCCTACGACCCGGACCGGGCCACGATGGGCAAGCGATTGAAGTACCGGCTGGCCAGGACCGTCTACGGCAAGTACCCGCCCGACAGCACCATCAGCTACATCTGGGACAACCGGGTGACCGGGGCGCCGTTCATCGTCAACGCCTACACCGCCGCGGCGCGGATGATCCCGGTCAGCGCCGGGGCGGACAAGGTCGGCACCTGGCAGGAGTACGAGGTCGACATCGTCCGCGATTACCGGCTGGCCTTCGGCGAGGATCCGCCGAGGACCGCCAGCCTGGCGGTGATGATCGATTCCGACGATACCGGCGAGTCGGCCACGGCCTGGATCCGGTATATCCGGCTATTTCGGGCACCGTAACCGTTGTATCGGCCGGGCCGATCGATCGGATCGTTTGCAACCGGGAGATCCGGAGCGGTAAAAATGGGCCGACGGCGACGCAGGCCTGTTCAAATCGCCGTCCAGGTGGTACAGTCGTGGGCCGTGAACGGGAGTGGCCGCCCCCCTTCCGGGTGGCGAGGCGGCCACTGCATATCCCCCCCTTCAGCGAGGCAAGGCATGGCATTTCCCCCGCACCTCACCCCAGCAGACTCCCACAATGAGACCCTGGAGGCCAACGTCCATCCGCGTGACTGGGTCAACCCCCGGTCGGCCGGTCGTTACAACCTGGTGGTGATCGGCGCCGGCACCGCCGGCCTGGTCTGCGCCGCCGGGGCGGCCGGGCTGGGCGCCCGGGTGGCATTGATCGAACGTCACCTGATGGGCGGCGATTGCCTCAACGTCGGCTGCGTCCCCTCCAAGGCCCTCATCCGCGCCTCCCGCGCCTGTCATGACGCCCGGCACGGCGGAGAATTCGGGGTGGTCGGCGGCGAGCAGTCGAGCGTCGATTTTCCTCGGATCATGGCCCGGATGCGCCGCCTGCGCGCCGATCTCAGCCGCCACGATTCGGCCCGCCGCTTCCAGGACGAACTGGGGGTCGATGTCTTCATCGGCGAGGGCCGCTTCGTCGGGCCGCAGGCCATCGAGGTCGACGGCCGGCAGCTGCTCTTCGCCCGGGCGGCCGTCTGCACCGGGGCCCGGGCCGCGGCGCCGCCGATCCCCGGGCTGGCCGAGGCCGGCTATCTCACCAACGAGACCGTTTTCTCCCTCACCGCCCTGCCGCCGCGGCTGGCGGTCATCGGCGGCGGCCCCATCGGCTGCGAGCTGGCCCAGGCCTTCGCCCGCTTCGGCAGCCGGGTCAGCCTGATTCAGCACGGGCCGCAGCTGCTCGGCCGGGAGGACGCCGACGCCGCCGCGATCATCGAGACGGTCTTCGGCCGGGAAGGGGTCGACCTCCTGCTGGGGGCGAAGGTCCTCGAGGTGGTGACGGAGGAGGAGGACAGGATTGTCCGTGTCGAGCGTGGCGAAGGGATCGTTGAGCTCCGGGTCGACGCCATCCTCGTCGGGGTTGGCCGGTCGCCGAACCTCGAAGGGCTGAAACTGGAGCGGGGCGGCATCATCTACGACCGGTCCGGGGTCCGGGTCGACGACCGGCTCCGGACCAGCAATCCCCGCGTCTATGCCGCCGGCGACATCTGCTCGCCGTTCAAGTTCACCCACACCGCCGACGCCCAGGCCCGGATCCTGATCGCCAACGCCCTGTTCCCGGGGCGGCAGAAGGCCTCGGCGCTGGTTGTCCCCTGGTGCACCTATACCGACCCGGAGATCGCCCATGTCGGTCTCTCCGAGCGGGAGGCGGAGCGGAAGGGGATCAAAATCACCACCATGACGGTGCCGCTGGCGTCCGTCGATCGCGCCGTCATCGACGGTGAGACCGAGGGGTTCGCCCGGGTCCACCTGCGCCGCGGCAGCGACCAGATCCTCGGCGCCACGGTTGTCGCCCGCCATGCCGGGGAGATGCTCGGCGAGCTGACCCTGGCCATCACCGGCGGCCTCGGGCTGGCGGCCATCGGCCGCACCATCCATCCCTACCCGACCCAGGCCGAGGCGATCAGGAAGCTGGCCGACGCCTGGAACCGCAACCGGCTGACGCCGTGGCTGCAGCGTTTGCTGGGCGGGTGGCTGCAGTGGAGAAGACGCTGAGTGGAGCCGCTGCCCTTCCATCCCGATACCGCCCGGCTGGCGGCCTTCCTCGGATTGCTGGTGCTGCTGGCGCTGGGCGAGCGGCTGTGGCCGTGCCGGCCGCTGACCGTGGCCCGGGCCGTGCGCTGGCGGATCAACCTGGCCATCGTCGCCCTCGACTCCGTGGTCGTCCGCCTGGTCCTGCCCCTTGCCCCCTTCGCCCTGGCGGCGGTGCTGCAGGACCGGGGCTGGGGTCTGTTCAACGTGCTTTCCCTCTCCGGTCCGGCGGAGATCATCGCCAGTGTGCTGCTGCTCGACCTGACGATCTACGCCCAGCACCGCCTGTTCCACCACCTGCCGCTGTTGTGGCGGATCCACCGCATGCACCATACCGATCTCGACCTCGACGTCACCAGCGGCACCCGCTTCCATCCGGTGGAGATCGTGCTGTCGCTGGCGATCAAGCTGGCGGTCATCGTCGTGCTCGGTTCCTCGCCGCTGGCGGTGGTCCTGTTCGAGATCGTCCTCAACGCCACCTCGATGTTCAGCCACGCCAACCTCCGTCTGCCGCCGCCGGTCGACCGGTGGCTGCGCCTGGTGGTGGTCACGCCCGACATGCACCGGGTGCATCACTCGGTGATCGTGCGGGAGACCAACAGCAACTACGGCTTCAACCTGCCATGGTGGGACCGGTTGTTCGGCAGCTACCGGGCCCAGCCCGGCGACGGCCACCTCGGCATGACCATCGGTCTGCGGGAATGGCGGCACCAGGCCGACCTCGGGCTGTGGTCGCTGCTGCAGATCCCCTTTCTCCGTAAGGTACCGGGTCAATGACAGTGCAACCGCAAAAGATCGTGCTGCTGGTGCTGGCCGTTGCCGCCATCGCCCTGTTCTTCGTCTTCGACCTGGGGCGGTTCCTGACCCTGGCGGCGCTGAAGGCCAACCACCAGGCCCTGGTCGATTTTCACCATGCCCACCGGCTGCTGACCGTCGCCGGATTCATGACGCTCTATATCGTCCAGACCGCCCTCTCCCTGCCCGGCGCGGCGATCCTGTCGCTGGCGGCCGGGGCCCTGTTCGGGGCGATCGCGGGCACGGTCTACGCCGTGATCGCCGCCACCATCGGCGCCACCGCCGCCTTTCTCGTCACCCGCTACCTGCTGCGGGACGCGGTGCTGAGCCGGTTCGGCGGCCGGCTCGAGGGGATCAACCGTGAACTGGAGCAGCGCGGCTTCAATTACCTGCTGTTTCTGCGGCTGGTGCCGGTCTTCCCGTTTTTCCTGATCAACCTCGCCGCCGGCCTGACCCGGCTGCCGCTGCGCACCTTCGTCCTGGCGACGACCGTGGGGATCATCCCCGGCGGCTTCGTCTACGTCAACGCCGGGGCCAGCCTGGCCACCGTCGACTCGCCGGCGGCTGTCGCCTCGCCGCGGGTCCTCGGCTCCTTCGTCCTGCTCGGTCTGTTCGCCCTGGTGCCGGTAATCTGCAGCAGGTGGAAGGGGCGGGGAAAAGGCGGCAACCAATGAACAGCGACAGTGAGTGGCTTTGGGTACACATCAGAAGGGAAGGAGTGAGCGCATGAGTTGGCGGATCGACCCGGTCGTGGCGGAAATCCTGGGCAAGGGCAGGGCGGGGGCCGGCATCTCCGGTGACGAGGCCCTGGTGCTGCTGTACCTCGACCTCAACAGCCGGGAGAATTATGCCCTGATGGAGAGCGCCGATCATCTCTCTCGCGCCTGCTTCGGCGCCAAGGGGGAACTGCACTTCCACATCGGCCTTAACGTCGAGCCCTGTCCGATGGACTGCAGTTTCTGCTCGCTGACCCGGCAGGCCGGGATTTTTACCGACAAGATCGAGTTTTCCCTCGACGAGATCCTGGCCTGGGCCCGGCAGGGGGAAGCGGAAGGGGCCGACGCCCTCAACCTGATGACCACCGGCACCTTTTCCTTTTCCCGGCTGCTCGAGATCGGCCGCCGGCTGAAGCGGGAGGTGGGGGTACCGCTGGTCGCCAACGCCCGCGACATCAACCATGCCGAGGGGGAGCAGCTGCTCGATGCCGGCTTTGTCGGCTTCTACCACGCCATCCGCCTCGGCGAGGGCCGGGACACCCCCTTCGATCCGGCGCGGCGGCTGCAGACCATCCGGGTGCTGCACGACGTCGGCCTGCGGTGGATGAACTGCGTCGAACCGGTGGGGCCGGAGCACACGGCGGCGGAGATCGTCGACCTGATGCTGCTGGCGCGGCGGGAAAAGGCGACCTACAGCGGCATCATGCGGCGGATCAACTTCCCCGGCTCGCCCAAGGAGCCGCTGGGGATGATCAGCGAACGGCGGATGGCCCAGATGGTGGCGGTCAGCCGGCTGGTGATGGGCGACACGGTCCGGGCCCACTGCACCCACGAGCCGCACAGCCTGTCGCTGACGGCCGGGGCCAACCTGTTGTTTCCCGAGGTCGGTTCCAGCCCCCGCGACGGCATGGCCGACACCGGTCGCGGCCGGGGCCGGTCGCTTTCCCGCTGCGCCGCCATGCTCCGGGAGATGGAGTGGCGGCCGGAATTGCCTTCCAACTGTTTCCGGCAGGCAGCGCTGGAAAACGGTGCAGCGCCGACCGCGGAGGCGAGGCGATGAGTGCGCTCCGATTGGCCGTCGCGGTCCTGACCGCCTGCATCGTCCTCACCCACGGCCATGCGGCAGTGGCGCAACATTTCCGGGTCGGCACCTGGAAGACCGCCCAGACCATCCAGCCGTTTTTCTATCAGGAGTTCCTCCCCGCGGGCGACACCGCCGAGGTCTTCGCCTTCACCAACCCGGCCGACCAGAAGACCGCCCTGCTCGCCGGCAGCCTCGACATCACCGGCACCACCCTGGCCCACGCGATCCAGTCGGCGGTCATGGGCCAGCCGGTGGTGGTGGTTGCCGCCCTGTGCCACAAGGCCTCGGCCCTGGTGGTCCGGAGCGACGGCCCGGTGCGGACCGTCGCCGACCTCCGGGGGCGGAGGATCGGCCATGTCCCGGGGACGATGCACGAGATCCTGCTGCGCGAGACCCTGGCGGCGGCCGGCCTGTCGCCGACCACCGACGTCACCCTGGTGCGGGTGGACTTCTTCGATATGGCGACGGCCCTGGCCCAGGGGGCGATCGACGCCTTTCTCTCGGGCGAGCCCTTTCCCTCGGTGGCGGTGGCCCGGGGCTACGGCCGGATCCTCGCCTATCCTTATTACGACGGGGCGGTGGGGACGATCAACGCCGCCCTGCTGGTCACCCGAGCGATGATCGAGCAGCATCCGGCGGCGGTACAGCGGCTGGTCGACGCCCATGCCCGGGCCACCGAGGCGCTGCGCCGCGACCGAAACCGCTGGCTGGAGCGGGCCCAGTCCTTCGGCACGCCGCGACCGGTGCTGGAGCAGGCGGCGGGCAATATCGAGCTGGCCTGGGCGATGGATGCGGCCTTCATCGGCCGGGCCCGGGCCCTGGGCGAGCGGATGCAGGCGCTGGGAGTCATCGACCGCCAGCCCGACTACGACCGGCTCTTCGACCTGCGCTTTGTCGGCCATGTCGATCTGCGGTCGACGGCGGAATAGGCGGCAGGGCGGGCCCGGGGGAGGCGAGGAACGGTGATGCGGCAAGGAGAAGCCGGGTGAAGGGGGCGAAGATGGCCAGGGATCTGCTGCAACCCCTGCTGCTGCCGCTGGCGGCCCTGGCCCTGTGGTTCGGGCTGAGCGCCACCGGTCTGGTGCCCGGCTATCTCCTGCCGTCGCCGCCGACGGTGCTCCGCTCCGGCCTCGACTACATCTTCGGCGCCCCCGGCGCCGGCCCCTATGCCGGGCGCTTCGCCGGTGATCTCACCGCCTCCCTGGTCCGGGTACTGCTCGGTTTCGCCATCGCCGCCGGCCTCGGGGTGCCGCTGGGCATCTGTTCCGGCCGTCTGGCCCCGGTCAACCGGCTGATCGCCCATTCGATCGGCGGCCTGCGGGCGGTGCCCGGCATCTGCTGGCTGCCGCTGGCCCTGATCTGGTTCGGGATCGGCATCGGGACCACGGTGTTTCTCGTCGCCCTGGCCGCCTTTTTCCCGATCTACCAGAATGCCCTGACCGGCGCCCGGCTGGTGGCCCCGATCTATTACCAGGCCGGGGCCATGCTCGGCGTGTCGCGGCTGCGCGGGGTCTTCGCCATCCTCCTGCCGATGGCCATGCCCAATATCATCACCGGCCTGCGCCTGGGGATGGGCATCTCTTGGGCCTACCTGGTGCTGGGCGAGCTGACCGGGGTGCCGGACGGCCTGGGGGCGGTGATCATGGACGCCCGGATGCTCGGCCAGACCGACATCATCCTCGTCGGCATCATCGTCATCGCCGTGATCGGCCGGCTCTGCGACCGCCTGCTGGTGACGGCGCTGGAGTTGTCGTTCAAGAGCGCGAGGCGCCAGCGATGACCCCGGCGGCGAGCGGCGACAGGGCGACGGCCGGAGGCCCCGCCATCCTCGAAATCGAGGGGCTCGGCCATCATTTTGTCCATGACGGCGCGACCGTGCCGGTGCTGCGCGAGTTGTCGCTGGCGGTGCGCTGCGGCGAACTGGTCTGCCTGATCGGCCGCAGCGGCTGCGGCAAATCGACCCTGCTGAAGATCGTCGCCGGCTTTCTGACCCCCACCACGGGCCGGTGCCGCCTCGATGGCCGGCCGATCGGGCGGCCGGGGCCGGATCGGGGCGTCGTCTTCCAGGAGGACGCCCTCTTTCCCTGGCTGACGGTGCGCGAGAATATCGGCTTCGGCCTGGCCGGCCGGCAATGGCCGCGCCGACAGCGGCAACAGGAGGTCGACCGCATCCTCGATCTGGTCGGCCTGCAGGGCTACGGCGACTACCTGCCCCGGGCCCTGTCCGGCGGCATGAAACAGCGGGTGGCCCTGGCCCGGGTGCTGATCCGCTCCCCCCGGCTGCTGCTGATGGACGAACCGTTCGGGGCGCTCGACGCCCAGGCGCGGGAGGAGATGCAGGAGCTGCTGCTGCAGCTGGTGCGCCAGCGGCGGCAGACCATTCTCTTCGTCACCCATGACGTCCAGGAGGCGGTGGTCATCGCCGACCGGGTCCTGGTGCTGGAGAAGGACGGCGGGCGGATCCGCAAGGAACTGGCGATCGACCTGGACCGCCCCCGCGACCGCGGTGATGTGCGGTTCCAGGCCTGCTGCGCGCGGTTGCGCCAATGGCTGCGGACATGAGCCGGACCGGGGCGGCAGCCGGCGGGCCGATGGCGGCAACGACGCCGCGGCTGTCGGTCATCATCCCGACCGTCAACGAGGCCCAGACCCTGCCGCCACTGCTGGCCGATCTTGGTCGGCAGCAGGGACCAACCTTCGAGATCATCGTCGGTGACGGCGGCTCGATCGACGCTACTCGCGAGGTGGTGGAGGCGGCGGGCGCCCGCTTCGTCGCCGCCCGACGGGGGCGGGGGGCGCAGATGAATGCGGCCGTCGCGACGGCCCGCGGCGAGTACCTGCTCTTCCTCCACGCCGATTCGCGGCTGGCGGAACCCGACCTGCTGGCCGGAGCCGTTGCCGCCCTGCAGCGGGCGGCCGAAGCCGACGCCCACGTTGCCGGTCATTTCCCGCTGCGCTTCATCCGCACACGGCCCGGCCACGACCTGGCCTACCGCTTCCTCGAGGCCAAGTCCGCCCTCAACCGGGTCAACACCACCAGCGGCGACCAGGGGCTGCTGCTGTCCCGGCTGTTTTTCGACGAACTCGGCGGCTTCGACGACAGTCTGCCCTTCCTCGAGGACCAGCGCCTCGCCGAGGAGATCCGCCGCCGGGGGGTGTGGCTGACCCTGCCGGGGAGACTCGGCACCTCGGCCCGGCGGTTCGAGACGGAGGGCTTTCATCGCCGCTATCTGCTGATGGGGATCATCATGGGGATGCACAGTGTCGGCAGCCAGGATTTTATTATTCGCGCCCCCGGCATCTACCGGCTGCAACGGGACACCGGCCACCTGCGGCTGTCGCCGTTCTTCGCGCTGCTCTGGTCGATGATCCGCCGCGACTGGGGCTGGGCCGGGACGCCGCGGGTCTTCTTTCGCCTCGGTCGTTATATCCGGCAGAATGCCTGGC
The DNA here is from genome assembly GCA_000769715.1 of Desulfobulbus sp. Tol-SR. GTDB lineage: Bacteria > Desulfobacterota > Desulfobulbia > Desulfobulbales > Desulfocapsaceae > Desulfoprunum. Next base: position 44,096 of record JROS01000038.1, read on the forward strand.
AGCCGTTCTTTTTCGTTGATGTCTGGCGGCAGCCGCTCCTCGGCGCGTCCCGCCATCCCCTGCTCACCCTGCATGACCGCTATATCGCTCCCATCCTGGCCTGCCGGCCGGTCGACGCCGTGGTCGGCCTCGGCTGTTTCGTCTGGTATATGGGGGTGCTGACCTTGTGGTTCCGGTTGACGGAAACACCAATCTTCAATCTGTTAAGGAACGACCGAAAATGACGACCGTAGATCACGCCTCACAGTCCGTCGTCGCCCTGTTCGTCCGGGTGCCGATTCCCGGCCGGGTCAAGACCCGGCTCGCCGCCGCCATCGGCGAGCGGCAGGCCTGCGCCCTGTACCAGGCGATGGTCGCCGATGTCCTCGCGGCGATCCGCGCCAGCGGCCTGCCCCTCTTCCTGTTCCACGACGACCGGGGCGACGGGGCCCTGCCGGCCGCCTGGGTGGAGGCCGCCGTCCGGGTGTTTCCCCAGAGCGGCGGTGACATCGGCGAGCGGATGGCGGCAGCATTCGCCGTCTGCTTTGCCGAGGGCATCGACCAGGCGATGCTGGTCGGCAGCGATATCCCCGCCCTCGACGCCGCCATGCTGGGGGCGGCGGCCGGGGCCCAGGCGGCCCATGATGTCGTCCTGGCGCCGACCTTCGACGGCGGTTACTGCCTGATCGCCCTGCGCCGGGACCGGTATCGTTCGGAGATCTTCAGGGAGGTGCCGTGGAGCAGCGGCCGGGTGCTGGCCGAGACGCTGCAGCTCTGCGGCCGCCATGATCTCGATGTCCGGCTGCTGCCGACCCTGGGCGATATCGATACGGTCGATGATCTCAGGAAATACGCCGATCATCCGGTACCGCAGGCGGTTGCCACCAATCGGGCGCTGCGGGAGATCGTCAAGGAATGGGTCAGGTCGTGAAGGAAGGCGGTGCGGCGGCCTCGGTGACCGGTCTCAGACGCCGATATAGCGGGCCTGGAGGTCGCGGTCGGGCCGAAGGTCGGCGGTGGTGCCGGTCCACACGATCCGTCCCTTCTCCATGATGTAGTGGCGCCGGGCGATCGCCAGCAGGGCATCGAGGTTCTTGTCGATCACCAGGATGGCGAGGCCTTTGTCCTTGAGGATGGCGAGGGCGCGCCAGATCTCGCGCCGGACGAGCGGGGCGAGGCCCTCGGTTGCCTCGTCGAGCAGCAGCAGCCGGGGATTGATCATCAGCGCCCGGCCGATCGCCAGCATCTGCTGTTCCCCGCCCGACAGCTGGTTGCCGAAATGCCGCCGTCGCTCGGCCAGCCGCGGGAACAGGGCGAAAATGTCGTCCAGCGCGTAGGGCCGGTCGATCCGGCGGGGATTGGCGGCAGTGGCGACGAGATTTTCGTGGACGGTGAGGTTGGGGAAGATCTGCCGGCCTTCCGGCACGAGGCCGATGCCCATCCTGGCGATCACATGGCTTTCGGCCTTCTCGATGGCCCTGCCGGCGAAGAAGATGGCGCCGTGGCGCGGCGGGGTGAGACCGATGATCGACTTGATCGTCGTGCTCTTGCCCATGCCGTTGCGGCCGAGCAGGGTGACGACCTCGCCGTCGGCGACCGTCAGCGACACCCCGAACAGGGTCTGGCTGGTGCCGTAGAAGGTATCGATGGTCCGGACGTGCAGCATGGTCAGTCCTCCCCGAGATAGGCGGCGCGGACGGTGGGATGGTGGCGGATCTCGGCGACGGTGCCGCAGGCGACGCATTCGCCGTAAACCAGGACGGTGATCCGGTCGGCCAGGGCAAAGACCGCGTCCATGTCGTGCTCGACGAGGAGGATGGTGATCTCGCCCCTGAGGCGGCCGATCAGCTTCGCCATCTCGACGGTGCCGCCGGGCCCCATCCCCGCCATCGGCTCGTCGAGCAGCAGCAGCTTCGGCCTGCCGGTCAGGGCCATTCCCACCTCGAGCTGCCGTTTTTCCCCGTGCGACAGGGATCTGGCGATGGTCCCGGCCTGGCGGTCAAGGTCGACCCGCTCCAGCGCGGCGGGCAGTTCCCGCTGCACCAGGGGCGTCTTCAGGCAGTTGCGCCAGAACCGGAAGTTGTGGCCGGCATGGGCGATGATGGCGAGGGCGAGGTTCTCCTCGACGGTCAGGTCGTCGAAGATCGAGGTGATCTGGAAGGACCGGGCGAGGCCGAGCCGGGCCCGCCGGTGCGGCGGCATCCGGCTGATTTCGACCCCGTCGAACACGATGCTGCCGGAATCCGGCAGGATATCGCCGCTGAGCTGGTTGATGGCGGTGGTCTTGCCGGCCCCGTTCGGTCCGATCAGGGCATGGACCTCCCCCCGGTCGATATCGAGACACAGCCTCCGGCTCGCCATGATCGCGCCGTAGGACTTGGTCAGGTCGCGCACCTCGAGGATACGGTCACTCATGTCGTTGCCCCGTCCCGGTCAGCAGGCCGAACAGGCCGCGCTTGAGGAAGATGACGACGATGACGAGGAAGGGCCCGAGGAAGACCATCCAGTGTTCGGTGTACATCGCCAGCACCTCTTCGAGCAGGAGGAAAATCGTCGCCCCGAGGACCGGGCCGAAGAGGGAGCCGAGGCCGCCGAGCAGCACCATCACCATCAGCTCGCCCGACAGGGTCCAGTTCAGCAGCCCGGGGCTGACGAACTCGGTCTGGTTGGCGAGCAGGGCCCCGGCGAGGCCGCCGCCGGCGCCGGCGATGGCGAAGCAGACCAGGCGGTAGCGGTAGGAGTGGATGCCGATGGCCTCGATCCGCCGGCTGTTGCTGCTGGCGCCACGGATGACCAGACCGAACCGGGATTGGACGAGACGGTGGACGAAGAGCAGATAGGCGGCGAGCAGGGACAGGCAGAGATAGTAAAAATGGAGGTCGTTGCCCAGGTCGAGGCCGGGCAGCCGGTTGCGCGAGTAGATCGACAGCCCGTCATCGCCGCCGTACTTTTCCAGGCCGATGAAGAAATAATACAGCATCTGGGCGAAGGCGAGGGTGATCATGATGAAGTGCATGCCGCTGGTCCGCAGCGACAGCGAGCCGATCACCAGGGCCGACAACGCGGCGATGAGGACCGCCAGCGGCCAGACGAGAAGGGCGTTGTCGCTCCCCGGCAGCAGGCCGAGCAGCGGTTGGCCGTCGGTGCCGTGCTGATGGAGGATGCCGACGACGTAGGCGCCGAGGCCGACGAAGGCGGCGTGGCCGAGGCTGATCATGCCGCCGTAGCCGATGAGAAGGTCGAGGCTGACGGCGGCGATGGCGTAGATCAGGATCCGCGTAAACAGCGAGATCGGATAATCCTCGCCGGCGAAGGTTGCGACCGGCGGCAGGAGGACGAAGAACAATCCGCCGGCGGCGACGATGGCCGCTGTCCTGGTGCCGGATCGGCTCATGACGAGTGGGCCGGGAACAGGCCGCGCGGTCGCCACACCAGGATGGCCGCCATCAGGATGTAGATCGCCATCGAGGCGATCGAGGCGGCGATGCTGTCGGCGGCGGCGCTCGCCAGGAACAGCCGGAGCAGGACCGGCAGAAAGGCCCGGCCGAGGGTATCGACCAGCCCGACCAGCAGGGCCCCGACGACGGCGCCGCGGACTGAACCGATGCCGCCGATGACGATCACCACGAAGGTCAGGATCAGGATGCTCTCGCCCATGCCCGATTCGACGGCGAGGATCGGCCCGGCCATGACCCCGGCCAGCCCGGCGAGCAGGGTGCCGAGGCCGAAGACGAGGGTGTAGAGCGGGCGGATATTGACGCCGAGGGCGGCGATCATCTCCCGGTTCGAGGCCCCGGCGCGGATCTGCATGCCGAGCCGGGTGCGGGAAAAGAGCAGCCACAGCCCCAGGGCGACGGCGATGCCGACGGCGATGACCGCCAGGCGGTAGACCGGATACGGCAGGCCGGGCAGGAGTTCGACGCTGCCCCCGAGTCAGGCGGGGACGTCCATCATCAGCGGCTGCCGGCCCCAGACGATGCGGGTCAGCTCGTTGAAGAAGAGGATCAGGCCGAAGGTGGCGAGGACCTGATCGAGGTGCTCCCGCCGGTACAGACGCCTGAGGACGATGACCTCGACGATCATCCCGGCGATGGCGGCACCGGCGAGGGCGGCGGCGACGCCGAGGAGAAAGGAGCCGGTGCGGGCGGCGACCGTCGCCCCGACGTAGGCCCCGATCATGTAGAACGAACCGTGGGCAAGGTTGATCACCTGCATGATGCCGAAGACCAGGGTCAGTCCGGCCGACATCAGGAACAGGGTGATGCCGAGTTGGAGCCCGTTGAGGATCTGTTCGATGACCAGAAGCATGAAAGAGCACGGAAAGGCCGGGCCCAGGGACGATCCCGGACCCGGCGGAGGATCAGATCACATCGCGCATTCGCCGGCGAAGGCATCGACGTGGTTGGTGAAGACCTTCTTGACGGTCTTGTTCGTGTAGTCGCCGCTCGGGGTCTTGATGACCTCGCGGATGTACATGTCGTGGATCGGGTGCTGGTTGTTGCCGAAGGCGAAGTTGCCGCGGGTCGACTCGAACTCGGCCTTCTTCAGTGCCGCCCGGAACTCGTCGATCCTGGTGAGATCGCCGCCAACCGCCTTGAGGGCGCCGGCCAGCAGCCGGGCCGTATCGTAACCCTGGCTGGCATACAGCGTCGGGGTGTTGCCGTAGACCTGGCGGTAGGCCGCGACGAACTGCCTGTTGGCCGGGTTGTCGAGATCGTGGGCCCAGTGGGAACCGTTTTTGACCCCGAGGGCGGCGGCGCCGACCGCCTTGAGGATCCGCTCGTCGAAGGAGAAGGCCGGACCGTACAGCGGGATGGTGCCGATCAGCCCCGCCTGGCTGTACTGCTTGACGAAGTTGATGCCCATGCCGCCGGGCAGGAAGAAGTAGACCGCCTCCGGCTTGGCGGCGCGGATCGCGGCGATCTCGGCGGCATAGTCGGACTGGTCGAGCTTGGTGTAGACCTCGGCGGCGATCTGACCCTTGTAGTAGCGCTTGAACCCGGCGAGGTGGTCCTTGCCGGCCGGGTAGTTCGGGGCCAGCAGGTAGGTGGTCTTGTGCCCGGCCTCGGTGACGTACTGGCCGACGACCTCGTCGGGGTTGTCGTTCTGGTAGGCGACGCTGAAGTAATTGGGGTGGCAGCCCTTGCCGGCGAGTTGCTTGCCCTTCTCCGGTTTGGCCTCGTCGTCCTCGACGATCAGTTCCACCGGGACCCCGCCGAGGGTGCCGTTCTCCTGGGCGATGGCCAGCTTGAAGCCGTCGCGGATCTCCTCGCCGAGATAGCCGGCCTTGGTCGACAGGGTCGTGACCATGCCGATCTTGACGGGTTCAGCGGCCATCGCCAGCGATGCGGCGAGAAGGCCGGCGGGAATCAGGGCCATCAGCAGTTTTTTCATCACGCTTTCCCCCTTGGTAAGCGGTAACGGTCCGCCGACACTGCACGGGCCGCAGTCCTTGTCGAGAGGCGACCACGCCTGACCCGACGGAAAACCGCAACCTAGATAATGCACGGTAAAGTTGCAACAGAAAAGTTGCCGGGACCGCGACCGCCGGTGGCTGGGGATATCCTGAAAGCGATCTTCTCTTGCCGATAAAATAAAAAATATATCTATCGGTTACGTCAGTTTTTATCGGATTTTACTATTTGACAATATGGAAATTCTTTGGTGAAAATAGGCGCCATCGATGTCGATGCCACGGGTGGGAAGCGAGCGGAAAAGGGGGGACGGATGGTGATGACGGAAGAGAGCGATGGGCGCCGACCGGGGATGGCCGGATTGCCCCTCCTGGTGCTGGAACGCGGCGTGCGGCTGGTCCTTGCCGGCATCTTCATCTATTCCGGGGCGATCAAACTCCTCGACCCGGCGACATTCGCCGAGATCATTGCCGGTTTTGGGCTGCTGCCCGACGCCCTGGTGGCACCGGTGGCGATACTCCTGCCGTTTGCAGAGCTGGTCGCCGGGGTCGGCCTCGTTTTCGCCATTCCCGGCAGCCTCTCGGCCATCACCGCCATGCTGGTGCTGTTCATCGCCGTTCTCGGCTACGGGATCCATCTGGGCCTCGATATCGACTGCGGCTGTTTCGGTCCCGAAGACCCGGAACAGGCCTACAAGAGTCTCAGGAGCGCCCTGGCCAGGGATGCGGCGATGATGGCGGCGGTGGCATTCATCTATTGGAGTCGCGGCCGGTTCCGATTGCGGGCCGGTCGTCTTATACGATAACCGTTTGCATGAAGGAAATTCTGATGAAGCAGAAAAAAGGAATGTTGCAGGGAGTGGTGGTCGGTCTGGTGGTCTTCGGCCTGAGTGTCTCGGCCTTCGCCTTCGGCACCGACAAATTCAAGGAAGAGGTCACCAGGGAACAGGAGGCGGTGAAGCTGACCCGGGAGGTGCAGCAGGGCGGCTACGGCATAGTCACCACCACCGAGCTGAAGGGGATGATCGATGCCGGAAACGATGTGCTGATCGTCGACACCATGCCCTATGAGGATTCGTACAGGAAGAACCACATTCCCGGGGCGAAGCAGTTTCTGTTCCCGATCCCGGACATGAAGGAATGGGACGCCAAGCAGACCGACGGCAAGAGTATCGACGATTTCAAGGCGCTGCTGGGGCCCGACCTGAGCCGGACGATCGTGATCTACTGCGGTTTCGTCAAATGCACGCGCAGTCATAACGGTGCCGTGTGGGCCAGAAAACTCGGCTATACCAACGTGTTCCGCCATCCGGGCGGCATCTTCGCCTGGAAGGGCGCCGGATATCCGGTCGATACCGTCAAGTGATCGTTACGGAATGCCGCCGGGGAGGGGGAACCCTCTCCAGCGGTGGTCGCTCGCATTGCCCAGGCCTCTTCCGATCCCGATCATCCCCCCGGATTCGTCTCCCACGCGCTCTGCAGCCGGCGGCGGGCGCCGTCTGCAGGTCACCTGTGTCAATCACTGATCATGGATCTCGAGTCAATCGCTCTCCAGCCTGTTCCGAACCGGTCTGCGGCTCCCTTGCGCCAACGCTCGTCACCTGCGGCGCCGGTTGCAGCGTTAGACGGAACCGCGTGCCCCCGACCATCAATCCTCGATCTGCTGTTTCGGCCACTGGTCGCCTTTGGCCGTAATCTCCCGGTCGCCAGGGCACCGTTTTCCTCTGTCAACCGTTTCCCGTTGAAACCGCGGATGATGGTCAAACGTTTAAACGCTTTAGCTTTTAAACTAGTGAACGATGAAATGCTCAAACGCACGAACGATTAAATGGTCGAACGCTTAAACGCTTAAACGC
>JROS01000146.1 GCA_000769715.1 Desulfobulbus sp. Tol-SR
GTTGACCTGGTGACCGGGGGCGCCTTCGAAACCGAAGGCTACGTCCGGCCCGGCGGTATTGAAGTCACGGAAATCGTTGACATCGTAGCCGCCGGTCGCCGCTATGCCATTGCGCTCGATATGGGCGAAGATGATCCAGGCGTTGTCGATGCCTCCCTTCTCGTACTGACCCTGCATCCATTGACAGGCGGCGACGGCATCGGCGTGGGTGACGTTGGTCTTGGTCAGTGGGAGGTACGGATCCATACTGTCATCAATAATATCGCCACTTGTGTCTTTGTCCGATTTGTCGAACTGGTATTCGAAGGCGCTGATGGCGCTCGCGTCCTCGGCCATGTCCTTGGCCACGATGGCGGTGCTGCAGTGCTCATGGCCCGGGACATTCCACTCGAAACCTGAAAACACCTTTTTCTCCTGATAGGATTCGCGGGTGTCGAGAATCTGCGGGAACACGAAATCGCGCAGGCTCTGCCACCGCCACATGATCCGGTGCTTCGGATCACCGCTGTAAGCTATATCCCCCAGGATAGTGACATCATTTCTTTCATCCCAAAAGACTCCGTTCCCATCCCGGTTGCGACCGCCGCCATGCTCGGAGTTGGCCCACCAGTTCAGGCCATACTCGTTGCTCTTCTCCATGACGAAGTCGAAGGTGGTGCTGCCGTCGGTGTACAGGGTGTGCTGGTGAAAATCGCCCGACAGCCATTTGCCATCCTGTTGGCCATTCGTGGCGGCGCCGGCCGTCGCCAGGCACAGCGACGATGTAACCAGGGTGCCCAAGGCGGCGATGGCGCACAATTTCTTCGTTGATCCTTTCATTTTCCCCTCCAGATAGTCGTTCTTTTCGTTGTGACGAACAGTATCGACCGCTCGGCGGAGTTGCGCATGATGAAGATTGCGGTGTCCCGCGACCCGGTCGATCCTGTTCGCATCCGTAGTTGCCGGCGGCTGAACCTCGCCCCGACATTGCTATTGTAGGGAGGTAGATGTGAGGATCGGGTTATTCTCTCGATAGACTATGGTCAAATTTTCAATGAGGGTTGTCAACGAGCTGCGGGGCCCGGCGCAACCGTGGGGATTGCGGGAGGATTCCGACCGGTCCTGATCGATTCTTCATATAAAGCTCATCAAATCCTGACCCGTTTCTCACATTCTCTTCTTAAAATTATCCGATTGTGGTTCCGCTTGGCGCAGCAGCAGTTCTTTCTACTGTTCGCCCGTAATACCGGGGAGACGACCCGGGATGGGCCAAGGATTTGTGATCGGGACGCGCCGGGCTTTCAAGCGGAGAGAGATCGCACCGACTTCGGAGGGATAATGCGAATTGTACGGCAATCGTCGGAATGGAAACTGATCTGCCTTGATGGAACGGAATATGAGCTGAGGCAGCACAATGGTTTCAGTATCGAGTTCATGGCCGCCAATGACGAGGACGCGCTGGAAGAGTTGAACAAATTTCTACCGGTGCCACCTTCAGTGTATGATGGCCTCACTCCCTGATCGGCAAAAATTGTCTTCACCTGTCGAACGGATACATCACACAAACTTCAACCGGCAGCATCGTCCATGAGCGGAAAACGCAGCGCGAAAACGGAACATCCCCGTCAGGCCGAGCTCGAACGGCTGTTAGCCGAATTGACCGCCATCCGGACGGAGATGGTTCAGGAGGCGGTCAAAGCCCAGGCCCTCCTGGACAACATCGACCCGCGCTTTCGCGCCAGCGCCCGCAATCTCCTCCATTACCTTGTCCTGCGCCGCCGCGATCTCCGCCCATTGCAGACGCGTCTGGCCGAGTTGGGCCTGTCCTCGCTGGGACGCGCCGAATCGCATGTTCTGGCGGCGATCGACGCCGTGCTCGACACGCTGCACCGGCTGACGGGGGCGATCCCGCCCACGACGGCCGGGGAGCCGGAGTCGGTCGGGTTTTCGCAGGGCACGGAATTGCTGGTCGACCATACCAATTGCCAATTCGGCCCGCCGCCACCCGACCGCTGGGTGCGGATCATGGTCACCATGCCCAGTGCGGCGGCGGAGGATTACGGCCTCATCCACGCTCTGCTCCAGCACGGCATGGACTGCATGCGGATCAACTGCGCCCACGACGACGAGGCGGCCTGGCTGAAGATGATAGAACACCTGCGCCGGGCCGAGCAGGCCCTGGGGCGGTCCTGCCGGGTGGTGATGGATCTGGGCGGGCCCAAGTTGCGGACCGGGGGGATAAGGGCAGGACAGGCGGTCCTCCGGATCCGACCGCGGCGCGACCGGTATGGCCGCGTGGTCGAACCGGCGCGGGTGTGGCTCGGCGCCAGGTCCGCGCCGTGTCCGCCGCCGGTTCCCGCCGCCGCCTGCCTGGCGGTGCCCGATGCCTGGCTCGCCCGATTGCGCCTGGGGCATCACGTCCACTTCATCGATGCCAGCGAGTCGCGGCGGGTCATGACGGTCAGCGAAACCACCGACCATGGATGCCTGGCCGAGCTCCACAAAACGGCCCATATCGTCGCCGCGACGATCCTCCGCTACAAGACGGGGCAGGACGATGACACCTGGCATGAGGCCTCGGTCGGCGATCTGCCCCCGGGCGAGAGGGCGATCATTCTGCAGAAAGGCGACCTGCTCATTGTCACCCGCACAACCGACGAGGGCCATCCGACCGTCCACGACTCGGTCGGCAACGTCCTGACCCCGGCCACCATCGGCAGCACCATCCCGGAGGTGTTCAACGACGTCCGGGAAGGAGAACCCGTCTGGTTCGATGACGGTAAACTCGGCGGCATCATCGAACGGATCGACCAGGATCATGTCGATGTCCGCATCACCCATGCCCGTCCAGGCGGCGACACACTGCGGCCCGACAAGGGGATCAATCTCCCCGAGAGCCGGCTTGCCCTCTCGTCCCTTACCGCCAGGGACATCGACGATCTCCGCTTCGTCTCCCGTCATGCCGATGTCGTCGAACTGTCCTTTGCCAATAGCGCCAGGGATGTCGAGGAGTTGCAGCGGCACCTGGAAACGATCGGCGGGCGGCAGCCGGCAGTGGTCCTCAAGATCGAGACCAGGCGCGGCTTTGAAAACCTGCCCGACATGCTGTTGACGGCAATGCAGTTTTCGTGCTGCGGGGTGATGATCGCCAGGGGCGATCTGGCGGTGGAATGCGGCTTCGATCGCCTCGCCGAGGTCCAGGAGGAAATTCTCTGGATCTGCGAGGCCGCCCATGTGCCGGTGATCTGGGCGACCCAGGTCCTGGAGACCCTGGCCCGCAAAGGCATCCCCTCCCGGGCCGAGATCACCGACGCGGCGATGAGTCATCGAGCGGAATGTGTCATGCTCAACAAGGGGCCCAATGTGGTCACCGCCCTGCAGCTGCTGGACGACATCCTGCGGCGGATGCAGGCGCATCAGGACAAGAAGCGCTCCATGCTGCGGGCCCTGCATCTGGCCCATACCTTGACCGAACAACAGTGATCCGTCGGCGTTCAGCCCGGTTCATGATGCATTCCTGCAGGCGTGGTACCACGCTGCATCAAAGAGACCAAAACGCCCTCCTCTAACCCAATCCTCATCAAGTATTAACTCCAGGCAAACACGCAACCTTTACTCTATCGACAACAGCAAAGGCAGCGCCCTGCCGCGGGACGGCCTTCACCACTGTGCCGCCCGATGCAAAGAGATACCACCTGACAATCGATGCAGTCAACAACCTGAGAGGAGAACACAATGAACACACGCAGCATCTTTCTGGCCAGCGCCCTGACCATGACCCTGATCAGTACCGGTACCGCCATGGCGGCCCGCGACTCGATCGCCATCGTCGGCTCGTCCACCGTCTACCCCTTCGCCACCGTCGTCGCCGAGCAGTTCGGCAAGGGCTCCGCCTTCAAGACCCCGACGATCGAGTCGACCGGTACCGGCGGCGGCTTCAAGCTGTTCTGCGGCGGCGTTGGCGTCAGCTTCCCGGACATCTCCAACGCCTCCAGGGCGATCAAGGATTCCGAGAAGGAGACCTGTGCCAAAAACGGAGTCAATGAAATCGTCGAAGTGAAGATCGGTTATGATGGGATTGTCCTGGCCAACGCCAAGACCGCCGAACCGATGCAACTGACCCGCAAGGAGATTTTCCTCGCCCTGGCCAAGGAAGTGCCGGACCCGAACAATGACGGCAAGTTGATCGCCAACCCTTACAAGACCTGGAAGGAAATCAACCCGGCATTGCCCGACATCGCCATCGAGGTCCTCGGCCCACCGCCGACCTCCGGCACCCGTGACGCCTTCACCGAGATGGTGATGGTCGCCGGCGCCGAGGAGTTCGACTTCATCAAGGCGATGGCCAAGAGCGACAAGGACGCCTTCAAGCGGGTGAGCGAAACCGTGCGCGAGGACGGCGCCTATGTCGAGGCCGGCGAGAACGACAACCTCATCGTCCAGAAGCTGCAGGCCAACCCCAAGTCTCTCGGCATCTTCGGCTTCTCCTTCCTCGACCAGAACGCCGATGCCATCCAGGGTTCGCTGATCGAGGGCGAGGCCCCGACCTTCGACAACATCTCGGCCGGCAAGTACGCCGTCTCCCGTCCGCTCTTCATCTACGTCAAGAAGGCCCATGTCGGGGTGATCCCCGGCATCAAGGAGTACATCACCGAGTTTTCGAGCGAGAAGGCCTGGGGTGACGACGGCTACCTCGCCGACAAGGGGATGATCCCGATGCCGGCCGAAGAACGGAAAAAATACGCCGACGACGTCGCCAATCTCAAGACCATGTAATATTCTGTAGAGAGAAGGGCGGGCAGGAAACGCCATCACCACCGCCCGCCCTTCATCGCTGAACCGTTTCCACGATCGCCCGACGGCGACGGACGGCACGTGCTCCTGGAACTGATCGTTGCCATGTGCACCGTGCCGGGCGATAGGTCTGATGATTACTGCACGTGAACCTTTTTCAGCGGGGGATCTGCGCATGTCACTCTTCAAGAAACCCTCACTATCCGGGCTGGTTCGGGAATCCCCTTTCGTTTCCATCCAGGAGCATATGCGGACGGTTTTTTCCTGCATCTGCCTCATCCCCCCGCTCTTCGACGCCCTGTACCGCAAGGATTTGGCCCAGGTCCATGATTTTGCCGCCCAGATCGACCAGCTCGAGACCGAGGCCGACCGGATCAAGACCAACTTCCGGCTGAATACGCCCAAATCGCTGTTTCTGCCGGTGGACCGGGAAGACCTGCTTGACCTGATCGCCGTCCAGGATCACCTCGCCGACACCGTCGAGGAGATCGGCCAGATCCTCTGTTACCGCGACATGGAGGTGCCGGAGGCGCTCAAGGAGGTGCTCGACGAGCTGCTCGAAGGGACGATGGAGATCAGTTCCGAGGCCAAGGCGATCATCGAACAGCTCGATGAACTGCTGGAGGTGGGCTTCAACGGCCTCGAGGTGGATAAGGTCTCGGCGATGATCTCCGGCCTGCGTCGCGACGAGCACAATATCGACGCGATCCTGCACCGGCTGCGCCGGACCATGTTCACGCAGGAGAAGGAGCTCGACCCGATATCGGTGATGTTCTGGTACAAGCTCATCGATCGCCTCGGCAGCATCTCCGATCAAGCGGAAAACATCGCCGACCGCCTGCTGCTCTTTCTTTCCAAATAGGCACCGGGATACCGATGGAAATTTCTGAATGGAAAGGTGCTGCCCGAGGCGAGTCCGGCGATCATTTTTGTTATTACATCAAAATCTCCGATCCTTAACATCTCCTCCCCCAGCGTTGAATTTCTGCGAGATATGGCATGCTCGTGGCATCGCCTCCTCTTCGGTTCCTACGGCAACTGTGCCGCCGGTACCTCACGGGTGAGCATCAAATCGCGGATCTTGCAGCCAAGCGCTGCGATGACTTACAAAAGTGCCGTCTGGCCATGAAGCAGGTGGGGGCATGATCTTGGTTTTGATCGATGAAGAAGGTCTGCTCAATGTCATTTCCATCATGCTTCAACTCCATGTTTGGAGTGGCGTATCATTCCGGCATGCAGACGTAATCCGAGGCCCTTGATCACCTTCATTATCGTGGCAAATTCCGGGTTGCCGTCAGTGCTCAACGCCCTATACAATCCCTCCCGAGAAAACCCGATCTCTCTGGCCAGCTTCGACATATTACGGGCTTTGGCGATATCCCCCAGAGCCGCACGCACAAGGCTGCCGTCTCCCGGATCGTCGTCAAGGCATGCTTCGAAGTAGGCCATGATGTCCTCTTCCGTTTCAAGATGGTCCGAGGCGTCCCATCGGGTGAATTTCTCTGCCATGTTCAGTCCCTCCATTCTTTCGCCAGGGCAAGAGCCTTGTCAATGTCGGCGCTCTGGCTGCTTTTTGTCGCCACCGGACAAGAGCACGATAAGTATCTGTCCCTTCCTGATGCAGTACAGCCGATAGCCGGGGTCGTAGTCGATCCGTAACTCAAGGAGTCCTTCCCTCAGCGGTTTCATATCCCCGAGATTTCCCAGCGACGCCCGGCGGATTCGTGCGGCAATTCGAGCTTGAGCCTGCCGGTCGCGCAACCGGGCAAACCACTCTTTGAAGGTTTCGCTCTGGATGATCTCCATATCACAACTGTAATCTATGGTTCACAGAAAAAAAAGGGG
>JROS01000039.1:0-192984 GCA_000769715.1 Desulfobulbus sp. Tol-SR
ATGGCTCCATCGGGATGCCCCAGGTCATCGTTAACAAGACTACGATAGATATCTATGATCCTGGCATCATCCCACGGCGCGTCGGAAACAAAGCGTTGCATCGCTCGGACTTTGCCGCCTTCCGTAGCAATGGCAATCGGCTCGATTGACTTGCGCTCGAGGTGGCTGAATTGACCGGTCATGTACCGATAGAAATTGTCACGGGATTCGCTGCGCTGAAAACACTCTGCGAAGTTCTCGTGGAACCCTTTGAGTTCGTAGGCCATATTTACTATATCATCGCGATCCAACTGAAACTGAGGTATTTGATAGAGATAGTCCGATTGTCGAATATCTGGTAACATGGCTCCACCTCCTTGTAGGTGTTTTTATTTCACCATACCAGAAGGGCCTGACAAACATCAAGGTAAAATTGATTAAATTGCGTTGTAGGGTTAGTTACATCTTACCATGAGTGGGCCTCGCATTCACTATTATGTTCCTGTTATTACTCAAATTTTCTCATTTCCTGTGAAAAATCGCTTTTGATTTGCCGTGTGATATCAAGCAGTTAGCTTTCTCCAATTTTTCACTGCATCGTCTTGAAATTATTAAAATAAATATTTCTCCGAACTCGGTTCGGATTCGAATCACGGGCCTCGCTTGCCAGGATCTCGGGTCAGCCGGGTCTAAAAACGGGAAACTTCAGGTTGGATACATCCACGTCCCTAACCGGACATTACTGTGGAGATCCAGGACCCCGTCGATCTCCACCTCGACGGGCTCGCCGTCGTCGAACATTTCCTCATCCATTCCGCTCCCCTCGCCGCAGCATCGTCAGCGCCAGCCGGGCGGCCCGCTCCGAGGCCCCCGGCTCGCCGAGACGGCTTCTGACATCCGCCAGACCGCGCACCATGGCTGTCCGGTAGTCGTTATCGCGGAGCAGCCGCTGCAGCAGCCCGGCCAGGTGTTCCGGGTCGACCTGGTCCTGCAGCAGTTCCGGCACGACCTCGTCGCCGGCGATGAGATTGACGAGCGAAAAATGGTCGAGTTTGACCAGCAGGCGGCCGAGGCGATAGGTGAGCGGCGAAAAGCGGTAGGCAACGACCATCGGCACGCCGAGCAGCGCCAGTTCGAGCGTCACGGTGCCGGAGGCGGCCATTGCCAAATCACTGGCGGCCATCACTTCATAGCGTTCATCGGCAATGATCCTGACATCCAGATCGCCGGCTTCGGCCAGGCCGTTGGCGTCAAGATCACGGGAGCTGACGGTTGATGCCAGCGGCAGCAGGAACACCAGTTTCTCCCCGACGGATGCCTGCAGCAGTCGTGCCGCGCCGAGAAAGTGCGGCAGCAGGCAGGCGATCTCCCGTTTCCTGCTGCCGGGGAGGATGCAGATCCGCCGGCTCGTCAGGGCAATGCCGTGCCTGGCACAGAACTGCTCGGGCGTCATCGTCACGCTGACGGAGTCGAGCAGGGGATGGCCGACATAGTGGGCGTCAACCCCGCGCCGGCGGAAAAACTGTTCCTCGAACGGCAGGATGACCCCGACCTTGTCAACCCGATCGCCGATGGTCTTGACCCGGCCGCTGCGCCAGGCCCAGACCTGCGGGGTGATGTAGTAAAAGACGGGGATGCCGAGGCCTTTGGCTTTTTTGGCCAGCCACAGGTTGAAATCGGGGAGGTCGACGATGATCAGCAGGGCCGGCGGCCGGCGTTCGAGCCGGCGCCGCAGGGTTCGCTGGGCGGCAATGATATCGCCGAGATGGGAAAAGACCTCGGTCAGGCCGACGACCGCGACTCTCGCCGCGTCGAAGAGGATCTCCATGCCGGCGGCCGCCAGTTCCTCGCCGCCCATGCCGCAGAAGGCGAGGCCGGGATCCAGCCGCTGCATGGCCCGCAGCAGATTGGCGGCATGAAGATCGCCGGAGGCCTCGCCGGCGACGATCATCACCTCCGTCGTCATGGTTTTCGAAAGACCTCGGAGACCTTGCGGAAGACATCGAGATCCTGATGTTCCCGGATCTGCGCCATCACCTGCAGGGCCACATCGAGGGCCCGGCGCCCCTCATGTCCCGATACCTTGGGCCGGGTGCGGTGGCGGACATGGCCGATGAAGTGCTCGATCTCGCTGCGCAGGGCATCGCCGGCCGCAAACGTATGCACCTGGATATCCTGGCGCGGCATCCCCGACTCGAGGATCTCATCGGTCAGGGTGATGGTCATGAATTTTCGCTTGGCGAAATCGACGTTGATGTAGGACCCCGGCTGGAATATCCGCATCTTGCGGACATTGGTCCGCGAAATCCGGCTGGCGGTGACGTTGGCGGTCGCCCCGTTTTCAAAGATCAGCCTGGCGTTGGCGATATCGGTGGTGGCGGTGACCACCGGCGCCCCGGCGGTATGGATGGACTGCAATGGCGACTGGATGATGTTGAGGATGATGTCGATATCATGGATCATCAGATCGAGGACGACGTCGACGTCGACCCCGCGGTTCTTGAAGGTGGAGAGGCGGTTGCTCTCGATGAAGACCGGCAGGGTCAGAAACGGCTCCATCGCCTCAATCGCCGGGTTGAAGCGTTCGAGGTGGCCGACCTGGAGCACCAGTCCCTTCTCGGCGCAGCGGCCGATCAGGTCGTCGGCCTCGGCCAGGGTGACGGTCATCGGCTTTTCGAGCAGGATGTCGACCCCGGCGGCGATGCAGTCCGAGGCGATCCGGTGGTGGAGACTGGTGGGCACGACAATCGATACCGCATCGATGTCCCGCAGCAGGGCCCGATGGTCGTCGTAGCTTGCACAGCTGCATTCCTCGGCGACCCGCTGGGCCTGCCGGGGATCGATATCGGCGATGCCGACGAGTTCCACCCCTTCCATCGACGCGTATTTCTGGGCGTGGAATCGGCCCAGATAGCCGACCCCGATCACACCTGCTCTGATCTTCTTCATTGCGTTGTTCATTGTTCCATCGTTATAGTTTTCGACCGGCGACGTCACGGCGTCAGTCAGGGGGGTTCGGCCGGAGTACAGGTCATTCAGGGGATACAGCGAAGGGTCAGATGCCGAGATAGGCCTTCTGGATATCGGTGTTTTTCAGGAGTTCTTCGGCCTTTCCGGCAAACACGATCCGGCCGTTTTCGATGACATAGCCCCGGTGGGCAATATGCAGCGCCTGGTTGGCATTCTGCTCGACCAGGAAAATGGTGGTCCGGTTTTCGGCGTTGATCTGTTTGATGATCTCGAAGATCTGTCTGATCACGAGCGGGGCCAGCCCCATCGACGGTTCATCGAGAAGCAGGAGCCGCGGCCGGGCCATCAAGGCCCGCGACATCGCCAGCATCTGCTGTTCGCCGCCGCTCAGCGTCCCCCCATCCTGGCCCCGCCGCTCGGCCAGGATCGGGAAAAGAGAAAAAACGTAGTCGATATCGCGTTTGATCTCCTTCTTGTCGTGGCGCAGAAAGGCCCCCATGTCGAGGTTTTCCTGCACCGTCAGCTCCGGGAAGATGTGGCGTCCCTCGGGGACCTGACAGATGCCCAGCCGCACGATCTCATCCGGTTCCTTGTGCTGGATCTCCTGGCCGTCGAAGAAAATTTTGCCGGAGCGGCTTGGCACGATGCCGGAGATCGTCATCAGGGTCGTGCTCTTCCCCGCCCCATTGGCGCCGATCAGGGTGATGATCTCCCCTTCGTTGATTTCGAGATCGATATCCTTGATGGCCAGGATATTGCCATACCCGGCCTGGATGTGTTCGAGTTTAAGCATCGACATCTTCACCTAAATACGCCTTGATAACGGCGGGGTTGGAACGGATTTCAGCAGGTTTTCCCTGGGCGATCTTCTTGCCGTAGTCCATCACGAAGATCCGGTCGGACAGGCTCATCACCAGCTTCATGTCATGTTCGATGAGGAGGATGGAGTGACCGTCGGTGGAGATCTCCTTGATCAACCGATCCAGGTCCTGCGTCTCCTGCGGGTTCATGCCGGCGGCCGGTTCGTCGAGGAGCAGGAGGAACGGCTCGGTCGCCAGGGCGCGGGCGATTTCGAGCCGCCGTTGGGCTCCGTACGGAAGATTCCTGGCGAATTCGTTGGCCAGATGGGCGAGGCCGACCTTGTCGAGGATGGCATAGCTCATCTCGACGATCTCCCGTTCTTCCCGCCGGGTCGCCGCATTGCGGAACACCGCCCCGAGGATGAAGGCCTTGGTACGGCAGTGGCGGCCGATCATGACATTTTCCAGCACCGTCATCTGGGAAAAGAGACGGATATTCTGAAACGTCCTGGCCAATCCCTTTTCCGTTACCTGGTTCGGTTTCAGCCCTTTCAGGCTGACACTCCTGGCGCTTCCCGGCGGGGTGAGGAGAATTTCACCCGCCGTCGGCGTGTAGATTCCGGTCAGGCAATTGAAAAAGGTCGTTTTTCCCGCCCCGTTCGGGCCGATGAGGGCGACGATCTCGCCGGCATGGACATCGAGATCAAGCCGGTTGAGGGCGCGAATCCCGCCGAAATCCATGGTCAAACCGCTGATCTGGAGAATTGGGGTAGCCATTAGTGTTGTATCGGGGGATGAAACTTTTTGTCGGAATGATAGGTTCGGCGGATGTTCGAGATCAGACCCCGCGGCCGGAACACCATCATCGCCACGAGGATGGCGCCGAAGGCGAGCATCCGGTATTCGGACAGGGCGCGCAGGTATTCGGGCAGGAGAATCAGGATGAGGGCACCGAGGATGACCCCGACGATGGAGCCCATGCCGCCGAGAACGACGATGGCCAGGATGATGGCGGATTCGAGAAAGGTGAAACTGGCGGGGTTGATAAAGGTCGTCTTGGCGGCGAAGACCACCCCGATGATCCCGGCCCAGAAGGCGCCCAGGGCGAAGGCGACCAGTTTGGTCCTGCGCTTGTCGATCCCCATCGCCTGACAGGCGATCTCATCTTCCCGCAGGGCGATCCAGGCCCGGCCCAGCCGCGAATCCTGGAGGCGGTTGACGATGAAGATCGTCACGATCATGAAGCCGAGGAGGATGCCGAAGATGGCCGCCATTCCGCCGCCGATCGGCAGCACCGCCCAGAAGCCGAGATCGAAATGATGGTTGAGGAGCGCATAGGTATAGGCGCCGACCGCGTAGAAGGCGACATAGCCGAGATCGAGCAGACCGGCCATGCCGACGACGATATTCAAGCCCAGGCCGAGCACGACATACATCAGGGCGGTCGTCATGACATTGGTCTGGTAGGACGAGGAGAATTGCGGAAAGGCGATGGCCACGGCCAGCAGCAACGCGATCAACGTATACTTCTGCTTCGGCGATGCCAGGACGCGGTGGATGATCGATTCCTTTTCCTGTTCCGCCTCTTTCTCGACGGCAGCGTTTCCGGTCCGGTGCTGCATGATGATCTTGACCACGCAATAGATCACAAAGGTCCCGATCGCGACATAGATCGAATTTTCCCAGCGCCAACTGACGATTCGCTCAACTGGATCGACCTTGACGACCATGAGCGGAAAGGTCAGGAAGACGAACCACAGCGAGACGAGCAGGCCGTTTTTTATCTCTTTGAAACCCAGCATGTGTGCCACCGTCTCAGACTTTCTTGGTTTCCGCCTTGCCCAGCAGGCCGGACGGCTTGAAGATCAGGATGAGGACGAGCAGGGAGAAGGCGAAGACGTCTTCATAATCACTCGAAACATAGCCGGTAGCGAAACTTTCCGTCAACCCCAGCACCAGGCCGCCGAGGACCGCTCCGGGAATCGAGCCGATGCCGCCGAGGACCGCTGCGGTGAAGGCCTTGATCCCGGCCAGAAAGCCGATGTAGAAATTGATCTGGCCGATATGGGAGGCGATCAGCAGGCCGCCGATCGCCGCCAGTGCCGACCCGATGATAAAGGTGGCGGAGATGATCCGGTTGACGTTGATCCCGACGAGCATCGCCATAGTCCTGTCCTGCGAAGTGGCCCGCATCGCCTTGCCGACCTTGGTTCCCTTGATGACCACCGTGAGGATGAGCATGATGACGGCGGTGGTGATCAGGATAACGATATCGGTGGAGCCGACAATGTGGGCGATCGGTTCCATAAAGGCGAACTCGGGGATCAATTCCGGAAACGGCAGGAAATTGGAGGTTTGGGCCAGTAGCACGTAATTCTGGAGAAAGATCGACATGCCGATGGCGCTGATCAGCGGTGACAACCGAGGGGCGTGGCGCAGCGGCTTGTAGGCGATTTTCTCGACCGTATAGCCGTAGGCGCTCGACCAGATTACAGCTGCAAACCCTGCCAGGATCACGATCGCCAGCAGCGGGAAGCCATAGATCGACAGCACCGTGGCGACAATGAAGGCAGTGAATGCCCCGATCATGTAGATCTCGCCATGGGCGAAGTTGATCAGCCCGATTATGCCGTAGACCATCGTATAGCCCAGGGCGATCAGGGCGTAGATCGCGCCGCGGGTCAGACCGCCACAGAACAGTTCGATGAAATAGTCCATATCGGGTTCACAAAAAAGAACCTGAAGCAGACGGCGACAGAAAATCTGTTGTCTGCTTCAGGTATTGAAAATGACGAACAAAAAACTACTTCAGCTCGACAAACTTGCCATTCTGGACCTGGTACACGGAGAAGCCGATGCCGACGGCATCGCCCTTGTCGTCAAAATAGATAGTGCCCAGCGGGGTGTCGACTTTTTCGGTCTGCAACGCCTTCTTCAAGGCCGCCAGATCGGTCGACCCGGCCTTTTCGATGGCGTTGACCATCGCCAGGGCGGCGGTATAAGCATTTTCATAGAAGGCGCCGGCATCGGCGTTGAAGACCTTCTTGTGTTCGGCGAAGGCGGCCTTGGACAGGGGGTTGCCGGTCGTATCCTTCGGTCCCGAGGCATAGACCCCTTCGGCATCAGCGCCGGCGACCTTGATGAAGGTGTCATCCTTCACCCCGTCATCGGAGAGGAAATCGATCTTCAGTCTTTTCTTTTTCATCATGCCGACAATCTTCGCCGCCTCAGGATGATAGCCGCCGAATATGACGGCCTGGGCCCCGGACTTCTTGATTTTCTGGACGATGGCCGAGTAGTCGACCGCCCCCGGGGTCACGCCCTCGAACAAAACGACTTCGGCCTTGCCGGATTTCTCGACGAATGATTTGGCGAACTCGGCAAAACCCTTGCCGTAATCACCCTTGTCATGGATAACCGCGATCTTGGTGTGGCCGAGTTTGTTGAGAGCAAAGTCGACATCGACCTTGGCCTGCATGTCATCCGGGGCTATGGTGCGGAAGAAATTGGGGTACTCGCCGCTGTAGGTCAGTTCGGGATTGGTGGCCGATGGCGACATGACGAGGATGTTGGCGTTGGTGTAGATCGGCAGGGCTGACTTGGTGGCGCCGGAACAGATAAGTCCGAGCACGACCTCGGCCCCCTGCGACACCAGCTTGGTGGCGGAATTGGTGGCAACCTCGGGCTTGCAGACGTCGTCTTCGACCAGCAGTTCGATCTTCTTGCCGTTGATTCCGCCCTTGGCGTTGACCTGGTCGATCACCAGTTTGGCGGCGTTGACCGTCGGCAGACCATAGGAGGCCAGGTCGCCGCTGTGCGCCCCGGCGACCCCGAATTTGATGGTGTCGCCTGCCATGCCGGCTACCGGGGCGGACAAGGCCAGCATCAGAACCGAAGCTGCTGCAAGGATTTTTTTGCTTCTCATCAGGTTCATTTTTCCTCCATCGGAAAGATTGAATTGGTGCCTCCCGCCTACACTAGAGCTCATTTCGAGAACGCGAAAAAGCGGGCTGAAACCAGTTAAAAATGATAGTAGTCTTTTACGCAGCATTGCGTAAAATTGGAAGTGAAAAATCTTGCTCATCACGCTTATCGTCAATCATTCCGACATTCGATGACACCATCGCCCCCCACCCTCTTCGCCATCGGCCGACCCTTCAGCCCGGTGTACAGTCTGCTGATGTCCGTGCGGCAGAATCTCTATCGCCGGAACATCCTCACCGTCCATCGCCTCGCCGTTCCCGTCATCTCGGTCGGCAACCTGACCCTGGGTGGAACCGGCAAGACCCCGACGGTCGCCTGGATCGCCCGGTTCCTTCATGCGGCAGGGCACCGCCCGGCAATCATCAGCCGCGGCTACGGCGGAACGGCCAAAGGCGCCGTCAATCTCGTATCCGACGGCAGCCAGGTGCTGCTCACCGCCGACCAGGCCGGTGACGAGCCGGCGATGCTCGCCCGGCAACTCCCAGGAATTGCGGTCCTGACAGGAAAAATCCGCCTCCATCCGTGCCGCCACGCGATCGAACGCCTCGGCAGCACGATCCTGATCCTCGATGACGGCTTTCAGCATCTCGCCATCGCCCGCGATATCGACCTGGTTCTGTTCAACGCCACCACCCTGGCCGGCAACAGCCGCGTGTTTCCCGGTGGCGAGTTGCGGGAACCGGTCTCCGCCCTGCACCGTTGCACCGCCTTTCTGCTGACCGGCGTCGACGACGGCAACGTAGGCCGGGCGGAGAGATTCGCCGCCCTGCTGAACAGCCGTTTTCCGGACAAACCGGTATTTTATTCCGCCATCGCCGGTGAACTCCCGGCACCGCCCAACCCGGAGTCGACGGCAGATTCGTTGCCGCCTTTCTTCGCCTTCTGCGCCATCGCCCACCCGGACCGGTTTTTCAACTCCCTGTACGGCATGAAATTACATGTCACCGGCAAGGCCTGGTTCAGGGATCATCATCGCTACAACCAGAACGATGTCGATGTCATCTGTCGACGGGCGAAGGCATCCGGGGCACGGGCCCTGATCACCACTGAAAAGGATCTGGTCAAACTGGAACCGCTGCAGGTGGCACTGCCGCTGTTGACGCTGAAAACCCGCTTCGAGACAGACGACTGCTTCCCCGATTATCTCTCGCGGACCCTGGGGATCACCCCCTCCCGAGAAGCGCGTCGGCTGGGTTGTATTCCTGAAACCGCGGCGGGTGGGGATTTCGAACCACAGTTCTTTGCGGTAGCTTTTCATGGGGTCTCCGACTGCATTCGCCTCCCTTTCGTCGTCGATCAGACCGAGGCCGCCCTGGTCAAGGCCTCGGACATCGCCGCCAACCGCTCTTCCGTCATCCTGATCGAGACGGGATAGACCAGGTTCCGGTTCATCAGGGCGGCCGATGCCGGCAAGGCCGCGGGATCGTAAACGACCCGTCGCCGGCCGTCCTGTCCGGTGAACGGCCAACCGCCGGCCGCCACCGACCGGCCGTGCAGCAGATGCTCCCACTGCGGATAGTAATGCCACGTGTTCTCGGCAAAATTTATCGCCCCGCAGCCTTTGTCCTTGAGCAGGGCATTGACCCGCCGGCAGTGCTCCTGATCCTGAAGGAAGAAGCTGAAGTGGGTGGCCGTATCGCCTTCGGGGTCGACCAGCTGCCGGAAGCCGACACCGGGAATCGCGGCGGCCGCCTCCCTGAGACGGGCCTTGTTCTTGCGCTGCTCGGTGAGCATCATATCGAGCTTGGCCAGTTGGGCCAGACCGATCGCCCCCTGGATCTCCATCATCCGGTAGTTGGTGCCGATGAACCGGCGCCCCTCGCCGCCCCTTCCCCCCGGGTTGACCACATGGTCATGGCCGTGATCGTGGTACTCCGACATGGTTCGCCACAGGGCCTCGTCGGCGGTGATGATCATCCCGCCCTCGCCGGTGGTCAGGGTCTTGACCGGATCAAATGAAAAAGTGCCGCATCGGCCGAAGGTGCCGAGATGCCGGCCCTGGATCCGGCCGCCGGCCGACTGGGCCGTATCCTCGAGGACCGGGATGGCATGGCTGTCGGCAATCTCGACGATCTCGGCGATACGCGCCTGGGCCCCGAGCATGTGGACCGGGACGATGCAGCGGGTCTTGGCATTGATTTTTTTCTTCAGGTCCGCCGGGTCCATATTCATGGTTGCATCGACCTCGGTGAACACCGGGATCGCCCCCAGTTCCAGAATCGCCTCCCAGGTGGCGACGAAGGTGAAGCCCTGGGTGATGACCTCATCTCCCGGGCCGACGCCGAGGGCGGCGAGGGCGACCTTCAGGGCCGCGGTCCCCGAGGTCACCGCCTGGGCATAGCCGGTGCCGCAATAGCCGGCAAATTTCTCCTCGAACTCCCTGACCTTGTAGACACCCCTGCGCTGCTCGGCGAACTCATAGCGAAACAGGACACCGGTATCGAGCACATCCTGTATCTGGCGTTTTTCCTCTTCACCGAAGACCTCAAATCCTGGCATATCTTCCTCTCTCTCTTGTCTGTATATTGAATGACGATCGCGGTCCCGACCCGGGGGACGAAGATGGTGGCGACGGGCTACAGCAACAGGCCGTTGTCGATCAGCCGCACCCTGCCGTTGATCTTCACCGCCAGGGCCATGACGCTGTCCTGATTGATTGTTGTGCCGGGGGCGAGGGACCACCGGTCAACGATGGTGACATAATCGACCTGACAGCCTTCGTGGGCGTTGATGAATGCAATGGCGCCGGCGATCAGATCGGCGACGGAGGTCGTGTTGCTCGAGTCCCGGACTGTGTCGCGGGCCTGGCCGATCGCCTGCGACAGGCACAGGGCCGTCTGCCTCTCCGCCGCCGTCAGATAGCTGTTTCTGGAACTCAGGGCCAGGCCGTCCTTTTCCCGGACGATCGGATGGCCGACGATCTCGATCTGGAAATTGAGGTCGCGGACCATGCGCCGGATGAGCGCCAGTTGCTGCAGGTCCTTTTCGCCGAAGACGGCGACATGGGGGGTCATCAAGTGAAACAGCTTGGTGACGATGGTCGCCACCCCATCGAAATGCCCCGGCCGGTCGGCGCCGCACAGCCCCCGGGAAATCCTGCTCAGCGATACCCTGGTCTGGAATTCCGGCTCGAACATCTCCTCCGCCACCGGGGCGAACAGGGCATCGACCCCCTCCTGTTCGGCCAGCCGGCGATCCCGGTCGAGGTCGCGCGGATAGGCGGCGAGGTCCTCACGCGGCCCGAACTGGATCGGATTGACGAAGAGACTGACAATAGTTCTCGTGCCGAGTGATCGCGCCAGCCGCATCAGCGACAGATGGCCCTCGTGGAACCATCCCATGGTCGGCACGAGGACGATGCGCCGGCCCTCTTCCCTCCAGCCGCCGGTTAGCCGGACGACCTCCTCGCTCTTTTCGATCAGTTTCACTGTTTGACCTTCAGACGTGCGATTTTATCTTCGATAACCCGTTTCCCTGGATCGGTCGGGCCCTTGTCGGCCAGGGTCGCGAGATAGGTCGTGAGGGTCTCGATGGCCTTGTCGGTATTTCCCCGGGTTTCGAGAATCCTCGCCACCCCGGTGGAGCCGATGGCCTGATAGCCGTCGATGTCCTTCAACTCCTGATAGGCGGCCGAGGCCTCGTCATACTCGTGGCCGGCCTCTTTGGCCTGGGCGAAGCCGAAGACCGTCAGGGCATAGAGCGGATCCGATGTGCCGAGATCGCTGCGGATGCGGTGGTACTGTTCGGCCGCCTCCTTGAACTTTGAACCGGCCATGGCGAGATGAGCCAGTTCGACTTCCGCCCAGCGGGCCGAGGTCGTTCCGGCGAATTCCGCCGCTACCGTCCTGAGGGCCTTCTCCTTGTCGTCGCCGGCCTTCTGCAGGGCGATGGTAAGGGCCGAAGTCGCCTGTTCGATCCGTTTCTGGCGATAGGAATCATAGAGGGCCAGGGCGACGACGGTGATCAGGACGGCGGCGACGATCACCTGGATCATCCGTTTGTTCCGGCGGATATAGCCGATGACGGCCGGCGGCAGATTGAAATGTTCCAGCAACCCTTCCACGTCGCCCATGGCGCTGGGTTCCACATGTTTCTTGTCGAAAACGCTTTCTCCGCCCATTCAGGATCTCCTTGCTCGTATCATTTCTCTCTGCGGTAAACTTCCCAAATCAAGCCGCAAAGTATAATATATGCCAAGGCTGCTGTCCATCCACAATCCCCCTTTCTCAGCGTCCAACCGCTGATCGACGATCTCCCCATGCCGATTCCCCATCCCGATGAAGTCCTGACCGTCACTCAGATTACCCAATCGATCAGGGAACTGCTCGAGGGCAATTACCGCTTTGTCCATATCCGGGGAGAGATTTCGAACCTCCGCATCCCCTATTCCGGCCACCGCTATTTTGTCCTCAAGGACAGCACCGCCCAGCTCAGGGCGGTGCTGTTCAAACAGCAGGAGCGCTACCTCGACCGGCCCATCGAGGATGGGCAGCAGGTGATCTGCCATGGCCGGATCTCGGTCTACGAGCAGCGCGGCGAGTATCAGCTGATCGTCGACAGTGTCGAACAGGCCGGTTCGGGGATGCTGCAGATCGCCTTCGAAGAGTTGAAAAACCGGCTCGCCAGCGAAGGCCTCTTCGATCCGGGCCGCAAACGGCCGATACCGGCATTCCCGGAGTCGATCGTGATGATCACTTCGCCGACCGGAGCCGCGATCCATGATTTTCTGACGGTCTGGCGCCGCCGCCGGTCGGTCGCCGCGATCCGTCTGCTGCCGGTCAGGGTCCAGGGCAGGGGCGCCGGCGAGGAGATCGCCCGGGCCATCGATACGGCCAACCGGCTGGTCGCCGCCGACCTCATCGTGATCTGCCGGGGCGGCGGATCGATCGAGGATCTGTGGGCCTTCAACGAAGAATGCGTCGCCCGGGCCATCGTCCGCTCCTCGCTCCCGGTGGTTACCGGGATCGGTCATGAAATCGATTTCACCATTGCCGATTTCTGCGCCGACCTGCGGGCCCCGACCCCGACCGGCGCCGCCGAACGGATCATCCCCGACGGCACCGTCCTGCTCGAGAGGATCGCCGCCCTGCACCGCCGCCTGCGGCACTCGCTGGTTCGCCATCTCGCCGTCGAAGAACGGCGACTGGCCGCCTGCGGCAAGACGCTGGCGGCATTTCCGGACCATCTCGAACGTCTGGCGCTCCAACTCGATCTCATCATCCATCGCTTCAGCCGGACCTCCGATGCGTTTCTCCGGACCAGGGAGCAGCGGCTGGCCCAGCTTCTCGCCCGTCTCGAGACCCAGACGCCGCTGCACCAGCTGCAGCTCAAGGGCCTGCGCCTGGAGCATCTGCAGCAACGGCTGGGGCGTAACATCGCCGCCATCCTGCACACCATGGAGTCCCGCCTTGCCGCGGCGGCGGCCCTGCTCCATTCCGTCAGCCCGCTGGCGACCCTGGCCCGGGGCTATGCGATCGTCAGGAAACAGGAGGCGACGACCAGGCAGTGGACGGTGCTCACCGACAGCGGCGAGGTGGCCCGGGGCGACAGGGTCGATGTCCTTCTCGCCCGGGGCGGCCTGTCCTGCGAGGTGCTGGCGACCACTCCGGCCACGACGTCGCCCGCTGCGGAAGAACGTCCTACACCCGGAAGTACGGCAGACGAACGGTGAAGGCCGTTCCCTTCCCTGGCTCCGATTGCACCTGGATCGTCCCCTTATGCTGGTCGTGGATGATGAAATAGGCAATCGACATGCCGAGGCCGGTGCCGAGACCAACCGGTTTGGTGGTGAAAAAGGGCTCGAATATCCGTTTCCTCGTCTTCTCATCCATGCCCGGCCCGTTGTCGGCTATTTCAACCGTCACCACCTGTTCGTCGGCCCTGATGGCGATCATCAGTCGCGGCGCATCGTCGACAAATTGCTTGTCGGCCAGGGCATAGGCGGCATTCTTGACGATATTGAGGAAAACCTGCTGGATGTTGGTCGCCTCGCAGGGCACCAGCGGGATCTCCCCATCGTAGTGTCGGACGATCTCGATCCGGCGGAAGTCATAGCGCTTCTTCAGATCATAGTCATTCATCGCCAGCTCCAGTGCAGCATCCATCAGTCTGCCGATTTCCTGACTGGAAAAACTCGCGTCGCTCTTGCGGCTGAACGACAGCATGTTGAGGACCAGCTGGGCGGCACGCTTGGCCGAATCATTGATCGCATGGCACATCTCGTCGATCCCCCTGGCCTTGAGATAGGCCTCGACATCCTCCATCCGGATGCCGAGCGAGGCCGCAACCTCGTTGTTTTTTGCGCAACTCCGGCGACAACCGGTTCTGCACCACCTGGAGATTCTGGAGGATGCCGGCCAGCGGATTGTTGATCTCATGGGCCAACCCGGCCGCCAGCCCGCCGACCGACAGCATCTTTTCCGACTGGATCATCAGCTCTTCGGTCCGCACCCTCTCCGTCACGTCATCGATTCGGATGACGGCGCCGGTGACGTGCTCGGCGACCAGCGGATAGACGGTGATCGTGGCGTAGCGGGTTTCCCCGTCCTGGGCATAAGGGACGTTGCGCTCCTCATTGGGTCTTGGGCCACGCCTCTCCATTGCGCTCCAGGAACGACTGGTAGGAAACGATCGATCGGTCATTGTTCAGGAAGGCGATATACCCTCGCTCGCTGCGGGTGATCTCGAGCATCCTGGCCAGGGTGAAATCGCTGATCTCCTTCTGCGAGGCCTCCGTCATCGTCGAAATCCTGAGCAGCGTGTCGAG
Source organism: Desulfobulbus sp. Tol-SR (assembly GCA_000769715.1). GTDB lineage: Bacteria > Desulfobacterota > Desulfobulbia > Desulfobulbales > Desulfocapsaceae > Desulfoprunum. The sequence continues at coordinate 14,500 of JROS01000039.1, forward strand.
CCTGATCTTGTCGGCCTGGATCAGGTGTTCCTTTTCGATCTTCTCGTCAACCATCCGGTTGGCGAACTCGCCGAGGGCGGCAAATTCCGCATACTGGACATCGTCCTCGTCGAACTTGATTTTGCGGTCGGCCGCATCCTTGAAAAAATCGGTAAAGAGACTGATGCCGTGTTTTATCTTCAGCGAATGGAAATACGTAACGATCCCGACGACGGTGATGGTCAGGAGAAACAGGAACAGAAAGACGGCGACTTCCCGGTAGACGATCTTCAAATGTCTGCTGCTTTCCCGCTGGATCGTCTCTTCCATCTCATCCATGTCGATGCTGGTGACAAATACCCAGTTCCAGGGGGGATACGCCTTGACGTAGCTCATTCTCGCCACATCCTCGGTCGTGCCGGACCTGTGTCGTACATATTCGATAAACCCGCCGTTGACGCCTCTCTGGGCCATGGCCCGCAGCTGTCGGCCGAAGGGGGTGTCGTGGGCATCGACGAGCGTCGATACCTTGCGACCGCTCCGCATTTCTTCAAAGTCGATCAAGGTCACGCCTTCGGCACTGAAGCAGGCAACCGAACCGTTCTTGCCGAAATGGATTTTTTTCAGCCGACCGAGGACATCTTCCTTCACCTGCGCCTGCATGTCGTCCTCGTAGATTCCGGTGCCGATGAACCAGTTGAACGGTTCGAAGGATCTGACAATCGAGACCTTGGGGTAATTTCTGCCGTCGACCTCCGGTTTCGGCCACAGATATCTGTATATTCCGGCGCCCCGTTCGCTGACGATATCGATCATATCCTTGAAGACATAGGCCCCGTTCGCGTCCCTGAATGATAGCGTTGGCGGATGCTGTCAAGGGCAAACCGGTAACTCAGAATATCGAGGTCAATTGCACCATATCGAGCCCCTGGTGGTCCTCGGGGCCGAATTCGAGGACCAGTCCGCCGAGTTCGAAGCGACCGACCTCCTCCATTGTCCGGATGAAACTTTCTCTCGTCAGAACACCTTTCACCTCTCTGACAACAGCGCAGAAGAGGCGGCCGGCGATATACCCTTCGAACGAGGTGAATTCCGGAGAGGCATCGTGTTGGTAGGTATCCATGGCCGCGACATATTCTCTGACCAGAGGGATCCGGTTGTCCCACGGAAAGGGGACGACCTGGGAAATGATGACATTGCCGCCGAAGGTGCCAAGTGTTTTCTGCAGGACGGAGGAGCCGACAAAGGAGATGTTGCTGAAAAGGATGTTTTCCCCATGGCGAAGTTTGCTCAGCTTGATGAATTCAGCGCAGGCGGTATAGGTCCCCACCAGCAGAACGGCCTGCGGATCGGCCCTGTAGATGTCGTTCATCCCGCCCAGCACGGCGACGGTGTTACGTTCGTAGGTCCCGGTGGACACGAGTTTCAGGCCGCGCCGGGCAAGCGCGATCCGGGCGCCGTCGAGGCCGGACCTGCCATAGCTGTCGTTCTGGTAGAAACAGGCGATGCGGCTGAGCTTCAGGCGGTCGACGAAATGCGAGACGACCTTCTCCATTTCCTGGTAATAGCTGCCGCGGATATTGACGACATATTTCCTGAAAGGGGTGCGGAGGAACTCCGCTCCGGTGTGGGGGGCGAAAAAGGGGACATTCCGCTGTTCGGTCAAGGCGAGGACCGCCTCGGAGGTTGGCGTCCCCAATTCTCCGATTATCAGGAAAACGTTGTTTTTTCTATCAGATGGCGGGTGTTGGCGATGGCCAGGTACGGTTCATAGCCATCATCGATGGTCAACAGGACGATCTCCCGGCCGTTGACCCCGCCCTGCTGGTTGGCCTCCGCAAATGCGGCGAGCAGCCCGCTCCGCAACTCGATTCCAAGATACCTTGACGGGCCGGTCAGGGCGCAGGATTGGCCGAGGATAATGGGCTCCTTCTCTGCCGGGCCATACGCCGGGGCCGGGAGCACCAGGACGATCAGGATCAGAACTATGCTGGCGAAAAGGGGTGGACGTGTCATCGTATGCCCTGGCGACAAAATTCCGGCGGCCGTCAGCGGTCGCCGGCGAGGGACATCCGCTCCAGCCGTTCTGCCGGCAGCGGATACGGTCCCTGACAGGCTGGAAGGATACCGGTTTCTCCGCCATTATTCCACTGCATCTTCGCCGTTGGTAAAAAACGGTGGTTTCAGGATGGATCGTCGGATCGACCATTCTGCAGCCGTCACCCGCCCGTCCCGAGCGCCTCCGCCTGCTCCACCGTCAGGGTGATCGCGCCGTAATCCTGCTCGACGGTGCCGGCCAGGACATAGGCCCGACCGCTCTGCAGCAGGTGGGCGCAACGGCGATAGACCGGCGGGAAGAAGGTGGCCTCGACGATGCCGGTCTCATCCTCGAAGGTCAGGAACTCCATGGCCTCGCCGCTCTTCGTCGCCACCAGCTTGCCGGTCAGCAGCCAGACGGCGCAGCGCACCCGGCGATTGACGCATTCGCCGAGCCGGGCGACCTTGACCAGGCCCGGCGGCACCCGGCCGATCAGGGTCACCGGGTGATCGCTGCAGAGAAAACCGAGCACCGCGTACTCGCGGCGCAGCAGCGTCGTACGGTCCGGCGGCGGCAGCGGCGGCGGTTCGGGCAGCACGGCCGGAAAAAGCGAGGCCGCCTTCGCCGTCTCGCGCAGGCGCAGGAAGACGGCCCATTGCCAGAGCAGGGCGGTGCGGTTGCCCCCCGGATCCAGGCTGTCCATCGCCCCGGCATGGATCAGGGCCCGGGCCTCGTCGTCGGCCGGCCGGACCCGGTGCCAGAAATCAACGGCAGCGACGAATTTTCCCTGCTGCCGAGCCACCAGCAGCCGGTCGAGACAGGCGGCGGAGAGCCCGGCGACCGACTGCAGGCCGACCCGCAGCGATCCAGGCCGTCCCTGCCACCGGCGGTCGCCGGCGTTGACATCGGGCGGCAGGACCGTAAGCCCCAGCCGTTTGGCCTCGGAGACATAGGCAAAGGTCGAATAGTAGCCGCCCTGGTTGGAGATCACCGCCGCCATGAACTCGGCCGGGTGGTGGCGCTTGAGATAGGCCGCCTGGAACGAGACCCGGGCGTAGGAGGCGGAGTGGGGCTTGCAGAAGGAGTAGCCGTCGAAACTCAGCATCATCCGCCAGACCGGGTCGATATCGGCCTCGGCGACCCCCCGCCGGCGACAGCCGTCGTGGAAACGCCGGTGGTAGTCCTGCAGCTGCAGGACCTTGTCCTTCTTCGCCATCACCTTGCGCAGGCCGTCGGCATCGGCATGACTGAAACCGGCCAGGGCCACCGCCACCCGCGACACGTCCTCCTGGTAGACCATCAGGCCGTAGGTCTCGTCGAGGATGTCGCCGACCGCCGGATGCAGCGGCTGCCAGCTGCCGCCATGCAGCCGCCGGACGTATTCACGAACGAACTCGTTGGCGGCCGGACGGATGATCGACGACTGGATCACCAGCTGCTCGAAGTCGCCGCTGCCGGCCTTCCGCTCCAACAGGCGCATGGCCGGGCTCTCGATGTAGAAACAGCCCATGGTCCGGCCGGAGGCGACGGCCTCCCTGGTCGGCCGATCGTCTTCCGGGTTCCAGCCGGACTCGGCCAGCGGCGTCCCGCCCTGCCGTACCGCCGCGATACAGTCGCGGATGACGCCGAGGCTGCGGTTGCCGAGGATGTCGATCTTGACCAGTCCCGCCTCCTCGGCGCCGTCCTTGTCCCACTGGATGATCGGCACCCTGATCGGCATCTTTTTGACGGCGTATTCGATCGGGACATAGTCGGTGATCGGTCCGGGGGTGATGATTACCCCGCCGGAATGGACCGACAGATGGCGCGGCAGGCCGATCAACCGGGTTGCCAGGCGGAGGATCGCCGGCCAGGGGGCGGAGAAGTCCTGGTCGGCCAGCGACGGCAGGCCCTGCAACCGCTCTTGCAGCCCATCGCCGTCGCCGCGGGAGAGCCAGGGCAGGCGGCGGGTCAGCCGCGCGATCTCGCCCTCCGGGAGGCCGAAGACCTTGGCGGTCTCGCGGATCGCCATCCGCGGCTGAAAGCGGATATGGTTGCAGACCATCGCCGCCTGGCCGGCGTGGTCGCCCAGGATGTCGGCCAGGACCTCATCGCGCTCGTCCCAGGCGAAATCGATGTCGATGTCCGGGGGGTCGCGGCGGCCGGGGTTGAGAAAACGCTCGAAATAGAGGTTGTAGCGGATCGGGCAGACGTTGGTGATGTCGAGGCAGTAGGCGACCAGCGAGGCGGCGCCCGAACCGCGGCCGCAGATCCGCCGTTTGTGGCGGCGGCCGTCCGCCCCCTTGCGGTGGACGATGTCGCGGACGACCAGAAAATAGGCGGAATAGCCCATCGTCGCGATGATCCGCAGTTCATGCTCGAGCCGGTCGACCACCGTCTCGCCGAGGTCGTCGCCGTAGCGGCGGCGGGCCCCGGCGTAGGCTCTGCGCCGCAGCACCTGGACAGCCTCCCCTTCCCCGCCCCGGCGCCAGGGCGGCATGACGATGCCGAAGGCCGGACCGGTGAAGGCGCAGCGCTCGGCCACCGCCAGCGTCGCTTCCACCACCTCCGGCCACACGGCGAAGCGGCGGCGGTACACCTCCGGCCCGCACAGCGGGTGGACCCCGGCCGGAGACTCCAGGGTTTCCAGGCGACTGAGGGTGGTAGTGCCGGCGATCGCCCGCAGCAGACGATAGAGGTCGCGCTGCTCTTCACCGGCGAGCCGGCTGGCCGGGGTGGCGACGGCGACAACGCCCCGGCTTCCGGCCCAGTTTCTGAGCCGGCGGCCGGCTTCGGTCGGCTGCGGGCCGAGATCGGCGACCGGCGCCAGCCCTCGTTCCCACAATTCGTCGAGCAGCGGCAGATGATCGCCGAGGATGGTCAGCCCCTCGCTGCCATCGGCCAGCGCCGCCGCGAGATCAAAGCCGGCCGGGTCGTGGCGCCGGCTCAGCAACCGGCAGAGGCTGGCATAACCGGCCTCGTCCTCGACCAGGCAGGTGGCCCGGCGCATGGTGCCGGGCTCGGAGATCTCGGCGCCGACCACCGGCCGCAACCCCTCCCGCCGGCAGGCGGCGAGAAAAGGCCACAGGCCGTAGAGGTTGTCGCCGTCGGTCAGCGCCAGGCCCGGATAGCCGTGCTGCCGGGCCTGACGGCAGAGGGTCGCCGGCGGCGCGGTGCCTTCGAGCAGGGAGTAGGAGGAACGGACCCGGAGAGGAAACATGGCGCGGTCTCAGGCGGCCTCGCCGGTTGCCGCCGGCAAGGGGGACAACCGCTGCCGGCCGGTGGCGATCAGGGCCTGGCCGTAACGGCTGCGGATGGTGTCCATGGCCGCCAGCAGCCCGGCCTGCCGCCGTTCCCGACCGTGGGTCTCGGCAAAGAGCGGCAGCTGCGGTGATTGCCGGCACAGATCGTCGCAGACCAGGCGGCAGCTGCGCAGCCGCCCCCGCCGCAGCCAGGCCCGGGCCAGGGCCTGGTCGGCCAGTTGTTGCAGCTGAAAATCATTGGCGGTGCGCCGCCGGCCGGAGGCCGAACGGACCACCTGGAGGCCGTCGGCATAGCCGACCCGGACGCCGACCCGGCGCGCCTCCTGCCGCCGCTGCCGCAGCTCCATCCCGGCCCGGCTGATCAGGTCGGCCACCGCCGCCTCCACCTCCTGCCGGTCATTGGTATCGCCGGCAAAGACATGCTCGAAAACGACAGCCTCCTTTTCCGCCCCGGTCTGCACCGGGGCGGTGTCGATGCCGCGGCTGGCATCGTACAGATAGTCGCTGCGGCGGCCGAACGGCACCAGCAGCTGGCCCCGGCTGAGGCCGGCCAGCTGGCCGACGGTGAAGATCCGGAACTCGCCCAGCCGCCGCAGTTCCCCAGGCGCCAGCCCCGGCAGCAGGGACACCGGCAGGGGGGCGAGGAAATCGGTCTCGTCGCCGGCACTGACGATGTACTCGCCGACCGGCTTGACCAGCCGCGAGGCGACCTTGGCCACCAGCTTGCTGGTCGCCAGGGTCCAGATCGGGTTGAAGCCGAGCTGCCGCCGCACCTCCCTCCGCAGCCGCAGGCCGACATCCATCGCCGGCCCGAACAGGCGATGGGTGCCGGTGAGGTCGACGAAGACATGGCCATCCTCGAGGCCGTGCTCCAGCCGTGGCGAATAGCTCCGCACCTGCCGCAGGAAGTCGTCCATCGCCCGGCGGTACAGCTCCGGCCGCGGCGGCCGGACCTCGGCCCCACGGCAGACCCGGGCCGCCTGCGACAGCGCCATCCCCTTGCGGACCCCGGCTCGATAGGCCTCCTCGCTCATATCGTAGACCGTCGCCCGCGAGGTGCCGGGCGGGGCGATGATCAGCGGCCGCCCCCGCCGCGGCGCCTCGGCCGCCTGCTCGACGGCGACGGCGAAATCGGTGACGTTGAGGTGGAGGATCGCACGTTCCCGGGACATCGCCCCTCTCCCTCAGGCGCTCGCCCCGCCCAGGATCTCGACCAGCAACCGGGCGTTGCGCGGTGCCTGGGCCCGGACATGGTTATTGAAGAAGACCACCCCCCGCTCCGCCCGGGCCGCCATCGGCCGCAGGATCGCATCGCTCCACTGCCGCAGCTCGGCGGCGCTGTAGTCGTAATCGAATTTCTTCTGCATGTTGCCGGAGCGCCAGCCGACGCCGTTGCGCCCATGGAGGCGGACATAGAGCAGTTGCGGGTTGGTGACCACATCGAGCAGTGGAAACAAGCCGGGCAGCGACGGGGCGTCGACGGTCACCAGGCTCACCGCCCGCCGCTCGAGCTCGGCGAAGACCCGATCGACGGCCCAGGAACCGTGACGGAACTCCACCGCCACCGGCAGACCCTGCAGACCGTCGAGGAGGGCGGCGAGATGGCGGCGGTTGTCGGGGCTGCGCTCGAAATCCGGCGGCAGCTGGATCAGAACGGCAAGCAGACGACTCCCGAGCGGGGCGATGCCGCGGCGGAACTGCTGCAACTGCTCGCGCCAGTCCTGCTCCCGTTCGTGGGTGATGGTCCGGGTCAGCTTGGCGGCAAAGCGCAGGTGCGGCGGGGCCTTGTCGACCATCCGGGCGATCGCCTCGGCCCGGGCCATCTGGTACCAGGTGTAGTTGAGCTCGACCACCGAGAACGAGCGGCCATAGAGCGGCAGCATCGCCGCGGTCCTGGTGCCGGGCGGATAGAAGCCGCTGTCGGCCCATTCGGTATAGGAATAGCCGCAGGTGCCGACGGCGATGCGGCAGCCCCTGCCCTGGCCGGCGCTGTCGGTTTCGCCTACGGTCAGTATCGCCGGCGGCCCGTTCATGCCACCCGCTGCCCCGTCTCGAAGATGCCGCCGGGGCCCCGGATCACCCCGACCACCCTGCCCTGCACCAGCACCTCGCCGAACGGGTAGCGCATCACCGGGAACTCGGGATTCTCCGGCCGCAGTTCGATATGGTCGGCCTGGAGAAAGAAGCGCTTGACCGTCGCCTCCTCCCCCTGGATCAGCACCGCCACGATCTCACCGTTGGCGGCGTACTGGCGGGGCTCGCAGATCGCCAGGTCGCCGTCGAGGATGGCGGCGCCCTGCATCGACCGACCCCTGACCCGCAGGCAGAACAGGTTGTCGCCGGGGAAGAGGCGGCGGTCGACGAGCACCGAACCGTCCCATTCCTGCTGGGCGTACATCGGCAGACCGGCGGTGATCTGGCCGATGATCGGCAGTTCCCGGCTGCGGTCGTCCCGCCGCCGGCGCTCCTGCCCGGCCACGAGGCGGATCGACCGGCTGTAGCGGCCGTCGCGTTCGACCACCCCCTTTTTCTCCAGCAGCCCGAGCAACTGGGCCACCGCCGTGTGGCTGACCCCCATGTCGGCCGCGGTCTGCCGCAGGCTCGGGGTCCTCCCGTCCCGGGCAAGGCACTCGGCCAGATAATCGTACAGCCGTTTCTGGGTTCCGCTCAGCTCCATCATCCCCCTCCAATGTATATGGACATTTGCTGTAAATGTACATGTACAGCAGGATTTGTCAATATACATTTTTACATCCGGCATGGGGCGCCCGGACGGGATTGCAGCATCACGACGGGCAGAAAGGGGCGAGGGAGGGGGCGGGAAAAACAGGGACCGCCGTCCCGCCCCGATCGAGGGACGGAACGGCGGGGTACAGGCGGGATTACAGCAGTTCGAGACCGGAGAAGAAGTAGCCGATCTCGAAGGCGGCGGTATCGGGGGCGTCCGAGCCGTGGGTGGCGTTCTCGCCGACGGAGGAGCCGAACTGGCGGCGCAGCGTCCCTTCGGCGGCCTCGGCCGGATTGGTGGCGCCCATCAGGTCGCGCCACTTCTTGATCGCGCCCTCGGCCTGGAGGACCATGACGATGCAGGGGCCGCTGCTCATGAATTCGGTCAGTTCGCCGAAGAACGGCCGGCTCCTGTGGACGTAATAGAAGCCCTCGGCCTCGATCTTGCTCAGGTAGAGCTTCTTCAGGCCGACCACGGTGAACCCCTCTTCATAGATCCGGCTCAGGATCTTTCCGGCATGACCGGCGGCGAAGGCGTCCGGCTTGATGATCGCAAATGTTCGTTCCATACGTGTATATCCTCTCGGCAATGGGTGAGTAGTGAAAAAACCGGCTCATCAGTAGCATCACGCCGGCAAAAAGTCAAGGACCGGCGCGGCCGCCCGTCAGGCCATCTTCAGCAGGGCGTTGACGATGGCGGCGGCAATCGGGCTGCCGCCCCGCCGGCCGAGGACGGTGATCGCCGGGAGGCCGGCGGCCACCAGCAGGTCCTTCGATTCGGCGGCGTTGACGAATCCGACCGGGACGCCGACGATCAGGTCGGGGGCGAAAGTCCCCCGCTGCACCAGGGCGATGGCCGCCAGCAGGGCCGTCGGGGCGTTGCCGACGGCGACGATGCCGACGTTGTCGCCGCTCGCCATCTCCAGCGCGGTCTCGGACCGGGTGCGGCCGGTCGCCCGGGCCCGTCGTGCCACCTCCTCGTCGCCGACCCGGCAGATCACCCGGCCGCCGAAGGCGGTCTGCAGCTTGCTGCCGATGCCTGCCGCCACCATGCCGACATCGGCGTAGAGATTGCGGCCGGCGCGGATGGCGGCGAGGCCGCGATCGATCGCCTGCGGGTGGAACCGGATGCTGTCGGTCAGGGAAAAATCACCGGTGGCGTGGATCACCCGTTGCAGGATGGCGAATTCCCGGGCGTCGAAGTCCCCGGGTCGCCTCCCGGTGCGAGCGAAAAACTCCTCCTCGATGATGCGGAAGCTCTCCCGCTCGATGTCCTCCGGTCGGATATCCTGGATCATGTCCTTTCTTCCCTCCTGGTCTGCATGCTGAGTGCATGGCGAAAAAAATGGTCCACATTGCCGACCGTCCGGCCGAAGTGGAGGTGGACGTAGCTGCCGATGGCGTTGTGCCGGGCGTACCCCTCCTGCCGGCCGTCGTCGAGGGCGTAGAGGCATTCGAGTGCCGGGGCCTCTCCAATCGGTTCCGAATAGTGGAATTCGTGACCGTAGAGCGTATCGCCCTGGCGGCCGAGCAGACAGTCGCGCCGCAACCGCACCCGGCGGTAGCCGAGCCGGCTGAACCGGGGCCGCATGATCATCTGCAGCGGGAAGACCCCGACCATCGGATGCACCCGGCCCTCGGTATCGGCCAGTTCCTCGGCCATGTACATCAGGCCGCCGCACTCGCAGTAGAGCGGGCCGCCGTCCTCGACCCACTGCCGCAGCGCCGTCCGCAGCGAGGTGTTGGCGGTCAGCGCCGCCGCGTGCAGCTCGGGGTAGCCGCCGCCGATATAGACGGCGGCCGTGGCCGGCGGCAGCGCCGCGTCGGCCAGCGGACTGAAGGGCACGATATCGAAGCCGGCGGCGGCCAGCATCGCCAGATTTTCCTGATAGTAGAAGCAGAAGGCGGCATCGCGGGCGACCGCCAGGCGCAGCCGCGGCTGCACGGGTCGGACCGGGGGCGGAACCTGGCGGGGCGGTGGCAGCGGCTGGACGGTCGCGGCCAAGAGCGCCGGGATGTCGATATGGTCCTCGACCGCCGCCGCCAGCCGATCAAGCTGGCCCGCCGACAGCGGGTTCTCCTCGCCCATGTGCAGGCCGAGATGGCGCTCCGGCATCATGAACTGCTGCTCGCGCGGAAAGGCGCCGAGCAACGGGGTGGCGCAGGATTGAGCCAGGGCGTCGCGGATCAGCGCGACATGCCGCGCCGACCCGATCTGGTTGAGCACCACCCCGCACAGATGGATTCGCGGGTCATAGACCTCGAAGCCCTTGACCACGGCGGCCACGCTCTCGGCGGCCGAGCGGGCGTCGACGACCAGCAGCACCGGCAGATCGAGGACCCGGGCCAGGGCGGCGGTGCTGGCCTCGCCGCCGTCGAACAGCCCCATCACCCCTTCGACCAGGCGGACGTCGGCCTCAACCGCGGCTCGGGCGAAGATCCGGCGGCAGCACTCCTCCCCCATCATGAACAGATCGAGATTGTGCGATACCCGGTCGACCACCATCGTGTGCAGGGTCGGGTCGATGAAGTCCGGGCCGCACTTGAACGGCTGCACCGCCAGCCCCCGCCGGACCAGGGCGGCCAGCAGCCCGAGGCTGAGCAGGGTCTTGCCGGAGCCGCTCTTGGTGGCGGCGATGACGAAGGCCGATCGCTCTTGCATTCATCCCTCCATGATCACTGCACTGCATCCCAGCAGGAAGATGGCAAACAGCAGGGCGCCGAGGTACATCAGCCGGTTGGTGCGGAGGATGTCTTCGGCGTCGATGGCCCGCCGGTCGTCGCCCAGCCAGGGCTTGTCGACGATCGTGCCGAAGTAGACCGACGGCCCGCCGAGGCGGACGCCCAGCGCCCCGGCCACTGTCGCCTCGGGATGGCCGGAGTTGGGACTGGCATGGCGCAACCGGTCACGGCGGCAGATCCTGAGCGCCGCCCGCCAGTCCAGCCGCTGGATGGCGGCGGCGAGGACAAGAAAGACCGGGGTCAGGCGGGCCGGCAGGAAATTGGCCAGGTCGTCGAGCCGGGCCGCGGTCCGGCCGAACTGCAGATATTTTTCGTTTTTGTAGCCGAACATCGAGTCCATGGTGTTGACCGCCTTGTACAGCAGCGCCCCGATCGCGGTCAGGACGATGGGACTGGCGCTCCCCGGCACGGCCAGCAGGCTGGCGCCGATCCCCCAGAACAGCGGCGCGGTGACCCCGTCGACCGCATTCTCGGCCACCGTCTCGACCGCCGCCCGGCATACCCCCTGCCGGTCGAGTTGGGTCGTGTCCCGGCCGACGATCATCGCCACCGCCTGCCGCGCCCCGTCGAGGTCGTCGGCGACCAGACGGCGATAGACCGTCTGGCTGTGGCTGGCCAGGTCATGGGCGGCGACCGAGGTGTAGAACAGGAAGACCGCCACGATATCGGCCACAAGCGGCGAGACGACGGCGCAGGCCCATAGCGCCAGCGCCAGGGTCAGCCCGGTCGCCAGCAGGACCGCGACCACCGTCAAGGCCCCGGCCATGGCCGGACCGGCAATTGCCGAGCGGGTTTGCTCTTCAGTAAAAGTGCACAACCGGCCGATCAGCCGCACCGGATGGGGCAGGAAGCGCGGGTCGCCGAACACAAAATCGCCGGCAATGGCAGTCAGGACCTGGAGGGTATACATCGTTATCGAAATCGCATTGGTTGAGGCGCTACAGTCGCAGCAGGGCGTAGATCCGGTCCATGTCGAGACTGGCGCGGACCCGCGCCGCCAGCCGGTCGAACGCCGCCTCGAGATTGTAGGGGGCGAGGATGGTCTGCTTGGCCGGCAGTCCCTTGCGCTCCAGCAGGCGATCGATGAAATGGCGGCGGAACCGGTCCTCGTCGAAGATGCCGTGCAGATAGCAGCCCCAGATCCGGCCGTCGTTGCCCGTCGCCCCGCAGCCGCTGCCGTCGTCGAACCTCAGCGCCGGCGGCAGCGGCCCGGTGGAGATACCGTGATGGATCTCGTAGCCGGCAACCGGCAGCGCCGAGGCGATATGGGTCCCGGTCCGCCGCAGCAGGGTCTTGTCCCCCTTCAGCTCGGTGACGGTATCGAGCAGGCCGAGGCCGGCCACCGTCTCCCCGGCCGGCGATTCCAGCCCCAGCGGATCGGCGATCTCCCGGCCGAGGAGCTGGTAGCCGCCGCAGATGCCGACAATGGCGCAGCCCTTGCCGGCCAACGCGGCGATCCTGGCGGCGAAGCCGGAATCGCGGAGGAAGCGGAGATCGCCGATGACGTTTTTCGATCCCGGCAGGATCAGGGCGTCGGGGGTACCGAGGTCGTCGACCCGGGACACGACCCGCAGGTGGACATCGGGCTCGGCCAGGAACGGTTCGACATCGGTGAAATTGGAGATATGCGGCAGACTGATGACGGCGATGTCGACATGCGGTTGCCCCGGTTGCGGCCGCCGGTAGATCCCTGCCTTGAACGACACCGAGTCCTCCTCGGGCAGATCGAGATCGTGAAAATAGGGCACGACCCCGAAGACCTCGCGACCGGTGTAGTCGCGGACATAGTCATGGGCCGCGGCCAGCAGCGAGGCCTGGCCGCGGAAGCGGTTAACGACGAAGCCGGCGATCAGGCGCCGCTCCCACTCGGCCAGCACCTCCATGGTGCCGACGAAGGAGGCGTAGATGCCGCCGCGGTCGATGTCGCCGACCAGCAGGACCGGGCTGCCGGCATAGGCGGCCATCCGCATGTTGACGATGTCGTGGCGCTTGAGGTTGACCTCGCCCGGCGAGCCGGCGCCCTCGAGGACGATCGCCTGGTACTCGCAGGCCAGGCTGTCGTAGCAGGCGGTGGCGGCGGCCCAGGCCTCGTCTTTGTAGGCGTGGTACTGCCCGACCGACATGTTGCGCACCGGCCGGCCGCGGACGATGACCTGGCTGCCGGTGTCGGAACTGGGCTTGAGCAGAATCGGGTTCATCCGCACGTCGGGGTCGAGGCGGGCGGCCTGGGCCTGGACCACCTGGGCCCGGCCCATCTCCTCGCCCTGCAGGGTGACGAAGGAGTTGAGCGACATGTTCTGGGCCTTGAACGGCGCCACCCGCACCCCGTCCTGCAGCAGGATCCGGCACAGGGCGGCGGTCAGCACCGATTTGCCGGCGTTCGACGAGGTGCCCTGGAACATCAGGGAGGCGGTCTTCCTGGCCGGCAAGGTGGCAGTCCTGTTTCCCAGGATCTCGCCGAGGGTGGCGATCAGCCGGGCATTTTCCGCCGCGGTCCGCACCGCCACCCGGGCGTAGCTGGAATCGAGGCCGGTGTAGTTGTCGCAGCGACGGATCAGGATGCCCTTGGCCGCCAACGCCCCGGCCAACCGCACCGCGTCGGTGCCGCCGGTCAGGCGGAGGAAGAGGTAGTTGGCGGCACCGGCAAAGACCTGGATCTGGTCGAAGCCGGCCAGTCCCCGGGCCAGGCCATCGCGCAGGGTGAGGCAGGCCTGCCGCGATTGTTCCTGGTACTCCCGGTCCCGCAGCGCCCGGGCGCCGATGACCTGGGCCAGGGTGTTGACCGTCCAGGGCGGCAGGTGCTCGCGCAGCGTCTGGGCCACCGCCTCCGGGAACACGCCGAACCCGAGACGGAGACCGGGGATGGCGTAGAACTTGGTCAACGAGTTGAGGGTGGAGACGTTGTCCCGCCGGCCGCCCACCGCTTCGCCGGCCGGCACGAAATCGAGAAAGGCCTCGTCGATGAGAAAGTCGACCTCGGGGAAATCGGCGGCCAGGGCGAGGATGGCCGGCGCCGCCAGCAGCGCCCCGGTCGGATTGTTGGGACTGCCGATGATCACCAGGTCGCCCGGCCGGAGCCGCGCGGCGATCAGGCCCGGGTCGAGGCGGAAGCCGTCGTCCTCGCGCATCGGCACGGTCTCGACCGGTTTGCCGGCCAGCCGGGCCGCCCGGGCATAATCGATGTAGGCCGGGACCGGGATCACCACCCGCCGGTTGGGCAGGAGGCGGGTCAGCAGGTAGAGCAGCTCGGTGGAGCCGTTGGCGGCAACGATGGCCGATGGCCGGTAGCCGCCATGTGCGGCGACGGCGGCGACGAGATCGTGGCACTCGGGGTCGGGGTAGTGGCCCAGGTCCTCGACGCTGCGGCTGATCACCCCGCGCAGCCATTCCGGCGGTCCCAGCGGGTTGATGTTGGCACTGAAGTCGATGATCCCGGAGGCCTGCATCCGGCGGCGGAAGGCGTGGACGTTGCCGCCGTGTCCTGATCCGGTCAAAAGGCAGCTATCGGCGGCGCCGTTGTTCATCCTCACTCTCCTCTCCAGCATATTTCAGTGGTTGTATCAAGCACTTCGGGCGAGATCCTGGATCGGTCAACCGCCGACTGTCAACGCCACGGCCGCCATCAGTTCGCTCAATTCACACACCGCCCCCAGCGTATCGCCGGTGGCGCCGCCCAGACTGCGGCGGCACCAGGCCGCAAACAGCAGCACGGCGGCGGCCGGGATGACGAGCGCCGCCAGCAGCGCCGGCGGACCCAAGCCCGCCAGCGGAACCACGACGACCACCACCACCAGCCACAGCCCCGCCGCCAGCACCGCCGCCCGCCGGGTATTGTTCGAATAGAACAGGAGGCCCAGCCCCCCCTCCGGCCGGGCATAGGGCAGCAGCGCCATCGTCACGACAATGGCGCAGCGGCCGGCCAGCGGCATCAGCAGCAGCACCACGGCCAGCCGCGCCGGGAGGGCCGTGCCGAGGGCGGCATACTTGCCGAGCAGGACGATGACGATGGCGATCACCCCCATCGCCCCGATGCGGCTGTCGTGCATGATCACCAGTTTTTCCGCTCGCGGCCGGCTGCTGAGCATGCCGTCGGCGCTGTCGGCCAGGCCGTCGAGATGGAGGCAGCCGGAGATCGCCGCCAGCACGACGATCCCGGCCAGGGCGGTCAGCGCCGGCGGCAGGATCGGGCCCACCAGCGCCGCCGTCAGCAGCGCGACAACACCGATGCCCAGGCCGATGACCGGAAAAAAGAACAACCCGGCCTGGAAATGCATGCCGTCGAATTCGGCGCCCCGGCGGATCGGCAGTACGGTCAGGAACCGCAGGGCGGCCAGCAGCGGGGCCAGCATGGAAGGGAATGGCATCATCGGCGGGTATCTTGGCCGCGGCCTACTTGTCGGCCGCGGCGACGGCCGCTTCGGCGAAGGTCGCCACCTCGGTCAGGATGGCGACGGCGCCCTCGACCAGATTCATCGCCACCGCCGCCCCGGTCCCCTCGCCGAGACGGAAGTTGAGGTCGAGCAGCGGTTGACGGCAGCCGAGCATTTCCTGCATGTAGCGATGGCCGGGTTCGACCGAACGATGGGCGAAAATCAGGTAGTCGCGGACAAACGGCTCGATCGTGTAGGCGATCAGGGCCCCGGCGGTGGAGATGAAGCCGTCGACCAGGACCGGCTTGCGGCGGGCGGCGGCGCCGATGATCAGGCCGGCGATGCCGCCGATCTCGAAGCCGCCGACCTTGGCGAGGATATCGAGGCCGTCCTTGGGGTCAGGCTGGTTGACCGCGATGATCCGCTCGATGATCCTGACCTTGTTCTGCAGCTGGGCATCGTCGAGCCCGGTTCCCCGGCCGGTCAGCTCCCCGGCCGAGCGGCCGGTGCAGACGGCGGCGATCGCGGTGGACGGCGTCGTGTTGCCGATCCCCATGTCGCCGGTGCCGAAGATATCGAAATCGTCGGCCAGCATCTCGGCCACGTCGATTCCCGATTCGACCGCCCGTCGGGCCATCGCCGGGCTCATTGCCGGACCGGCGGCGATGTTGGCGGTGCCCATGCCGACCTTCTTGTTGATGATCTTGCCGGCATCGGCCAGACCGCGCAGGTCGGCGTCGACCCCCATGTCGACGACGAAGACCCTGGCCCCGGCCTGACGGGCCAGGGCGTTGATGCCGGCCCCGCCGTTGACGAAGTTGACGACCATCTGCGGCGTCACCTCCTTGGGGAACTTGCTCACCCCCTCGACCGTTACCCCGTGATCGCCGGCCATCGTCACGATCGCCTTGCGGCCGACCGGCGGCGTCATCGAGCGGGTCATGCCGGCGAGGTCGATCGCCAGGTCCATCAGATCGCCCAGGGCCCAGTGCGGCACGGCCAGCTGGTCGAGCCGGGCCTTGGCCTTTGCCCGGTATTCGGCATCCTGCGGAAAAACCTGTTTCAGTGTATTCTCCAGTGCACCCATCGTTCGTTCCTGTTGTGTTCGATATGATTACATCCCGCCCGGTCGCGCCTGCTTCAGAAACAGCGGCAGACCGCAGCTGACCAGCACGACCTCGTCGGCGGCAGCGGCGATCAGCCTGTTGCCGGTGCCGACCAGATCCCGGTAGTGCCGGGCGAGTTGATTGTCGGGGACGATCCCCATGCCGACCTCATTGCTGACCAGGACCACCGTTCCCGGATAGCTGGACGCCGCCGCCAGCAACCGGCCGATCTCCTGCCGCATCGCCGGTTCATCGAAAACCTCCCCGTGCCGCTCGGCCTGGAACAGCAGATTGTTGACCCACAGGGTGAGGCAGTCGACGAGGACGACCCCGGGGCCGGCAAGGGCGGCGATCCGGGCGGCCAGGGCCGTTTCCTCCTCGCAGCTGACCCAGCCGCGCCCTTCCCTCTCCCGGCGGTGGCGGTCGATCCGTTGCCCCATCTCGGCGTCGGTCACCGGACAGGTGGCCAGAAAATACCGATCTGTCGACACCGCCTCGGCCCGCGCCAGGGCATAGGCGCTCTTGCCGCTCCGCGCCCCGCCGGTGACCAGGATCAGGGTCCCCATCAGCTGCCGCCCAGGTTCAGCCCGGCCAGCACCCCGCCGGCCGAATGAATGTCGATGACGGTGCAGCGGCCTGGCTTGATCTCGAACAGCAGCGATTTTTCCGGCCCGATGCCGAGACAGGCGCAGACCAGATGGCGGATGACGCCGCCGTGGGTCACCAGCAGCGGCCGCCGGGCCGGCGTTGCCGTCAGCATCATGCGGATTCTGTCGATCCGGCCGAGAAAATCGCGGAGTGACTCCCCCTCCGGGAAGGCGAAATCCGTGGCCCCTTGCGCCCATCGATCGACCAGCTCACCGTCCGTGGCGCAGATCTCGGCAAAACTCAGGCCCTCCCAGCGGCCGAAATCGATCTCGCGCAGGTCATCGACGATCTCGGTCCCGGGGGCGAGACCAAGGCGGTCGACGGTCTGCCGGCACCGCCGCATCGGGCTGCAGAAGACGGCATCGATCTCCTGCCGTTGCAGCAGGTCGGCGGCGCCTTCCAGGTCGGCCGCCCCGTCCGGGCTGAGCGGCAGGTCGGTCGAGCCGATATACCGGTTGCCGGCGCCGGTGCTGCCATGGCGCAGCAGATGGAGCCGTTGCGTCATCGTCACTCTGCTTTCGCCTGTTCTTCATCCAACCTGTACTTTCCCCGGTAGCCCCGCGGGGTGATCATTTTGCCATGCCAGGCAAAGGTCAGGCTGTTGCCGACGATGATCGTCGTCTGCATCGTGATTTCGGCGTCGAGCATATGGGCGAGATCGGTCAGGAGGATGCGTTCATCGGCCCGGGTGGCGGCCTTGACGATGCCTACCGGAGTTTCGGGGTTCCGGTATTGGAGCAGGATCTCCCGCGCCCGGGCGACATGTTCGGCCCGTTTCTTCGATTTCGGATTGTAGATGGCGATGACGAAATCGGCACTGGCCACCGCCTGCAGCCGTCGTTCGATGGTCTCCCAGGGGGTGAGCAGATCGGAGAGGCTGACGGTGGCGAAATCATGCATCAGCGGCGCCCCGAGCCGGGCGGCGCAGCTGTTGACGGCGGCGATGCCGGGAACGACCTCGATCGCGACCGCGGAATCCCTTTCGGCGGCAATCTCGAAAATCAGCCCGGCCATGGCATAGATCCCCGGATCACCACCGGAGACCATCACTACCCGGCGGCCCTTCTCGGCCTCATCGAAGGCCGCCTTGCAGCGGTTGACCTCCTGCATCATCGACGAGGAGATGACCTCTTTGCCGACGAGCAGATCGGGAAGCAGATCGAGGTAGGTGCTGTAGCCGATGACGACATCGGCCTCACAGATGCTCCTGAGCGCCGCCGGGGTAATATGATCGGTACTGCCGGGGCCGGTGCCGACGACAGTTATCATTCCACGCATACGATGTTCCTTGCCGCTACGGCCGTCGTGACGTTGTTCCATTTCATCTTTCCCACGATCAATTGTCCCGGGTCATCCCCGCTGGCCGCGGCGAGCATCGCCGCCGGTTCGGCCACTCCTTTGGCCCCCACTGCCGCCAGGGCGTGGACGGATTCGGTGATTCCCGGAATCCGGTTGAGCCGCTCCTTGGTGAAACAGCGCAGCGGCAGCCCGTTCGTCGCCGCATAGCGTACCAGCCCCTCTTCCCCGATCTTGGCGTCGATGGTCGCGATACCGCCGATCGATCCCTCGTGCAGGTCGTGCTGCCGGCAGGTCTGAGCCACCGCCGCGCCGATCTCCTCCACCGACGTGCCCCGGTTGCAGCCGATGCCGACAACGAGGTTGCGAGGGGAGAAACAGAGCGCGCCGTCGGGGAGTTTCTCGTTGCAGGTCAGCACGATATCGGCCTTGGCCGGACTGTCGACGATATGGAAGTCTTTCGGCACCCCCGTGCACCGGCAGTTGGAGAAAAAATTGATCACGCCATGGTTGACCAGCCGGGCCGCAATGGTCGTCAACAGTTTCCGTTCCGAACGGATCTGGAAGCCGTTGCGTTCCGCCCACAGATCGACCGCCGTCCGGCCGAGGACATCGGAGGCGGTGGTGATCACCGCCTTGCCGCCGGTGATCGCGGCGATCCGTCTGGCCAACTCGTTGCCGCCGCCATGATGGCCCGAGAGCAGGCTGACGACATACTCCCCGCGCTCATCGATGACGATGACACAGGGATCGGTCCATTTATCCCGGCAGATCGGGCCGAGGGCCCGCACCACGATGCCGGCGGCCATGATGCAGACCAAGGCGTCGGAAGAGACAAAGGCCTGGCGCAGGATCTCCAGGGTCGCCTTTTCGGGATGGCGGCAGGCCTCGTCACCAAGGGCGGCGGCAATATGCGCCGCCAGCATCCTGCCACCGGAAGATACCGATAAAATGGAAATTTTCATTCTGCCACAGTAGAGGTACGACTGCGAAGCGGTTGACAACCACGCCAGAACGACGAGGATAGCACAGAGCTGATTTGAAGGCAAACGGCATTTCACGGCCTGACCGATTGTCGCCCTTTACCCGCCGCCACGGATCGATACCGGTCATAACCGGGCCCGACTCACCAGATGCTGTCGCGATCGGGTCGAAGGGAGATACCTCCAGGCAGCTGCAGAGAATGCCGACTCTGTAACGACTACACCCCTGGCCCGGAACTCTGTCGATTTTCCAGACAACGATCCGCCACCCGGCGCCGGTTACGGAATGTTGTCGGGTGACAGCGGCCCTTGCCTGTTCTTCGGCAATACAGTGACCCCTTGCACCGATGAAATCGGCGGTCATTCCCAACCGGGACCTCCGGCATGATTTCAGGCCTTGCCATTTTCAATAATCCATGCACAATGGAGGGTGGAAGGATTCATATGCGATCTCTGTTACGGATCGCATATGGGCGGGAACTTGATCGAAATCATCCATACCCGTACCGGCAAAAGCGGGTCTCCGCCTGTCGAGACGAAATTTCAGCATCGCCCACGGTTTGAGGCACAAGGTGGTGGCATATTGGACCGGAACATCCAGCTTCTCGGCCTTTGCAACCTGCAGCCGGCCGTCGAAGACATCCTCAAGCGCTTCGGGGTGATCGGCGAGACGGGCGGCGTCAAGGAGTTCGGGGGAGATCCCCGGCGGGAAAAACCCAACAAGGTCCTCGTCTTCGACAGCATCGAAGAAGGACTGGCCTGTTTGATCCCGGCATGACGACTGCTCTCGACGCCGCAACACCGTAACAACACGCCGGTGGCGCCGGCCACCCGGACGTTCCAGGCGCACCTGTTTATTCTTTCGACTCACCTGCCAGCAACCCGGCCAGCTGCTCCCGGGCGAAATCGAGCGAAGGATCGATGGTCAGGGCGATGGTGAAGAAATGAATCGCCTTCTCCCGTTCTCCCAGCCGATTGTAATTGACCCCGATATTGGCATAATCGATGCCGGAGGCGGGGTTGAGGGCAACAGCGCGCTGGAAATGATCGATGGCCTCGGCATAACGCCCCTGCTTGAACATGCAGACGCCGATCAGGTTGTGGATATCCGGCCGTTCCTCATCCTCGGCCAGGCCCTGGCGCAGGACCCCGATCGCCTCTTCGTATTTGCCCAGGTCCTTCAGGCAGCTGCCCTTGTAGGAAAAGATATACGGCAGGTCTTCCGCCTCCGGTTCGAGGGCCAGGGCGCGATCGAAATAGCCGATGGCCGCCTCGCATTCCCCTGCATCAACGGCGTTTTTTCCCCGGTAGAACGAGAGATAATAGGCTCCGGGCAGCAGTTCCTCCATCTGCTGGAACTTCATTTCCTTGCGGTGCGGATCGCTGATCAGCTCTTCAACCAGTTTGGCCGAGAACAGCCCGGCATCCTGGATCATCGACCGTTCGCGGAAGTGGGCTCCGGGAACGATGGTATACAGTGCCGGGATGTCCAGCTGTTCGTGCCGGACATCGATCATGAAGACTTCCATGCCGATATTTTTGAGAGCGGCAACGCAACGCTCCACCTCGACCCGGATATTGTCGTCGGACAGGTCGACCATTTCTTCGATCGCGATCTTTTCGGTCGATGCCGTCAGGTAGGCCACCTCCGCCATGTCGAGCGGCTTCGGCAGGCCGGAGGCGACGTAGTTGGAGCCGCTGTTGAAATCGCCGGCCAGCTGGGCGATCTCGGTTACCGCCCGGATAAGCGATTTTTCCGGATTCGGGGTGGTCCCGGCGGTATAGACGATCTCGCTTGTTTCCGGGAAGGTCGAGCGGTCGATGGCCAGCGCCCCGACCGTACAGATACCGGTATCGAGGGAAAAATCGTTGAGATAGAGTTCGATGCCGTTGCGGGCGAATTTTGCCAGCAGCTCCCTGGCGACCGGATCCTGAACCGAAGCGCCGTCGATGGCCGGCGTCGGTAATTTTTCACGATTGATCCGGGAGCAGACATGACGCTCGACAATCTCGCATACCCCCTGCAGGGCTGCCTCCTCATAGGTGTTGCCGGCCGATGGCCCGTTGAACTCGTTGATCGCGAAAAACCAGGAAAACGGGACCAGCACCTCCTCTCCCCTGGTCATGTTGGTGGCCCAGGTCCATTGCATCGGGACATCCTGCAGCAGCGACTCCAGCTGCGCCGTGGTCGTTTTCTCGTCATGGACCGATTGCAGCAGCAGTTCGATTTCCATCAGCGGGTAGCCCTGCTCCCGCATCGTCCGGTAATCACCGGTGATGAAATGTTCGGCATTGCTTTTGAACGCGAAGAAGGAAAACCGCTCCGCCAGTTCCATGCAGGCCGAGGCCTCGGCCTGCACCGGATGCGCCCCCTTGCCCATCTGTTTCCTGGTCCCGGTGAGCTTGCTTGCCGCCTCGCCGCAGATACTGAAGTAGACGGGAATGTCGAGCCGGCCGTTGTCGATCCGCTTCACTTCGTTGAGAATGACGCAGTCAAGTTGCTTGACCCGGGCATAGAATCTGGCAAGCGTATCCTCAGGCCGTATGGCCTTGTCCTGATCGATGGTGAAGGTCTTCAGGCAATCTTTGAGAACTATATTTGATTTTTTCATTTATCTATATGATTTATCATGTTTATTAACAAGGCTCCGGTAGTCCGGTTGGTGATGGGCGCAGCCCAGCAGCATAGCAGTTTCATTGGAGGCGTCAAGCGAAAACGGGGAGGGAAACAACGGTCGGACAGCCGCCCCGGCCGTCAGTGCCCCATGGTTGATTCAAGCAGGAGGCCGGGATATTGCCTGAACAGATCGGCAAGTCGCGTTTCCCATCCGGGCAGGCAAGCGCAGCGGATGATCCGGCTGTCGTCTCCCGGATTTTCAATCGTCAGCTCCAGGCGATCATCCGGCAGGATGCCGGACGCCCGGGTCGGCCATTCGATCACCGTCAACCCGGAAAGGGAAAAATACTCGTCAAGGCCGAGATCGAGGATCTCCGAGACATCGTGCAGACGGTAAAAATCCATATGGTAGAGGGGAATGCGACCGGGATACTGATGGAAAACGGCAAAGGAGGGGCTGGTCACATATTCGGAATCCGGCACCTGCAGGCCCTGGGCGATCGCCTGGGTCAAGGTGGTTTTTCCCGCCCCGAGGTCGCCGTCGAGACAGATCACGTCGCCGGGGAGTGCCAACTCGCCCAATGTACGGCCGAAGAATCGTGTTTCATCCAGACTCTTCAGATGGATGCTCGTCTGTTTGGCCTTGTCGGTCACACCATCACCCTTATCCATCCTGTGCAGTTGACATCATCTGGTCCATTCCATAAAAAAACCCGGCCGACAGTCAGCTGTCGGTCGGGTTGTCGACAATTCACGCTCGTACGGTCAGCTCAGCTTGACCACATTCTCGGCTTGCAGTCCCTTATCCGTTTTGGTCACGGAAAACTCCACGGCCTGACCTTCTTCAAGACTTCTGAACCCTTCTCCCTGGATGGCGCTGAAGTGGACGAAAACATCGGCCTCGCCATCAGGTCTTTCCAAGAATCCGTATCCCTTGCTCGCATTGAACCATTTGACCTTACCTCGAACACGTTCAGACATACCAACCAACCTCCAGCGTAGCGACAAGAAACATGCTCCTGTCAATGAAAAAACGTGCACCTCCCCGCAGTACATCTCTCCCGGCATTGGAGAACCTGTATCATTCTTATCAGATTGAATTTCTTGTAGTCAAGGGAAAAGAACAATTTCTCACCAAGAAACAGTTATTTAGCCCCCATGGACCGACCCCGCCAGGCCCCGGCCGATACAATTTCCTGTAATCATAAACAGTATCGGTTATTTATCGGTCTTGCTCCACCAGGTCATCAGGAGTTGGAGGTAATTGTAATACAAGGGATATTTCTCCGGTTGGACGAATTTCGGATAGTAGCTGAGCCGGTGGCCGGCCATGTACCAGTTCGGGACGAGATAGTAGCCGTACCACAGCACCCGGTCGAGGGCCTTGCAGGCGACGGTCAGCTCTTCCTGGGATTCGGCGTAGATGATCCTGTCCACCAGGAAATCCACCACCGGTGAGGAGATGCCGGCGTAGTTGCTCGATCCGGGGCGATTGGCGGATTCCGAATGCCAGAAATTGCGCTGCTCGTTTCCCGGCGATTGCGATTGCCCGTAGACATGGACGATCATATCGAAATCGAACTTCTGCAGCCGCTGTTCATAGAGGGCTGGGTCGATCGTCCGATAGCGCACCTCCATGCCGAGTTTTTCGAGATTTTTCACATACGGGGCCATGACCCGTTCGAAGGTCGCCGACGACAGCAGGATCTCGAAACTGAACACCTTCCCCTCGGCATTGACCAGCTTGCCGTCACGGATGGTCCAGCCGGCCTCCGTCAGCAGGTCTTTGGCTTGACGCAGGTTGTCCCGCAATCCGGCCTTGCCCTTCACCACCGGCGCCTGCAGCGGAGTGGTGAAGACCTCCGGCGGTATCTCGCGGCGATATTTGTCGAGCAAGGCCAGTTCCTCCTTCGACGGCAGACCGGTAGCGGCGAGGTACGAGTTGCTGAAAAACGAGGTGCTGCGGGTGTACTGGCCGAAGAACAGCGAGGCGTTGGTCCATTCGAAGTCGAAGGCCAGCCCCATCGCCTGCCGGACCCGGCGGTCGGCAAAGAGAGGTCGGCGGGTGTTCATCAGAAAACCCTGCATCCCGGCGTTGTTCGAGTGCGGATAGATCTTTTTGACGATCCCGCCGGGGCCGAACTTCTCTCCCTGCATGTCGCGCACCCACTGCTTGGCGATATTGACCATCATGAAATCGAATTCCCCGGCCTTGAAGGCCTCGAGCGCCACGACCGGGTCCTTGTAATACTTGATGGTGATCTCGTCGAAGTTGAACATCCCTTGACGCATCGGGTGATCCTGGGCCCAGTACCCGGGATTGCGTTTGTAGGTGATGGATTTGCCGGGGTTGACGGCGGCAATGGTATAGGGGCCGCTGGCAACCGGTGGACGGAGCATATCCTTGGTTCCGGTTTCCTCACCGAAACCGTAGGTGGTGTAGTATGTCTTCGACAGCACCGGGATCTGGGTGGCGATCATCAGCAGTTCCCGGTTTTTCTGGGCGAACCGGAACCTGATCCGCTGCCTGTCAAGGATGTCGGCGCCGACGATATCCTTGTAATAATACGAATAAAAGGGGTGGACCTTGTCGCTCTTCAGGGTTTCGAGCGAGAAGGCGATGTCGTCGACGGTGACCGGACTGCCGTCGGAGAATCGCGCCTTGTCGTTGAGGGTGAAGACCACCGAGAGATTGTCGGCAGCCTTGTCGATATCCTTGACGATCAGGCCGTACTGGGCGAACGGTTCGTCGAGGCTGCCCTCGGCGAGCGGTTCGAAGACCAGGCTGTCGATGGCGAGCGGCGCCGTCCCCTTGAGGATGAAGGGGTTCATCTGGTCGAAACTGCCGATGCTGTGGAGGATCAGCTTGCCGCCTTTCGGCGCGTCCGGATCGGCATAGTCGACATGGGTGAAGTCCGGCGGGTATTTGAGTGTCTCCGAGAGGGAGATGCCATGTGCTGCCCGGCCGGCATGCGGCAGGAGGAGAAGAAAGAGCGCTGACAGGAGGAGGCAGCGGCAAGACGCGGTCATGGTGGTATCTCCTCGATAAAAGAATTCGGAGCGGCGAGAAGGTCCATGGCTGCCGGAACAATTAAGAACTCGCAACCATGCTGTTTTTCGGGTAGAATATGTAGTTCCTGAATTTGCCAGCAGCGCTGCTGCACTGCCAGGACAGTGGCTATCTTACCATGTTCGCCACGAGAAGCAAATCCAACCCATCCCATACACATTTCTAACATTTTCATTCTGGAGTTGATCAATGGGAAAGACCATTGCTGAAAAGATTTTCGCCGCCCACCTTCGGGACACTCCTTCCGCCGAAAACATGGTGCTCGATCTCGATGTCGTGATGTGCCATGAAATCACCACCCCGATCGCCATCATGGACCTGGTGGCCAAGGGCATGGACCGGGTTTTCGACCCTGACAAGATCAAGGCGGTCATCGATCACGTCACCCCGGCCAAGGATTCCAAGACCGCGACCCAGGGCAAGATCATGCGCGACTGGGCCAGGCGGCACGGCATCAAGGACTTTTTCGACGTCGGCGCCAACGGCGTCTGCCACGCCCTCTTCCCCGAAAAGGGCTTCGTCCGTCCCGGCTACACCGTCATCATGGGCGACTCCCACACCTGTACCCATGGGGCCTTCGGCGCCTTCGCCGCCGGGGTCGGCACCACCGATCTCGAGGTCGGCATCTACAAGGGGGTCTGTTCCTTCCGGCTGCCGCAGACGCTGAAGATCACCGTCAGCGGCAGGCTCCAGCCCGGGGTCACCGCCAAGGACGTCATCCTCGCCATCATCAAGCGACTGACCGTCAACGGCGCCACCGACAAGGTGATCGAGTTTGTCGGTCCGGTCGTCGACAGCATGGGCATGGCGGCGCGTATGACGATCTGCAATATGGCCGTCGAGGCCGGCGCCACCTGCGGCATCTGCCTGCCCGACCGGGTGACGGCCGAGTACCTGTGGCCCTTCATCCAGGACCAGTATGCCGACATCGACGCCGCGGTTGTCGATTTCGCCAAATGGCATTCCGATCCCGATGCCGCCTATGCCGGGACGATCGAACTCGATGTCACCGGCCTCGCCCCCCAGGTCACCTTCGGCTACAAGCCCGATCAGGTCAAGGATATCGGCGAGATGGCCGGCACCCCGGTCGACCAGATATATATCGGTTCCTGCACCAACGGCCGGATCGAAGACCTGCGTGATGCCGCCTCGCTGCTCAAGGACCGTCATCTGGCAGTGGGGGTCAGGGGCATCGTCACCCCGGCGACGCCGAAGATCTTCAATCAGGCTCTTCAGGAGGGCATAATCAAGATCTTCATGGACGCCGGTTTCTGCGTCCTCAACCCCACCTGCGGGGCCTGCCTCGGCATGAGTTCAGGGGTCCTGGCCGAAGGCGAGGTCTGTGCCTCGACCACCAACCGCAACTTCAACGGGCGGATGGGCAAGGGCGGCATGGTCCACCTGATGAGCCCCTCCTCCGCCGCCGCCGCCGCCATCACCGGGGCGATCACCGATCCGCGGACATTTATTTGATACTGCAAGAGAGGCGAAAACAATGAAAGAATTCGGTGGTCCAGCAATCTTTCTGGACAGAAACGATATCAATACCGACGAGATCATCCCGGCGAAATACCTCACCGAGATCACCAAGTCGGCACTCCAGCCCCATCTCCTCGAAGATCTGCTGCTCGACGGCCGGCCCTTCGACAACCAATCGCCGACGGTGCAGAACGCCAGGGTGGTGATCACCCGGGACAACTTCGGCTGCGGTTCATCGAGGGAACACGCGGTATGGGCCTTCGAGGTCAACGACATCAACCTCATCGTCGGCGGCAGCTTTGCCCGGATATTCCGGCAGAACATGTTCAACTGCGGCATCCTCGCCATCGAGCTGGGCAAGGACGATCTGGACCGGCTCTTTGCGATGAAGGGCGATATCGAGGTCAAGGTCGATCTGGAGCAGAGCACGATGACGGCCGTCTCCGACGCCGCCGACCAGTCCCCGGTCTCCTGCGCCTTCAAGCTGAACAGCCTCGATCGCGACCTCGTCGCCGCCGGCGGTTGGCTCAACTTCGCCGACCAGCGCTATTGACCGGTCTGACCGCGGCAACAAAAAAGGCCTCGCACCATCCACTTTCCGTGGTTGGTGCAAGGCCTTTTTCAATCTGCCGCTTCCGGTTACAATCCGAGTTTCTGCAGATCGCGGATCAGGTCTTCCTGTTCCTGGTTCAATTCTTTCGGCACTGCCACGCCCAGTTTGACATAAAGGTCGCCGCGCTCACCGATCGGCCCCACGGGAAGTCCATGTCCCTTCAGCCGCAGGCGTGATTCATTGACCGAACCCGGCGGGATCGTCACGACGAAATTCTTGCCCTCGATCGTTTCGACCTCGACCTTGGTTCCAAGACAGGCCTCGCTGAACGAGACCAGTTTCTCGATCACCAGATCGTCCCCCTCGCGGACAAAGCGCTCGTGCGGGGCGATCTCCACCTTCAGGTACAGGTCGCCCCGCGGTCCCCCGTTGGGCGAGGCGCCGCCCTTGTCCTTGAGCCGCAGTTTTTTGCCGGCCTCGATCCCCTTGGGGATTTTGACGCTGACGTTCTGGGGGGTACCGTTGGTCCGCAGGGTGATATTGCGCTCGGCCCCGTGCATGACATCCTCCAGGGTGACGGTGATCTGATAGGTCAGGTCCTGGCCCTTGGCCTGCTGTCCACAGCCGCCCGAGCCGCAGCCGCCCCGCATGTCGTTGCCGAAAAAAGAGAATCCCCCGCCCCCGCCCCCGGACCGAAAATGGATATTCTGCGAACCACCGCCGAAATTGAACTGCCGCAGGATTTCATTGATGTCGAAATTGCGGAAGATATCCTCCTGCGAATACCGCTGATGGAACTGGGTGGAGCCGAAGGTATCGTACTGCCGTTTCTTCTCGGCGTCGGAGAGGACGGCATAGGCTTCGCTGATCTGCTTGAACCGCTCTTCAGCGGCCTTGTCGCCGTTGTTCCGGTCAGGATGGTACTTCAGGGCCAGTTTCCGATAAACTTTCTTTATTTCGTCGGGCGTAGCCGTTTTGGAGACACCGAGCGTTTCGTAGTAATCCATTGCCATTCAACAACCGCACGTGATGATTAGAGGGGAACCTGCCCAGCGCAGGAGAGCCGCATCCGAAGGCCGACCTTTTCCATTGACAATATGAATGGCCGGGCCTCCGGTCAAGAGTCCGCCTCCAGGCAAGTCCCCCGATCCTCATTCATTTCAACCCATCCGTTACCGTCAGGGCCGGTGCCGCAGCTCAGAACGGGACATCTTCTCCGGTCCCCATCATGCCGGCAGGGGCGTCCGGAAAAGGCGGCTCCTGATATCCGCCAGAGGAATCCTGGTCGGTGCCGCCGCGCGGGCTCAGCATCTTCATTTCCCTGGCGATGATCTCGGTGGTGTATTTCTCGTTGCCGTTCTGATCGGTCCATTTCCGCGTCTGCAGCCTCCCCTCGATATAGACCTTCGAGCCTTTATGGAGGTATTCGCCGCAGATCTCGGCCAGACGGGACCAGGCCACGACCCGGTGCCATTCGGTCTGGTCCTGCATCTGGCCATCCTTCCCCTTGAACCGCTCGGTCGTGGCGACATTGAAGGTGGCGACCGCAGTCCCGGCCTGGGTATAGCGGATCTCGGGGTCCTTGCCCAGATTGCCGATGAGCATGACTTTATTCAACATGGTGGTTTCTCCTTCTTTGATGATGTGGTGACATATATTCCGAGGTGCAGTATACGCTGGAAATTCGAAAGGACAAGCGATTATCGGTTCTTCGGCGGTCGGCAGAGGACAACGGCTATCGTTGCAGCCGGTCATGATCGGGGAAAACCGTCCGGTCGAGCATGGCGGCGATGCCGCCCACCTCCTCGGGATCGAAGCCCATGACCTCGCGCCATATTTCCCTGCTCTCCATACAGAAATAGATGCAGGTCCGAGGATCGGCATAGCGCCTGAGCCGGTCATGAATATAGCGGTACAATCCGACTCTGCGCTTACGGTAATAGCGGCACTTGCCGTCGAGTCCATCGATGAATTCCTGGAAATAGATCCTCGACCCTGGAAACCGTCCAATCCCGATCTCTTTCAGTTTCGGGAGAAACCGCAGGGCGCCGAGGGAAATCCAGGCAATCGATTGGGCCGGCACCCGGGCGAACAGCATGCGGATCGTCTCGGCGTAGCCTTCCTCCCACCCGGGATGATCGATGATCGGATCGAAATGGAAGGCCAGCCTGTATCCCCAGCCGGCGCAGCGCCGGGCGGCATCGATCCGCTCTTCCAAAGATGCCGATCGCAGCTCCTCCCGGCGCATGACCAGCGGGCTGTTCAACGACCAGGCGATCACCGTCCGGCCGCGATGATCGAGGGCCGCCAGGTTGTCGACGACGGCGCTCTTGGTCTTCAACTCAAGCACGGCGTTGGGTTTGCCGGCGAAATAGGGGACCAGGGTTCGGCTCAGCCCGGTCAGGCGGTCGAGGGCGAGGGAATCGGTAAACTCGCCGGTGCCGATACGGTGCAGACGCCCGGGGTCGGCGTCGAGGACCTGGTCCAGTTCCGCCAGCAGCTCGTCGGTATTGACATGGTGGGTGATCCACGGGGTGTTGAGGTAGGCCTGGAGAATGCAGTAGACGCAGTCCATCGGGCAGTTCATGCCGGTGCCGAGGACCTCATAGCCGCAACAGCGGTATTCCTTCGTCCCGGGACAGGGCTTGAAAAACCGGCCGCGGTTGCGACA
This sequence comes from Desulfobulbus sp. Tol-SR, assembly GCA_000769715.1. GTDB lineage: Bacteria > Desulfobacterota > Desulfobulbia > Desulfobulbales > Desulfocapsaceae > Desulfoprunum. The sequence goes on from JROS01000039.1 coordinate 44,021, forward strand.
GAGATAAAGATGCTGCTTGCCTTGGCCGAGACTGAACGGGTAACCATCGGCGAATTCTACAGATGGGCGGTTCTCGGTGACGACCGACCATGGCAGCTGCGCCCGCTCGAGGATCTCCCGGGTCACCGCCAGATCGACACAGTTTTCCTCCACGTGGATATGGCGGATGTAGCGGGAGGGATCCCGCCAGGATCGGGTTGCATTCACGGCGTCCATTTCTCACCAGCCTCCGGGGAAATTCTGGCGGCAAGGTCGAGGTACCGCCGGCCCTCCTCTTCCCTGCCATGTTTGCAGCAGCCCTTGCCGTAGATCTCGCATTTCCGCCGCAACCCCTGCAGGGTCTGCTGCCGTTGTTCGGCGTTGAGGACACCGGACTGCACGAGCCGGGTCAGGGAACCGATGCGCAGGCGATCCATCCCCACCCGGTGCTGGCGGGAAAGCTGGTCGTCCCTGCCGCCTTCTTTCACGGTCAACTCCTCGTCGACGAGAAGGAAAGGATAGCGACAGCTGACCCGCAGCCAGAAATCATGGTCCTCGCAGCAGTGCATCCGTTCATCGAACAGACCCACCGTGGCGAAGATCTCACGGCGGACCATGACCGTCGACATCCCGACGGCGCAGAGCTCGAGACAATGGGAAAAGATGTCCCCATGCCGGGGGACATGCCTGTATTTCTGATTGAGATGCTGTCCCCGTCGCAGCCACCTTTCCCGGGTGTGACTGATCAGGTATTCCGGAAAACGCTCCATCGTTTCCGCCTGACGTTCCAGTTTCTTCGGCCGCCAGTGATCATCGGAGTCGAGAAAGGCGATCATCCCGCACCGGGCCTGCCGTATCCCGAAATTCCTCGCTGCGGCCGGCCCCCGGTTCGACGGGAGCCGGAACCAGCGGATGGCAGGGGGACCGCCCCGATCGAAACCGGCCTCGACAGCCTCCCTGCTGCCATCGGTCGAGGCGTCGTCGACTACGACAATCTCCTCGCACCGCACCGATTGGCGGCACACCGAGCGCAGGGCTCGCACCAGCACGTCCTGGCGGTTGTAGGTCGGGATGATGACCGAGACTGGGAGAATCAGAGGCTGCACGGATAATAAATTATAATTATATATTATATCTTCAATATTTATGGCGATTCGGATATGAGATGCTGTATACTGAGAAGTTCAAAAAATATAACCATTCTTCTGAAGAAGTTTAAATAAAAGATGCACTACCCAGCCAATGAGCACTGATATTCTCATCAATTCAAGGAGCTATGAAGTCCGACTGGCCCTTGTCGAAAATGGTGTCCTGACCGAATTCCACATGCAGAGACCTATGGAGAAAGGTCTCAAGGGCAACATCTACCGCGGCCGGATTGTCCGAGTCCTGCCGGGAATGCAGGCGGCCTTCGTCGACATCGGCCTCGAACGCACCGGTTTTCTCTACGTCGATGATGTCCACATCTCCGAAAAGGATATCGAGAAGCGGATGCTCGGCCAGGAATCGTCGCCGGCCATGGACGAGTTGTCGCCCGCCCCCGTTGAAATCAACGGCAGGCGATCCCATGGCGCCAATATCGAGGATCTTCTTATCGAGGGCCAGGACGTGCTGGTCCAGGTCAGCAAGGATCCGATAGGCACCAAGGGCGCCCGACTGACCTGCCATATCACCCTGCCCTGCCGCAACCTGGTCTTCATCCCCCTGACCGATCACATCGGGGTGTCGCGCAAAATTGAAAATGAGGAAATCCGCACCATCCTCAAGGAACAGATCGAGGAGATCAGACCGCAGGGCACCGGTTTCATCGTCAGGACGGTCGCCGAGCACGCCAAGGTGGAGGAACTCGAAGCCGACATGGAATTTCTGATGCTCCTCTGGGACGAGATCAGGGATCTCGCCAGGAGCTCGAAATCCCCTGCCCTGGTCTACGAGGACCTCGACATCACCCTCCGTTCGGTCCGCGACCTGTTCACCAACGATGTCGACCGGTTGATCATCGACGAGAAGGCCGCCTATGACAAGCTGCTCCATTTCGTCCGCGCCTTCGCCCCGCAGCTGCAGGAAAGGATATCCCTGTACCAGGGTGAGAGTCCCCTGTTCGAAGCCCACGGCATCGAGGTCGAGATCAATCGGGCCATCGAGAAAAAGGTCTGGCTCCGTTCCGGCGGCTATATCATCATCGAGAGTACCGAGGCCCTCTCCGTCATCGACGTCAACACCGGTCGGTTTGTCGGCAAGAACGACCTCAACGAGACGATCTTCAAGACCAATATCGAGGCCGCCAAGGAGATCGCCTACCAGCTCCGCCTGCGCAACATCGGCGGGATCATCATCATCGACTTCATCGACATGGAGGATGAGTTCCATCGCGAGGAACTCTTCACCACCTTCAAGGAGGCCGTCAAGAAGGACAAGAGCAGGATCAACATCCTCAAGCTCTCCGAGTTCGGCCTGGTCCAGATGACCAGGAAGAGAAACAGTGAAAACCTCCACCAGCTGATGTGCGAACCCTGCCATTACTGCGCCGGCGAAGGGATGTTGAAGTCGCGCCGGACGATCTGCTACGATATCTTCCGAAAGCTCAGCCGCAATGCGGCCAAGGCCTCAGGCAACACCGTGACCGTCCGGGTCCATCCGCGCATCGCCGACATACTGCTGAAGGAAGAAGAATTGACCATTCTCCAACTCGAGCAGGAGATCTCCAAGCGGTTGGTCATCTCCCCGGCAAAGGATCTCCATATCGAAAAATACGAGATCATCTGGCAGCGTTGATCTTGTTTCGATTTCCCCATTCCAGATTTGATTCAAGGATATTTCCAGACTATGAAGACCAGAAGGTTGAAAAAAAAGACCAGCGGTTCCGGCAAAATCGGAAAATTTATTCTCATTTTTTTCTCTGTCGTCCTGCTCGTTGCCGGCACCACCGCATTCTTCCTCTTTTTTGAAGGAGAGAAGCCCCTCGCCTCCTTCAAAGATAACCCCAACTACATAGGAAAACAGGCAAAAATCGGTTACACGGTCACCGATGGTAAAAGCGGCATCCGCAAGGTGACCCTCACCGCCGTCCAGGGAGAGACGACAAAGCAACTGTCGTTGAAGGAAAACCCCCGAACCGGCTATCTCGGCAGAATCGGTCCAGCCGAAGAAAAGGGGGAGATCACCTTCGAACCACAGAAATTCGGCTTCAAGGAAGGAAAGATCCAGGTTACCCTCGAAGCGCGGGACTTCTCGTTCAGAGGACTGCTGGCCGGCAACGGCACGACGGTGACCAGGGACATCACCCTCGACCTCAAACCGCCGGTGGTCCAACTGCTCCACGGTGAGCGCTATATCTCCCCCGGCGGCACCGGAATTGCCATCTACCGGGTCTCCGAGCCCGACTGTTCCCATGGCGTGACCATCAACGGTCGGACCAATCCCGGGTACCCTGTCGGGGCCGATCGCCCGAATACCTACATCGCCTACTTTGCCCTGCCCTATGATACCGAAGGTGTCGCCGAGGCCAAGGTCAGCGCCACCGACAGGGCCGGCAATACGGCGATCATGGGGTTTACCCCGGTCTTCCAGAAGATCGCCCGGCAGCATGACCGCATCAATATCGGCGACGGCTTCCTCAACGCCAAGATTCCCGAGTTCGAACAGCATTATCCGGAAATGCAGGGCACCCCGGTAGAAAAATATCTCTATATCAACAACGCCATCCGTGACGCCAACAACAAGATCATCTCCGAGGCATGTGTCAAAGCGACCCCTGAGCGGCTATGGAAAGGCAAGTTCCTGCGCATGCTGGGCAGTCCCAAGGCCGGCTTTGCCGATCACCGCACCTACTACTACCAGGACAAGGAGATCGACAAGCAGGTCCACCTCGGCGTCGACATCGCCTCGACCGAGCGGATCGGCGTCCAGGCCGCCAACACCGGCAAGGTGGTCTTTGCCGACTACCTCGGCATCTATGGCAACATGGTGATCCTCGACCATGGCCAGGGCGTCTTCAGCCTCTACTCGCACTTGAGCCAGATCAATGTCGCCGTCGGCGACACCCTGGAGAAGGGGAAAATCCTCGGTCTGACCGGCACCTCGGGGATGGCCGGCGGTGACCACCTGCATTTTTCGATGCTGATCAACGGCGTTTTCTCGATGCCGAAGGAATGGTGGGACGAGCACTGGCTCGATGTCACCATCGAATCCCCGCTGTCGGAGACCAAAGGTTGATGCCGGCGATGCGCCTTCTTCCCCGCGAGGTATCGTGGCAAAGAAGGCGCATTGACCGCGGTTGACGGGTCAATCCTCGATATCGTAATCGGGGTGGCCGCAGAGGACGCAGCGCAGGACCATGTCATCCCGATCGAGGATCCATTCCCAGCCATTCTCCTCGATCAACTCTTTCTTTTCCTCCGCACAGGTGATGCACACCCAGCGGTCCCCATCCTTGGTCTCAAACAGGTGCATGTCGACTCCTTGTCCCTCGATAATTAATTTTCCGGCAGCAGGTTGGGGCCGCAACCGTCAGCCGTCCCTTCCCCGATCCCGGCCCTGAGCGTTATCTCCCGCCCCGCGGCCATCCCCAGGGAATACAGGCCCGGATCGACCCGGGTTTTCCTGCCGCCCTGTTTTTTCAGCCGCGGATGCCTTCTGGCCAGCAGGGCTTCCACCTCGCGATCGCCGGCGACGGGGTGCAATTGAACCACGTCGAGGTGCCTGCCGCCGGCCTTCCCCCCTCCCGCCGCCTTTTCATCTTTTCGATTCCGGGTCAGGTTCTGTTCGAACCCTTGCAGCACCCCGCAACAATAGCTGTTCTTCATCCCTCGTGCCCCCCCTGGAAGACCATGGCGGTGGGCATGCCAGAGCGCCGCCAGTCTGTGTTCCAGAAAATGGTAGCAGTACTCGGCAATTTCCACATAGTCCCTGCGGCCGAAAATCTCAAACGACCTGTATACCGCATCGGCCTCGGGATCATAGATTCGGGAATGGATAAGTCTCACATTGAAATGGCGGGAAAGCAGCGAGGCGATCAACCGTTGGTAGAGCCGGACCCGTTGCCGGGCAAGGGAGATGATCCTGTAGGTCACCTTGTCGAGTGGTCGTTCCACCTCGGCTCTCTCCAGTTCATGCCGGTTCATGATCCGCACCGCCATCTCCAGGGCCAGCCGGGCTTCATGTTCGTTGGCCGATTGGGACAGCGCCAGGACCTTGCGGACCTTCTCGATCAACCTTCCCCGGCGGTCATCGCCGTGAGTGGCTGCCGCCATCGGGGTCTGGAGCAAGGCGGGATGAAGGCGGGCCCGGCTGAATTCCTCCGGCAGTCCCAGCATATCGCATGCCTGGCGGAACCGGCTGTCATGCGGCATCTCATGACCGCCGAACAGCTCGTCGCAGATCTGATGCGCCATCTCGTGCTTCAGGACATTGATGGTCATATCCCAACCATGGTTGACAACCACATGGCGGCTGATACCGATGGTCCGGATGTGCCGTTGCCAGCGCCCGAGGGTTTCGGTTGTTTCGATGATTTCGATGACCGGGTGGACCAGATGAAGGGAATATTGGAAACAGATCTGGCCGAAATCGTCCTGCAGCTGTCTTGCCCAGGCCTGAAGCAGGCCTGCATCTACGCTTCGCACATCCATATTTTTTTCACTTCGGTTGCACCATAAGGCAAAAACTCGACATTCGACAACTTACTGCTTGTTTGTGAAAGCACTTTTCAGTAATGTCCTCGAGATACTTCCCCGACCGATCCAGTGGCAGCCTGTTTCCTGCCTACCGGGATCATGCAAGTCTGATATTTCCTGGATATGAAACCACCTTCACTACGCCTTCCGTTCCTTCTCTACAGTTATCTCGCGACCGAAATGCTGGCTCCCTTTTTCGCCAGCTTTCTGATCATGAACTGCGTGTTTTTCCTGGTCAAGCTCATCCCCTTCCTCAATTTTGTCCTTGATCTGAAGATCGGATTCACCGATTTCGTCCGTCTGTTTTCCTATCTGTTTCCCAACATGTTCCTCTACTCCATTCCGATGGCCGCAATGATGGGAATCACCATCGGATTTTCGCGGCTCGCCAACGATTCGGAGATCCTCGCCTTCAAGGCCGGCGGAATCAGCATATACCAGATCCTGCCGCCCGTCATCGTGGTCGCCTCGCTCATCGCCCTGCTGACCAGTTATTTCTCCATCGCCCTGATCCCGGTAAGCGAAGTTGCCATGAAACAACTTACATATCAACTTCTCAAGGAAAAAATCGACAAGGGGATCCAGGAACACCAGTTCACCGAGGCCCTTGGAGACCTGGTAGTCTACGTCGGCAAAATCAACCAGGAGTCCGGAGAATGGCGGGATGTCTGGGTATCCGATATGCGTGGCCAGGTCATTCCAACCATTACCATGGCCTCCTCCGGCAAGATGAAAAGCGAGATCGACCGGATGAAGGTTACCATCATCCTCCGCAACGGCAGCCTCCACCGGCCGGATACCCCTAATTCCCAGGTGGTCCAGTTCGACCGGTACCAGCTCAACATCCCTCTACAGCCACCCTCCGCGGCGGCCAACGCCTTCAGCCGGGGAACCCTGGCCATGCCCGAACTGCTCGCCAAGGCCAGGGAATTCGGTGGGACCTCGACTGAAAAAGGGAGGGTGCTGATCATTGAATACCATAAGCGGCTGGTTCTGCCGGCCGGCTGCCTCATCCTCTGTCTGCTCGGGCTGCCTCTCGGACTGCAGGCCGGTCCTGGTCGCCGGGCCATCGGCATCCCGATGGGGCTGGCAGTTTTTATTCTCTATTATATCCTCTTCACCTTCGCCAAGATGGTGGCCAAGGATCAAACTCTGCCGATTGGTCCGGCGATGTGGGGCCCGAACATGGTGATTCTGTTGATGGCCCTTTTCTTTATCCGCCAGGTGTCAAATGAACAGCTGCTGATACCGGAAAAAATCACCAATTTCGTCATTATCAACCTGAGGAAGGTCTTCTCACCGGTATTCAACCGTCTCCATTCTGCGATTATCGCCATCATCGAGAAAATAAAACCGGTGAGGACCACCGCACCGATCGTTGCCGCCGCGACGGCGCAACCGCTTCCGCTCCATGGTGATATCAGGAATCGGATCTTTCATCTGGCCGGCTGTAAAGACTATCACGACAGGCATTGCACCCTTGATTTCAGGGACATCGAGGTGGCGATGGATGCCGGTTTCAGACCATGCGAATTCTGCAGGGAACGCATCGAGCTTGCTCAAAATGCCAAGTCTGGGCAATGAATTGCACTCAACCTCGATTACTGAATCGATTTTCTTGTTTCAGGCGTTGACACATCTGTTGAGCAGCCTATATACATCATAATGGGTGGTTATTCTTTCGCGTACAACATGCTCAACTTCAGGAAATTATCATGAAATTGCCAACAGCTGTTGAAATGCGGGCTCTCGATCGCAACGCCATCGAAGATTTCGGCATTCCCGGGATTGTCCTGATGGAAAACGCCGGGCTTGGAACTGTCCATATGATGATCAGGGAACTCGGCCCCTGCGAAAACTCCTTTGCCCTGATCTTTGTCGGGCCCGGCAACAACGGCGGCGATGGTTTTGTCATCGGTCGTCACCTCCACCAGCGTGGCTGCCAGCCGATTTTCTTCATCATGGTCAACCCCGATCATCTCTCCGGTGATGCCGCGGTCAACTTCAATATAGTCGAAAAACTCAAACTGCCCTTCCATATCATCGACAGCAAGGTTCGGGTCAAGACCATTCCCGTGCTCTTCAAACAGATCGAATCCCGAGGTCTTCCCTGTTATGCCGTTGTTGACGCCCTCTTCGGGACTGGTCTCGGCCGCCAAATCAACGGCCACTTCGCCGACGTCATCGACCTGATCAATCAGTCCGAGTTCGCGCACTCGGTTCCGGTAGTGTCGGTGGATATTCCGTCCGGGCTTGATTCGGACAGTGGCCGGATCCTCGGAAAATGCATCAAGGCCGACTATACCGCAACATTCGGTTGCCCCAAGCCCGGCCATTTTATCCACAGTAGTTCGGATATGAGCGGCGCCCTGCGGATCATCGATATCGGCATTCCCCCGGAAGCGGTCTATAAGGCCGAAATCGCTACAGAGCTCATCACCGAATCGACATGCCGGCAGTGGGCGAAACCTCTGATCCGTGGCAAGGCATCACACAAGGGAAGTCATGGTCACCTCCTGCTCCTGGCCGGATCGCCCGGCAAGACCGGGGCGGCCCTGCTGGCCGCTAAAGGGGCACTCCGCAGCGGATGCGGCCTGGTCAGTCTCTGTGTGCCGCACATGCTGAACTCTATTTTTGAAACCGCACTCCTCGAGGCGATGACCATCCCGCTTCGCAACAGCCCCGCCTTTATCGGTATCGCCGACCGTGATCATATCCTTCAGGCGATCATAGACAAACAGGCAATCGTTCTCGGGCCGGGCCTCGGCACCAATCCTCAGACCGTCGAGCTGGTGCTGTTCCTGTACCAGCATGTCCACCAGCCCCTCATCATCGATGCCGATGCGCTGAACATACTGGCCGGCCATCCCCACCAGGTCGGCGAGCCTGCCGGGCCACGGATCTTCACCCCCCATCCCGGCGAACTCGGTCGTCTGGCCAATGCCTCGGTCCGGGAAATCCAGGATCATCGACTCGAGGCGGCGCGCAAGGCCTGCACGCTCTTCAAGCGCAACGATCAGCAGATCATCATGGTCCTGAAGGGAGCCGGGACCATCGTAGCCGCTGATGATGGCATGGCCATGATCAATACTACCGGCAATCCCGGCATGGCAACCGGCGGTATGGGAGACGTACTGAGCGGTGTCATCGGCGCCCTCGTCTGCCAGGGTATCGGGCCGCCGCATGCGGCGGCCATGGCTGTGTACCTGCATGGATCGGCAGGTGACGAGCTTTTCCAACAGCAAGGGGTAGGGTACAGCGCCAGTGAACTCGCCGACGTCCTGCCCTCAATCATCCACAAACATATCCGCCAAAGGTAAAGCAATGAAAAATGCCTCCGATATCATGACCAGGGAAGTTATCACCGTTTCGCTGGAAACCACCGTTCAGCAACTGGCGCAGCTGCTGTCCGCACACGGTATCAGCGGCGTGCCGGTGGTCGATCCGGACGGCAGGGTTCTCGGCATCGTGACCGAAAGCGACCTGATCGACCAGAACAAGAAAGTTCACATCCCTACAATCGTCACAATCCTCGATTCTTTTTTCTTCCTCGAAAATCCAGACAAGATGGAACAGGAGATGCGGAAAATAGCCGGGGCCACCGTAGCGGATATCTACAGCTCACCGGCGGTAACCGTTACGACCACCACCCCGGTCGATGAGATCGCAACCATCATGTCGGAAAAAAACGTCCATACCCTGCCCGTCGTCGACGATGGTCAACTCTATGGAATTATAGGAAAAAAAGATATTATAAAGACAATTGCCGGATGATCCGGGAGAAACCGGAACGGCCTTGGCGGTGTTACCAGATGATAGGCTGCTGACCGTGGCGGATCAGGTATTCATTGCAACGGACGAAGATCCCCGACCCCAGAAAACCTCTGTGGGCTGAAAGGGGAGAAGGATGGCTGGTCTTGAGCACCAGATGTTTTCTGCGATCAATCAGCGGCTCCTTCTTCTGGGCGAAGGAGCCCCAGAGCATGAAAACCACGTGTTCCTTCAGTCGTGACACCGTCCTGATGATGTCGTCCGTGAGTTCATGCCAGCCGAGATTGGCATGGGAATTGGGCTTCCTGGCGATGACGGTCAGGCTGGCATTGAGGAGCAGCACCCCTTGTTGGGCCAGTCGTGTCAGATCGCTATCGACACTGATCGGCTTCCCCTGGTAAATGCTGTCATTGATTTCCTTCAGGATATTGCGCAGCGATGGCGGTTCGGGGACCCCGTTTCTCACGGAAAAACAGAGTCCATGGGCCTCCGGGCCCTTCCCCGGATGGGCATTGATATACGGATCCTGACCGATTATCACCACCTTGACACTATCAAGACTGGTGACCCTCATCGCATCGAACACGTGTTGACGCGGAGGATAGACCGGCTCTCCAGAGGCCGCCGGTCCATAGGCCTTTTGGACCAGTTCCCTGTGCACACCCTGCCGCATCAGCGGCACCTGTTCTTCCCAGAGCAATTTTCTCACCAGTTTCTACAGAACAAACGCGACCGGTGTTACGCCATCCGGAGTTTCCCCATCACGTAAGAAGTGCCATGATCAGGCTGCGGTCACCGTCCTTTTGGAGCCGTAATGAAGCGCCTGAATCTGCGCGATCAGATCGTTTTCACCCAACGATGAGATTGACGAACAATTGTTGCGGATCAGGGTGCCCAAACCCTTGCAATAGCATTCGGCTGGGTCCAGCATCAATGCCGTGCCTTGGGCCTCCACGAGCGCCTGCATTCCTGCGGCGCCGCCATGGGCATCACCCGAGAGGATTATTCCCGCGGTCCGATTCCTGAACACGGCGGCGGTCGATGACAGCAGCAAATCGAGAGGACTTTTGCCATCATCACTGGATAGCTGCTGAAAACTGTAATTGGCGCTATAGGGTTTGAGGCCGAACAACTCCGTGCCGGAGACGATATAGCAATTTCCTCCATCGATGCACATGTTTTCCCGGGCCCGGATCACCTTCATTGAGCATATCGAGTTCAGGTATTCGGTAAAGGAGCTGACCGCATTCTCCTCGTCAAAGATGACGACGATCAGCGCCCCTCCCATATCCGCATCCAGTTTTGGCACGATGTTGAGCAGATTGCGAAAACAACCCGAACCACCGGCCAGAATCGAAATGAAATTATTCCTCCTGAATTTATCGAAATGATTCCGAATTTCGATGATATCCCCGCAATTTTGACAACGGATCTCCCGCAGGACCAGATCTCTGTCTCCGTCAACACTCTGCCGGGTACCGCATTCCTCGCAAAAAATTATCTGCTTTTCTCGGGACAGCCTGGCCTGATGGCCTTTCTGCAGCGTAAAAATCGGTTCGATTGATCGTACCGTGTTACCGGCGGCGTTAATCACTTTCTGAATGACGATCTGGCCATAGATCTCAATATTATGTTCCTGGAACAGAAAATCCTTGCAGATAAAATCCACCGCACCATTTTTCAGGGTATCGAAGCAGCGGGCCGTCCCTTCACTGGTGAGACTGGAGAACATGATGATGGGCGTAGGGCAATGGATCATCAGGTGCTGGAGGGCAGTCATCCCATCCATTACCGGCATCTCGAGGTCCATGAGTATGACATCAGGCGTTTGTTTCAGCACGAGTTCAAGTGCTTCGATGCCGTCCCTTGCTTCACCAATGATCTCGATATCGATTGTATTTTCAAATATGTCGCGAAGAAAACGTCGGAAAACGAGAGAATCATCCGCGATCAAAACCGTTATCTTTCCCGATAGTTGCATAGTATCACGTTTCCATGACTCAATCACGTTGACTATACTGAGAAAAAATCCCCTCTCCAACCCGATCCGGAGCCGCCTGCACCACCGGTTGTTTCAGCATGGAACTGCATCCCGACACTTTCGAGTTCCACAATATTCCCGTATCCTGCTTCGATCTCGACCGTCGACTATTGCCCAGCTTTGCCTTGATACAGCTTATTCGCTCGAATATACCGGTAAACCACCTCTGGAACCATATCATTGATTGGTTCTCCCAGTCGAATTTTTCGCCTGATTGTCGATGAGGATACAGTCAGCGGAGCCTTGGTCAGGAAATAGATCGGCAACCTGTCGTCATTGCTTTTCCACATGTGACCAGCCGTGGAATACCCCAGCTCCCCGGCAAGTTGTGCCTTGAGGGGGGCGAGCTTTTCTCTTTCCCGTTCCGAGACGACGAAGGACGCCATTGCCAGCAGTCGGTTGTATTCCTTCCAGGTCTGTATCTCCAGAAATGCGTCCAGTCCGGTGAGAAAATAGAAATCGGTGTCCGGGGCATACTGTCGATGAAAATTGCGCAATGTTTCGACGGTATAGGTGGGCACCGGAAGTTGTGCTTCCACCAGCGAACATTCAAATTCAGTTCGATCGTGCAGGGCCAGCCTGAGCATCTCGACCCGGTGGTGGAATGGAGTCAATTCGGATGCCGCCTTATGCGGCGGCATCGCGGCCGGAATAAAGACTATCCTGTCCAGTCCGCATTCGGACAGCGCTGACTCAGCAAGGCGGAGATGCCCGTAATGTACCGGATCGAAGGTCCCGCCGAACAGGCCGATCCGTGCCCTCAACTGCGAACCTGCCCCTGGCCGAAAACGACAAATTTCCGGGTGGTCAACTCCTCCAGTCCCATCGGTCCATAGGCATGCAGTTTGGTCGTGCTGATGCCGATCTCCGCGCCCAGCCCCAGCTGACCGCCGTCGTTGAACCGGGTCGAGGCGTTGACCATGACGGCCGAGGCGTCGATGGTGGCGATGAACTCCTGGGCCGTCGAGTAGTTCTCGGTAATAATCGCCTCGGTATGCTGCGACCCGTATTGCTGGATATAGGTGCGCGCCTCATCGAGGCTGTCGACCACCCGAACGACGAGCTTCAGATCCAGATATTCCCGGCCCCAGTCGTCATCCCCGGCGGCGGTCATCTGCGGCAGGATCCGCAGGCAGCGGGGGCAGCCGCGCAATTCAACCCCATTTTTGCTTAATGCATCAGCGATTATCGGGAGATATGATTCGGCGACAGCCCGGTCGAGCAGGAGCCCTTCCAGGGCATTGCATACCCCCGGCCGCTGTACCTTGGCGTTGAGGATAATCGGCGTCGCCTTGTCGAGATCGGCATCCTTGTCGACAAAGATATGACAGACCCCCTTGTAGTGTTTCAACACCGGAATTTTAGAGGTTTCGGTGACAAACCGTATCAGTCCCTCCCCTCCTCGCGGGATGACGAGATCGATATACTGTTCCTGGGCGAGCATGATATTGACGGCCTGGCGGTCGGTTACCGGGATGACCTGAGCGGCGTTTTCATCAACCCCTTCCTCGGCAAAGGCCCGCTGGAGAATCGTCGCCAGGGCCATGTTGCTGTGCAGAGCCTCCGATCCCCCCCGCAGGATAACGGCGTTGCCCGCCTTGAGACACAGGGCCGCGGCGTCAATCGTCACATTCGGCCGTGATTCGTAGATCATGGCGATGACCCCCAGCGGGACCCGCATCCGGCCAACCAGCAGGCCGTTCGGCCGTTTGACCATCTCCCGGATCGCACCGACCGGATCCGGCAGGGCGCAGACTTCCCGCAGCCCGGTAATCATCGAGGCGATGACTGCATCGGATAGCTCGAGCCGATTGAGCATCGCCGCCGACAGGCCTTTTTCCTTCCCCAACTGGAGATCCCTGCCGTTCTCCGCCTGGATATATTCCTTTTCCGCCTCGAGGAGAGCGGCGATCCGCAGCAGGACGGCATTCTTTTTGGCGGTCGAGAGCGACATCAGCGAGTACGAGGCCTTCCGGGCCTGCCGGGCGATGGTGTCGATAATCTGTGCGAGAGAGGTGTTGTCCATATCTTGATCCTGAATACTGCGCATCCGGTTCACAGAATAACGAGGTTGTCGCGGTGGATGACCTCGTCGCTGTCCTTGAAGCCAAGGACTCCGATGATCTGATCTGATTTCAGACCCTTGATTTTTTCAACATCGCGCGAGGAATAGCTGATCAACCCGACTGCGACGACAGTCCCGTCGGCAGCGAGACAGCGGACGGAATCGCCGACGCCGAATTCACCCTCCACCGCCTGAATGCCGGAGGGAAGCAGGCTTTTCCCCTTGCCGGCAATGGCCTGGACGGCCCCGTCGTCAAGGACGAGGGCCCCTTTCGGCTTCAGCACAAAGCTGATCCAGTGCTTGCGGCTGTGCATTTTTTCCCGGCGTGGGAGAAAAAAGGTGCCGACCAATTCGCCGCCGAACAACCCCTGGAGGATATCCTGCCGCCTTCCAGGGCCGATAAAGGCGCTGCCGCCGCGAATCGTAACCATCTTCGCGGCCTTCAGTTTGCTGGTCATGCCCCCTGTCCCGACATCGCTCCTGCTGCCGCCGACCATCTGTTCGATCTCCGGAGTGATCTCGGCCACGGTATATATCGGCGCCGCGTCCTTATCGGCGGTCGGATCACCATTGTACAACCCGTCGACATCGGTCAGGCAGATGAACATGTCGGCCTCGATGATATTGGTGACCAGGGCGCCGAGGGTATCATTGTCGCCGAAGCGCAATTCCTTGACGGAAACCGTGTCGTTTTCGTTGATGATCGGGATGACGCCGAAGCGGAACAGGGTCATGATGGTATTGCGGACATTGAGAAACCTGTCCCGGTCGGCGAGATCGGAGTAGGTCAGGAGAATCTGGGCGATATTTTTTCCATGACGGGCAAATGCCTCTTCGTAGGTCTGCATCAGACTCGATTGTCCGATCGCTGCAAAGGCCTGTTTTTCCGGAAGACTTATATCACCATGGGGGACAAAGGAGATTTTTTTCTTGCCTGCTGCCACCGCCCCGGACGTTACAAGAATTACTTCCCGCCCGCTGCTGTGCAGAAAGCTGATTTCCTTGGCGAGGTTCTGAACGACTGCCCGGTTGATACCGTTTTTGTCGGTGAGGATGGCGCTGCCGACTTTGATGACAACTCTTCTGGCCTTATCGAACAAGGTCTGACGGAAATAGAGCCCATCATCGCGTTGCACCTGAATAGTCATGATTTCAGAGCGGAAGAGAATTCATTTGTATAACCGTCGGCTCAGGGGGCGTCTTTGCTCTCATCAGACGACAGGTCGGGATGCTCGGCCTCGGCAAGATAATCCTCAAGCACCTGCTTCAGTTCTTCAATACCATGCCCTGTCAGGCAAGAGAGCGAAACGGGTTCAAAACCTTTATCACGAAACCATTTTGCCCGGCGTGGCACATCAGATGGGTCGATGAGATCAATCTTATTCAACACCAGAAAGCGTGTGCGTTCAACGAGTTCTTCCTTATATGCCTGGAGTTCTTTCTCGATGGTATAAAAGTTTTTTTTGAAATTGTCATCAGACACATCAATGATATGGAGGAGAATCCTGGTCCTCTCGATATGCCTCAGGAAATTATGCCCCAACCCGACACCGGCATGCGCCCCTTCGATCAGACCGGGGATATCGGCGATAATCACGGGTTCGCTGAACTTGAAGTGGAGAACGCCCAACTGCGGCTCCAGGGTGGTGAAGGGATAATCGGCTATTTTGGGATTGGCGGCGGAAAGTTTTGACAACAAGGTGGACTTGCCGGCATTCGGCAATCCAACCAGGCCGATATCGGCGATCAATTTCAGCTCGATTCTGAGCCAGCGCTCTTCGCCGGGAACACCTTTCGAGGCAAACCGCGGCGTCCGGTTGGTCCCGGTGGCAAATCGGCTGTTGCCCAATCCGCCATCACCGCCATGGGCGGCAATATAGGTATCACCATCGTGGAGGAGGTCGGCGAGAATCTCCCCGGTCTCGTCGTCCTTGATCATCGACCCGTTTGGGACCTCGATGATGCAATTTTCACCTTTTCTGCCGTGCATGTCTTTCCCTTGACCGCCACGACCTCGTTCCGCCTTGAAATGTGAGCGGAAGCGGAAATCGATGAGGGATTGAATCTTCCTGCTGGTCCGGACGATCACATCGCCGCCCTTTCCCCCATCGCCGCCATTGGGCCCCCCCTTGGCAACGTATTTTTCCCGGCGAAAACTCACACAGCCATCACCGCCATCGCCGGCTTTGACAAAAAATTTCGCTTCATCGATGAAGGCCATGATCAACCACAATTAAATAATATGAATTTGATATCGTTTCAGCATAAAAGAAAAAACTCGAATACCTCTAGCCGGTATTCGAGTTTTTGAACCTCCGCTGCTGTCGAAAGAAGAGTCTGATCAATATCAGACTGCAGGATATACACTTACTCTTTTCTTATCCTTGCCGAATTCTTCGTATGTGACAATCCCGTCAACCGTGGCGAACAGAGTATAATCCCGGCCGCAACCAACATTGGTGCCGGGATGAATCTTGGTACCGAGCTGACGGACAAGAATATTGCCAGCCTTGACCTCCTGACCGCCGAAGCGCTTAATTCCTCGTCTTTGACCGGAACTGTCACGTCCATTCCGTGAACTGCCGCCCGCTTTCTTATGCGCCATTTCCTACTCCTTGTCTACCAGGATGAACACAGTCCTGATTCTTTGAAAATATTATGCCGAAATTTCTTCTATCTTCAGACCGGTGAAGGACTGCCGATGACCTCGCTTGACCTGATAGCCCTTGCGCCGTTTTTTCTTGAACACGATGATCTTCTTCGCCCGTCCCTGCTCGGCTATTTTTGCCACGACCTTGGCCGACTCGAGTACTGGTTGACCGATCTTTACATCATCGCCGTCGACCACCATCAGGACCTCGTCCAAGTTGACGACGTCTCCGACATTCCCATCCAGCTTTTCGACACGCAATTGATCTCCACAGGCAACCTGATATTGTTTCCCGCCGGTTCGCACTATTGCATACATTGATATAAACCTCTTTTTATAAATATCTTTTCGATTTCAGCAAAGAACTGAATATACTTTGGAATCAGAAATTAAACTTTCTTTCTCGTGAAATGTCAAGCAGTTTTACAAGCGATCGACTGAAATGAAAGCCGTTGGAATGGTGGATAAATCGTGCGGTTGAATAGGCTGCCTTCAAACCGACCCTTCCAGACGTGCTTTTTCTTTTTCCTGACGAATGGCGCATGCCTTGGCAAAGGCCGCCTTTTTTCCATGCTTGCTGATCGAAACCGACGTTTTCCCCTGCTTCCCCTGATGCGTTACCCAACTCACCTCATACCTGTTGAGTTTTTCATTCAACCGCACGCCAACGACCCCGGTACCTGAGTTGCTGACGGTAACCATGTGCTTGTTGGTTCTCACCTTGCCCAGTTTCTTCTCCATCTTGTCACGCCACGAAATGGCAGAGAGAAGACTTGAATATCTCCCACCGCATTTTCTGTCCGAGAAAAATTTTGAATGGGTCTTTCCTACGAATCTGACACGCACATACCATCCGTGAGTTCTTTTGGACTCTTGGTCAATTCGTGCGATATCCTTATGTTTTTCCAAAAGCAACTTCTGTTTTTTGTCTTCTTCCATATACAACCTCATATTCGGCCTCGCCGGCCTACATCCGATAAAAGTCTCCAGATGACAACAGTGTAAGAAAAATGTATGCTCAAACTGCTACCATGAGAGGGGCTGATTTTTTTCAACCACCACAACGTCATATTGCCCGGCACGCTACTTAGCTTAGTCAGGTATTCCTGTCAACCTTTTTTTGAGCATACAGCCGACACAGAGACACACGGCTGAATTGCAGGTTTGGGCAATCCAACCACTCCCTCCGTTATCTTTTACATTCTAAGACCAATGACATCAACATCAAGCCACTTTTCAAATCTCCTGGGAACCGTCAGGAAACTGCTCGGCGAGCAAGGCTGCCCCTGGGACAAACGCCAAACGAATACTTCCCTCAGCAAGTATCTCAAATCCGAACTCGACGAGCTCATCGCCGCGATTGACAATGGCGATCACGAGAATATCTGCGAAGAACTTGGAGACCTGCTCTACCTCATTCTATTGATATCCGAAATCAATAACAGGGATGGTTTTTTTTCCATCGATGCTGTCATCCATTCCATCGACGCCAAACTTGTTCGTCGTCACCCTCATGTATTCGAAAAATTTTCGATAATGAGCGATGACGAATTACGCGAACAATGGCTAGCCATCAAATCGAAAGAGAAAATATCAAAATAAAATTGACACTATATCGTTCAAAGAATATACTGTTTAATTTTCGTTGCACCAGCTCGAGTTCGTTATCAGTTCCCGCACTGACTACGACCAGAGCCGTTGATCCTGCGTGCAGGATCAACCACCTCTTCGCCCCTGATACGATGACGGGGCCAACAGGGCATGAGCCCAAACAACATGAGTCCACGAGGAGGAACCATGCGCAGGTATGAAACGGTCTTCATTCTTCGCCCAAGCCAGAGCGAGGATGAGATCAATGCAATTATTGAAAACACGAAGAATATCATCTTGAGCGACAAAGGCAGCATTATCGATCTCAACAAGTGGGGAATGAAAAAGCTGGCCTATACGATTAAAAAAGAGATTCAGGGACAGTACGTCTTTTGTGACTTTGCCGGCACACCGGCCTCAGTGGCAGAGTTCGAGCGAAAATTCCGGATTGACGATGCCGTTCTCAAATACCTGACCATCAAGACCGCAGATGCCATCTCTGAAGAAGAGATCGGCAAGGCGATAGCCGAAGCAGACGCCAAGCATGCGGTACAGGCCAAAGAAACCTCGGAAGATGAGGACCAGGCCGTGACCGAAGAAGACGAGAGCATAGAAGAAACCACCGATGAAGAATAAGCGCTTAGCAGCGTTTTCCTGAAACTGGAGAATCGATCATGTCACAAAAACCACAGAGAAAATTATTTTCCCGTAAAAAAGTTTGTCGGTTTTGCGCCGACAAGGAAGCAGTTATCGATTACAAAGATGTAAAAACATTACGCAATTTTGTTTCAGAGCGCGGCAAGATCATCCCGCGGCGCATCGTTGGCACCTGTGCAACGCATCAGCGCCAGCTTTGCGAGGCAATCAAACTTGCAAGACATATCGCCTTGCTGCCCTATTCCGGTGCAGCCCAAGGATAATCTTGCAAGAAGGAGAGCGGGTGGCAAGTGAGGAACAAGCCGGTCCAGAGTTGGGAAAAGTGTTTCAAAACATTTTTCTGCTCTTCCTTGCCGCTTTTCTTCCAGCACTTAATTTTTCAGTTTTCGGCTGGTTGAATGGGGTTCTTCCCCTGCTCACGTTTATGCTGCTGTATATGTTCGGCCTGAACGTCGGCAACAAAATGATCCTGACCGGAGGAATACTGGCGTTGATTGCGGGACTCGCAACGGCACGAATTGAACCGCTTCTGATATCATTATCCATGATCCCTTGCGGATATGCGATCAATTGGTCGGCTCTCCGGCGGGAATCACCGGTGCGTGCCGGCCTGAAAGGGATAACGGTTCTGGGCGGGTTCTGGATTTTTCTTGTCGCGGTATTCGCGGCGATTTATGAGATAAATCCATATGCTGAGTTTCTGCAGGCTCTCGATCAGGGTATGGTTGAGGCATTGGAATATTATCGGCGAAGTGACACCGTCCCTGCTGATACGCTAATCATTCTGGAAACGAGCCTCTACCAGATGAAAGGATTGCTTCCTTTGATCATGCCGTCAATATTGACTGGCGTTGTGATATTGACAATATGGATCACCCTGACTGCCGGTAACCGGATGGTGTATCAATTCACCGGGAATTCTCCGTGGCCACGGCAGAGATTGTGGCGGATCCCGGATAACTTGATCTGGCTGATCATCGTTATGGCCCTGGTCGCCCTCGTGTCAAGCGGTCAAATACAGATTGTCGCCATCAATGCATTGATCATAGGGGGAATACTCTATTTTTTTCAAGGACTGGCGGTATTCTCCTTTTTCCTGCACAAGTGGAATCTGCCGATGCTGTTGCGCTCGTTCCTCTATGTGATGGTAATTTTCCAATCGTTTGGAACACTCATTCTCATTGGGACCGGGCTTGCAGATGTATGGTTCGATCTCAGAAAGATCAGAAAACCGGCCGATACCGAATCGGCAAATTTGTAACATTTAATTCTGCAGCAGGACATTCCTGCAGAATGACAAGAGAGATATTAATAAGGAGTCACACATGGAACTCATACTCAAACAAACCATCAGTACTCTGGGGCAAGAGGGCGATGTCGTCACCGTCAAGTCGGGTTATGGTCGCAATTATCTGCTGCCACAGAGAAAAGCGGTCCTGGCCACTCCCGCGAACAAGGCTATTTTAGAGCAAAACAAGGCAGATATCATTGCCAGAAGAGAAGCAGAGCGCAAGATTGCCGAGGATCTGTCGAAAAAAATTTCCGGCCTGGAGATCGTGATCGAACAACTCGCCGGTGATGACGGGAGGCTGTTCGGATCGGTTACCAGCGCCGATATAGCTGCCAAATTGGCCGAAAACAATATTGATATTGACAGGAAGCAGATTCTCCTCGTCGATCCGATCAAGACCCTCGGGACAACCACCATCAGCATCAAGGTCGGTTTCCAGATGACCACGGATATTACGATCAATATCGTTCCCAGTACCAAGGGATAGTAGTATTTGATATAAGAAATCAGTTGGCGGCAGATACGGCGGAGAGTGCGCCGACCGGGCTGATCTCTTAACCGACACACCAGGATGGGTCTTGCCTTCCTGGTGTGTTTTTGTTTACACTGCTGCTCATATTCACACACCATCTCCCAACCGGACATATCATCAATGAACAACCTGCCCCAGAACGGAATCGGCATTCGCGTCCCTCCCCAGAATATCGAGGCCGAGCAGGCCGTTCTCGGGTCGATCCTCTTGAAGGACAAAGCGTTCAGTACGGTTCTCGAAATCATCGGGGGGAACGATTTTTATAAAGTTGCCCACCGAATCATTTTCGAGGCCTTGATCGATCTGTTCGAGAAAAACGAACCGCAGGACCTTCTGACTCTCTCTAATCTTCTGAGCGATCAGAACAAACTCGAGGAAATCGGCGGAATCGCCTATCTGACAAGCCTGACCTCCATCGTCCCGGTAACGGCAAATATTGCCAGTTATGCCAAGATTATCCGCCAGAAATCGATCCTTCGCCAGCTCATCCGGGTAAATTCCGATATCGCGTCGAGATGCTATGAGGAACAGGGAGATATCGATACCCTCGTTGATGAGGCGGAGCAGGCTATTTTCGACATTGCCGGCGCCAAGAGCAACCAACATTTCGTTGCGGTCAAACACATTGTTCCCAAGGCATTTGAAACGGTTGAAAATCTATTTAAACGCAAGGAACTGATCACCGGAGTTCCAACCGGGTACTATGATCTCGACCGCTACACCGCCGGCCTCCAGCCTTCGGATCTCATCATCCTTGCCGCACGCCCATCGATGGGTAAGACCGCCTTCGCGATGAATATCGCTCAGCACGCGGCGATGATCGAGAAGATCGGCGTTGCCATATTCAGCCTGGAGATGTCGAAGGAACAACTGGTCATGCGCCTTCTCAGCTCCGTCGGCAAGATCGATTCGCAGCGAATCCGTACCGGCCGGTTGCAGAACGATGACTGGCCGAAATTGACCAGAGCTGTCGGAATGCTTTCGGAGGCCCCGATCTATATCGATGATACCCCGGCTATCTCCGTTCTTGAGATGCGCGCCAAGGTCAGGCGTCTCGCCTCCCAGTTCGACATCGGCCTGGTGGTCGTCGATTATCTGCAGTTGATGCAGGGGCGCGGCAACACCGAAAACAGGACTCAGGAGATCAGCGATATCTCGAGATCACTGAAGGCCCTGGCCAAAGAGCACCACATGCCCGTCCTCGCCCTCTCCCAGCTCAACCGGGGCCTGGAAAACAGGACCGACAAACGGCCGATGATGGCCGATCTCCGTGAGTCCGGGGCCATCGAACAGGACGCCGACGTCATCTGTTTCATCTATCGCGACGAAGTCTATAACAAAAGCGAGGACAATCCCAACAAGGGCAGTGCCGAGGTCATCATAGGCAAGCAGAGAAACGGTCCGACAGGCATGGTTAAATTGACATTCCTCAAAGAATTCACTATGTTTGAAAACATGAGTGCAAAAAGTGAATACGAAACGATGTAATCCAAACGATATTCGGTTCGCGCAGGCCACACCAGGCACGGGCAAATGCATAGGGACAACACCATGATCACCAGCCAGAGCGGCAAGAAATACGATTTCAAGGCAATCGAAGAAAAATGGCAGCGTTTCTGGAGTGAAAACTCCACCTATCAAACAACTGAAGACGCGACGCGGGAGAAGTACTATGTCCTGGAAATGTTTCCTTATCCTTCAGGAAAGATCCATATGGGACATGTGCGGAACTACTCCATCGGCGACGTGGTTGCCAGGTACAAGAGAATGCGGGGCTACAATGTCCTTCACCCGATGGGATGGGATGCCTTCGGTCTGCCCGCTGAAAATGCCGCCCAGAAAAACAACAGTCACCCCGCCACCTGGACCTACGCCAACATAGAGTACATGCGCAAACAGCTGCGGCAGCTTGGCCTTTCCTATGACTGGCAGCGTGAGATTGCCACCTGCAACCCCGGGTATTTCCGCTGGGAGCAACTCTTTTTCATCGATATGTGGGAAAAAGGCATCATCTACCAGAAGGTGACGACCGTCAACTGGTGCGAATCCTGTCAGACCGTGCTGGCCAACGAACAGGTGATCGAAGGCTGCTGCTGGCGTTGCGATCAGCCGGTTATGCCGCGGAAGATGAACGGCTGGTTCTTCAAGATCACCGATTATGCGGAGGAACTGCTCGCCGACCTCGATACACTGACAGGGTGGCCGGAAAAAGTCGTGACAATGCAGCGTAACTGGATCGGAAAATCCACAGGGCTCACCTGCGATTTCCCGGTCGATGGACTCGACGAGAAGATCTCCATCTTCACGACCCGTCCCGACACCATTTTCGGGGTCACCTTCATGTCCATCGCCGCCGAGCATCCCCTGCTCGACACACTCCTGCCGGGCACTGCAAATGAGGACGAGATCCGGAAATTCATCGATCAGATCATCACCGAGAAGCAGCGCAAGAGCAACGAGGAAGAACCGGAGAAAAAGGGTATCTTCACCGGCAGATACTGTATCAATCCATTCAATGGGAAGAAAATACCGCTGTATATCGCCAACTTTGTCCTGATGGACTACGGCACCGGTGCCGTCATGGCGGTACCGGCCCATGATGAACGGGATTTCGAATTTGCCAGAAAATACGGGCTCGACATCACTCCGGTCATCATGCCGGAAGGGGAAACGCTGGTCGGTGAATCAATGGATCAGGCCTATACCGGTCCCGGGACCCTTGCCAATTCAAGCGATTTTACCGGTCTGCCATCGGAAGAGGCGCAACAGAGGATCATCGGCCATGCCGTCGACCACGGTTTCGGCGCCCCCCACGTCACCTACCGGCTCCGCGACTGGGGCATCTCCAGGCAACGGTACTGGGGCGCCCCGATTCCGATGATCCACTGCGACAGCTGCGGGGTGCAGCCGGTCCCCCGCGACCAGTTGCCGGTGGTGCTGCCGGAGGATGCCGATCCCGGCAACAGCAAATGCGACCCGTTGCACCAGCGCCCCACCTTCTATACCACCACCTGTCCCGTCTGTAATGGCCCGGCTCGCCGGGAAACGGATACGATGGACACCTTCGTCGAATCATCGTGGTATTTTGCCAGGTATACCTGCCCGCGGCTCGCAGACGCGCCGATCGATCGCGACAAGGCCTCGCACTGGCTCCCGGTCGATCAGTACATTGGCGGGGTCGAACATGCCATCCTCCATCTCCTCTATTCCCGATTCTTCACCAAGGTGCTGCGGGATCTCGGTTATCTCACCATCGATGAACCGTTCACCAACCTCCTGACCCAGGGAATGGTCATCAAGGATGGCGCCAAGATGTCGAAATCAAAAGGAAACGTTGTTGACCCCCATGATCTTGTGGCAGAATACGGGGCCGACACCGTACGGCTGTTCAGCCTCTTTGCCGCCCCTCCGGAAAAGGATCTGGAATGGAATCCGCAGGGGGTGGAAGGCGCCTCCCGATTTATCAACAGGATCTACCGGTTCATTGAAAACAACGGACAGAGCCTGGTCAACGTCCCTCCCCCAGGCAAGGTACTGAGCGAAGCAGACCGCAATCTCCACCGCAAGACCCACCAGACCGTACGGCGGGTGACGGAGAATATTGAAAACAACTTCCATTTCAATACCGCTATCAGCGCGGTGATGGAGCTGTTCAACGGCATCTTGACGGCCACAGACGAGGAAAAAGGAAATGCGGTTCACCCGTATTTTGTCAAAGAGGCAATCGACTCCGTCCTGCTGCTGCTTTCACCGATGATTCCCCATTTCTGCACTGAAATGTGGGACCGGCTGGAAATGGGTTCGATCGAGACCGTTCCGTGGCCGCAATGGGATGCCGAGGCTGCTGCCGAGGAACGTCTCACTATCGTGGTCCAGGTCAACGGCAAGGTGCGCAGCCGCCTTGAAGTCCCTGCGGACATCGACGACAAACCCCTTGTCACCATGGCTCTGACGGACGATAATGTCGCCAGATTCATCGGCGCCAGAGAGGTGAAAAAGACCATTGTCATCAAGAAGAAACTTGTGAATATCGTTATATAACACTATACTCTGTGCCTTGATAGCACCAGTGGCGCTGCCCAAAGGACACTGGAAAGCCTCCTCATTTCTTGACAAGGAGAACTCTGTTGAAGACACCACGGCTTATAACTTCGACCTTCACAGCCTTTCTGCTGCTGTTCCTGGCCTCCTGCGGGTATCACAATCCCTACGTCTATTCAGGTCCGGAAAAATCGATCTATATCACTGAATGGAAGAATCGGACCAGCGAGCTGGGACTCGACTCGCAGATTTACCGGTCACTGGCCCGCTGGTTCCAGAAGTCAGGGTCGCTCCATGTCACGAAAAATAGAGCAGGCTCTGATCTGATCCTCGCAGGCGAGATCGTTTCGATCTCCCTGCCAAGCTTGAGTTACAGGTCGAACCGCGATGCGGCCGAGGTCAAGCTTACCCTTCGTGTACGGTATATCCTGAAGGATATCGCCACGGGCAAGGTCCTGGTTGAGGCGCCGAGCGATTATTACACCGAATCATATTTGACCTCTTCTTCTTCCGCGGTCGAGGAGGAAAACAAAAAACAGGCGTTGGAGACCATTATCAAAGATCTCTCCCAGAAGATCTACCAGAGAACGCTGGTTCAGATCCCCAAGCTGTAATCGGCTCGTCTCCCATATTTTTCCCTCAGGCCGGTTTCTTTACCGAAATCGGCCTGTTTTTTTTTGCACCCATGCTGATAATCGGTTCGCTCGCCTTCTCCTCGCCTCTTGTCCTCGCTCCACTTGCCGGATACAGCGATCTGCCTTTTCGGCTTCTCTGCCGCGAATATGGCGCCGGTTTCTGTGTCTCGGAAATGATCAGTTGCCATGGTCTGTGCTATCAACAGCTAAAGACCATCGACATGCTGCTGTCAACGCCTGCGGAGCGTCCCGTCGCCTTTCAGCTTTTTGGTGCCGATCCCGACCGGATGGCGGAGGCGGCGGCGATCGTCTCGACCTTTGCCCCGGACATGATCGACATCAACATGGGCTGTCCGGTGAAAAAGGTGACAAAACGCGGCGCCGGGGCCGCTCTCATGGCCGCACCCGGTCTCGCCGAAAAAATAATCCTGAGAGTCGTGGCGAATACATCCCTGCCGGTGACGGTCAAGATCAGGGCCGGGGTCAATGCCTCCGAGTTGAACGGAGTAGAATTCGCCAGGATGGCGCAGGGTTCGGGGGCAGCCGCGGTCATCGTCCATGGCCGCACCTGGGCCCAGGGATTTTCGGGCCGGGCGGAGAGAACCATCATCGCCACAATCAAACAGGCCCTGACGATCCCGGTCATCGGCAATGGCGACATCCAATCATATCAGGAGGCGATGCAGCTGCTGGAGGAAACGGGGTGCGACGGGGTCATGATCGGCAGGGCCGCCCTGGGCAACCCCTGGGTCTTCTCCGCCGCGGGCCGTCCGGATGATCTTGGGACGATCGTTGACGGGGCGATCCGTCACCTCACCCTGGTTGAGCAGTTCCTCGGCCCCGACAGGCCGATTGGTGTCATCAGGAACCATATCGGCAAATATTTTAAAAACCTGCCGGGAAGCAGTGATATCCGCAGGGCAGTCTACAACTGCTCTGCACAGTCAGACATGAAAAACCTTCTCCTGTCTCTGAGAAATACGGACGAATGACGGGCATGGCACCTGTCGCCGGCTGTGAAGATCGGCACCTCCCTCCGGTGAAGATTTCACCCCCCTCCCCAATCAACCAGTTTTCCGAAGAAAAGCCGACCAGTTCCTGACCAGATGGATCAAGGATCGGGTGCCGATACCTGACGGGCCTTTCGGGATATACGACTTTTCAGTGAATTCCCAGGCCGTCCCGGCGATATCAAGATGCACCCACGGAACATCCCCAACGAATTTTTGGAGATAGGCGGCGGCCGTGATCGTTCCTGCCGGCTTGCCGCCGGTATTCTTGATATCCGCCACCTCGGATTCGATCTGTTTGCTGTACTCCGGCCCGAGGGGCAGCCGCCACATCGGTTCGCCGCTGCACCGTCCGGCCTCCTTGATCCTTTCCGCCAACTCGTCGTTATTTGCCAATATACCGGTATAATGATGACCGAGGGCGATGATGACCGCTCCCGTCAAGGTGGCCAGGTCGATGACACAGCAGGGGGAGAATTTTTCAATCCCGTAGGCCAGTGCATCGGCGAGGATCAACCGGCCTTCGGCATCGGTATTGACGATCTCCGAGGTTACACCGCCATAGTGGACGATGATGTCACCAGGCTTGACCGCCGCTCCTCCACCCATGTTTTCCGTGGCCGGGATGATCGCCACCACCCCGACATCCGGCCGTTCTTCGCCGATGACCTGCATGGCGGTCAACACGGCTGCCCCGCCGCACATATCGAATTTCATGTCCTGCATCCCCGTCGCCGGCTTCAGTGAGACTCCACCGGAATCGAAGGTCAGGCCTTTGCCGATCAGGAGAATCGTCTCCGCCGGTTGTGGGGGTCGGTATTCGAGGATCACCATCTTCGGCGGTTCGGCCGACCCCTTGCTGACGGCGATGATGCCCCCCATCCCAAGGCGCTGCATATCCTCCTTCTCCAGGATCGTCAGCGACATCGCCATGCTGTCGGAGAGGCCTTGCGCGTATTCACCAAATCGTGACGGCGTCCAGTCGTTGCCCGGCTCGTTGGCCATATCCCTCGCGGCATTGGCGGCCCTGGCGGCCCGCTCCCCCCGCTCAACCCCCTTGCGCACCTCACCCATTCCGGATGAGGTGTGGAAAACGACCTTCGTCAGCCCGGGATACGGCACCTCGTTTTTATCCTCGGTCTTGTACTTGCGAAATCGATAGTCGCCAAGCAACACCCCTTCAGCAAGGCCTTCGGCGACGCCACCAGGTCCGAGGCGGGAGAGAACCGGGAGGCTGATCATTATCGATCCGGCCTGGATCTTGGCGCATTGGCGGGCTATATTGCCTCCGACGACCCTGCATGTCTCCCTCAGGACGCAGGGATCTTCTGTTTCAGCAACCTTGCCCATGCCCGCCAGCATGACACGTCTGGCGCCAAACGTCTTCTCAATGGCCCGATCCGGGTACAGGATCAGAATTTCATCCATTTTGGCTTTGAAATCTCCAAGTTCCAGCGCATTCATTGCCAAGGGGCGCAACCGGTCTTCACAGGACGGCAGTCCCTGTTCCGGCTGCGCCATACAGATCACCAGCAGGTCACCGCGATATGCGACAATATCCTTACTGCTCACCGAAAGCTTTGTCGTATTCATTTGATCCTCTCGCGACACGCTCTATTGCGTACAATTTTCTGGTTATTCTCCAGATAGATACGGTATGATTTTTCACTCAAGGAGAGCCGCCGCATCGTTTTGTCCGGCATGCGGAATCGATTGCGCGCTCCAAAAAAATATCTTCGATACAATGGGAGATTTTTTACGTGCTGCAAACATTCATTACCGCCACCATCTCAGCGGTCCTTGTGTCCGCCCTGTGCTCTCTCTGCGAAGCCGTCCTCTATTCCGTGACCACAAGCCAACTGGAAATGCTCAAAAATTCGGGTCATGCATCCGCCGGAACCCTCCTGGATCTCCGTGCTGATATCAATGAACCGATTACCGCCATTCTGACGCTGAACACTATCGCCAACACCGTCGGCGCCGCAATCGCCGGTGCTGCATCGGCCAAGCTTTTTGGAGATGAAAACCTCGTATTGTTCTCCGGCATGTTCACCATGACAATCCTGATCTTCTCCGAAATCATACCCAAAACTCTGGGCGTGAGCTTCGCCTTCCGACTCGCGCCGGTCGTCGCCCATCCCATCCGCTGGATGGTTGTGATCCTCAAGCCCATCGTCTGGTTCTGCCGCCTCATCACTCGGCTCCTGCCATCCAATGCCCAGGATGTCAATATAAGCGCCGAGGAACTGCAGACCATCGCCACACTCTCCCTTGAATCCGGGGCGATCGAGAAGGCCGAGGAAAAGGTCATTATCAATATCCTCAGTCTGAAAGGAAAGATTGTCCGCGAGGTCATGACCCCCCGCACCGTCATCTTTTCTCTCGACGAACAGCTGACTGTCGAAGCGGCCATGAAAAAGGTGACCCTCGTTGGCAATCACAGCCGTCTTCCAGTCTTCAACAACGATCCGGACAACATCACCGGCATCGTCCTGCGCCGGGATGTCCTGCAGGCGGCGGCCGAGGGGAAATCGGGGCTGGTCCTCTCCCGTATGCTCCATCCGGTGCATTTCGTGCCGGAAACCGCACCTCTCAACCGCGTTCTGGTCGAATTCTTTGATCGTCGCCAGCACCTCTTCGTTGTCGTCGATGAATACGGCTCGATGACCGGGGTGATCTCACTGGAGGATATCATCGAGGAGATTGTCGGACGGGAGATAGTCGATGAGACCGACCGAGCCAGGGACATGAGGGAGTTCGCCCGGGCCAGAAATCTTCAGGCGGTGACCAGGAGAAAGAGCTGCTCCTGACTATTCCACCGCCCCAAGGCGCACCGGGAGATCGACCGACGTCCCGTCCCGTAATACCGTCACCATGACCTCGTCCCCGACCTTGAAACGTTCGAGTTCGGTCCGGATGGCATCATAGGAATCCACCTTGCTGCCGGCGATCGCGATGATGATATCGCCGAGAACGATCTCCCCCATATACTGCGTGGTGGCCCTCAGTCCCGCCTTGTCGGCCGGGCCGTTTTTCTCCAGACCGAGAATCAGCACCCCGTCGACGCCGAGGTTGGCATTGAGATTTTCGTCGGCCAGTGTTGCCCCGAGACCCGGCCGTATAATCCGGCCGAATTTGATCAGTTCGGGCACCACCCGATTGACTTCGGATACCGGGACAGCGAAGCCGATGCCGGCATACGCCCCGGAAGGGCTGTAAATGGCGGTATTGACTCCGATCAGCCGGCCGGCGCTGTCCAGCAGCGGCCCCCCGGAATTCCCGGGATTGATCGCCGCATCGGTCTGGATCATGCCATGGATCATGCGGCCGCTGACCGATTTGATCTGCCGGCCGAGGGCGGAAATGATCCCGGAGGTGATGGTCCGGTCGAGACCGAAGGGGTTGCCGATCGCATACACCTTCTGGCCGACGAGCAGGTTCGCCGATTCACCAATGGTGATCGGCTGCAGCAATTTCTTCGGGGCGTTGATCTGGAGCACGGCAATATCCTTGTCGGCAGAGGCGCCGACCAGGACCGCCTTCCACGTCGAATTATCGGCCATGGTGATCTGAACGCTGTTGGCATCGCTGATCACATGATAATTGGTGACGATCCGCCCCTCGTTGTCCCAGACGAAACCGGAGCCGGTGCCCTGCGGAATCTCGACCGCATTGAGTGAAAACAAGCCCCGCCGCAGGGCGGTGCTGGTGACATAGACCACCGCATTCGAATTGTTCTTGAAGATCTCGATCGTATTCTGCTCGTCGGCGGCCAGATCGCCGCGGGCGGTCACGCTCCGCGGCGTCGCCTCCGGATTCAGAGGTGAGCGCACCGGCTGGCCGAATAGCAGCCACAGCCCGAACAGTATCAGAAAAAGGACCAGGAAGGGGGAGATTTTTTTCATGGCAGTATGATCAATGGCTCTGATTCGACCCGGTGTGACATCACCAGCGACAGACCGGACATCTATCCAGGCGATCTATAATTGCAGCAGCAGCTTGGCCACCGACAGATACACGAATACACCCAGGACGTCGATCAAGGTCGTGACCACCGGACCGGTAGCGATAGCCGCATCGACATCAAACCGCTTCAGGATCAACGGGACGAGGGAACCGACCGTCGCCGCCATCACCATCGAAAAAAAGATCGACAGGCCGACGACCAGGCCAAGCAACCTGGGCTCGGCATAGCCGAAATAGGACACCACCCCGAGCAGCAGCCCATAAAGGCTGCCGAGGATCAAACCAACGCGCATCTCCTTGAACACAATACGGAACAGCTCGTTGATATTGACCCGGCCGGTGGCGATGCCCCTGACGATGATGGTCGACGACTGGGTGGCGATGTTGCCGCCCATGCCGGCAATAATCGGCATGAACGAGGCCAGGGCGATGATCTGGCTCAATTCGTGGGAGAAAAAACCGACGATCAGCATCGACATGAGGCCGCCGGCAAATGTCGCCAGCAGCCACGGGGCCCGGATAATGGAATTTTCTCGGATCGATTTGAGCAGGATCTCGCGGTCCTTACCGGCACCGGCCATCTGCAGGAACTCCTCGGTCGCCTCCTCGCGGATGACATCGATGATATCGTCGACGGTGACGATCCCCAGCAGCTTGTAGTTGGAATCGACGACCGGCACGGCCAGGATGTTGTACTGGGAGACCACATGGGCGACGTCGTTCTGGGGGGTATCGGTCGTAACCGAGATGACGTTGGGGTTCATGATGTTTTTCAGCTGCCGGTGCGGCGGATGCATCAGCAGTTCGCGCAGCGACACCACCCCGGCGAGTTTGCCGTCGCCGTGGGTGATATAGAGATAGAACACCATCTCCTTTTCCTCGCTCCGTTTCTGGATGCTGGTAATGGCCTCCCCCGCGCTCAGCTCTCCGTCAAGGCTCATGAAATCGGGGGACATGAGTCCACCGGCGGTCTCGGGATGATACTGGAGCAGTTCCTCCATCTCTTCCCGATCCTGTTTTTCCATGTGCTTGCGGATATCGTTGGCAATCTCCTCCGGCAGGACTTCGAGCAGGTCGACGGCGTCGTCGGACGGCATGTTGGCAAGGATATCGGCCATCATCTGCGGCGGCATTTCCTTGACCAGATCGACTACCAGCGAATCATCGAGTTCGCTCAGAAATTCCCCGACGCGTTCGGTCTGGGCGATGATATTGAAGATTCTGGTACGCTCTTCATCGGTAAGATGGCGAAATACCCATGCGATATCAGCAGGATGGGTTTTTGATACGAGCTTCATCAAATGCTCGTTGGCCCCCCTCCTGGCAAGGCGGCGGACCATATCGAAAAGGACCATCCCCTCGTTGCCGACGAGTTCTTTCTTCCCCTTTTCTTCCATATCCATTCCCGACGATTAATGATTTACGGCATCCACCTGGTTCAAGGCAAAGTGACGTCATTATACTGCTATACCAAAGCGATGCTACAATCATTTTCCCTCACAACAGAAATGAATACGATTTTTCGGCGCAGTCGCAACTCAACCGCCAAGATGAATTCAGACAGATAATTGGGACGACCACGACAGGTAGACCAATCATCCATGCCTTGGTCCATCCTGGTGATACGGCGGGAGAAAACTCAGCCAGCGAGTAACGAGACGGTGAAGCGATACTGTTCAGAACCGCCGGTAATGCACAAATTCGGCGGCGGGGCGGCGGGGCGGCGGTGAAGGGGCATGGGCGGGATAGCCGAGCGGAATCAAGGAGACAATATCATATGTATCTGGAATTTCGAGTAATTTGGCGACGCGGTCATGGTCGAAGGAGCCGACTATCACCGCCCCCAGCCCGAGGATGTGGGCGGTCAGGCAGATGTTCTGGGTGGCAAGCCCAAGGTCGAACATCAGCCAGTCCTCGAACCTGGTCTGGCGTTCACCATTGTAATACCCGGCCTTGTGTTTCCGCCCGCAAATCCCGAGCACCACCGGGGCCTGGGTCATGGCGCGGGTAGCCGGGTTTTTCGGCGACAGCAGCTCGACCAGCCCTTCCTTGTCGGCCTGGGCCTCGATGACGACGACCTCCCAGCACTGGCTGTTGCCCCAGGACGGTGCCCAGCGTACTGCTTCAAAGAGTTGCTCGAGCTTCTCCGGCTCGATCGCCTTGTCCTGAAAGCGGCGGATACTCCTCCTCTCCTTGATTGCCTGCAGCAGTTCCTGTTCGAGCATCATCGGTCCTCAATGGTCGCATTTTGATGAGATTGCAGTAAACCCTTCTGCGTTTTTCCGGCATTCACTCTCACCATCATGAGAGCTCGCGCAGGATCTCCCTGGAGATGATCATGCGCTGGATCTCGCTGGTACCCTCATAGATCGTGGTAATCCGGGCATCACGGGTATAGCGCTCAATGGGGAAATCCTGGGTGTAGCCGTAGCCGCCCAGGATCTGCATCGCCTCATAGCAGGCCCGGTTGGCGGTTTCCGTGGCGAACACCTTGGCCATCGAGGCCTCCTTGGCAAACGGGCGGCCCTGCTCCTTGCGG
Organism: Desulfobulbus sp. Tol-SR; assembly: GCA_000769715.1. Lineage (GTDB taxonomy): Bacteria > Desulfobacterota > Desulfobulbia > Desulfobulbales > Desulfocapsaceae > Desulfoprunum. The sequence continues at coordinate 76,463 of JROS01000039.1, forward strand.
AAGGCGGCGTTCATCAGCAGCAGTCGTGCCGCCTCGAGCGCGGTGTACATATCGGCAATCTTCCATTGAATCGCCTGGAACTCGGAGATCCTCTTGCCGAACTGCACCCTCTCGAGTGCATAGCGGGCCGCGAAATCCATCGCCGCCAGACCGACCCCGAGACCAAGGGAACCGATGCCGATGCGCCCGCCGCCGAGTTCGGCAACCGCCACCCGGAAACCATCGTTCATTTTTCCCATCAATGCGCTCTTCGGGATCCGGCAGTCTTCGAACAGGAGTTCGTTCGTCGATGAGGCGTGCTGCCCCATCTTCGCCTCCCGCTTGCCGATTACAAGCCCTTTGGACCCTGCTTCGACCAGGAACAGGCTGATGCCCTTGCCCTTCGGCGCCTTCTGATTGGTCACCGCCCAGACGACAAAGACCCCGGCATAGGGGGCGCTGGAGATAAAGATCTTCGAGCCGTTCAGCACCCACTGGTCGCCATCGAGGACCGCAGTCGTTTTCATCCCGGCGGGATCTGAACCAGCCCCCGTCTCTGTCAGCCCGAAGGCCCCGGCCAGGCTCTCACCGCTGCAGATCATCGGGATATACCGCCTTTTCTGCTCTTCCGTGCCAAGGGCCTGGATGACCTCGTTGACCATGTTGTTGACCGACACCGTCACCGCCGTGGACGCGCAGGCCCGGGCGATCTCGGTGACGGCGAGACTGAAGGCGATCGCACCGGCCTCCGCCCCGCCGTACTCGTCCCGGATATTGAGACCCATGAAGCCGAGTTCCGCCAGCTTTTTCAGGTTGGAGAAAAAGGTCTCTTCATTTTCACCCCTGTCCAGTCCGGCGGCGACCGGTGCCAGTTCGGCGGCGGCAAATTCACGCGCGGTATCCTGGATAAGTTTCTGTTCCTCTGTCAGGTCGAGATTCATGATTTCAATCCTTGTCGCTGTCGAAGCGTGGCACCCGTTTTTCAATAAAGGCCTTCATTCCTTCCTGCTGCTGGGGGCTGGCAAAACACATGGCGAAGAGATCGGCCTCGTAGCGGCAGGCCCGGCCGAGATCCATCTCGAGGCCGTTATTGACTGCATCCTTGCAAAATCTGACGGCGACCGGGCCGCGCGCGGCAATTTTTCCTGCCAGTTCCCGGCACGAGTTCATCACCTGGTCCCGCGGCACCACTCGGTTGACGAGACCGATCCGGGCGGCCTCGCCGGCCTCGATGATATCGCCGGAAAAAAGCAATTCGCAGGCATATCCCTTGCCGATCAGGCGCGGCAGGCGCTGGGTGCCGGCAAAGCCCGGGATGACACCGAGACCCACTTCCGGTTGACCGAAGCGGGCGTTTTCGCCGGCAATACGGATGTCACAGGCGAGGGCGAGCTCACAACCGCCGCCCAGGGCGAAACCGTTGACGGCGGCAATGACCGGCCGATCGAGCTGTTCGATCGCATTCATCACCTTTTGCCCCAGGGTGGCAAAATCACGGGCCTGCAGCGGATCGAGATGCTGCATGTAGGCGATATCGGCCCCGGCGACGAAGGATTTCTCCCCCGATCCGGTCAGGATGACAACACGAATTGTCGAATCATCGGCAATCACCTGGAAACAGCGGGCGAGATCCTCCAGAGTGTCGCGGTTCAAGGCGTTGAGCACCTTCGGCCGGTTGATCGTGACTGTGGCAATGGCCCCATCTTTTTCAAACAGGATTGTCTCGAATTCCATACAGTTTCTCCACTCTTCTTCAACTGCGGCAAAAAAGTTTTGATCAGGTCTCTCCGGGATGCTCGATCACTCGACAAGCGTGAATTTCCAGGCGCAGAACCATTCATCCGGATGCGGGTCGGGCGGACAGCCGATGCACTGGGTGGTGATCCTTTTATCGACCGCCCGGGCAAAATAGCTGTACTCGACCAGACCGGCCGACTTGCAGGGGTAATCCTGCAATCCCTTCCGTTTTCTGGCGCTCTGGACCCGACAATCGTTCATCTGGAAGACAAAACTGTCAGGGGTCTCATCGGTAAACGACTGCTCGTTGACGAAACCATAGACCCTGAAGGCCAGGGCCTTTTTCAATCCCTGCAGTCCCGGGTTTTCCGGCAGGTCGAGCAGCTTTTTGATCGATGCCGCCTCGAACGGTGAAAACTGCGCCCAGCAGGAATCGTTGCAGCGTTTGGCCTCATTGAGTCCTTCAGCCGACTCGATGGTCTGGAACCAGATGCCGTCCCCTGCCAGCCAGTTTTTTGCCACCCGGTCCCGCAGGTCGATCAAGGCCTTATCATCCATGGCGAGAAGAGCCCCCGGAATTCCGTCTTCCATCGAAAACCCGAGCAGCTTCGACAGATGATGCATCTGCACGTCATAGCTCTTCTTCGTCGCCGCGTGGAGAAATTCCAGCGCCCTGTCCATCCCCATCTGGTGTTTGACCTCGGCAAACCACAGGGCGTGGTGGATCATCGATCGATGAAAAAGGTCGATAACCAGGCGGGCCGTCTCTTTTTTGTCCAGTTCATCCGGATTGTTGGCGTTCTTCAGCATGTGCTTCTCCCGAGTTCGGCTGGATCAACCTGCCAGTATCACGATATCATCCAGCATTTTTGTCAGCGGTTCAAGCCCGCTGGCGGTAACAAGGTGGGTGTTCTCAATACCCACGACCCCTTTACCGGGGAGTATGACCTTGGGCTCAAGGGCAATGATCATGCCCTCGGCCAGAGGAAGCTGCTGCCCTTTGGCCAGAAAGGGAAACTCATCCAATTCCAGACCAACCCCGTGGCCGGTGAATCGTATCCGTCTCTCCCCTACCCCCATAAACCATTCCCCATAGCCCTTCCTTTCAGCCGAAGCCACCATCCGATCATAGATCTCCCCGGTGATCGCCCCCGGCACGGCGAGCCGTTTCACCTCTTCCTGGATCTCCAGCATTGCCGCATGGGCCCGCACCAGTTCGTCCGGCAGGGCGCCGATGGCAAAGATCCGTGCATGGTCGGAGATGTATCCGTTCAGGGCAAAGACATAGTCGAACAGGACCGGTTCGTTCCTTTGAATTTTCCTGAAACCCGGCCCCTGGCCGATCAACGGACTGACACCGGCCCCTCCGGTCGGCGAGGCGAGGTAGCTCGGCACCGCCGCCGATGGTCCGGCCATCAGATGGCCGTAGAACAACTCACTCCCCCACAACCGCATCCGGACTATCCCCTGGTGGCCGAGGCTGCGGGCGTAGGCCTCGAGTTCACCGGCCAGTTCGATCTCCGTCTTGCCCACCCGCAGCAGTTCGGGAACTTTCCCCGAGACTGCATCGGAGCCGGCCGCTGCCTGGCGGACGAGTCCTATCTCGTAGGGTGATTTCACCGCCCGGATCAATCGTATCGCCGTCGATACATCAACGATCGTGCTGTCTCTGAAGATGCTTTCGTACTGCCGATAGAGATTGACCGGCACGACATCGAGTTCCATCCCCAGCCGCGCCGGCAGTTGATACCCCCGCTCCCTGATGATATCGGGGATATTCTTCGAGCCTGCCAGGGAAACGATGTCCGGCAGGGCCGATTCCGCCTTCGCCCGCTCGAATTCCTTGAAGATCATCAGAATCGGATCCCCTGCTGCCGGAACATACAGCCATCCCTGCTGGGCGGTCGCGCCGAAATAGAAGAGATCGGTCTTCTGGACGATGAGCGCGCCGTCGACGCCGTCTTGCCGCAACGATTCCTGGAACCTGGCGATCCGGACCTGCAATTCGACCGCCGGTGTCACCTGCTCATAGCTGTTCATGGTATCCCTTCTTCTGCACGGTCTTCAATGACAACAGGGATTCAATAGGTAAAGAAGCCCCTGCCGGTTTTCCTTCCCAGCCAGCCGGCCTCGACATACTTCCTGAGCAGAGGACAAGGACGGTATTTTGAATCCTTGAACCCATCGTAGAGGGTTTCCATGATGGCCAGGCAGGTATCCAGTCCGATCAGGTCGGCCAAGGCGAGGGGCCCCAGCGGATGGTTCATTCCCAGGCGCATGACAGTGTCGATGTCCTCGGCGCGGCCGACGCCCTGGTACAGGCAGAACACCGCCTCGTTGATCATCGGCAGCAGGATGCGGTTGGCGATGAAGCCGGGGAAATCGTTGGCCTCGGCCGGGGTCTTGCCGAATTTGGGGCAGAGATTCCAGGTCAGGTCGAAGGTTTCCTGCGATGTCGCGAGGGCTCGAATCACCTCCACCAGTTTCATGACCGGCACCGGATTCATGAAGTGCATCCCGATGACCTTTTCCGGCCGCCTGGTCTGGGCGGCGATCCTGCCGATCGGGATCGACGAGGTATTCGAGGCCAGGATCACATGGGCGGGGCAGATGGCGTCGAGGTCGCGGAAAATCTTGAATTTCAGATCCTCGCGTTCGACCGCCGCTTCAACGACGTAATCGGCCGTGTCCATGTCCTGCAGGTCGGTGGTGGTCCTGATCCGGGCCAGAATGGCATCCCGCTCTGCGGTATCCAGCTTTCCCTTGTCGACACTGCGATCGAGATTTTTGGTGATATTGGCCAGTCCTTTGGCAGTGAACTCCTCCTTGATATCACTCATCAGGACCTGCAGCCCGCTTGTTGCCGCCACCTGGGCGATGCCGTTGCCCATCTGGCCGGCACCGATCACACCGAATGTCTTGATCTCCATAGCATATCCCTGTCGTTTTAAATTGTATGCAATACCGCGTTGTGAAGGTGCGCTTCAGCGTTTGACCACGAGGGCGACCGCCTCAGGAGCTCCCTTCCTTTTTCAGAACCTTCGGGATTGCCAGGATCGGGGCCATCAGCACGTATTTCAAATCGATGCCGGCCGAGGCCTGAGCACCGATCTCGGCCATGATCGGGCATCCGAGTTGCGCCGCCTTCTCCCGGCTCATCACGACCACCGCCGCCGCGCCGTCACTGATGATCGAGGCGTTGCCGGCAGTCCCGACGCCATCCTTCCTGAACACCGGCCGCATCTTCGCCATGGTTTCGTAGGGAGTATCGACCGGGCATTCGTCGCGGGCAAAGAGTTTGACACTGCCCTTCTTGCCGGGGACAGGCACCGGGGTGATTTCCTCGTCGAACAGCCCGGTTGTCGATGCCGCCAGCGCCCGGCGATAAGACTCGGCGGCGAAGCGGTCCTGATCCTCCCGGCTGACCTGCCATTTGTCGCAGATCAGTTCATTCGACATCCCCATGTGAAAATCGTTGACGATATCCCACAGGCCGTCATGGACCATATGGTCCTCGATTTTTCCCGGCCCCATGCGCAGGCCCCAGCGGGCCTTGTCCATATAATACGGGGCCATGCTCATGTTCTCCATACCGCCGGCCACGACAACTTCGGCATCGCCGCACTGGACGGCCTGGGCGGCCAGCATCACCGCCTTGAGCGAGGAACCGCAGACCTTGTTGACGGTGATGGCCTCGACTTCCTGCGGCAGTTCGGCCTTGATCGCGGCCTGTTTGGCCGGATTCTGGCCATAGCCACAGGGAAGGACCATGCCCATGATGCACTCATTGACAACTTTTCCATCAATACCGGCCCGTTTCACGGCTTCCCGGATGACATGGGCCCCGAGATCCGTGGCGCCGAAACTGCTCAGGGCGCCGCCGAAACTGGCCAGGGGGCTGCGCACCGCACTGACGATGACCGCTGTTTTCATACACTCCTCTTCTCTGTTATATCCAGCCGCGGTTGCCGGCTGATATCGATCTGCAACCAACGAGGGAACCGGGGGATGGATATCCTGAATCGACGTCCATCCCCCTGAGATGTGTTTCTATCGCTCAATCTCAATGTTCATGGCTGTAGAACGGCCATTTATGGAAGAACCACTCGTTCCACAGCAGCGGGATGATCCACCAGAAATTCCAGATCAACGATTCACCGTGGATTAACCGGTCGGCGATATCATGCGCCATGTGAGTGTTGCCGAGTCCCCAGTAACCGAAATTGATGTAATAGAAGAAAATATAGAGGATGACGGCGGCGATGCCGACACCCAGGGTGCGGAACCAGAAGGCAGCCCAGGAATCCTTGTCGTCCATCGGCACCATATCATCGAAATAATGATGCCAGATCTGGAACGGGAACAAGGTTATGCCGGCGATCTCGGCGGCATGGTACCACAGGAACCGCATCAGGCTGTCCTTGTTGTTGTGCTCGAGGGCGGCGGTCATATCAGGCGCCCAGGCCGGGATGATCTTGACCAGGGTCAGGGCGATGGCATAACCCAGGACGAAGATGATGAATAATGATACCAGGCCCTTCCACGGCTGCGGCAGGTTAATTGCCGACCATGGTTTCATCCGCCAGGTGTTGGCGGTCATGAAGAGGAGAATGATCATCCACTCCCACCAGCCGAAGACCCAGTGGACATGGGGCGTGCCGCCGATGTTGGCCCACCAGGGGAAGTTCAGGCCGATGGAGGTGCCGAAAACCTTGCCGTAGAGCATGCCCCAGAAAGGAACGATCAGTACGGTATAGAAGATCATGGTCCACAGCGAGGCCCAGGCGAATTCGACGAGTCCGGCTGCCGGCTGCTTCAGATCACTTGGCCGGACCGGCCATTTGCCGAAAATAATCGTGACGAAGGGATAGCTGAAAAAGCCGATCAGGACAAAGCAGACTATCGCGCGTTCTGCGTAACGGGCGGAGCCGGCGACCAGTTGTTCGAGGACGATTTCCTTGCCGCAGGTGACGGCAGCACCTGTCGCGTCGGTGAACTGGGCGATATAGGAACCGCCGGCGGCCAGCGCTTCCAGGTTGCTCTGGCTCAGGAAATTGAAACCAAGACCGAGGATTCTGTAAAAGACGACGTGGATCACGAACCAGACAATGACAAGATTGACAATCGTCTCGATAATGCCCCTGGCCGGCTGCGGGATATTCTCGAACGGCCAGTCGCCCAGGAACATGTGCTGCCACAGACCGACAAGGATCATCATGGCGAGATACATGATAAATGGATAGGGAAAACTATGGATTGGACCTCGTGGATCGCTCAACAGATACCAGAGAACCCAGGCAATGCCGGTAAACACACAAAACGAAATAATTCCGGTAAGGGGTTGTCCCCATTTCGGCTTCAATTCTCCTGCGGCCATACACTCCTCCTTTCGTAAAACGTGAGTAGATATTTCGCTTCAGGTCCAGGGATATCCGGAAATCTCCTCCATTCTTCCCCGTGATGATCATGCTCTTGTAACTCAGTTTTCTGGGGGTCATGCCGTTGTGTCCGAGCGCTCAGTCAATTTTAAAATACTTTTTATTTCCTCCTGATTAAGAGATTCATGATGATTGTAACAGCCTTCAATGATCGCCGAACAAGCGCTCAATCATTTCTGCGATGATTAACCGTTGACTGGATTTTGTCAATCATTTTTCCATGCATGGTCTTTTTTCCTACCAGACTGCAGATGAACGTAATAAACCGAAACAAAACCGTATGTTCAGGGGTTACCAGTTATTTCCCCATAAATTTAAGCCTCAACAGAGAGTTGGTAGTGGTGATAATGATTTCTACGCATGTGAGTGAAAAATACTTTGACAAACAGAATCAAACCGAATTAAGCTTTCACTGTCCGAGCGAGCGCTCGCTAGAAGATGTTGACAAAAAACCGACCGAGCGCTCAGTAGCAGATGTCAACGGCAGGGAAGACAAGAAATCGGCACGGTGAAACGAAAAATCAAAAATTAAGGAGTCATTTTATGGGTATGGAAAATCTATACAAAGAAGTAATGGTCCTTAACATGATGGAAGACAACGACCAGAAGGCCGCTGCCGCCAAGGCTTTCTTCGACAAATTGAACGCCATGGCGATGCCCGAGTATTTCAACTGGGCTGAAGAAATATTCGAAGGTTTCCACATCAAGGAACGTGGTGATAAGGCAGCCCTCATCTGGTCTGATATCCACACCAAGGAACGAAAAAGCTATACTTACAAAGAGTTCGCCGGCCGCGGCAACCAATGCCTGAACTCCATGCGGCAGGCCGGGGTAGAAAAGGGAAACAACATTTACATGATGCTCCCGATTATCCCGGAAACCTGGTTTACCAGCTATGCCTCCATCAAAGGCGGTCTCGTCATCGTACCAACATCGACAACGATGACGATGCGTGAACTCGAGTTCAGATTCCAGACGTACGCCCCGGATAGTATCGTTGCCGACGAGGTTTTCACCGATCTGATCGACGAGGCCCTCGCCTTGACCGGGGCAACACCGAAAATCAAGCTGGTCGTTGGCGCCAAGAAAGGCTGGACCAGCTTCAGCGAACTGGAGAAGGAAGCCACCCAGGCCGCCGCTGCCAAGACCAAATCCACTGACCTGCTGTTCTGCTTCTTCACCTCGGGCACCACCGGCCTGCCGAAACGCGTCGGTCACACCGCGACATCCTACCCGGTTGGTAATCTTTCCACCTCGGTGATCGCCGGTATCCGTCCGGACGATATCCATCACAATCTCGGCGCCCCCGGTTGGGCCAAGTGGGCCTGGAGCAGTTTCTTCGCCCCTCTCAACGTCGGGGCCACCGCCACCGGTTTCAACTTCAAGGTTCTCGACGGCAACAGCTATCTCGAGGCCATCGCCACCAACAAGGTCTCGGTATTCTGCGCCCCGCCGACCGCCTGGCGGATGTTCATCGGATTGGATGTGTCGAAGCACGACCTCTCCTCGCTGCGCCATTCGATCGGCGCCGGCGAGCCGCTGAACCCCGAGGTCATCACCCAGTGGAAAAAACTGACCGGCACCGAGATCAGGGATTTCTACGGTCAGACCGAGTCGACGGCGATGATCGGCAACCCGCCATGGATCAAAGGCAAGATGCGCAGTGGTTCCTTCGGCTATCCTTCGTGCATGTACGACGTCGTCCTCCTTGACGATGAAGGCAAGGAGATCTCCGTCCCCGACGAGCCCGGCCACATCGCCGTTCGCCTCACCAAATGGAGGAGCATCGGCCTGTTCACCGAGTATATCGGCAACCCGGAAAAGATGGCCGGGGTATTCAGAAACGGCTATTACTACACCGGCGACCGCGCTTCGTTCGACAGTGACGGATACTGGTGGTTCGTCGGTCGTGCCGACGATGTCATCAAATCTTCCGATTACCGGGTCGGCCCCTTCGAGGTCGAGAGCGCCCTGATCGAGCATGAATCCGTCCGCGAGGCCGCTGTCATTGGCGTCCCGGATCCCAAACGGCACCAGTTGGTCAAAGCCTGCGTCATTCTCAAGGAAGGGTATGAACCCTCCCGTGAACTGGCACTCGCTATCTTCAAGCATACCATCAATATCCTTGCCAAGTTCAAGATCCCGCGGATCATCGAGTTTACCCCGGAACTGCCGAAAACCATCAGCGGCAAGATCAGAAGGGTTGAATTGCGGGAAAAGGAAATTGCCCGCAAGGAACAAACCAAGGAACAGATGCAACATGAATATTTCTACTGGGATTTCCCAGAGCTGAGCTCAAAGAAAGAATAATCTCCTCAGTGAACAATGTATCTCAGTCCGCCTCAATTCCCTACCCGGACCGAGCGCGGGCTGAGATGCAGACGGCCGACTTGTATCAGGGCCTCCGGATGCAGGACACCGCATAGCGCAAGGTGGTTCCGGAGGCCGTTTCTCCGTCAAGATTTGAACGACAGCAGTATCTTGCAGCTGCACTTTGTCCATTTCTCAACGCCATTTTTCTTGTGGAGCCATCATCATGCAATTCGCCCTGACCGAAGAACAGAACCTGATCCGGGACATGGTCCGTGATTTCGCCGAGAAGGAAATCGCCCCATCGGCACGTATTCGAGACGAGGAAGAACATTTCGACCGCGATCTGATGTTCGGCCGACTGGGAGAACTCGGTCTTACCGGCATTGTCTTTCCCGAACAATACGGTGGCGGCGGCGGGGACTATATCGGCTACGCCATCGCCGTCGAAGAGCTGTCACGGGTCTGCGCCTCGACCGGTGTTACCCTCTCGGCCCATATCTCGCTGGGGTCGAACCCTATCTACCTGTTCGGTACCGAAGACCAGAAACAGCGCTTCCTCCGCCCCATGGCCCGGGGACAAAAGCTCGGCGCCTTCGGGCTCACCGAGCCTTCGGCAGGATCCGACGCCGGCGGCACCAGAACCACTGCCGTCCGTGAGGGCGACAGCTGGATCCTCAATGGAACGAAGATTTTCATCACCAACGCCGGTGAGGCCGATGTCTATGTCGTGTTCGCCCGAACCGACAAGGAGGCGCAGAAGCACCACGGAATCAGCGCCTTCATCGTCGAGAAGGGCACGCCCGGCTTTTCCTTCGGCAAGAAGGAACGGAAGATGGGTATCCGCTCCTCCCCCACCCTCGAACTCGTCTTTGAAAACTGCCGCATTCCCGCCGAAAACCTTCTCAGCGATATCGGCAACGGTTTCAAGGTCGCGATGAAGACGCTGGACGGCGGTCGCATCGGCATCGCCTCCCAGGCCCTCGGCATCGCCCAGGGAGCCCTGGATGTCTCGGTCGACTATGCCAGGGAACGTAAACAGTTCGAATTGCCGATCGCCAAATTTCAGGGGGTGCAGTTTCAACTGGCCGACATGGCAACCCAGGTCGAGGCCGCCAGAATGCTCGTTTACAAGGCGGCCTGGCGAGCCAGTGCCGGTCTCTCTTACTCTACCGAGTCGGCGATGGCCAAGCTCTTTGCCAGCGAGACGGCGATGAAGGTCACCACCCAGGCCGTGCAGATCCATGGCGGATACGGCTACACCCGTGAATTCCCTGTTGAGCGGATGATGCGGGACGCCAAGATCACTGAAATCTACGAGGGAACAAGCGAGATTCAGCGACTGGTGATCGGCACCGCACTTTGCCGGTAAATACCGGTTCTTCAAGCATGCGACGGCCATACGGCAACCGCTGCCCTTCCGCTTGATTACCGGCAGGTCCCGGGAAGACGGCCCTGTGGGGAGGACTGCTCTTTCATAATTTTCTTTTGTTCTTCAGGAATTTTGCATAGTTTATTCACTCATGTATTTATTTTGAATACAACCAGACAAAATATCCCTGTACGGAGCGAACGGTAATGGTATTTGAAAGAGATGATTCGCGTGAAGTAGAGACCCAGATCAAGAATAAGGAACTCGTCAAGGAACGCCGAAGGCAGATTGTCGATGCCGCAGTCCAATTGTTCATTCAGCGTGGTTACCACAAGACTACCACCAGGGCACTGGCCAAGGCCACAGGGCTGTCGATCGGCTCCCTCTACGAGTATGTGACGACCAAGGACGATGTCCTGTATCTCGTCTGCATCGCCATTCACTCCGAGGTCGAACAGGGCCTGAAGGAGGTGCTGGCCAGACCTCTGCAAGGGCGCGAGGCCCTGGCCAATATCATCCGCGAGCATTTCATGGTCTGCGACCGGATGAGCGATCACGTGCTGCTGATGTATCAGGTGACCCATTTTCTGCCGAAGAAGTGGCAGCAGAAAGTCACCGAAGCGGAGATGCGGATCACCAGCCTGTTCGTCGAGGCCCTCACCGAACTCAAACGCAGCGGCAAATTGCCGCACCTCGACGATGCGACGATCAACCTGATGAGTCACAACATCTCCGTCCTCGGCCATACGTGGGCATTCCGGCGGTGGTATTTCGCAAAACATTTCACGATAGACCAGTATATCGAGCAACAGACTGAATTCATAATGTGTTTTCTCGACAAAAAGAAAAGTTGACGCTGTCCGGGGATACCTCGACTGCATCAACCGCCGTGGGGTCGCCAGCAGGCCTCGCGATGCACCCTCAACCTACGAAGGCACTGCAACAGGTTCCGCGAATCCTGTCATTTCCTCGAATTTCTCTTGCCCCAAGGAGAGCATATGAGTACCGAAGCCACCATCTCCAGACCGAAAAACCGTATCCGGGTCATCACCGCCACCTCGCTCTTTGACGGCCACGACGTCTCCACCAATATCATCCGCAGGATCCTGCAGGACAGCGGCGTCGAGGTGATCCATCTCGCCCATAACCGCTCCGTTCAGGAACTGGTCGAAACCGCGATCGAAGAGGACGCCCAGGGCATCGCCATGTCCAGTTACCAGGGCGGGCATATGGAGTCGTTCAAATACATGATCGACCTCCTGCGCGAGAAGAAGGCCTCCCATATCAAGGTGTTCGGGGGCGGAGGCGGGGTTATCGTCGCTGACGAGATCAAGGAGCTCGAGGCCTATGGCGTGACCAAGATCTATTCCCCCGAGGATGGGGCGGCGATGGGTCTGCAGGGGATGGCCGATCACATGATCAGTCTGCTCGACTTCTCGACCCTGCCTTTTCACAGCTTCGATGTCAACAACCTGCACAGCGCCAACGAGATGGTGATCGCCGGGTTCATCACCGCCGTTCAGCAGATCAAGGCCGGCCAAGTTACCGGACTCGACGGCCTGATCGAAGCGATCCGGCCTCTGGCCGACAAACACAATCCACCGGTCATCGGCATCACCGGCACCGGCGGGGCCGGCAAATCGTCGCTCACCGACGAGATCATCCTGCGTTTCCTCCACGACATGCAGGACCTCACCATCGCCGTCATCTGCTGCGATCCTTCGCGCCGCAAGACCGGGGGGGCGCTCCTCGGCGACCGGATCCGCATGAATTCGATCTCCACCTCATCCCGGGTCTATATGCGCAGCCTGGCCACCCGGGAATCGGCGACCGAGATCTCCGAGGCCCTGCCGGAGGCGATCATGGTCGCCAAGGCCGCCGATTTCGACCTGATCATCGTCGAGACCGCCGGCATCGGTCAGGGCGATTCGAAGATCACCGAACTCGCCGATGTCTCGATCTACGTGATGACCAGCGAGTTTGGCGCCCCGTCGCAACTCGAGAAGATCGACATGCTCGACTACGCCGACATCATCGTCGTCAACAAATTCGAGAAAAAGGGCAGCGACGACGCGATCCGCGATATCCGCAAACAGGTGCAACGCAACCGCAAGGCCTTCGACACCAGGCCCGAGGAATTCCCGGTATACGGCACCATCGCCTCGAAATTCAACGACGACGGCGTCACCGCCCTCTACCATGGCATCATCGAGCAGTTGAACAGCAAAAAAGGCTGTGATCTCAAATCCACCATCCCCAGACCGGCCCTGAAGACCTCGTCGTCGAAGGCCATCGTCATCCCGCCGGACCGGACCCGCTACCTGTCGGAGATCACCGAGGCGATCAGGAAATACCACCGCAAGACCGCAGACCAGGCCGACAAGGTCCGCCGGCGCTGGCATCTGCTTGAAACCGCAGACCTTTTATCGCAGGAAGAGCAGGAGAACGGCACGCAGCTGCTCGACCTCCTGAAACAGAAGGCGGAAGCGATTGCCGACCAGCTCGAGAAGGAGACCGCCGGCCTGGTGCAATCATGGCCGAAGATGCAGCAGGCCTACTCCGGCGACGATTACGTCTACACCGTGCGGGGCAACGAACTGCGGGTGCCGCTCTACACCGAGTCGCTGTCGCACACCCGGATCCCCAAGATCTCCCTGCCGAAATTCAAGGATCCGGGCGATATCTTCACCTGGCTGCGCAAGGAGAACCTCCCCGGCTACTTCCCCTTCACCGGCGGCGTCTTCCCGCTGAAGCGGACCAACGAGGACCCGACCCGGATGTTCGCCGGCGAGGGCGGGCCGCTGCAGACCAACCGGCGCTTCAAACTGCTGTCCGAAAACTATCCGGCCAAACGGTTGTCGACCGCCTTCGATTCGGTGACCCTGTACGGCTGGGATCCCGATGTCCGCCCCGATATCTACGGCAAGATCGGCACCTCCGGGGTCAGCATCTGCACCCTCGACGACGTCAAGCAGCTCTATGACGGCTTCGATCTCTGTTCCCCCACCACCTCGGTGTCGATGACGATCAACGGCCCGGCCCCGATCATCCTGGCGATGTTCATGAACACCGCCATCGATCAACAGGTCGATCGTTTCGTTACGGAAAGAGGCCGCCGACCGGACGACGACGAACTGCAGCAGATCCGCGCCACCGTCCTCTCCAATGTCCGCGGGACGGTGCAGGCCGATATCCTCAAGGAAGACCAGGGCCAGAACACCTGCATCTTCTCGATCGATTTCGCCCTGCGGATGATGGGCGACATCCAGGAGTTCTTCATCAGAAACAATGTCCGCAACTTCTATTCGGTATCGGTCTCCGGCTACCATATCGCCGAGGCCGGCGCCAACCCGATCACCCAGCTGGCCCTGACCCTGTCCAACGGTTTCACCTACGTCGAGTACTATCTCGCCCGGGGCATGGACATCAACCAGATCGCCCCCAACCTGTCGTTCTTCTTCTCCAACGGGATGGAACCGGAGTATACCGTCATCGGCCGGGTGGCCCGGCGGATCTGGGCCGTCGCCATGCGGGATAAATACGGCGCCGATGAAGGCGGGCAGCGGCTCAAGTACCATATCCAGACCTCCGGTCGGTCGCTGCACAGCCAGGAGATCCAGTTCAACGACATCCGCACCACCCTCCAGGCGCTGTGCGCGATCTACGACAACTGCAACAGCCTCCACACCAACGCCTACGACGAGGCCATCACCACCCCGAGCGCGGAATCGGTGCGCCGGGCCCTGGCGATCCAGCTGATCATCAACCGCGAGTGGGGCCTCGCCAAAAACGAGAACATGAACCAGGGGAGTTTTGTCGTCGAAGAGCTGACCGATTTGGTCGAGGACGCCGTCCTCGCCGAGTTCGACCGGATCACCGAGCGCGGCGGGGTCCTGGGGGCGATGGAGACCGGCTACCAGCGCAGCAAGATCCAGGAGGAATCGCTGTATTACGAGGCCCTGAAACACTCGGGCGAGTATCCGATCATCGGCGTCAACACCTTCCGCAACCCGGACGCCAATTTCGATGAGGAGAACGCCAAGCTGAAACTCGCCCGCGCTTCAGACGAGGAGAAGGACGAACAGCTGCGGCGGCTGGCCCAATTCCACGAACGGCATCGGGATCAGGCGCCGGGGGAGTTGCGCCAGCTGCAGAAGACGGCCCTTGAAGGCGGCAATATCTTTGCCCAGATGATTCAGACCGTACGCCATTGCAGTCTCGGCCAGATTACCGGCGCCCTCTATGAGGTCGGCGGCCGCTACCGCAGGAATATGTAAAAACAAAACCCACCGACAGGCCGGCCTTTCCCCGACCAGGAAAGGCCGGCCTCGACGGACTGGGGGTTAAATTACCCCTCGTGCCAGAAAGTCATCAATCTCCCCGTCGGTATACCCCAGTTCGAGCAGGATTTCTCTGGTATGTTCCCCGAAATCGACGGGAGGAGTACGCAGCGAGCCGGGAGTCTCACTCAATTTGACGGGGATGCCGAGTGCCTTGCTGAGGGTGCCGTCACGCTGCAGCACGGGGACGATCATCTCCCGTTCGAGGAAGAGCGGGTCGCGCAGCACCTCCTCATACCCTTGAATCCGTGAGTGACAGACCTCGACTTCGAGGAACTCCTCTTCCCACTCCTCCAGGCTCTTCCCGGCGAAGGTTTTGCGCATGAAGGCAATGATCTCCTGCCGCCTCCCCTCGTCATACTGGAGGCCGGTATATTCCGGGACCCCCAGATGTTCGCAGAGGTTCCGCCAGAACCGCTCTTCCACCGCACCGATGGCAAGGTACTTGTGGTCCGAGGTTTCGTAGGTATTGTAGCAGGCGAAGCGATGCGAGAGTTTGGTCTCCGATCGTTCGTAACGCTGCCCGGTCAACTTGGTAAAAAACGAGGGCAGGGTCAGATAGCCGATCATTCCATCGGTCATCGAAATATCTATATACTGGCCCTCTCCGGTTTTTTCCCGAGCGAACAGGGCCAGCAGAATGCCGATCACCGCGTTCATGCTGCCGCCGGCGATATCGGCGAACTGGACGCCGGGGATGGAAGGGGGACGTCCTTTTTCACCGATCAGATCGAGGACGCCGGAAATGCTCAGATAATTGACATCATGACCGACCCGGTCCCACATCGGCCCGGTCTGACCGTAGCCGGTGATCGAACAGTAGACGACGCCGGGATTCACGGCCTTCACCGTCTCGTAATCAACCCCGAGAGTCTTGACCACCCCCGGACGGAAGCCTTCGAGGATGACATCGGTTTTGCTCGCCAGGGCCAGAAAAATGGCTTTTCCTTCCCGGGTCTTGAGATTGAGCGAGACATGCCGTTTATTGCGGCTGATCTCCTTGAAGAACATCCCGTCGGATTGGAATTTCTTCCCTTCGACGGCAATAACCTCGGCCCCATGATCAGCCAGGATCATCGAACAGTATGGACCAGGCAGCAATCTCGACAGATCGAGAACCCGGATTCCGGTCAAGGCCCCTTGTGATAGCATATTCTTCCCCTTCTGCGACAAAATTTATTTTCCTGTAGAGTGGTTCCGTAACCTGTGGTTTGTCTATTGTATTGTATGATGAAACAGGCGGGAGACAAAGCTATTTGACGAGGCAATGAAGATGGCCGGAGAACGGTGCCAAGGAATTATTCACCGAACAGATCTGTTCTCTGGACCACCCAGCACAGCAGAAATCCCCCGATCATCACGACCAGGCCGATGACCCGCAGGTGGCCGGCCGGAGTCTGGCTGAGTTTGGCCAGCCAGCCACGCATGGCCTCGGGAAAGGCGACATAGGGCAGGCCTTCAAGGATAAACACCATGCCGACAAGGAGAAGAAGCAGTTTCATGGCCGCTTTCTACCAGAGCCGGCAAGGGAATTCAAGTGATGCCGGGCCTCCCCCCGTCTTTTTGCGACCCGGTGCAATTGCATTGCATTTTCACCACAGGGCTAATACTATGTTGCAAAACTTCGATGAACCGTTCCGTTTTTTACGGATTTCAATTTTACTCTCAAGAAGCACATCATGACCGAAACACATCCGTCCAGATACAGCGAGGCCGGCGTCGACATCGACAAGGGCAATGCCTTTGTCAAAGGGATTAAAGAGATCGTCGCCTCCACTCACCAGACCGGGGTCCTGAACGACATCGGCGGTTTCTCCGCCCACTATGCCATCGACCTCAACAAATACCGACAGCCGGTCCTCGTCACCTCGACGGACGGCGTCGGGACCAAACTGGTCATCGCCCATCTCTGCAACAAACACGACACCATCGGCATCGACCTTGTGGCGATGTGCGTCAACGATATCATCGTCGGCGGCGCCACCCCCTTGTGTTTTCTCGATTATTTTGCCGTCGGCCGGCTGGATGTGGCAATGGCCACGGAGATCGTCAAGGGGATCGCCGAGGGATGCCGTCAGGCCAAATGTTCGCTGGTCGGCGGGGAGACTGCCGAGATGCCCGGCCTGTACCGCGGCAACGATTATGATCTTGCCGGCTTCGTTACCGGCATCGTCAATCGTGACGCCATCATCGACGGGTCCGATATCCGTGTCGGTAACGCCATCATCGGCCTCGCCTCCAGCGGCCTCCACTCCAACGGCTATTCACTGGTGCGCAAGATCTGTTTCGACGAGGTCGGTCTCACCGTCGACCAGTATGTAGAAGAGTTGGGCTGCACCCTCGGCGAGGAACTCCTGAAGCCGACCAGGATCTATGTCCAGTCCGTCCTCAAGGTCCTCCGGAATTACAAGATCAACGGCATGGTCCACAACACCGGCGGCGGATTCATCGACAACATCCCGAGGATTCTGCCCCAGGGCTGCAAGGCCGTCATCCATACGACACGCTGGCCGCAGCCGCCCATCTTCACCTTTCTGGCCGAAAAGGGGCAGGTGCCGGCCGCGGAGATGTACCGTACCTTCAACATGGGCATCGGCTTGATGGCGGTGGTCGACGAGAATCAGGCGACGGACATCTGTCACCATTTCAACGCCGTCGGTGAACAGGCATTCATTATCGGCGAGATTGTCCAGAAAGACCCCAACGGCACCGTCGACGTCGACCTGGTCGACTGAAACTGAAATCTTCCGGGAGCAAAAAAAAAGGCCCTGCATCGGCGATGCAGGGCCTTTGAATTTTCAGCTGCCGCAGTCAGCGGTACCGCCGCCGATCTTTTCCAGGGCATGCGGCAGGACCGGCAGGATCACCTCGATGTTCTCCCTCGCCGCCTTCAGACTGCCGGGGAGATTGATGATCAGGGTCCGGCCGCGGATGCCGGCCTTGCCCCGCGACAGCATGGCATGCGGGGTTTTGCGGAGGCTTTCCGCCCGCATCGCCTCGGCCATTCCCGGCACCTCCCTGTCGATGACCTGGAGCATCGCCTCCGGAGTTACATCGGTCGGTGCCACCCCGGTGCCGCCGGTCGTGACGATGAGATGGACCGCCTGCCGATCGGCCAGATCGATCAGGGCATCGACAATGACCGGCAGTTGATCGGGAATGATCGCATAGGACTGCAGCACATACCCTTGCTGTCGCAGGCAACCCACCAGATAGGGACCGCTGGTATCCTCCCGCTCACCGCGCGATCCCTTGTCGCTCAAGGTCAGCACCGCGAAGGAATACGCCGGGGGAGAGACCGCCTCCGCCGACTGCCGGTCCTGTCCGTTATTCTTCATTCCTGCGCTCGGCAATGATTTTTTCGGCGATCTGGGCCGGGACCTCCTCGTAGTGGGAGAAGGAGACGGTGAAACTGCCGAGTCCGCCTGTCATCGAGGTCAGATCGGTGGCGTAGGTCTGGATCTCCGCCATCGGCACCTGGGCGTTGATGATCTCGGACTTGGCATCCGAATCCATTCCCATCACCTTCCCCCGTCGCGAATTCAGGTCGCCCATGACATCGCCGACATGGTCCTTGCCGACCTTGATCACCATGTTCATGTAAGGTTCGAGCAGTACCAGGCCGGCCTCCTGGGCCCCCTTCTTGAATGCCAGCGACCCGGCGATCTTGAAGGCCATTTCCGAGGAGTCGACGTTGTGGTAGGAACCGTCGACGAGGGCGATCTTGACATCGATCACCGGATACCCGGCGAGAACGCCCCTTTCCATCGCCTCCTGGATCCCCTTGTCGACCGCAGGCCGATATTGCTGCGGGATGACGCCGCCGACGATCTGGTCGACAAATTCATAGCCGCCGCCGGGGAGCGGAGAAATCTCGACCCAGCAGTCGCCATACTGGCCGCGGCCGCCGCTCTGCTTCTTGTGTTTACCCTGCACCCGTGCTGAACCGCGGATCGTCTCCATATAGGGGATCTTCGGCAGGGCCAGCTCCATTTCGACGCCGAATTTCTTCTTGATCCGCGAGCCGACGACCTCGAGATGCACCTTGCCGATTCCGGAGATCAGGACCTGCTTGGTCTGCTGTTCCCTGGTCAGCCGCAGGGTCAGATCCTCGTCGAGCATCTTCGTGATCGTCGAAAACAGCTTCTCCTCATCCCCTTTCTTGGCGCTGACGGCAAAGGAAATCACCGGCTGCAGCGCCTCCGGGGATTCGTAGACGATGGGGGCATTGGCGGCGCAGAGGGTGTCGCCGGTCGTCGTCTCCTTCAGTTTGGCAACGGCGACGATCATCCCCGGGCCGGCACTGTCGACCGGCTTCTGCTCTTTTCCCTCGAGCACATACAGCTGGCCGAAGCGCTCCGCCGTATTCTTCGTCGCGTTGAAAAAACTGTCCCCCTTCAGTACCCCGGACCAGACCTTGAAGATCGTCAGGCGGCCGGCATAGGGATCGGCCATGGTCTTGAATACCAGGGCGGAAAACGGCTCATCGGGAGCTGGTTTTCTCTCGGCCTTTTCGTTGCTGCCGGGAACGATGCCGATCCTGGCCGGGCGGTCGGCCGGAGAGGGCAGATACAGGTTGATGGAGTCCAGAAGTGCCGCCGTCCCTTTGTTGAGCAGGGCCGAACAGACGCAGACCGGAGTGATCAGGGCCTTGGCAACGCCTGCCCGGAGCCCGGCGAGGATCTCGTCGTCGGTAAGCTCCCCTTCCTCGAGGAATTTTTCGATCAGATCGTCGTCGGTCTCGGCGACACTCTCCATCAAATTCTCACGGTACAGCGCCAGCTCATCGGCCAGATCATCCGGCACTGCCGTCTCTTTCAGCGTCCCCTTGCCCCCATCTTCAAACTGATAGGCCTTGCCGGAAACGACGTCGACGATCCCGCGAAAATGTTCTTCCGCGCCGATGGGAATCTGCACGACGACCGGCTTTACCGGCAGCGCTCCCCTGATCTCCCCGAGCGTCCGGGAAAAATCGGCGCGCTCCCGGTCCATCTTGTTGATGACGATCATGCTGGGCAGGTTACGCTCGGCCACCATGGTGGCGAATTTGATCGTCTGCCCCTTGACTCCGAGGATGGCATCGGTGACAAAAACGGCGGCATCGCAGACGTGGGTGGCAAAGAGGGTCTCGTTGAGGAAATTGTCGTCACCGGGGGTGTCGATCAGATAGATATCGTGTTTTTTCCAGGAATAGTTGTGGAAGGAGGAGTTGATGGAGATCTTTCGGCTGATTTCCTCGTCGTCATAATCCATCGCCGAATTGCCGTCATCGACCCTGCCGAGTCGGCTGATCTTGCCGGCGGTGAACAGCATGGCCTCGGCAAGCGACGTCTTGCCACAGTTTCCGTGCCCTACTATTGCGATATTCCTGACTGAATTTGTATCCTGCATCTGTATCTCCTCAAAATCGACGGTTATTCAATGCCCTCTCCAAATCTCCGAAACACAATATTCAAGGATCTCCCGACTCCGAACGAAACACATCAGATATATTCAATTCCAAAAGACAAAGTCAAGGATGATCGACATCCGCCGGAAACCTGGAAATAAATAAACTCATAAGGAAAATGCTGCAGTTCGAATTCAGATGAATGACTGGAAAAAAAGGTATGGACAAGGTATTGTTGCTCTGCAATTTTTCCATTCCAGGTTTCCACTTCCGACACTATCCATTGAAAAACGCAGAAACAACCAGCAGGGGAATCGCCCGATCGGCAGCGACAGTCGGTGTGGCCGTGTTGTGCAGCCGCATCCTCGGTCTGATCCGGGAACAGGTGTTCGCGGCCATGTTCGGCGCCGGACTTGCCTACGACTCCTTCGTCGTGGCCTTCCGCATTCCCAATCTGCTGCGCGACCTCTTCGGCGAAGGCGCCCTCTCGGCGGCCTTCGTCACGGTCTTCGCCGATTACGACACCAACAGGGGAAAAAAGGACACCTGGCGCCTGGCCTCGAACGTCCTGACCTTTTTCGCGATCGCCCTCAGCCTGATCTCTCTGGCCGGCATCTATCTGGCCGAACCCGTGGTGACGCTGCTCGCCCCCGATTTCAGCCTGGTGGCGGGAAAGACGGCGTTGACGGTTCAACTCACCAGGATCATGCTGCCCTTCCTGGTCTTTATCTCGCTGGCGGCGGTGGTGATGGGGATGCTCAACACCGAAGGGCGGTTCTTCGTCCCGGCCATGGCCTCGAGTTTTTTCAATCTCGGCTCGATCGTCGGCGGCGTCGGTCTGGCCTGGCTGATGCCGCGCTTCGGTCAGCCGGCGATCGTCGGCATGGCCTTCGGGACCCTGATCGGCGGGGTGATGCAACTGGCGGTCCAGTTGCCCGCATTGGCCGCCACCGGTTTTCGCTTCCGTCCCATGCTGCGCCTGACCGATCCCGGTCTGATCCGGATCCTGCTGCTGATGGCGCCGGCGACCATCGGCCTCTCCGCGACCCAGATCAACATCTTCATCAACACCAATTTCGCTTCGGCCTGCGCCGAGGGGTCGGTCTCCTGGCTCAACTACGCCTTCCGCCTGGTCCAGCTGCCGATCGGTCTGTTCGGGGTCGCCCTGTCCATCGCGATGATGCCTGTCCTCGCCCGCCATGCCGCCAACAAGGACATCGGGGCGATGCGGGTCACCCTCGCCTCTTCGCTCAACATCGTACTCTGCCTCACCCTGCCGGCGACCGCCGGGCTGATCCTGCTGGCCGGCCCGATCATCCGCCTGATCTTCGAGCACGGGGCCTTCACCGCCGCCGACACCGTGGCCACGGCCAACACCCTGTCCCTCTATGCCATCGGGTTGTTCGCCTACTCCGCCAACAAGGTCCTGGTGCCGGCCTTCTACGCCATCAACCGGACGAGGTATCCGGTGATCGCCAGCTTTCTCGCCATCCTGTTCAACATCGTCATCATCACCGCGACCATCGATCGCTTCCAGCACCTGTCGATCGCCTTTTCGACCTCGTGCACGATGCTGCTCAATTTCGTCTTTCTGACGACCGTACTGTACTGGAAAATGGGCGGTTTCAACCTTGGCCGGCTGGTGACAGGCCTGGTCAAGATCCTCATCGCCACCGCCATCATGTCGCTCTGGCTCTATCTGGGGAGTATGTCTGCTGCGGCCTGGCTGGTTGGCAACATCGCCCAGCAGCTGGTCGCCACCTTTTCCCTCATCCTCACCGGAGCCCTGATCTACGGGGTCGTGCTGTTCAAGCTCGGCATGCCCGAGCTCGACGACGCCGTGTCCAGGATCAGATCAAGATTCAGGCCTCAGAACTGATCGGCGCCGGAGGCGTTCTGCAGTTTTTCGACGGCCTCCCGCAGCTGCATGATCTCTTCCCGCAGTTCGTCGATCTGGCCCTTGCGCGCCACGTCCATCTTTTCCAGCGTCGAACGGACGATCTCGTCCAGCTGTTTCTTGATCTCGGCCTGGGATTCCTCCGATTTTTTCATCAGCTCGTCGACGAGCTTCCGTCCCTCCTGTTCCGAGAGATTCCCTTTCCTGATGAAATCGGCGGCCAGTTCCTCGACCTTCTCTTTCGTCATCGCTGCCATCCCGATACCGGTGAACATCGCTTTCTTGATCAGTTCAAACATGGAATCCCTCCTGTTTTTTCACATGTCATATCGCAGAATGAAGAAAAAATTCCTCAGCCTGCCGCTTGGCCTCGTCCATCGTCTCACTCTTCTGGACCGATGTCGCCAGAAGATGCCCGAACCGGAAATTGCGGGCGAAATAGTGACTGAACTGCTTCAACCGCCCGAGCCGGCGTTCCACCGGGAAGCGCTCTTCGAGCAGCGCAGCAAAACGATCGAACATCTCCTGCTTCGTCCTGCCGCTGGAGGCGATTGGAAGTCCGTAAACCTCTCGCGCAATATCGGCGAACAGCCAGGGCCGGCAGGCCGCCCCCCGGCCCAGCATCAGGCCGTCAGCGCCTGATGCCCGGAGGCATTGCCGCGCCTCCTCGACCGAAAAGATCCCGCCGTTGGCCAGCACCGGAATGGCTACCGCCCGCTTCACCGTGCCAATCCAGTCCCAGCGCGGACGCCGGCAGAATTTCTCCTTGTCCAGCCTGCCGTGGACGGTCAGCAGATCGACTCCCTCCCCCTCGAGCATCCGGCAGAAGTCCAGCAGCCTGCTCTCGTCGAGACATTCCCCGAGGCGGATCTTGGCGCTCACCGGCAGATGGGTCGCGGCCCGCAGGGTCCGGATCAGGATCCGGACCCGTTGCGGATCGCCGGTCAGGAAAACCCCGGCGCCATGTCGCCGCAGTTGCGGGGCCGGGCAGCCAAGATTGAGATCGATCCCCTGGGCCTCGAGTTCATGCAGTCGGTCGACCGCCGGGGCAATATCCTCGTTTTCCGTCAGAAACAGCTGATAGAACAGCGGCCGTTCCTCTGTCCCGCGGATGAGGTAGGGCGAGGTCCGGTCGCTTTCCTGCGGCAGCTTCCGTGCGGCCAGCATCTCGGTAAACAGCAGCCCAGTCCCGCCCTCCTCCAGCACCAGTGTCCGCAGGGCCGAGTGGGAAAGACCGACCATCGGGGCCAGCGCCAGCGGCGGAGAGATGGCCAGACCACGCAGGGTCATGCCGCCCGTTGTCGAGAGAGCGGACATCAATTCATCTCCCTGCCGTCCGGTGCGCCACGGAGACTATCTCGGTCACCACCGTCTGTTCCAGCTTATTGAACAGTTTGATATGGATGACAAGGTCCTGCCCGGCGGCAATGCGTGACGTGACCCCGACAATCATCCCGGTACACTGCAGCATCCTTCCCTCAACCGGCCCCAACTCAGTGACGACCTGCCGGCCCAGGAGCGAGCCGGCACTGTTCCTGTTCGGCATCCTGATGGCTACCGCGATGCCTCCTCTTGAGACATCCGTCATTTCCCCTGTGAAGGTCCCTTTTCCAGGATGGCCGTAACGGTCGAGCAGCATCACATCGATGATCATCGACAGCCGAAACCTGGAATGGTCGCGCCGGTCACTCCCCGCCATTCTGACAAGTTCCGGAACGATATCGAATTTCCGGCAGCAGTCGTGAAGCTTCGGCTCGATTTCGGCATGGAAAGGCTGCAGATCAGCCAATGCCTGCCGATCGAGCACCTGGATCCGGACATCCGACAGGGCCTTCGAGGTAATGGTCCAGACCGATGCGGAGAAGAACTGATCGACCCCGAGTATATCGCCCGGCTGCATCCGTTTGAGAAATATTTCCTGAGCCCCGTCGTGACAATAGGTCCCAACAGAGCCGGAATTGATGAAGTAAAGACTTGGGTCCGTCTCCCCCCGACGGACGATCGACTCGCCGGTCCGGTAGCGTTCCGGCCGCATCGCCTGGTACAACGCGGTGAATTCGGCAGTGCTCATCCTCTCGTGGAGATCGGCCCAGATGGTCAGATGATGGCCGGTGATCGAGGTGCTCCTTTCCTCTTCGATGATCTCCCCGGCCCGGAGCACATCGTCCAGGGCCATCGGGTTGATCTGCAGCAGGCGGTCGCGCAGTTTCTCGGCCGTGATGAAATCCTTGTCCCGTGCCGCCGTTACACAACGGCTGAAGATCTTCCCGCAGGCGATGTCGAGATCCCCTTTTCTGATCAAGGCGGCGATCTCCTCCTCGAACGATCGGATGAGCGAAGCTGCCTTGACCTTTTCCCTGGGATCGTCCGCGAATGTCGTCTCCTCATGCATTGCCGCCAATTTTTGCCGTTCGTGCCGCAGTTTCGGTTCAATGACGCAAAGCGCCTCCTCGGCGAGCGGGATGATCCTTTCACTCCACGGTGCATCCGCCTGTTCCTCGACAAGCCGTTCGATTGCGGCAACACTGTCCTTGTCGGCAAATTGGCGAAGGGCAAGGACAATCCGGACCACCAGTTCCTCCCTGACCTTCATGGAGAATCCATCGCGCCTGTCCAGGAGGCGGACCAGGGTCCCCGCCGCCCCCTTCCCGCCGATTTCCGCCAGCTGCACGACTAGCGCGGGCTTCAATCGATCATCGACCGCAGCCAGGGCCTCGATCAGCCTGGTCTTCAGGCTCCCGCCGCCGAGCCTGACAATGCAGCCGATCACCTCCTGCTGAACCCTGATGTCACGGTGCTGCAGATACGGTTCGACTATCGGATACAGCAACGGATCGCCGATGCCGGCGACGATGGCGACGATGTTGCGGACCACGAACCAGGCTGGGTTCCGGTTCAGACACTCGACCAGTACCGGCGCCGCCTCATGGCCGGTGTCGGGAATGAGGCGCATCAGCAGCAGGCGGTCCCGCCTGCTGTCACTGTGCATCAGCTGATTGATGAGGAAAATGACGGCTCTGCGACCGAGACATACCAGGATTTTACCTGCACTCTCCTGTTGCCGCTCCTCATTGCTCAGATAGATTGAGGCAAGTAGCTCGAGGATCGCGATCGAGGCCAGATTTTCCTGCAGTCTCGCCATCATCCCAGTCATGACGTTCCCTTTTTCGAGGGAGCCGCACCGGATCCGGTGGATGACCGCGAGCAGTGGTTCGGTTTCGGCCAAAAGGCCATGTTCGAGCAGGAGCGTCGCCAACTGCCGGATCTGGTTGCAGACGACCTCGAAGCCTGCAATATAGACGGTTTCGAGTTCCAGCCAGCCGGCCAGCAGCCCCGCCGTGGTACCAAGAGCCGGCAGTTGCCGCCGCTCCAGGCACCGGTCGATCAGCACAGACACCGCCATTACGGCACGTTGCCGCAGCACGATATCTTCACATCGCACGCATTCGCCCAACCGACCCATCATGGTTGACGCTTCCTCCTCCCGGCCCTCGGCAAAAAGAGAATGGATGTAATCGGCCAGACTGGTTGCCAGCTCATTGTTCTGCAGTACAGCGAAATTGCCGTCGGCAAATTCGGCGGCTCCCTGGGATATACGCCGTTCCTGACGCGCCCGTTCCGCCTCCAGGATGATCTTTCTTCCCTGGATCTTCGCCTCTTCCTGTCTCTTCCCGTCAATCAGCATGCGATCTCTCCTGGCGTCATCATCACGGGTCTCAATTCCTGATACGATCCTGTAAGTACAGCCCAGCTGCACGCCAGCAGGAGTATTATACTCTTCATCTCCTTCCATGCACAAATCATTTCCTAATTATTGTAATCGGATACCGGTGACGCAGGATTCCGGCAGTGTCGCCCGGGACCAAATCGTACCCAGTCCTTGACCATCCCTCCCCTCAAACCACACCGGAGAGACACCTCACCCTGATCGTCCACATGCAGGAATAATCCCGACACAGCACGGGAAATACACCGGTTCATCAACCGGTATGATGAATTCCCGCAATTTATTGACATCACAGGCTCATGTTGTATAGATTGTCAGCAATTTCCCCTTGGCAAGAAAGTTTTCTTCAGGGCATACACGATCCAACGCACGCATCGGAGCAAGACATGGTTCCATTTCAGTATATCGGCAAGGATTCCGGAAAACGCATTGTATTCCCTCTGCTGTTGTTCCTCTTCCTCCCGGCCGCAACCGAGTTGCATGCAGAAACGCGATATGTCTCCGATCAACTGACCATCAACATCAAGGACAAGCTCGAGCAGCCCTACACGGTGGTGGCCAAGGTGCGCTCCAACGATGCGGTGAACGTTCTGGAAGAAAGTGATGGCTACGCCCGGATAGAAACGGCAGACAAGCAGATTGGATGGATCGCCAATCAGTATCTCACCACTACGGTGCCGAAGACCGTGGTGATCGAACGGCTGCAGAAGGAGATCGAATCGCTGCGGGCACAGCCTGCAGCGACGGACGGCACCGCCACGCCACCAGTCGTGAATTCGGAATTGCTCAAGGAACGCGACCGGCTCCAGCTTGAACTCGAGACGGCCCAGAGCCGGATCACCGAGTTGCAGGAAAAACTGGCGAAGCCGACAGAGCATCCCGCACCACCCGATGCTGGCGCACTCTCTTCGGAGATCCAGGGTCTGATGGACAAAAGGACCCAACTGGAATCGGAAATCACCGCCCTCAGAGCCCAGATTGAAAGCCTCGATGACGGCCGAATCGATATCGATGCCCTGGTTCAGGAAAAGGAAAGACTGGTAACGGAAAATCGTGAGAAGGATCAACGGATCGCCATCCTCACCGCAGAAAACGCCAAACTTGCCAAAAAAACGATGATATACTGGTTCGCTGCAGGCGCCCTGGTATTTCTTGTCGGCATGTTTTCGGGAAAGCTGTTCAGCAGGAAGAAGGCGAAATACTCCTATTGAGGATCAGGCAACAGATGCATATACCGCTTTTCTCCTCAAAGGAATCCTGCGGACCATACGATCAACCTTCAATCCATTGAATTCGGCAGCCGATCATGCTCCATTTTGCCAGGCATCCACCTCCCCATGCAAGGTGATGCGCCGGATCCGGTTTCGCCGCAACCACAATTCCCAAAGAGAATTACACCTTATTCCCCATTCTATTGTCCAAAATTGAGATCCAAGCCATGAACAATCACCTTGATCGCAGAATCGTTATCACCGGAGTCGGCCTAGTCTCCCCGAATGCCGACAACCCCGTGGATTTTCGCCGCAAACTGCTGCACGGTATCAGCGAGATCCAGGAAATCGATCTCCGCTACTTCGGCAAGGCGGCGGCAGGGATATGCACCTTTGACGAAACCAGGCATCGGAAAAAAAAGGAAAACAACCGCGGCACCCGCGCCGGCTGCATCGGGGTCTATTGCGCCCACGAGGCCC
The DNA here is from genome assembly GCA_000769715.1 of Desulfobulbus sp. Tol-SR. GTDB lineage: Bacteria > Desulfobacterota > Desulfobulbia > Desulfobulbales > Desulfocapsaceae > Desulfoprunum. Next base: position 104,343 of record JROS01000039.1, read on the forward strand.
TGATGGACGCCGCCCTTGAAATATCAGCCTATGATCCTGCCCGCATCGGCGTCTATATCGGCCTGACCGAGCACGGCACCGTCGAGACCGAAAACGAAGTCTACAACATCAGCCGGTACAACTACGACACCAACTACTGGACCCACCACCACAACCCGCGAACCGTCCTCAACAACCCCGCCGGCGAGATTACGATGAACCTCGGCATCACCGGCCCCCACTACTCGATCGGGGCCGCATGTGCCGCCGGCAATGCCGCCCTGATCCAGGCGGCGCAGATGATTCAACTCGGAGAGGTGGATATGGCGCTCGCCGGCGGCATCTCCGAGTCGGTCGGGTCCTTCGGGATCTTCGCCAGTTTCAAGGCCCAGAACGCCCTCGCCGAGGCCGCCGATCCCCGCCAGGCGTCACGCCCCTTCGATCTCGGCCGCAACGGCATAGTCATCTCCGAAGGGGGCTGCATCTACGTCATCGAGTCCATGGACCGGGCTCTCGCCAGGAATGCGAAAATCCTGGGGGAAATCGTCGGCTACGCAATGAACTCCGATGCCCGGGACTTCGTGCTGCCCTACGGGCCCCGGCAGGCCGAGTGCATGCGGCTGGCCCTCAGGCGGGCCGGACTGCGGCCGGAGAACGTGGATCTGATCAATACCCACGCCACCGGCACCAGACAAGGGGATATCGAAGAATGCAAGGCGATCCGCGAGGTCTTCGGCAATTCGACATCGACCTACATCAACAACACCAAGAGCAACATCGGTCACGCGATGGGCGCCGCCGGGGTCCTCGAACTGGCCGGCAATCTCCCCTCCTTTGAAGATCACCTGGTTCATCCGACCATCAACATCGACCAACTCGACCCGGAGTGCAGTCTCCCCAATCTCGTCGTCAACTCCCCGATCGACGCCGGCGCGATATCGGTTATCCTCAACAACTCCTTCGGCATGGTCGGCATCAACTCGACGCTTATCGTCGGGAAATTCGAGCCATGAACACGGGTGCGGAAAATCGCCCGTGACAAAAAAAGAATGAAAAAGTTCTTGCTTCTATGGTATACATGTACCTTTGCCGATTGTATTTTTCACAAAAGCGGCAACATATCCGACCCTGCAAACACAAGCTACTGATCACTATATTATCTGGAGACCCTCATGACGCGAGAAGATATCAAGGCTCTTATCCTGGAGATTATTCACGACATTGACGACGAGGCGGATTTTGACAATCTGCAGCCCGACCAACCGCTCCGCGACCAGCTCGACCTTGATTCAATGGATTTTCTCGACATCGTCATGGAACTCCGCAAGCGCCACCAGTTGCAGATACCCGAGTCCGACTATCCCCGACTCGCCACTCTCAACAGCTGCGCGGACTACCTGGAACCGCTGTTGCAAGACGCCTGAGGGGTGAAAGTTCCGTTCCTCGTCATCGGCGGCGGGCTCTCCGGCCTTGCCGCCGCCATCAGATTCGCCCGATTCAACCCCGAAGTCCTCATCCTCGAAAAACATACCCGCATCGGCGGGCTCAATTCCTATTTCTACCGCAACAACAGGATCTTCGAGACCGGTCTGCACGCGATAACCAACTATGCCGAGGCGGGCGACAGGAAGGCGCCCCTGAATCGCCTGCTCCGACAGCTCAAGTTCAGCCGCGACCACCTTGATATCCATCAGCAGATCTGCAGCGAAATCGTCTTCAGAGGGGCCGAACGTCTGTTATTCTCCAACGATTTTCAATTGATCACGGAACAGATCGCGACGAAGTTCCCCCATTCCAGCGATGGCTTCGGCCGGCTCGTCACCTTGCTCGACAGCTTCGATCCCTTCAGAATCGCCCCGTTTCGATCCGCCCGGCAGTTCCTCGCCGACATCCTCCCCGACCGTCTGCTGGTCGACATGCTGCTCTGCCCCCTGATGTTCTACGGCTCCAGCATCGAAGACGATATGGACCTCAGCCAATTCGCCATCATGTTCCGATCGATTTTCCAGGAGGGGATGTTCCGGCCGGGCGAAACGATCAAGATCCTGCTCGATCGTCTGCTCGACCATTACCGCAATCTGGGCGGCTCGATCCGCACCGGTGCCGAGGTGCGGGAGATCCTCCACGACGGCCGCAAGGTACACGGCGTTGTGCTGACGTCGGGCGAGACGATCGACTGCGGCGTCGTCCTCTCGACCATCGGCCTCGACGAGACCCTGGCGCTGCTCCATCGCCCGCCGTTGTCCGGCGATACGATACGTCTCGGCTTCGTCGAGACCATCTACCAGTTGCAGGCGTCCCGCTGTCCGGCCCTACCCGCCGACAGGACCATCATCTTCTTCAACAATGCCGATTCGTTCCACTATCGACGCCCTGACCAGCCGGTCGATTTCTCGAGTGGAGTGATCTGCCTGCCGATGAATTTCGCCGGGCTTGGGGCCACCAGCAAAGAGGTTCGGTCCACCCATCTGGCCAGTTACGATCAATGGCAGGCAAGAGCCGCCGACCGCCGGGCCTATGCATCCCTGAAGGTTCAAACCGCCGAACGATCGAGGATGGTGCTCGAAGACATCGTCGGCGATTTCGGCCAGGCGATCGTCTTTCAAGATACCTTCACCCCGTTGACAATCGAGCGCTACACTGCTAAGAAAGAAGGCGCCATTTATGGGAATCCGCAAAAAATAAAGGATGGGGACCTTGGCTATGACAACCTCTTCCTTGCCGGCACCGATCAGGGATTCCTGGGCATCGTCGGTTCGATGCTCAGTGGCGTTTCCATGGTAAATCAGCACATCCTCAACAAATTCTGATCCATTCCGGCACTCAACCTCAATTATCCTGATTATCTCAATGCCTGTGCCATTTTCTCAAGCGTCTGATTCCTATGATGCGATTATCATCGGCTCGGGACTGGGGGGGCTGACGACCGCCAATCGCCTTGCCTATTGCGGCCACAAAGTCCTGCTGCTGGAATACCATCACCAGTTGGGCGGGCTCGCCGCCTGGTTCAAGCGCCACGGCCATATCTTCGATGTGTCCCTGCATGGTTTTCCCCATGGGATGGTCAAGACCTGCAAGAAGTACTGGAACCGGGAGATCATGAACTCCATCGTCCAGCTCAGGAAGATCGTCTTCGACAACCCCCAGTTTTCCCTGGAGACGACCTTCGACCGGCAGGATTTCACCTCGATCCTCGAAAACCAATTCCGCATCCCCCGGCAGACGATCGAGGCTTTCTTTACCACAGTCTCGTCGATGAATTTCTACGACGACCAGACGATGACCACCCGGGAGCTGTTCGAACAGTTCTTCCCCGGCCGGACCGACGTCCACCGTCTGCTGATGGAACCGATCACCTACGCCAACGGTTCGACCCTGGACGACCCGGCGATCACCTACGGCATAGTTTTCTCCAATTTCATGAGTCGTGGTGTCTTTACCTTCGAAGGCGGGACGGACAGGTTGATCGGCATGATGGCTGCCGAGCTCGAAAAAAACGGGGTGACGATCTGCACCAGATCGAAGGTTGAGCGGATTATCGTCGAAAACGGGAGGGTCAGGGGGGTCGAGGCCAACGGCAGGGTCATCGCGGCCAAGGCGGTGATCTCCAACAGCGGCATCACCAATACCATCAACAACCTCACCGACCGGTGCGCCTTTTCCGAGGCCTTTCTCGAGAAGGCGGCGGCCATCCGGGTCAACAATTCCAGCTGCCAGGTCTATATCGGCATCAGGAAAGGGGACCGGGTACCCGATATCGGCGACCTGCTGTTCACCTCGACCGCCCCGGAATTCGACTCCCGGGAACTGCTCGACCTGCACACGAGGTCAAAGACCTTTTCCCTCTACTATCCGAAGACCCGGCCCGGGCATGACCGCTATACCATCGTCGCCTCGATGAACAGTCGCTTCGAAGACTGGAAAAAAATGGACGACGACCGGTACGCCGGCGAGAAGCAACAGCTGATCGAGCGGACCCTCGGCGATCTCACCCGCTATCTCCCCGACATCCGGACCAAGATCGACTGGGTCGAGGCGGCCACCCCGCGCACGTTCAACCATTACACCCTGCACACCGGCGGGACCTCATTCGGGACCAAATTCGAAGGTCTCGACATTTCCCGCACGATCTTCAAGGAGATCGGCGGACTGTTTCACGTCGGCTCGGTCGGGATCATCATGTCCGGCTGGCTGGGGGCCATCAACTACGGGGTCATCGTCGCCAACGACGCCGATGGCTACCTGCGTTCACTTCGAGGCTGATTCTATGGCTATTTTTCTTCACCAGGTCGCCGTGGTCACCGGTGCGACCCGCGGCATAGGGAAGGCGGTCACCCTCGCCCTGCTGCAGCAGGGGGCAACGGTGGCCGGCATCTACCACAGCAACCACCAGGCGGTCGAGCAGTTGCGGCAGGAGAGCGGCGGGACGGAAAAACTCCACCTCTTTCAGTGCGATGTGGCCGACGAGGCCCAGGTCAATTCCTTCTTCGCCGATGTCGAACAGCGATTCTCGGCCATCGACATCCTCGTCAACTGCGCCGGAATCCGCAGAGATGCAATCCTGGCGATGATGAAGAGCGACGACTGGCGAGAGGTCATCGACACCAACCTCACCGGTTCCTTCCTGATGGCGAAGCAGGCGGTACTGTTGATGATGAAGAAAAAGTACGGCCGCATCATCAACATCACCTCCCCCGTCTCGCATCTCGGATTTGCCGGCCAGGCCAACTACGCTGCCTCCAAGGCCGGACAGATCGGCATGACCAGGTCTCTGGCCAAGGAAACGGCGAAAAAAAAGATTACCGTCAACTGCGTCTCCCCCGGCTTTATCGAGACCGACTTCCTTCAGGGCCTGCCGAAAGAGCAACTCGATGGCTACAGGGCCCTGGTCCCGATGCGCCGCTTCGGCACAACCGCCGAGGTTGCCGATGCCGTTCTCTTTCTCGCCGGCAGGAACGCCGGCTATATAACCGGCGCCGTGCTGGAAATCAACGGAGGTCTGTGATGCCCGCTCCCGATCCGGAAATACATGCCCTCATCCCCCATCGTCCGCCATTCCTTTGGGTCGACCGGATCGTAACGTATCACGATGACACCATCGTCACCGAAAAAACGATCCCCGCCGATCTGGACATCTTCTCCGGTCACTACCCCGGACATCCGATCATGCCCGGCGTCCTGCTCTGCGAGGCGGTGTTCCAGTCGGGAGCCCTGCTGCTGGCGAAAATGCAGGAAAGCGGAAAAACGGGGACCGAAGCCTGCGTTCCGGTTCTCGCCCGGATCGGTGGCGCCAGGTTCAAAAGGTCCGTATATCCGGGAGATACCATTGTCATGACAGTCAAGCTCACCGAAATGCTCTCCTCAGCCTGGTTTTTTGCAGCAAAGCTTCATGTCCGGGACAAGCTCGCCCTCCAGATCGATTTCTCCTGCACCCTCCGGAAAGCATCCTGAGCCACTCACCGACCGACATGTCCGGCCTGAACAGGAAAGTTACTGGTGCCCGTACTCAAATATTGAACTTTTCCTTGAGAAGCAGTAAAGTCATCGATTTGACATAACCTCTGATTTATTTTAATTTTTTTAAATACTGGATCGCCGGAGCCTGAGTAATTTATCGCAGGATTCCAGGCACTGACTTCACAAGGCAAGGTATTTCCCGTGCAGCTTTCAATCACCGACATGATTTTTCACGCAGGACCGGTAGGACAACTGGTCATGCTGACATTGCTTATATTTTCATTGGCTTCGTGGACCATCGTGTTCATGAAGACCCGTCTTTTCCGCAAGGTCCGGATTGACAGCGAGGACTTTCTCGAAACCTTCTGGGCCTCAACCAACCTGAACGAGGCCCACAAGGCCGCGGCTGAATACGAGTACAGCCCCGAGGCGTCGGTCTTCACCGCCGGTTTTGCCGAACTGCAGAAGATCAACAAGATCCGGACCAGGAAAGACGAGAATGTCTCGGCCGAAACCCTGGAGATGCAGCTTGCGACGATGGACAACCTGAAGCGGGCGGTCAGAAAGGCTGAGGCCCAGCAACTGAACAAGCTCGGCAGTGCGCTCGCCTTCCTGGCCACGACCGGCAGCGCCACTCCGTTCATCGGTCTTTTCGGTACCGTCTGGGGGATCATGGCCTCTTTCCATGACATCGGCCAGCGTGGCTCCGCCTCCCTGGCGGTTGTCGCTCCCGGCATCTCCGAGGCCCTCGTCGCCACCGCGGCCGGGTTGGCCGTTGCCATCCCGGCAGTTATTTTCTTTAATTATTTTTCGAATAGAGTAAACGATATCGATGGGAACATGCAGAATTTCACGACCGATTTCCTCAATCTGGTTGAACGTGATCTGCTGAGTCGGGTGTAACTCTGTTTCAGATCATATCTCTACAATATTGTTGCTGATTCTATGGGACCATTGAACGGAAGAGACCGGAAAGGGCTTGTCGCGGACATCAATGTCACGCCACTGGTCGATGTCATGCTTGTACTGCTGATCATTTTCATGGTTACGGCGCCGATGATGACCCAGGGGCTCGACGTCAACCTGCCGGAAACCACTTCGAAGGCGCTGCGGCAGGACGATGAGCCGCTCATTGTGACCGTCGACAAGGAGGCCAAGATCACCCTGGGCAAGATGGAGGTCAGTCAAGGGATCCTCAAGGACCAGCTGACCAAGATGGACGAAGAGAAAAAGAAAGAACCCATCTACCTGAAGGCTGACAAGGATGTAGCCTACGGTATCGTGGTGGCGGTCATGGCGGATATCAAAGCGGCCGGCTTCGACAAGCTCGGCATGATCACCAAGCCATCAGAAAAGCTCGAATAGGCATGACATACCAGGAATACCGAGTAACATACATGAGCAGCAACAACGACTGGAAACTGCCGCTCAATCTGGCGATCGGTTTTCATATTCTGGTGGCCCTGTCGACGATCCTCTTTCCGTTGATCTTCAAGAGCAAACCGGAATTTGTCGATATTTATTCAGTCAATCTGGTGAATATGGAAGAACCGGCGGCGCCCTCCGCCCCGCCCCCGGCGGCGACTCCGGCCAAGACCCAGTCTCAGCCGCCACCGGCGCCGACACCGCCCAAGGTCATTGAAAAAACGGAGGCTGCGGTCAAGATTCCGCCGAAAGAGGCAGTCCCTGTTGCCGCCGAACAGCCGGCAGAGGTGACGCCGCCGGCGCCGCTCAAGGCGATATCGCTGAAGCCGCTCAAACGGAAGGTCAAAAAAGAGGTCCCGCCGGATGATACGGTTCAGCGGGAAGCGGAAAAGCGCGAACGCGAGATTGAAAGACAGAAGCGGCAGCAGCTGGCCGAAAGCCTGAGGGCCGAACAGGATGCGGCGGAAGAGGCGCAACTCGCCGCCGAAGTGGCTGAGGCGGAACGCAAACTGATGGAGCAGACCAGACAGCGGTTGTCCCAGATCCGTTCATCCATTCAGAGCAGCTCTTCCTCGACCGCCACAAGCGCCTCGGCCACGTCGAGCAGCTCGACAACTCAAGGAGGCGAGTCGAACAGTGCGCTCGACGCCCAGTATTATGCCGCCGTGGCCGCCCGGATTCAACCGTTCTTCCAGCTGCCCGAGATCAAGACTTTCGATCCGGCCCTGGTGACGATTGTCGTAATTACCATCAACCAGAGCGGGGAAGTCGCCGATACCCAGATCGAATCCAGTTCCGGCGATGCATTGTACGATCAGTTCGTACTCAAGAGTATAGAGGCGGCCAATCCGTTACCACCGATACCGCCGGCCCTGCGGAAACAACGCATCGAAATGGGGCTCAAATTCAGCCCTGGCGGAATCCATTAGTCTTTCAACCCTGACCTCAGACCAACAGCATGTACTCCATGACCATGTCCAAAACCGCATTTGCTCTCATACTTCTGCTTCTGTCGTGTTTCAACCTGCCAGCCACATCCCGGGCCGACGACAGGGTGTATGTCGACATCACCGCCTCCAGTACCCGTAAGATCAACTTCGCCGTGCCATGGTTCGCCAGCACCCAGGGCGGCCAGGACCAGAGCAAGGGCAAGGAACTGGCCGACACCCTGGCCAAAGCCCTCGAATTTCACGGGGTCATCGGAATCTCGCCCACTGCCGAGTACGGCGGCACCCAGTCGGCGAACTGGCGGCAACTGGGCGTTGATTACGCCGTTCTCGGACAGTTCGGTCTGTCCGGCAAGAACCTGTCGTTGGAAATTCGTGTCCTCGATATTGCGACCGATCAAGTTCTCCTCGGCAAATCCTACACTGGGACGTTGCAGCAGCAGGACGAAATGCTGTTCAAATTCTGCGACAGTGTGATTGAAGCCCTGACCGGAAAACCAGGCATCGCCTCCACCAAGATCGCCTTCATTTCCTACACCCGGAACGCCAAGGAAGTGTATCTTACCGACATCCTGGGCCATAAACTGCGGCAGATCACCCGTCACCGGAATCTCACCGTTTCGCCGCGGTTTACGCCCGATGGCAAGATGCTCAGCTACACCTCCTACCATTCCGGCAACCAGAACCTCTATATCACCGATCTCAGTCAGAGCAAGACTACCCGTCTGATTTCAAAGAGAAAGGGTATGAACCTCGCACCCGGCTGGTCGCCGGACGGCAGGTACATGATCCTGACGATGTCGATCAACGGCAATCCCGACCTGTATCTCTGTGACAGAAATGCCAAAGTTATCGAACAGCTGACCGATCGCGCCGGGATCAACGTCTCTGCTTCCTGGTCGCCGGATGGCAGCCAGATTGTCTTCGTCTCGGATCGCAGCGGCAAGCCCCATCTGTATCTGATGAATCTTTCGACCCGCCAAGTCCAGCGGTTGACGTTCGAGGGATCGGAAAACTCCGAACCATCCTGGTCCCCCACCGAAAATCTCATCGTCTATACCAGCCTCCGCAACGGGGTCTACCAGGTCTGCACGATAAAACCCGATGGGAGTGCCGGGCAGCAACTCACCGACGATCTCAGTCATCATGAAATGCCAAGCTGGTCCCCTGATGGAAATCAGATCATCTTTGCAAAACGTGGCGGCAACAGGCACCAGATTTATGCCATCATGAAAAACGGCAGTTTCCAGCGGCCTATCTTCTCGTTCCCGGGCAGCAACACCTATCCCCGGTGGTCGCGTTAAACACCTTCATCCCTAACTCAGCCTGCCAATTCATATGAAAAAAACCATCCTCCATTTTGCACTGATTTTAGCCGTCTCCCCTTTCCTTCTGCAGTGCGCGACGCAGAACGAGGTCCAGAACCTCCAGTATCAGCTGCGGTTGATGAACAAAAAGATGGAAGACATGAAGTCGAACACTGTCGGGGAAATCCAGAAGCGACAGGCCGATTCGTCCGGTCAGATGAGCCAGCTCGAACAGGAGATCATGACCCTGAAGAGCCAGCTTGAGGAAACCAGGCAGCTCAACAGCCAACTCAAGGATAAGAATGCCGAGCTTGAGAGCAATTTTTCCAATTACACCCAGCAGGAAGCCGCCAAACGTGACGAGGCCATGCGGCGGATGGAAGAGGAGCAGAAGGCCAAAGAAGCGAAATTGGCAGAGCTTTCTGAAAAAATGAAGGTGCAGCAGGAAAGTGTTCAGGCGATGCAGGAGGCGAGGGTGCAGGAGGCCGACCGCCGCGCCCGGGAGGCGAAACTTGCGGCCGAAAGGGCGAAGGCACGGACACAGGCAGCCGGCAGTGCCCTCACGACCGGCGGTGCCGGTGTGGTGAAGATAGGGGCGACGCAACAAAAGAAGATCCTTTCCTCTTCGACGCTGCCGGAAACCACCTCTTCGACACCGGTACAAACCTCGACGGCAGCAGCCACACCGCCTCCATCCGCACCGGCCGCCCAACCCGAGGTCCAACAGCATCCGGCGACCGAATCCGCCCCGCCCCAGACTGCTGCTCTCTCCCCCGCCTCATCGCCGGCCCCTGCAGCCGCCAAGACAGGTGGTGGACTTGCCGAGGCCAAAAATCTCTATGACAGCGGCAAATATCAGCAGGCCTACACAATGTATGAACAGGTCGTCCGGGACAACGGCACCGGCAACGATGCCATCGATGCCCGCTATATGATGGGAGAGTGCCTGTTCCAGCAGAAGGAGTTCGATCAGGCGATCCTTCAATATCAGAAGATTATCGCCCAGCAGGCCAAGCACCCGAAGGCGGCATCGGCGATGCTGCGCCAGGCCATGGCGTTCGAAAAGCTTTCCGACAACGAGACTGCCAAGATCATCTACCAGAAAATCCTGTCCAGTTACGGATCATCGCCGGAGGCAGCGCAGGCGCAGGAAAAACTCAACAAGATGTAACGTTGGTGCGACCCCCGGACCCAGGCCGTGAAGATCCGCCTCGATGCGCTCCTGCTGGAGAGAAAGCTGGTTCAGGAGTTAGACAAGGCCAAGGCCTTGATCGGCGCCGGCGAGGTGCTGGTAAACGAGCGGGTGGTCGACAAGGTCGGGTTTCTCTGTGACTCTGCCGCCGTTATCCGGATCCGGGCACATTGTCCCTACGTCTCCCGGGGAGGTTTGAAGCTGGCAAAAGGACTCGATCATTTCAGCATCGATCCAAGCGGCTGGGCCTGCATCGATATCGGGGCATCGAGCGGCGGGTTTACCGATTGTCTGCTTCAGCGTGGCGCCAGGAGGGTCTATGCCGTCGATGTCGCCTACGGCCAACTGGACTGGAAAATTCGCCAGGATCCCCGGGTGCTCGTGCTTGAACGGTGCAATGCCCGCCAGTTGACACCGGCACAGCTGCCCGAGCCAATCGACCTGGCGGTAATGGATGTCTCCTTCATCTCCATCACCAAGATCATCCCTGCCCTGTTACCTTTGTTTACAAGGCCATTTGCCCTGCTGGCGCTGATCAAACCGCAGTTCGAACTGCCGAAGGAGGATATTCCGCGCGGCGGGGTAGTCCTTCTCGAGGCACTTCACCAGAAGGCCATCGACCTCGTCACCGATTATGCCCTGGGCCTGGGCCTGATGTCTGACGGCACCGTCCCCTCCCCTATTCTGGGTCCCAAGGGGAACAAGGAATTTCTCATTTACCTGCACTCCTGACGAACCTGGGGTGGTCCCCTTTTGTCGATGGCTTTCTACTCCCCCCCTTCTATCCACTACCCAGTCAGCGGTCGGATCGGAATCAGCAACTGATTTTTTCCATGTCGGTCATAATCCGGCGGAGAATGCGACAGAATTCCTCGTAGCCGATCTCCGCCCGTATCCCGGGACAGGATTCGGCGATGATGTGAAAATTCAATTCATCATCGAGGATTGAAGGATGGAGGGGCCATTGCCGGCATCGCCAGGGACGTCCGGCATGGACGAGGCATCCCTGATCATAAAAAATGCAATAACCGTCGACTGTCTGCATCTGGACGGTCGTGCCGGTCACCCGCCAGTATTTCGACTTGACCTGTTCGCGATGAAGGTTGAGACATTGAACCATCTGCCGCTGGTCGTTTTCATCGAGTGACACGGTGGTCTCCCCATGGCAACAGAAGCCGCAGCGGCGACAGGTAAAAATTCTTTCGATTTCCAACATGAATATCTCGCAAAAAAACAGTGAACAGCCACGCCGCCGATGGACGCGGCATCATTGAGCTATGATCATGTGATGAGGCAGGTGAATGAGCAGAAGATCGGCCCCCGACACTACGCGTAGCCGATATAATCCCCAAAGGTCGAAATGTCGATACCGAACTGCATCGCCGCCGCCTTCCATTTGAATTCATCGGGGGTATCGAAGATGATATGATCGCTGGCCGGAACAGTCAGCCACCCGTCGCTGACCAGTTCCTGTTCGAGTTGCCCGGGGCCCCAGCCGGTATATCCAAGCAGAAAGAGAAATTTTTCGGGGCCCCTGCCCCGGGCTATGTCTTCCAGGACCTTGGTTTCCCGAGACAACGAGATGGTCGGGCTGATCTCCAGCCGATATTCAGTCTGATAATCAGACTGGTAGAGGATAAAAGCGGATTCCAGCTCAACCGGACCCCCGACATAGACCGGCGGCAGTTTCTTTTCAGGAATCGGCAGGTGCGCCCCATTCAGGATTTCCGACAGACTGAAGGCGGGATTAGGTTTATTGACCGCGACTCCCATCGCCCCCTCGTTGTTATGAGCACAGATGAGAATCACCTGTTCTTCGAAACGGGGATCGGGCATCCTTGGCGTGGAAACCAGGAAGGAACCGGTGAGCGTATCGATAATCGGGGTCCTGTTCAATTGCATGGTGTTCCCCCTCGTGAAAATGGGTTCGCGGTACTCTGCAGGCAACTGCTGTCGTCGGCATCCTCCACTACATAGTATCAGACCGGCTTCCCGCTCGTCAAGTCAACCCGGTCCAGGCTCGGTTGCAATCGGGCCTGGCGTGGCGTCCTGGTCGCGCTTCCTGGATGAAAACGGGAAAATGACCATGACAAATGGGCGCCAATGCCATACACTTCTAAAAAACGAGCAAGTCTCCGGCAAACCTCCCTTCTCAACGCAGGCCGCAACGACCATGGATCTCAATCAACACATCGACCGCATCATCCATTCCGCCCATTACGATCCTTTTCAGATCCTCGGTGTTCATTTTTCCGGCGAGAATGAAGAGACGGCTACCATTCGGACCTTTCAGCCCCATGCCCGAAAGGTGGAACTGCTGATCGGCAACGCGTCCACCGAGATGGCGAGGATCCGGGAGGAGGGGATGTTCGAGGCCGTTCTTGACCGGTCCTCCCTTGCCGATGCCGATCTCGATCCCTTCACGTATCGGTTTACCATCCATTACCACAGTGGATTCGTGGAGACGGTCAACGATCCCTACCGTTTTCTCCCTCAGCTTGACCAAGACGACCAGTATCTATTCAACTTCGGGACCAATTATCGACTGTACGATCACCTCGGCAGTCATTGCGCGGTGGTGCAGCATGTGGCCGGAGTCATCTTCCGGGTCTGGGCTCCGAATGCCGAGGCGGTCAGCGTGATCTGCAATTTCAATGGCTGGGACGGCAGAATCCACCCGATGCGTTCCCTTGGCGGCTCGGGAATCTGGGAACTGTTCATTCCGGGACTGCAGGAGAATGAACTCTATAAATTCCGGATCAGGACCAAGGGCGGAAATTTTGTCGAGAAATCCGATCCCGTCCAGTTTTACGGCGAACTCCGGCCGAAAACCGCCTCCATCGTCCGCGATCTCAACCGCTACCAGTGGCAGGATCACGAGTGGCAGGAGAACAAACGAACCGTGGCGCCCTATGACCGGCCGCTGTCGATCTATGAGGTCCATCCGGGATCATGGCAGCGGGACCCCGCTGATCCGGACCGCTTTCTCACCTTCAGGGAGCTGGCGGACAAATTGATTCCCTACGTCAAGAAACTCGGCTTTACCCATATCGAATTGATGCCGGTGATGGAACATCCGCTCGATGAATCCTGGGGCTACCAGGTCACCGGACCGTTCAGCATCACCAGCAGATACGGGATTCCGGAAGATTTCATGTACTTTGTCGACCAGGCTCACCTGAGCGGGATCGGCGTCATCCTCGACTGGGTTCCGGCCCATTTTCCCAAAGACGACCACAGCCTGGGGCATTTTGACGGCACGTCGCTCTACGAGCACGAGGACCCCCGGCTTGGCTCCCATCCCGAATGGGGGACCTTCATCTACAATTACGGACGCAAGGAAGTCAGCAACTATTTAATTGCCAATGCCTTGTTCTGGCTGGATAAATATCATATCGACGGCCTTCGCGTCGATGCCGTCGCCTCGATGCTCTACCGCGACTACGCCCGGCGGGAGGGTGAATGGCTGCCGAACTGTTACGGGGGCAAGGAGAATCTCGAGGCGATCGAATTCCTCCGCCACACCAACTCCGTGGTCTTCAATCACTATCCCAACACGCTGATGATCGCCGAAGAATCGACCAGTTTCTATGGCGTGTCCAAACCCGCCGATGTCGGCGGTCTCGGCTTCGGTTTCAAATGGAACATGGGGTGGATGAACGATATCCTCAGTTATTTCTCGAAGGATCCGCTGTTCAGGAAATTCCATCACAACGCCCTGACCTTCTCGATCATGTACGCCTTCTCGGAGAATTTCATTCTGCCGATGTCGCATGACGAGGTCGTGCATGGCAAACGGTCCCTCATCGACAAGATGCCGGGCGACCTGTGGCAGAAATTTGCCAACCTCCGGCTTCTCCTGCTGGTCATGTGGATGCACCCGGGCAAGAAACTCCTCTTCATGGGCGGCGAGTTCGGTCAATGGACGGAATGGTATTGCAAACGAAGTCTCGACTGGCATCTCCTCGAACAAAACGACCTGCATCGGCAGACCATGACCTTTGTCGAGGCGTTGAACGCGATGTACCTGGAAAATCCCTCACTCTGGCAGCAGGACTCTTCGTATCACGGCTTTCGCTGGATTGACCTCGAAGACCGGAACAACTCGATCATCTCGTTCGTCCGCTATGCCCGCAACCGTGAAGATCACCTGGTCGGGGTGTTCAACTTCACCCCGCAGACGTTCTTCAAATACACCATCGGTCTGCCGACCGGCAGGCAGTATCAACAGATTTTCTGCTCGAACGACACCGTATTCGGCGGCAGCGGGGCTGACGAAAATGCGGTATATACCCCTGTGGCCGATCCATATGCCCAGGCTGATTACCGTACCACCTTGAAGATCCCGCCACTTGCCGGCGTCATCCTCAAACCGTGTTGACAACTGCCCCTCCATCACCACTACCCGGAGAAAGAAATATGACCGCACTCCCGACACAACTTCCCGGCGAGAGAGTAAAAAAGGCGCTCGTGGCCTATTGTGAGATGAAGGAAAAGTACCCGGAACGTGACCACCGCAGTCTCCTGCAGCAGGTTGAAACCAGATTCGACCTGACTCCGCTTGAATGCGAGTTTCTCAACCGTCAGATCCTGGAAGACGAAAAATATCGATGCTGAGCATATTTCGGCTCCGCTCAACCTGATCCGGATAAGCCCCAGCGGAGCATCACCCATCCCAACGACTTGCCGCTTCGGCATGAAAGCCGAAGCGCTGAATACAAGGAGTCAGAACGATGGACGCCTACCACCAGATAATCGCCACCATCGCGCTTATGATGGGCACCGCCTGGGCAAGCGGCATCAATCTCTATGCCACTATCGCCATGCTCGGCATCCTTGGAATCACCGGCGATATCGTTCTGCCCTCATCCCTCGTCATCCTTCAGGATCCACTCATCATCGGCGCCGCCTCCCTGATGTACTGCGTCGAATTTTTCGCCGACAAGACTCCGGGAGTGGACACCGGCTGGGATGCGATCCATTCATTCATCAGGATACCCGCCGGGGTAATGCTTGCCGCCGGCGCAGTCGGCGATGTGAATCCGGCCCTGGCGATTGCGGCCGGCATCCTCGGGGGGTCGGTCTCCGCCACCAGCCACATGATCAAGGCCGGCTCCCGGGTCCTGATCAACACATCACCCGAACCATTCTCCAACTGGGCGGCTTCGTTCACCGAAGATGTGGCGGTCATCGGGGGGCTCTGGCTGGCACTCCATTCTCCCGTGCTCTTCCTTGCCCTCTTTGTCCTGTTCATCCTGCTGGCAATCTGGCTCATTCCCCGACTGTGGCAGGCGATCGTCACCGTCTTCAGGAAGCTCTCCTGCCTCTTCGGTAAACACAATGGAGCAGGTTCAAACGGCCGGCCCGGAGGCTTCTCCGCCGGCAGCCCAGGCTCAACCGAGCATCGCGGTCAATCGCTCGACGTCAGACTCCCGCCGCCGGAATCGCCTGCCCCTTGAGTTCATGCCGGAGCGAGAGCTCTCCTCCCGCCAAGCAGCTTTCGATACAGGGCCTCCGTCTGTTCACACATGGAATCGGTGGTGAAATTCTCCCGGACCCGGATCTTCCCCTTTTCACCAAATTCGGAGAGCCGGGATGATTCCATGGACAGCGCCTCATCGAGGGCGCGGGCCATATCAATCGGATCGGATGGCTGCACCAGCCAACCGGTCTCCAGATCGACAACGGTCTCGAGACTCCCGCCATGCGCGGTGGCGATGACCGGCTTGCCCATCGCCATCGCCTCGATAGTCGTTCGGCCGAAGGCCTCGGGCTCGCTGGATGAGGCGGAAATGACGATATCCGCCAGGGCATAGGCTGCCGGCATATCCATGCAATGCCCCACCATCCTGACCTTGCCGGCCAGGCCGGAATGCGCCGTCAACTGCCTCAGTTCCTCGACAAATCCCGGATTTTCTTCGGTATCCCCGACCAGGACGGCCTGGAAATCCTGATGGCGCAACATACCGAGACACTTGATGAAAACGTCCTGTCCCTTCAGCCGGGTCAGCCGTCCCGGCAGCATGATAAGAGGCGTTTGATCGTTGATTCCCCATCGCTGCCGCAGATTCTCGACGCGCATGGGATCAACGTGTTCGGTGGCAAACTGCTGCATGTCGACTCCCCGGAAGATAAGGGTCACCCCCTCTTCCCGGCCATAACGCTCCCGTATATGCCTCCTGATGCTGTCCGAAACGGCAATGACCCCTGTTCCTTTTGCCATGATCGCGCTGTAGGCGTTCACCGAATAGAAACCATGAAAGGTGGTCACCAGGATCGGCCGCCGGCATTCCGGCAGGGATTTCCAGGCCAGATAACCGACCCAGGCCGGCATGCGGGAACGCAGGTGCAGGATATCCACCTTGTTTTTCTGCAACAGCCGGCGAAGAGGCAGGACATATCGCAGCGACAACGGAGATTTACTGCCGACAGTCCACGTGATATGGCGGCTCCCCTCTTTCTCGAGTTGGGAAACGAGTCGTCCACCCCCGGAAACAACGATCGATCGATGTCCTTTGCCAGCCAGATAGCGGCCAACCTCGAGGGTCCCCCGTTCGACTCCGCCACCTTCAAGTTCAGGCAGCATCTGCACGACAGTGAGACAACGTCCGGTTCGTTTCGCCTCTTTTTCCTCGAGCAGGCGCATATACAGATCGACCGTCTTGTTGCACATCAGTGACGCGGTAAAATGCCGGGTCACCCAATCCTTCCCCTCCGCGCCCATCCTGCGCAGCCGGACCTGGTCGGCAAGGGCCTGCCGTATGGCCTCGGCCATGGCATGCGGGTTGGAAGGCGGTACCAGCCATCCGGTCACCCCATCCACCACCGTCTCCAGGCTGCCGCCATGGGCAGTGGCAATGACCGGCCGCCCCATCGCCATGGCCTCGATGGCCACCTTCCCGAAGGCCTCCGGTTGGCTGGATGAGGCGGAGACGACCATGTCGGCCAGCAGCATGGCAGCCGGCATGTCCGCGCAATGCCCTACCAACCGTACCTTGTCTTCCAGGCCATAGTTGACGATCTTCTCTCGCAATCTATTGGTAAATGACTGATTTTCATCAATATCACCAACGCACAGGGCAATAAACGGCAGATCTCTGATCAGATTGAGGCTATCAATGAAGACCTCCTGTCCTTTCCATTGGGTGAGCCGCCCTGGAAGGACGATCACTGGAAAACGGTTGTCATCGAGTTGCCATTGTTGTCGCAGGGCGTCGATCCGATCCGACTCGACCCGGTCCGGATCGAAGCATTGGACCTCAAAGCCGCCGTGAATAAGCTCAATTCTGTTCGGATCGATATGATAATTCTGGAGGATGTGGTCACGAATCGTTTTCGAGACGGCGATAACCTTCTCGCCTTTGGTCATGATCGTTGAATACTGGTTGACCGAGTAAAACCCATGGAAACTGGTGACAAGGGCGGGACGGGAGTCATCCGGAAGCATATTCCAGGCCAGATATCCTATCCAGCCCGGCAACCTCGATCGGAGATGGACGACATCAATTTTTTCCTCGATATACAATCGCTTGAGTTTATGGATATATTTCAGGCATCTCATATTTTTTTCGCCGATGCAGGGCCAGTGCAGATGCTCGCAGCCGTTGCCTTCCAGCAGCGGAACCAGTCGGCCCCCTCCGGAAATGACAATCGACCGATGACCGCATCGGGCGAGATGGATGGCGAGTTCCACCGTTTCCCCCTCGACCCCGCCTTCCTCCAGTTCTGGTACAATCTGTACGATATTCAATTTTTTGGTGGCCATCTCTTCACAATCTCTTCAGCACAGCGCCTGGCTTCATGCAAGGGCTCGTTATTTTCGGACCACGCCGACTCCTGTCCTGCGAGCCAGGCCGAATAGACGACGGCAATCCCTCGTGCCGTCAGGTAGTCCGCACTTCTTTTGAATTTATTGGTAGAGTTCAACCATTCCACCGGTAACAGACCAACCCTGCACCCGGCGGACAGCGCCTCATACACCATCGACATCGAATCGGCGGTAACCCAGACATGCAGGCTCCGGGCGTATTGTTGTTCAATCCACCCGGGAGATGTCTCTTCATATCTGATGAATTCGATATTGGCGGACGCACGCGCCGCCTCGGTCAGCACCTCGGCGGTATCTGCGGGGGTACGCGGCGACGAGGCGACTGTCCAACGAATATCCGGCCACCGCCGGGCAATCTGCCGAACCTGACCGACCGTCTCTGCCGATTGCCAGCGATGACTTTTATTATCAACGCCGCCGATGAGAATCAGTCCGAGAGACGGGTCCTTGGCGCCGGACGGTCGCGAGCAGTTGGGAGGACCAATGGTGGTCATGATATTGCCGCCGTCCTTCACTCCATCATGCATCGGGACAAAGCAGAGGTCAAAAAAAGGTCGCAGGTAGGAGGCCGGAGTCATGCAGGTCACGGCCGGAATCCCCGCAACCCTCTTGGTTCTGAGCATCGGCACGTGGGTCGAAGAACCGGTACCGATAAGCAGATCGATATCATCATCCCCTTTCAGTTCGTCCGTCGCCCGCGCCGCAAGAAGCCCGACGAGTTCGGCGATATTTCCCGTCAACCCCTTCCGCTCGACCCTGATCTCGATGATTTCCAGGTCGACCAGCCGGCCGAGCTCATACAGGATTCCTCTGGTCTGTTTTTCATGACCCGGCCGGCCGTCAAAAAAGGCGAGGACTTTCATTGGCTGTTTATTTTCAGTCATGGGATGCAGCATACACGCTCACGATCTCCATGCAAGATCGATTTCTCCGGCTGTCGGTGGCACCGGAACTTTGAAGTTTCGCTATGATACTGCAGGGAAATATATCGGGATTAACGCGCTTGAGGGGGAGGACCGGGAGGCGGCTTCCGTGCCCCTCCGCCGGCAAGCTTGACGATGATCTGGTTGGATTTCTGCAACCTGCTCGTCATGGTCTTGAAAAGATGACTGGAAACATCCGGGTATTTTTCGATAATTTCATCGATCTTATTTCCGGGGTATCGTTTGATGGTGCTTCGCCCCTGGGAAATGATGGTCGCCGTCCGCTGTTCGCCGGAGATGGCGGCCATTTCCCCGAAATATTCGCCCGGTTCGGTCAGTTCGGCGATCTTTTTCCCGCCCTTGATGACCATCAGGGCGCCGCGGATGAGTTTGAAAAAATCGATATCGGTGTTTCCTTCCCGAATAACGATGTCCCCGTCTTCGTAGTTTTCGACATCCGGGTTGACCAGATAGGCCGGCAGGCTCTCCTTGTGGGCCACTGTGCGGCGCATCGCCTCATCGATACTGGTGATTCCCTGCCGGACCTTTTCCAGGGCGGCCTCCCGGAGCGGCGTCATCCCTTCCTGGATGGCGACCTTGCGCAGTTGATCCTCGGGTACCTCGGCGCTGACCGCCTTGCAGACCTCGTCGGTCATTTCCATCAACTCAAAGAAACCGACCCGTCCCTTGTAGCCGAGGCCGTTGCATTCCGAACAGCCGGACGGTCCGTAGGTGACGACCGTATCCACTTCATCCTCACGAAAACCGGCCCGCAGCAATTCCTCCCTGGAATGTTTGACGACTTTTTTACATTTCTCACACAGTCTCCGGCCCAACCGCTGCGACAGCACCATGGTCACCGATGAGGCGAGCATATAGGGCGGAATCCCGATATCCACCAGACGACCGATCGTCGCGGCGCTGTCGTTGGTATGCAGGGTGGAGAACACCAGGTGGCCGGTCATCGCCGCCTTGATCGCGATCTCGGCGGTCTCCATGTCACGGATCTCACCGACCATGATGATATCCGGATCCTGGCGAAGAAAGGCCTTGAGGGCTGCGGCGAAGGTCATCCCCACCTCGTTGTGGACATTGACCTGGTTGATACCCTTGAAGTTGAACTCAACCGGGTCTTCCGCCGTGAGGATTTTGATATCCTCGCTGTTCAACGAATTGAGGGCCGAATACAGGGTCACCGTCTTGCCTGAACCCGTCGGCCCGGTGACCAGCAGCAGACCCTGAGGTCTCGCCAGACAGCGCTTGAGCATATCGAATGTCTTGTCTTCGAACCCCAGCCTGGTCAGATCGACATTGAGCGAGCTTTTGTCGAGGATACGAAGAACGACGGATTCACCGTAAAGAGTCGGCAGGGAAGAGACCCGAAAATCGACGGACCGGTTTCGTCCGACCCGCATCTTGATACGGCCATCCTGCGGCACCCGCCGTTCGGTGATATCGAGGCCGGAGAGGATCTTGAGCCTGGCGACCAGGGCATTCTTGATGGTCAGCGGCAGGTTCATCGCCTTGAACAGGGAGCCGTCCTTGCGATACCGCACCTGCATATTTTTTTCATAGGGCTCGACATGGACATCCGAGACCCCATCCTGAACCGCCTTGATCAGGATGCCGTTCACCAGTTTGATGATCGGGGCATCGGAGGCGGCAAACTGATCGAGATTTTCTTCATTGCTGCTGGAATCAATCTCGAAATCATCCGCCGCCTCGGCCAGGATCGACCCGAAGTCATCAACCTCGGTGACCTTCTCATCCTCGTGCGACTCTTCCTTCGCCAGGAAGAAGCTCTTCGCCTCCTCTTCGTTGATGCCGTAGTACTTCCTGTAGGCATCAACGATATCTTTTTCGGTTGAGACACAGACCGACAGTTCCTTGTTCAGGGCGTTCTGCAGTTCCTCCACGGCCATCGCATCGGTCGGTTCGGACATGGTGATCTGCAATGTATTGCCGGCCATCCGCAACGGAAAGGCCATATACTGCTTGGCGGTCTCGTAGGAGAGGAGTTTCAGCGCGTCTTTGGAAGGCGGTTCATTCTGGATGACAACAGGGGGATAATTGTGTTGTCGACTGAGAAAATTGATGACCGTGTTCTCATCGATATAGTCAAGCTGACGCAGGATGGTGCTCAACCGCCCACCGTTTTTCTGCATCTCCTTCTTGGCGTTTTCCAACTGCGATGGCGTTATATACCCGGCCTTGCTTAACAGTTCGCCAATCTTCAGTTTACCCGCACCGGACTGGTCCTTGACGGTTTTCTTCATCGAGGTTCCGGTACGACTTGCCGTACTCGCTAACGCAGCCATATTCGCATTCATCCTGAATAGGTATCTTCTCTTCCGATCTTTCCATCGGAAAGCCTTAAGCCTGTAAAATACCTTGTTTCCATGGGGAATGAAATTGATTATTATATGTATTGCGTCCGTTTCCCCCATTGCCTGTGGGCGGCACGCAAGGCAAAACAGTCCTTTCATCCCGGCATCGGGTGAAAGGACTGTTCGCGTCCCGCACGGTCTATAACAACGGGTATCTTTTTCTGAACTCTGCAGCGAGCGGAATCATGATCTCCCGCATTGATGGTTCTGCTGCCTGGGTGGTCCGCAACGAGAAGATGTGTTTCCATTCCGCAAGATTACAATACATGATGATCTCGGTCTTGCAGGAATTGGGGAGAACGGTACGTGCCGCCTGGGGGGTGGAGGTCTCGAGGAGCTGGAGATACAGCCGTTCGGTTTCCTCCATCGCCTGTTGCCAGAGACTGTACTCCGCCGTGCCCTTCTCAAAAAACATCGGCTTGATAAAGGTCACCTGGTTGCCGAACTTGTCCTGGCTGTAGCGGCAGTAGCGCTGACTCTCCTGCAGGAAGGAACAGGGGCGGTGCCGCACCAGCTCGTGGGTGACCGCCCGGTTGACAACGAACCTGACCCCGACATGCCGATGCCGGCGCAGGAGATCGACCGGCATATTTTCGACCTCGGAGAGGCTCATTTTGCGGAACTCAAGCCCAGCCTCCCGCGGCCGGACCTTGTCCGCCGGGAAGACACTCTCGAAGAGATAGGGGGTTTTGCGGTGCAGAACGGACAGGATGCCGTTGACGATCGGATTGTCGCCATGCTGCAGGGCCATTTCGCGATAGGCCCTGATTGAACCGGTGACGATGCAGCCGGCCGGTAACGGGTCGATGATCAGAAACCTGGGCTGGCAGGCAAAGAGCTCGCCCAGCCGTTCCGGACGACAGGTGATCTCGAACGTCGCCACCGCCATCTCGAGCACCGAATTATGGCCATGGGCCGAGACCTTCGTGACAAAGGGGATTGCCGAATCCTCCGTGATCTTATCCTCGCTTTTGTAGCAGATCCTGCCGCAGGCCTCGAGTCGTACGGCCAGAGAGGAACGATCGAGATCATCCTGGATTGCAAACGAAGGGTCGACAATCTTCATAGGCTCAGTTCCCTTTCCAGAAAGGTGACATCTGCCGGAGGGACTCGATGATGCCCGGCATCTTAGCCAGAACGAAATCGACTTCGGCCTCGGTGTTGTACGAGCTCAGCGAAAAGCGGATTGACCCATGAGCGGCGGTAAAGGGCACGCCCATCGCGCGCAGGACATGCGAAGGCTCAAGCGACCCCGAGGTACAGGCCGAGCCGGATGAGGCGCAGATGTTATGGCGGTTCATATGGAGCAGAATTGCCTCCCCCTCGACGAATTCGAAACTGACATTGCTGGTATTCGGCAGTCGTTCGGTCTTGTGGCCATTGCGCATGGACCGCGGCACGGTGGCGAGCAACCCCGCTTCGAGTTTGTCCCTGAGGGCCCTGACCCGGGTGTTTTCATCCTCCATCCGCTCCGCCGCCAGATCACAGGCCTTGCCCAGAGCGATGATCGAGGCGACATTCTCGGTACCGCCGCGCCGGCCCTTCTCCTGATGGCCGCCGGTCAGGAAGGGGACGAACATCGTTCCCCGGCGGACGTACAGCACCCCGACCCCTTTCGGTGCATGGAGCTTGTGGCCGGACAAGGAGAGGAAATCGACATCGAGATCCCTGAGACTGATCGGCACCTTGCCCACCGCCTGGACGGCATCGGTATGAAAGAGGATCCCCCGCTCCCGGGCCATCTTCGCCATCCTGGCGATCGGGAAGATGACCCCGGTCTCGTTGTTGGCCCACATGACGCTGACGATGGCCGTGTCTTCGGTCAGTGCCTCCTCGTACTCGTCGAGGTCGAGCATCCCTTCCGCATCCACCTTCAGCCGGGTCACCCGGTGCTTGTGCCCGGTCAGGCGATCGAGGTTCTCGCAGAGGTTCTTGACCGCCGGGTGCTCGACCCGGGTCGTGACGATGTGACGCTTTTCGGGGAAGGTCTGGAGGGCGGAGAGGATCGCGGTCGAATCGCTCTCGGTGCCGCAGCTGGTAAAGGTGATCTCCCCCGGCTCGGCACCGAGCAGGTTGGCCACCTGGGTACGGGCCCTTTCCACCGCCTGGCCGACCTGGCCGCCGAAGGTATGCATGCTCGACGGATTGCCATAATAATCAGCCAGGAAAGGCATCATCGCCTCGAGGACTTCGGGGGCGATCCTGGTTGTCGCATTGTTATCCATGTAGATAACCGCGTCATGATGCAGTTCCATCAGTTCTCCTCCACAATCAGGGTGTCGAGCACGAGTTCGCGCAGTTTCTTCTCCACGTATTCCTTGATCGTGGTCTGTGACTTCGCGCAGCTCTTGCACGCCCCCCGCAGCGAGACACTGACGAAATCGCCGTCGACGTCGATCAGTTCGATATCGCCGCCATCCTTGCGCAGGCCCGGCCTGATCTCCCGCTCGAGAACATCTTCGATCTTCTTGATCTTCTGCAGCGTCGTCATCCTTTTCGGTTTTTCCATCGGCTTGATCCATTCCAGCTTACCCTCCACCGTCCGCTGCAGGATCTCCCGGAGCTTGTCCTCGCATTTGCCGCAACCGCCGCCGGCCTTGGTGAAGTTGGTGATCTCCTCGACGGAGCGGAGGTTGGACTCGTTGATCGCCCGGATGATCTCGAGATCGGTGACCCCGAAACATTCACAGACGATCTCCCCTTCCGCCGTCGGCAGCGTCATGCCCCGATAATCGGCGATCGCCGCCTCGAGGGCCTCCCGCCCCATGACCGAACAGTGCATTTTTTCCTTCGGCAGACCGCCGAGATAATCGGCGATATCCTCGTTGGTGATCTTGCTCGCCTCGTCGAGACTCATCCCCTTCACCATCTCCGTCAGGGCCGATGATGAGGCAATGGCGCTGGCACAACCGAAGGTCTTGAACTTGGCGTCGGTAATGATCCCCTGGTCATCGACCTTGATCGTCAGTTTCAAGGCATCGCCGCAGGCCAGAGAACCGACATCTCCGGTCCCGTCGGCCTGCTCCACCTCGCCGACGTTGCGTGGATTGAGAAAATGTTCTTTTACCAGATCCGTATATTCCCACATAATAAAGTAACTCCTGAATATTGTTTGTCAGAAAGGCCATTCCAAGAGGGACAATAATACCTGGGGCGCAAAAAGCAACCGGGTTTTATCCGTTGCCGACGGCCCTGGCGGCAATCGCAAGACAGGCCCCGGCGCCTACAGCAACCCTATCTCGGCGAGCATCTCCCGGGCGGTGTTGACCAGGTGCACGGTGCCGTCAGCCGTCCTCGATTCGACATAGAAACGGATCTTCGGTTCGGTTCCCGAGGGTCGGATCATCAACCATGATCCATCGTCAAGTATCATCTTGCGGCCATCAAGGGTGATGACCTCGACGATCCGCCTGTCCTCTCCGCCAACGCTGATGGTTGCACCGGGAGCGTATTTTTCGAGGCGGGCGAGGGTGTCGAGCAGTTCCCTGCCCTTGATCCGCACCGCCACCCCGTCACGGTCCGGGTAGAAAGCGCCGTAGACATCTTCAATATCCTGCAGGTACTCGCCCAGATTTTTGCCGGTCGTGGTCACCATGTCGAGGGCCAGGATGAGGCCGATATAGGCGTCTTTTTCCGGGGTATGACCGATAATCGATATCCCGTCCGACTCCTCGAAGAAGACCAGGGCCCGGCCGATGACCGGTTTGAACTCCTTGAAACCGACCTTCGGCTCGAACAGTTCTTCGCCGAAGGCCTCGGCCAGCCGGTTGGCCATGTTCGAGGTGGCCACCGTCTTCGCGACCATCCCCTTCTTACCCCGGTATTCATGGAGAAAATGGTAGGCCATGGCGCCAAACCGATTCATGCCGATTTCCTTGCGGCCATCGGTAAAACGTATCCGGTCGCCATCCGGATCGATGATCGCCCCCAGCTTCAACCGCTCCGGGCGGGCGTTGATCGCCGCCACCACCCCTTTCATGTTGGCGGTGGAGGGCTCCGGGGCGATGCCGCCGAAGGTGACATCGGCGGTATCCCGCAGCGAGAGGAGGCGATCGCTGGCCGTGTCGGCAAACAGCCGGCGGATGTGGAGGCGGCTGGCGCCATGGACCGAATCGACGGCGACCACGATATCGTCGCGGCGGCGAAACTCGTCGATGATCAGGTCGAGATCGAGGCCATGCACCGCCTTGTTCCGGCGGACCAGGCTCTGCCAGGCGGCCAGCGAATCGAACGGTCGCAGCCCGGGGGACTCCGGCAAACGCCCGGAAAATTCACCGCCGGCAGTGGCGGAGGTATCCGTGATCATCAACCGCCGGGCGTTGGCGGTGATCCGTTCGGTCAAGACCGCCGCCGCCGGTCCGGCATCGGCGGCGTTGTATTTGTATCCGCCGTATTGAAGCGGATTGTGCGATGGGGTCAGATTGATCGAGAAGGCGGCATGGAGTTCAAGGACCGCCGCCGACAGGACACCGGTGGTCGATTCACCGGCGTAGTGGACCGTAAATCCTGCAGCCAGCAGGACATTGGCCGCTGCCGCCGCCAGGACCTCGCCATCAAAACGGTTATCGAAGCCAAGAACGCAGCCTCGCCGCTGCGCCTCGCCGAGGCTGCCGACACCAAGATACCGGCCGTTGGCGCTGTCGCGTTCGAGATCCCGATACAGTTCGACGATTGCCGAGGTCACCACCATGACCGATCGGACGAAGATATCCTTGCCGAGACGGCCGCGCCAGCCTGAGGTCCCGAAGGTCACCGGTTCCGTCGGATTTCCCTGGTTTTCAAGGATCTCCCGGTGCAGCAGGGCATAGACGTTGTCGATCTCCTGCTGCCAGGACGGGTCTTCGCTGTTCCTTCGAGCGACCAGTTCCTTGAGCAGGGCGAAGTAGTCGCTTGCAGCATGATTTCCCTCGACCAGATATCGGGCGAACAGTTGCCCGGCCGTTGCCATCTCCGCCATCCTCAATCCTCCGTTGAATTGACGTCGCCGCAGGTGGCGCAACGGGCTCCGAGCCCACCCTGCCAACCGCTCTCAATCCTGTATTTTAACGGCAGAAACACCCAGTTGTACAGACTTTTTCCTTGATTTTCGTTCCGTTGCCATTCTTTTCCGACCCCCCGGGAGCTTGACAGATATCAATCTCTTTTCTATACTTTAACAGTTATACTGATTCGTAACGCCAACCTCAACGGGCCACGGCGACACGTTCGGCTGCATGACCTTCCAGGCCCGCTATCGACACGTCAACATTTTCCCCAACCCACCTCATCCAACAGCCAGGAGCAAGAAGTATGGCCCATAAACACGAAAAGGAGCTGATCCTTTGGTTCGACGACATCGGCATCGAAGATGTTGCCCTCGTCGGCGGCAAAAACGCATCGCTTGGCGAGATGTACCAGTACCTGACCTCCCGCGGCGTTCAGGTGCCGCACGGTTTTGCGATCACCGCTTTCGCTTACCGTCACCTCATCGAGACCAGCGGCGTACAGAACGCGGTGACCGAGGCGCTGGCGGGACTCGACACCCACAACCTCAGAAATCTGCAGGAACGGGGCAAGAAGGTCCGGGAAATCATCCGCAACGCCCCGTTCCCTGCCGACCTGTGCGCGGCCATTGTCGCCGCCTACCAAAAGATGGAGAACGAATACGGCACCAATGTCGATGTCGCCGTCCGTTCCTCGGCCACCGCCGAAGACCTGCCGGACGCCTCCTTCGCCGGCCAGCAGGACACCTACCTCAATGTCCGGGGGGCGGAGGCGGTCATCGACTATTGCAGCCAGTGTTTCGCCAGCCTGTTCACCGACCGGGCCATCTCCTATCGCCACGAAAAGGGATTCGGCCAATTCGACGTCTACCTGTCGATTGTGGTCCAGAAAATGGTCCG
The DNA here is from genome assembly GCA_000769715.1 of Desulfobulbus sp. Tol-SR. Lineage (GTDB taxonomy): Bacteria > Desulfobacterota > Desulfobulbia > Desulfobulbales > Desulfocapsaceae > Desulfoprunum. Next base: position 131,670 of record JROS01000039.1, read on the forward strand.
CTCCGACAGCGCCTGCTCCGGGGTCCTGTTCACCATCGATACCGAATCGGGATTCCAGAACGCGGTCTATATCACCGGTTCGTGGGGGCTCGGAGAAAATGTCGTCCAGGGGGCGGTCACCCCCGACGAATACTACGTCTTCAAACCGACCCTGAAGGAAGGCAAACGCCCCATCGTTTCCAAGCGTCTTGGCAGCAAGGATATCAAGATGATCTACGACAATCGCCCCGACGCCAGGCAGCCGGTGATCAATATCCCAACGACCGAGGGCGAACGGAATTCCTATATCCTCAGTGATGACGAGTTACTCCAGCTCGCCCGCTGGGCGATGATCATCGAAGAGCACTACGGCTGCAACATGGACGTCGAGTGGGCCAAGGACGGCGACGGGGTCACGAAGGGCAACGGCCAGCTCTACATCGTCCAGGCCCGGCCCGAGACCGTCCATTCCCAGACGTCGAAAAATATCACCGAGACCTACCTGCTCGCGAATCATGGCGAGATCCTGGTCAAAGGTCAGGCCGTCGGGGCCAAGATCGGCCAAGGGCCGGCCCGGGTGATCAAGACGGTCAGCGGCATCCATGATTTCCAGCCCGGCGAGGTCCTGGTCACCGACATGACCGATCCGGACTGGGAACCGATCATGAAGAGGGCCGGGGCGATCGTCACCAACCGCGGCGGGCGGACCTGCCATGCGGCGATCATCTCCCGCGAACTCGGCATCCCCTGCCTGATCGGCACCGTGGACGGGACCGAGCAGATCGCCCCGGGGATGGAGGTCACCGTTTCCTGCGCCGAGGGTGAGACCGGCTATGTTTTCGCCGGCAGGCTTGATTTTTCGATAGAGCGGCTCAATCTCGACGAGGTCCCGGAGACCAGGACCAAGATCATGCTCAACGTCGGCATCCCGGAAAAGGCCTTCTTCGAATGCCAGGTCCCCAATGACGGCGTCGGACTGGCCCGTGAGGAATTCATCATCAACGCCCACATCGGCATCCACCCCCTCGCCCTTTACAACTATGAGGACCTGCGGAAAAAGGCCGACGAGGGCAACGCCGACCTCCGCGGGATCGTCGCCGAGATCGATAAGCGAACCGCCGCCTACCCGCACGACAAGCGCCAGTTTTTCATCGACAAACTGGCGGAGGGGGTCGGCCGCATCGCCGCCGGCTTTTATCCCAAGGACGTCATCGTCCGCCTCTCCGATTTCAAATCGAACGAGTATGCCAACCTCGTCGGCGGCAAGCTCTACGAACCGGTGGAATCGAATCCGATGATCGGCTGGCGGGGGGCCTCGCGCTACTACGACCCGAAGTACAAGGCGGCCTTCGAACTGGAGTGCAAGGGACTGCTCAAGGCCCGCAACGACATGGGACTGACCAACATCAAGCTGATGGTCCCGTTCTGCCGGACCCCGGAGGAAGGGAAAAAAGTCATCGAAACGATGAAGGAATTCGGTCTCGTCCAGGGCGAGAACGGTCTCGAGGTCTACGTCATGTGCGAAATTCCGTCGAACGTGATTTCCGCCGACGCCTTCTGCGACATCTTCGACGGCTTCTCGATCGGCTCGAATGATCTGACCCAGCTGACCCTCGGCCTCGACCGCGACTCCGATCTGGTCGCCCATATCTTCGACGAGCGCAATCCGGCGATCAAGACCCTGGTCAAGATGGCCATCGACACCGCCAAACGGCGGGGCCGCAAGATCGGCATCTGCGGTCAGGCGCCCTCCGATTTCCCGGAATTCGCCACCTTTCTCGTCGAGTGCGGCATCGATTCGATCAGCCTGATTCCAGATTCGGCGGTCAAGACCAGACTCCGGATTTTGAAGAAGGAACAGGAACTCGGCATTACCCCATGAACAACAGGCGGGGACGGCCGTGCCGGCCGTCCCCGCTGCCCGACAGCTACTGCGCCACTTTCTGCGCCTCGCTGACCAGCATCACCGGAATACCGTCTTTGATCTCATAAAGCAGGCCGCACTTTTCACAGAGCAGCCCCTTGTCTTCGTTCACCAGCTTCACCGGCCCCTTGCACTGGGGGCAGGCAAGAATCTCGGCGAGTTCTTTCATATCCATGCCGTGCACCTTGTTCTCATATCATCGATTTGGCTGCGGTTGAGTGTATGGACTGCGTCCAAGATACATGGTACAGTGCATTAATCAATTGAATTTGATCATCCTCTTGATGGTGACGGCGATCAAGGGGATTCTTCATATCCATCGGGCAGGCAGCCCACAAATTTCACGGAAAAAATTCAATGACCAACAAGCTCGGCTGTATCGGCGGAGGACAGATGGGAGAGGCCCTGATCAAGGGGATCCTTCAATCAGGTCTCTATACCGGTGAACAGATTGTCATCGCCGACCCCGATGCCGGTCGGCGGCAGTTCCTGGAGCAGACCTACTCCGTCACGACCAGCGGTAACAGTGCTGACGCGTGGTTGACTTGCGGCACGGTGATCCTCGCCGTCAAGCCCCAGGTCATGGACGCGATGCTCCTCAAAGACAGGGACAATGTCGGCGAGAACCATTTGATCATCACCATCGCCGCCGGCCTGCCCCTCTCTTTCTACAACGAATGTCTCAACTCACGGAAATTCCGGATCATCAGGGTCATGCCGAACACCCCGGCCCTCGTGCTCGAAGGGGCATCGGCGATCAGCGGCAACGCAAACACCACCGAGGCCGACCTGCAACAGGCCATGCAGATCTTCAACTCCGTCGGCAAGGCGATTGTCGTCGCCGAAGAATATCTTGACGCCGTGACCGGCCTCAGCGGCTCGGGACCGGCCTATGTCTTTACCTTCATCGAGGCGATGATCGATGCCGGCATCAAGTGCGGCCTGCCCCGCAATGTCGCCGAACCCCTCACTCTTCAAACAATCCTCGGCTCCGTCAATCTGTTGCGGCAGAGCGGTGAACATCCGGCGGTCCAGCGTTCCAGGGTGACTTCACCGGGCGGAACGACCATCGCCGGCCTGCATGTCCTGGAGCGGGCCGGTTTTTCAGGAATCATCATCGATGCGATCGAGGCCGCAACCCGGCGATCGCTGGAATTGGGCGGCAAACGATGAGCGGATATTATCCCTCCGTTCGCACCCTGCCTTCGCTCACCATCCGCAGAGCCGGGATCATCACCAAACCGGACGACCAGGAATCGGCTGAATATGCAGGACGTCTCTGCGCCTGGCTCGGCAGCCTGAACATCGATACGACGATCGACTGCATCACGCCCGATCTCGACATCCTGATCGTTCTCGGCGGTGATGGAACCCTGCTCCATATTGCTGAAAATGCCGCTCTCCATGCGATCCCGGTGGTCGGCATCAACCTGGGCTACCTCGGTTTCCTCACCGAATTTACGGCCACGGAGACGGAAAACGCCCTCCAGTCCCTCCTGGCTGGACCGGTGACCATCGAAAACCGGCAGATGCTGCGGGTCCAGCTGTTGTCGGGTGGGGTCAGCAGCGGCAAACGGTATGCCCTCAATGAAGTCGTCATCAACAAGAAGGCGGAGGATCGTCTCCTCAATCTGGCCTCCAGGGCCGACAACAACACCATCACCACCTACAAGGCCGACGGCCTGATCTTTTCCACCCCGACCGGTTCCACGGCCTACAACCTCTCGGCCGGTGGCCCTCTTGTTCATCCAGGCCTGGCCGCAATCCTCGTTACCCCGATCTGTCCCTTCATGCTCGGCAGCCGGCCGATCATCCTGCCCGCCGACCGTGTCATCACCACCAGCTTCGACAGCCGTTCCGACAGCGCCAGGGCCAAGATTATCGTCGATGGACAGCAGACCTGGGATATGCACCAGGGTGATATCCTCGAGATCAAATCCGCCTCCCTTCCTCTCCGGCTGGTCACCTCCGCCAGGCGCGATTATTTCTCCATCCTGCGGACCAAGCTCCATTGGGGTTTTCAGGGCGTACCCTGCCGGGACTAGCCTCGTATTCTGGTTATTACGTAAAACCAGGCAAATGTATTCGAGGGACTCTTCTCTCAGATCGCAGTTCGGTTTTTGCATTCAAACACCTTCCATAATTATCTCTGATCTTCTCGATCAGGCGAATGAATTAAAATCATTCACTTATAATATTGTATCGATACTCCGTTCTTTTTTCCGTGTATGGGATTTGTTCTCAAATCTCCATCTTACGTAAATTCCTCTGCCTCGATTTTAATTTTTGATGATAATCGAGTTCATATTGTGCATACCATGCATTACCATTCTCCGATAATTTCATTCAACTTTCCTGTCGACTGAGGACTGAATCATTCCTCATATTCAATCATATGCTTGTAGATCTGAAGGTTTAATGATTTTCCAACGTTGTTGCAGGCACATTATTTCTTATCAAACACCTGCGATCAACACCTCCCCAAGCACACTTCGCACAACCTCATTTATCAGGTATCCTCTTTGAATTGCAAAAAATAGCTGTCGCATCCAATTAAAAACTTTTCTTGACACAAAGCTCTCCCACCTGCTATCGATTGCCAATCTTGTAGCATTTCTTGATTGATAAGTGAGTATCCAAAGTCAAGGTCACTCCACATATGGTTTCAAAGAGGAGGGGAGGATGGATTTAGAACTTGTTCTTTCAGCGGCGGCGCTCATCGGCCTTGCTGTTATCATCCCAGCCCTGATGCTCGTCACTGCCATATTCGGGCCGAGAGCCAGGGGCAAAATCAAAGACGAGGCCTATGAAAGCGGCATCGGTGCGACCATCGGTATGGTCGACCAGAAGTTCAGTGTCAAATTCTACCTCCTCGCCATTCTTTTTCTGATCTTCGACATCGAGGCCGTCTTCATGTATCCGTGGGCTGTCAGTGTCCGCGAACTGGGATGGTTCGGCTTCATCGAAATGGTCGTTTTCATGCTGTTCCTCTTCACCGGCCTCATCTACATTCTCCAGAAGGGGGTACTCAATTGGCGCTAGGAATCGAATCCCAACTCGGGGAATCTGTCATAACCACCAAGCTTGATGCGATCATCAACTGGGGGAGACAATATTCACTCTGGCCATATGTCTTCGGGACGGCCTGCTGTGCGATCGAGTTCATGAGCACCGCCGCCGCCCAGTATGACATCTCACGTTTCGGCGCCGAGGTTATCCGTTATTCACCACGCCAGGCTGACCTGCTCCTTGTCTGCGGCACGATCAGTTACAAACAGGCCCCGACGCTGAAACGGATCTACGAACAGATGGCTGAACCGAAATGGGTGGTCGCTGTCGGTGCGTGTGCCTCATCAGGTGGTATTTACGACAATTACTGCACTGTCCAGGGTATTGACACCATCATCCCGGTCGATGTCTATATTTCCGGTTGCCCACCACGGCCCGAAGCAATACTGGATGCCCTGATGAAGATTCAGGAGAAAATCGCGAGCGAGACGATACTGCAAGATCGCCATAAAGATTTCAAGGGGATACTCGGTTAAAATGAAGGCTCACGCACTCGAAAAAATTGGCACCGCCTTTGCCGGGACGACTTGCTCCGAAATACTCGGCAACCTGGTATTGGATGTGCCCCAGGAAGAAATGCTCGGTGTCCTTGAGTCGATGAGGACCGATCCAGACCTCCAATTCGATATTCTGCTCGATGTCACCGTCATTGACTATCTCGATTACCCTGTCGCCCATGCCAATCGCTTTGCTGTCGTATATACGCTGCGAAGCCTGCCGCACAACATGGTGGCCCAGGTTCGGATTGCGGTGAATGATCCCGAGGCGGGAATTCCCAGTGCCACCGGAATCTGGGCGTCCGCCAACTGGGGAGAACGCGAGGCCTACGATCAATATGGCGTTTGCTTCAACGGCCATCCCGACCTGAGGCGGATTCTCAACCATTGGCAGTTCAAAGGGCATCCGTTGCGTAAGGACTATCCTATCGGCCGTGGTCATGTCTGCTACGAGAACGATAGTCTGGAGAACGAGATCAGGGCCAGGTTGAAGGTGAATGGCATCGATACCGATGTCCTCAAGGATATCAACACCGAGATCATGTTTCTCAACATCGGTCCCGCTCATCCTGTAACCCACGGGGCGATCCGTATCCTGACGGCACTGGACGGCGAAACCGTCCTCGCCAACGTCAACGAGATCGGGTACCTCCATCGAGGGTTCGAAAAGACAGCCGAGAACCTGACCTACAACCAGGTGATCCCGCTCACCGACCGCCTCAATTACTGCTCGTCTCTGATCAACAATATCGCCTATGTCAAGGCGGTCGAAAAATGGCTCGAGATTGAGATCACCGAGCGGACCAAGTTCATGCGGGTCATCCTGACCGAATTTTACCGTGTCCTGGACCATCTCGTCTGCCTCGCCGCCAATCTGGTCGACATGGGAGGTCTGACCAACTACTTCTATCTCTACGATGAGAAAGAGGCCTCCTACGACTTCATCAGCCGCCTCACCGGAGCCCGTCTGACCAGCACTTTCACCCGTATTGGCGGGATGTACCGCGATTTCTACGAAGGATGGGAAAATGATCTGGAGACCCAGATCAGGGCCATCGAACGCGGGGTCGCCGATTCCCTCAAACTCGTGTTGAAGAATCGCATCGTCCACGACCGGACCCAGGGCGTCTGTTTGATGCCCAAGGAAAAAGCCCTTTCTTACGGCTATACCGGCCCATGCCTGCGGGCCAGCGGCATCCCGTTCGACCTACGCAAGGATGCCCCATATTATCATTACGATCTCTTCGACTTCGAAGTGCCCGTCGGATCGACCGGTGATCTGTACGATCGGCTTATGATCCGCTTCGAGGAGATCTTCCAGAGCATCAAGATCATCCGTCAGGCGGTCAAGATGATCCCGGGAGGCCCGATCTTCGTTGACAACCCCCTGGTCTGCCTGCCCCCCAAGAAAGATGTCTACAACAATATCGAAGGACTGGCCAATCACTTCAAGCTGATCTTCGATGGAGTGAGGGTCCCGGCCGGCGAATGGTACGACTCCTTCGAAGCGGCCAACGGAGAACTCGGCTTCCACATCGTCTCCGACGGTTCCGGCCGACCGTACAAGGTCAAGGTACGCCCGCCCTGTTTTTATATCATGAGCGGGTTTCAAGAAATGGTTGAGGGGTCGATGATCGCCGACGTCGTCATCAATCTCGGCAGCATCAACATTATCGGAGGGGAACTCGACCGATGAGTGATCGTTCACACCTGATCTTTGCCGGAAAACCCTTTCAATTCGACGCCGAGCGTGATGCCGAATTCGAATTCCTCGTCAAACGTTATCCGACCAGGGAATCGATGATCCTGCCGGCGCTGTGGCTGACGCAGGAGCAGGAAGGGTGGGTTCCGGCCGAGGCTATCGCTTATATCGCCGACCGGATCGGCACCTTCGCCAGCCAGGTCTACGAGGCGGCGACCTTCTACACCATGTACAACCTGCATCCGGTCGGCAGAAATCACATCTGCATCTGCCGGACACTGTCCTGCTGGCTGCGGGGCAAACAGGAAATCGTCGATTATCTGGCCAACGAGATCGGCATCCGGCCGGGTGAGATCACTGAAGACGGCCGGTTCAGTCTCGAAGAGGTTGAATGTCTCGGCCACTGCGGCACTGCGCCGGTTGTTCAGATCAACGGCGAATTCCATGAAAACATGGATGTCGAAAAACTGAAACAGCTCCTGACAGGGCTGCGGTAAAGGAGAAGCATCGATGGAAGTAAGGATTCTCAGCCGAAAATTCGACATCGCCGATGCCCATCTTCTGGAAGTGGCCAAACAGCATGGCGCCTACGCCACGCTCGACAAGGTCTTTGCAATGCCGCCAGCCGATGTCACCGACGAGGTCAAAAACAGTGGGTTGCGAGGGCGCGGCGGCGCCGGTTTTCCGGCGGGCCTGAAATGGTCGTTCCTCCCGAAGGGCGTGGATAAACCGGTGTACCTCACCGTCAACTCCGATGAATCGGAACCGGCGACATTCAAGGATCGCCATATCCTCACCCGCGACCCCCATCTCCTGATCGAGGGCATCATCATCTGCTGCTACGCCATCGGTTGTCATGACTGCTACATCTACATCCGCGGCGAATATACGACTCAGCGCAAGGCCCTGCAATACGCGATTGATGAGGCCTATGCCGCCGGCTATCTCGGCGAGAAGGTCGCCGGTCACGATTTCAAGCTCGACGTCACCGTCCACCGTGGCGCCGGCGCCTATGTCTGCGGCGAGGAGACCGCTCTCCTTGAGTCGATCGAGGGCCGAAAAGGGCAACCCCGCAGCAAGCCGCCGTTTCCGGCCGTAGCCGGACTCTATGGCTGTCCGACGATCATCAACAACGTCCAGACCATTGCCTCACTGCCTTTCATTATGGCCAATGGCGCCGAGGCCTACAAGGCCTATGGCACCGAGAAGAGCCCGGGGACCCATCTCTTCGGCATCTCCGGTCATGTCGAGAAACCAGGCATGTACGAACTGCCCCTCGGTCTTCCCCTCCTCGAGGTCATTGAAAAAATCGCCGGCGGTGTCTGGCGAGGGAGAAAGCTGAAGGCCGTCATCCCCGGCGGCAGTTCGACTCCGGTGCTGACCCCGGAAGAGGCGACTACAACGACCCTTGACTACGAATCGATGGCGGCCCATAAGACGATGTTCGGCTCCGGCGGTATCGTCGTCCTCGATGAAACGGTCGATGTCGTCAAACTCGTTAAAAATCTCATCGATTTCTATCACCACGAATCCTGCGGCCAGTGCACTCCCTGCCGTGAAGGACTGGGCTGGATGCTGAAGATTGTCAAACAGCTGCTTCGCGGTGAAGGGACTATGGCCGATATCGACCTGCTCAGGGAACTCTGTGATAATATCGAGATGAAGACCGTATGTGTCCTCTCGGCCGCCTGCACCATGCCGGTACGCAGCTATCTCGACAAATTCCGGTCAGAATTTGTGGCTTATGCCACTGACCGGCCCAAGCCCGAACAAGCATGAACCACGTGAGAAGGAACCATCATGGCTGAGACGGTAAAACTCTTTGTCAACGGACAAGAGGTCGAAGTGGAATCAGGGAAGAACCTTATCGATGCCTTCAAGGTGATTGGCATCGAGATTCCCCACTTCTGCTATCATCCGGCCCTGGGTGCGGACGGCAATTGCCGCATGTGCCTGGTCGGCATCGAAGACGGCCGACCGCCGCTCGTCCCTGCCTGCAAGACCCCGGTCTCGGCAGGACTCAAAGTTCAGCTCGACACCGAGAAGATCAAGAAGATCCAGCATGATGTCATGGAACTGGAATTGATCAATCACCCGACCGACTGTCCAGTCTGCGATCAGGCCGGCGAATGTACCCTGCAGGATTACTACATGTCCTATGACCACCAGGCGAGCCGGATGCGGGTGCCCCAGGTGCTCAAAGGGAAGAAGATGGAATTCGGCTGCGGCGTCATCCATGATCAGGAGCGCTGCGTTCTCTGCGCCCGGTGCGTCCGCTTCACCCGCCTGATCACCAAGACCGGCGAACTCGGCATCGTCAACCGTTCCGACGAGGCCCGGGTAACGACATTTCCCGGCAGACAACTCAACAACCGCTACGCTCTCAATGTCGTCGACCTCTGCCCGGTCGGGGCGATGACGAGCAAGGATTTCCGCTTCAAGCAACGGGCCTGGTTCCTGACAAGATCGCCCGGAATCTGCCATGGCTGCGCCAAGGGCTGCAATATCTTCATCGATCATAACCGCGAGAAAGGCGGTGACGATCGAATCTACCGCTTTCGACCACGCCACAATCAACTGGTCAACGGCTATTTCATCTGCGACGCGGGTCGTTTGAGTTACCATCAGGAGAATGAAGGTCGCCTGTCCGTGACCCGTCTCGACGGCAAAGACTGTACCATCGATCAGGCAGTGGAGACCGCCCGCCGCAAGGTGGAAAATGCCCGCAAGCCGCTCTTTCTCGTCTCACCCAATTGCACCATCGAGCAGATGATCGCCATCAAGGCGTTGGCCGCCACCCGTAAAGGCAGGCTTTCGGGCTACAGCGACAGTTATATCATCAAAGGCGACGGTGACGACTTCCTCATCCGGGATGACAAATCCGCCAATCGCACCGGCCTCTCCGCCCTTGGGATCGATACCTCGCTGGAAGCCTTCACACAGGCCTTGAACGAGGCGGATCTGCTCGTCAATTTCAACAACGATCTGCAGCGCAGCGAGGCGAACGGCGCTTTCGCCGAGAGACTTTCGGCCTTGAACGTCATCGCCGTCAGCAGTCATGACAACAGTCTCACCCGCAAGGCGACAGTCGCCTTTCCCGTCTCCTCCTACAGCGAGTATGGCGGGACGATTATCAACCAAGACCAGATAGTGCAGCGATTCTCGGCTGCTGTGGTAAAAAACGATCCGGCTCCGAACCTGATAGAGGTGGTTCGCCTGCTGGGCGGAACGATGACCGATGAGGCCGCCATCTCCAAGGCGATGCAGGAGGCCATCCCGGTCCTCGCCGGAATCGAGGCTAGCGCTTTTCCCACTGCCGGATTGAATTTGAAGGAGAAGGAGACCGATCATGTCACAGCTTGATATCCTGCTGGTCGTCCTCCGGGTCGCCTTCGGCGCCTTCATCCCGATCTGCTTCATTGCGATCGGGGTATGGATGGAGCGTCGTGGTGCCGGATTTATTCAGGATCGCTTGGGTCCAAACCGTTGCAATATTTTCGGCTTTCGCTTCGGCGGACTGGTGCAGAATCTCGCCGATGGAGTGAAGCTGATCTTCAAAGAGGATATGATCGCCGGGCATATACCGCATAGATTCTACTTCGTCCTGGCGCCGGTACTGGTCTTCTTCACCGCCCTGGTTTCCTTCGCGGCGATTCCCTTCGCCGACACCCTGGTGCTGGGCGGCAGGAGCTATATAATGCAGACCATACCGTTCGACATTGGTATTCTGTGGTTCCTCGCCTGCACAGGTTTCGCAGTCTACGGCATCATCCTCGCCGGGTGGTCGTCGCATAATAAATACGGCATCCTCGGTGGATTGCGATCAGCCGCACAGGTCATCGCCTATGAAATCCCGATGGGCCTCGCCGTCGTCAGCCTGCTGGTGGTCTACGGCACGGTCAATCTCAGTGAAATCGCAAGATTTCAGGGACAGCTGCTGTTCGGTTTCATCCCGATGTGGGGGGTGATTCTCCAACCGCTCGGCGTCGTCATATTCATCGTCGCCGCCTTTGCCGAAACCAACCGCACCCCCTTCGACTTCGCCGAGGGCGAGAGCGAAATCGTCGCCGGTTTCCATATTGAGTACAGTTCAATGAAATTCGGCATGTTTTTCCTTGGTGAGTATGTCGCGATGTTCGCCTCGAGTGCGATCATCGTCACCCTCTTTTTTGGTGGCTACCAGATCCCCTGGCTCGCCACCGAGACCATGGTCGCCTACGCCCAGCCCATTGCCATCGTGCTGATGCTGCTGCTGCCGGTCATAACCTATTATTTTACCAACTGGATCCGGAAAAACAACGTCAGCCACTACTATCGGCCGAACGATCCCCTTGTCCGTGAAGCGAATGTCTATATCAAGATCTGTTGGATCCTCGCCGCTGCCGTCGAACTCATTCTTCTTACCCTGGTGGTAATCAACCCCAGTGCAGACGGAGTTCGGATTTTTGTAGTGCTGCTGCAGATGGCCACCTTCCTGTTGAAGGCTACAATAATGTGTTTTGTTTATGTCTGGGTACGTTGGACGCTGCCGCGGTTCCGCTATGATCAACTGCAGAAACTCGGTTGGCAGATTCTCCTGCCGATGTCCCTCGTGAACATCTTTATCACCAGCGCCGTTGTCGTTGCTCTGAGTTGAAGAGGAATTCCATGACTGTAAAAATCAAGACCTTGGAACGTCAAGGTTCCACTTTCATCGAGAGGCTCTATCTGATCGAGGTGTTCAGAGGGATGCGCACGACCTTTGACCATTTCTGGCGGATCCTGCTCGACAACTCGAAATCCTATGTCCGCCACTACCCGGAGGTCAAGCCGGAGATCACCCCGCGCTGGCGGGGACGGCACCGACTCACCACCCATGATGACGGGACGGTCAAATGTGTCGCCTGCTTCATGTGCCAGACCAACTGCCCTTCCCACTGCATCTCCATCGAGGCGGCCGAACGAGTGGACGGCAAATCGGAAAAGATGCCCGTACGGTTTGAGATTGATCTACTTGAATGTATCTATTGCGGTTATTGTGTCGAGGCTTGTCCGATGGACGCCATCCGCATGGACACCGGCATCTACTCCGTCATCTCCTCTGAACGTAGTTCCCTGGTCAAAGGAATGGATGAGTTGCTGGCCACGCCGGGCGCTTTCAGCGAAGAAGACTACAGAAAAAGGGGGCTGTGATACCATGCTCAGTCAATGGCTGTTCTACGCTTTTGCCACCGTGTCGGTGCTCGGCGCCCTCGGTTTGATCCTCAGTCGGCATCCGATGAACGGGGCGATGTGGTTCGTGGTAACCCTGGTGTCGCTGGCGGGGCTCTACTCACTGCTCTCAGCGTCACTGCTCTTTGCCCTGCAGTTGATTGTCTATGCCGGGGCGATCATGTCCCTGATCATATTTATAATTATGTTCCTCAATATCCAGCCTGCCGACATCCCGGATGAAAAAGGCAAATGGGCCTATCTCCTCGGCGGGTGTCTGGCGGTCACTCCGATCGGCCTCCTCCTGCTGAAGATCGTCAGTACCCTGCCGGGGGGAGAAATCGACATCGTCGGCAACGGTTTCGGCAATGTCAAGTCGGTCGGCATGGTGCTGTTCCGTGACTGGCTGCTGCCGTTTGAGATCGTCTCGATCCTGCTTCTCGTCGCCCTGGTCGGTGCCGTCGTTCTTGCCGGGAAAAAGGAGATAACCCAATGATCCATGATTACCTGTCCCTCAGCATCCTGCTCTTCTGCCTCGGTATTCTCGGAGTCATCTCGAGGCGCAACGTTTTTACCGTCTTTATGTCGGTCGAACTGATGCTGAATGCCGCCAACCTTGCGTTCATCGCCCTCGCCCGCCTGCATGAGAACATGGATGGACACGTTCTCGCCCTGCTGGTGATGGCGGTTGCCGCCGCGGAGGCGGCCCTCGCCCTTGCCGTTGTCATCCTGCTGCACAAGCACACCGGCAAGGTCGACACCAATGTCTTCAGCTTGTTGAAGGGGTGACCAGATGGCCCAGAATGTCTCATATCTCGGCATGATCCCGCTGTTGCCGCTCATCGGCGCGGCATTGGTCGGTATCCTGCACCTTGCAACCTGCAAGAAAAAGCGTCTACCGGATAAACTTTATGCCGTTCTCGGCTGTACGACACCGATCTTGACCTTCGTTCTGGCAGTGAAGGTCTTTCTCGACCTGAATGGCCTGCCTGTCGATACCCGCGCTCTCACGCACGAGGTCTTCACCTGGTTCGAGGTCGGGGAAATGCATGTCAGCATGGGATTTTTCGCCGACCCGCTCAGCTCGCTGATGCTGCTGTTCGTCACCTTCACCGCTTCGTTGATCCACATCTACTCGATCGGGTACATGGCCGGCGATGAAAGCTTCGCCAAGTTCTTCGCCTACCTCAACCTGTTTCTCGGCAGCATGCTGATACTCGTCCTCGGCAACGGACCGGTCGTGATGTTCGTCGGCTGGGAGGGTGTCGGACTCTGTTCCTATCTGCTGATCAGCTACTATAGCGAAGACCGGAGCAATGTCCTCGCCGGGAACAAGGCATTCATCGTCAACCGCATCGGCGACTTCGGTTTCGTCCTCGGCATGGCCTTCCTGTTCTGGGCAATCGGCGGATCCGGATTCGACTATATCTCGCTGAAAGCCAACGCTCATCTGCTGGCACCGGCCACCGTCACCCTGGTGTGCCTGCTGCTCTTTGTCGGCGCTACGGGAAAGTCGGCCCAGATCCCTCTTTACGTCTGGTTGCCGGACGCAATGGCCGGCCCGACCCCTGTCTCGGCCCTGATCCACGCTGCGACCATGGTTACCGCCGGTGTCTACATGGTCGCCCGTTTCAGCTTTCTCTACGTTCATGTTCCGACCGTCGGTCTGGTCGTTGCCTGGATCGGCATCCTCACTGCCCTGGTCTCAGCGATCTACGGCATGTTCCAGAACGACATCAAGAAGGTGCTGGCCTATTCGACCGTCAGTCAACTCGGCTACATGTTCGCCGGTGTCGGTCTCGCCGCCTATTCGGCCGGAATCTTTCATGTCTTCACGCATGCCTTCTTCAAAGCCCTGCTGTTCCTCGGCGCCGGGTCGGTGATTTATGCCCTGCACCACGAGCAGAACATCTGGAAGATGGGTGGCCTCAAGAGCAAACTGCCACTGACCTACAAGACGATGCTGATCGGTTCACTGGCCCTCGCCGGCTGTCCGCCCTTTTCAGGATTTTTCAGCAAGGATGAGATTCTCTACTCGGCGCTGGCCTCAGGCCATACGGGGATCTGGCTGGTCGGGGTCCTGGTCGCCGGCATGACCGCCTACTACACCTTCCGGATGATCTTCGTCGTCTTCCATGGCAGTCCTCGTGATGCCCATGCCTATGAGCACGCTCACGAACCGCCCGCCGTCATGACTGTGCCGCTGGTTATCCTCGCCATCGGTGCCCTGTTCGCCGGCTTTCTCAACCTGCCGGCGCTGTTCGGCGGTTCGCAGCAGGTCACCCACTGGCTGGCGCCAAGTCTTGCCGAGCATCCCCACGAGGCCTCGCACAGCACGGAGATCATCGCCATAGCCGCCAGTGTCGCCGCCTTCGCGATCGGCATCTTCATCGCCTATCGCAAATTCGGCAAGGGGGCTGTGGAACCTGTCTATAGCGGCTTCTCCAGTTTCGCCTATCATACGTTCCGGATCAATGAACTTTATGATGTACTGTTTGTGCGGCCGTACAAGGCCATAGGATCGGCAATCGGCAATTACATCGATGCCCATATCACCGACGGACCGGTGCAGTTGATCGTCTGGTTCTATCGCCAGTTCGGCTCCAGCTTCAAGTTGCTGCAGGTTGGCTATGTTCGTGTCTACGCCATTTACATGATCATCGGCCTGAGCGTGATGAGCTATCTGCTCACCCAATCATTCAAGTAGGAAAGAGGTCCGCATGTTTGAAAACGTCCTCTCCACCATGATTTTTCTGCCGATCGTTGTCGGTCTGGCAGCAATGCTGATACCATTCAGTTCCACGACCGCCCGCAGGATCGGACTACTGGCATCCTTGGTTGTCCTGTACTTCGGGATCAGGGTCTACCTTGGATTCTCCGGCAGCGGCCAACTCGAGTTCGCCGAAACGCGAGCGCTGCTTGAATCCGTCGGGATCTCCTACCGGATCGGTGTCGATGGCATCAGCCTATTTGTCCTGTTGACCGGGGCAGCCCTTATTCCCATCGTCTTTGTCGTCGTGAAGGACAGACCGCGGGCCTTCTACGGCAGCCTGCTGGTCACCCAGGGCGCCATGGCCGGAGCAATATGTGCGGCCGATCTGGTGCTGTTTTATGCCTTCTGGGAGATCATGCTCATCCCGATCTTCTTCATGATCGGAATCTACGGCGGTCCGGAACGCAGAGCGGCGACTGTCAAGATCATGCTCTACACCGTTTCCGGTTCGCTGCTGATGCTGGCCGCGATCATCTACCTTGGTGTCGCCTTTCACGGCCAGTACGGCGTGTGGTCGTTCGAAACCGCCGGACTGGCAGGGCTTGAACTCAGCGACAAAGCGGCGGCTCTTGCGTTTTTCGCCTTCATGATCGCCTTCGCGATCAAGATCCCGATCTTTCCGCTCCACACCTGGCTTCCCGATGCTTACACTGAAGCTCCGGCCGCGGCCACCTTTCTGTTGTCGGCGATCATGGCCAAAATCGGTATCTACGCCGTCATTCGCTTCATCATGCCGGTCTTCGGTCCGGAGTTGGTCCGCTATGCCATGCCGCTTGCCTGGGCTGCCGTTATCGGCCTGATATACTGCGGCATCGCCGCCATCGGCCAGAAGGACATGAAACGCCTGCTCGCTTTTTCCTCCGCGTCTCATATGGGCATCCTCGCCCTCGGGCTGTTCTGTCTGAACATCCAGGCACTCACCGGTTCCATTTATCAGATCATGGCCCATGCAACGAGCACCGGGCTGCTCTTTCTCCTCATCGGCATCATCGAAGACCGACTGCAGACCAGAGAAATTTCCGATCTCGGCGGCATTGCCCGCCAGGCTCCGGTCTTCGCCTGCTTTTTCGCTGTCGCCCTGCTGGCCTCGGTCGGTCTGCCCGGTACCAGCGGTTTTATCGGCGAGTTTCTGATCATCATGGGTGCGATCAAGTTCGATACCACTCTTGGTGTGCTCGCCGCCACCACGCTGATCATCGGAGTCTGCTACATGCTGTGGATGTTCCAGCGTGTTTTCTTTGAAAAGAGCAACGACAAGACACATGGTTTTACAGATTTGAGCATCTGCGAGACCCTGGCCTTGCTGCCGGCCATCCTGCTGATTCTGTTCATGGGGGTGTTTCCTCAACCCTTCATCGCCAGAATTACACCGGCCGCACAATCTCACATCGCCACGGTCCAGGGGAGCGGCCAATTAACCGGCCATGTCGCCCTTGACCATATTCAGCAACAGAAATGAGGATGGACAGACCATGAACTGTGATATCGTATACCTGCTCCCCCTCTTCACCGTTACCATCGGCGCCATCCTGTTGATGCTGCTGTCGGCCTTTGAATCCATCCGCATCGAGGTGGCATCGGCCCTGTCGGTCGGCATCTTCGCCGTAGCATTCATCGTTCAGCTGGTACCGATTGGATTGAACGATGTTCTACCCTTCGTCTCGCTTTTCAACGGCATGCTGGCAGTCAACGATTTCACCCGCATCGCCTCGATGATCATCATCGCCTGCGGCCTGTTCACAGCGATGAGTGCCATCAGCTACTTTCGCCAGAACAATTTCGGGTCCCTCGAGTTCTTCAGCCTGATGACCTTCGCCGTCAGCGGCATGATGCTGCTCACCATGGCCCAGGAACTCATCACCGTCTTCATCGCCCTTGAAACCGCCTCTCTTTCCATCTACGCCCTGGTCGGCTACAACCGCCGCAATATCTTAAGTTCGGAGGCCGTCCTCAAGTATCTGATACTCGGCGCCTTTGCCGGAGGGTTTTTCACGATGGGGATCGCCCTCGTCTATGGGGCGCTGGGGGATACCGGTTTTGCCGCGATCGCCGCAACGATCAGCAGAGACGGTTTATTGCAGAATCCCGCTCTGGCAGGAGGTCTGCTCTTCATTCTCTTCGCTCTGTTCTTCAAAGTCACCGTATTTCCCTTCCATTCCTGGGTTGTCGATGTATATGACGGTGCACCGATACCGGTTACCGGTTTCATGGCAACTGCCCTGAAGACAGCCATTATCGCTGTGCTCGCGAATGTTCTGCTGCTCGCTGCCGATATCCGCGAGTCCTGGCTCGACATGCTGTTTTATCTGACCGTCTTCACCCTCTTTGCCGGCAACCTTATCGCCATCGGTCAGAACAGCCTCAAAAGAATGCTCGCCGCATCCGGCATCGTCCATACCGGATATCTCCTGATCGCATTGATTGCCGTGTCCGGCGACCAATTCAGCGGCTCGGTGATCCTCTACTACCTTGCCGCGTATGCAGCCAGCACCCTCGGAATCTTCGCCTCGCTGTCCTATCTCTCCGGCACCGACGAAAAGCGAAAAGAATTCAACGATTTCAGAGGATTGGCCAAGGTGCGTCCATATTCCGCGGCGGCCATCACCATTTTCCTCCTGTCCATGGCCGGGATCCCACCGACTGCAGGGTTCATGGGCAAGCTCTACATCATCGTCACCGCCTACCAGTCCGGGCAAGTCGTCCTGGCGGTTCTGGGTATTATCAGCAGCATCCTCTCGATGTGGTATTACCTTCGTCTGATCATCGCCATGTATTTTCATGAGGCGGATGACCTGTTTGAAACCAGCGGCTCGCGATCGGCCCCAGTCTGCGCCTTTATTCTCGCCATCTGCGTATTGGCATTGAGCCTCTATCCGGTAGCGATATAACGACAAGAAAGGGCATGCATCATACGAGTCAATCCAGTTAAGGAGAAAAGTACAATGAAGGCGAAGGATATACTGGCAGTCAAAGGTAGCAGGGTGATCACTATCCATCAGGACAACAAGGTGCTGGATGCCATCAACATGTTCTTTTCCAATCGGGTGGGATCGCTGATCGTCGTCGATCAGAATGACGACATCAAAGGAATTTTTGCTCCCAACGATGTCCTGAAGGCCGTCAGCAAAGATCCCGAGAATATCCGTCACGCCAGCGTCAAGGATTTCATGAGCACCAATATGATAGTCGCCAGGCTGGAAGATAAAATCGACTATATCCAGGCCGTAATGACGGAAAACCGGGTCCGGCATATCCCGATTGTCGAAAATGGCAAACTGCAGGGCGTTGTCTCCATCGGTGACGTAGTCAACGCGCAATTGAAGGTAAGGGACGTGGAAAACCAGTATCTGAAGGAGTACATGGAAGGGAAATATCCGGCCTGATAGCACGGAGGGACTACTGCTTTCTGCCGCCCCTGCTCAAGGATGCGTTGCAAGCGTTCGTCTGGAGTGTCGGCAGGTGTATTTCGAATGGCGGGGCAGCCGGCAAAGACTCATCGTTGCCAATCTTCACAACCCAAGGTAAACACGTTGGAGATGAACCATCCTTTACTGCGAGCGCCATCGGTGGCTGAAGGCATAACGTGGGGAAGAGAAATAGCAACTGCTGTCCACCCTGCACCCCCTCTCGCTGGTTCTGAGTCACCAACCGTCGCAGCATGACCACGCTGGCTGTCGTTGACGGCCGACACAACCAACGCGGTTCCATATCACCGCAATACGAGCGTCGATGCCATGCCGGCAACGCTCATTTCTTTTTCTTAATCCCGTACTTTTTCATCTTATACTGGAGCAGGCTCTTGGTTATCCCGAGGCGGTCGGCTGCCCTGGCCTGGACAAAATTCGCCTCCTCAAGTGCATCGACCAGCATCTTTTCCTCGACGGCATACAGAACGTCGTTGAGGCCGGCAGATTCCGGAACGATCTGGTGCAGATCCAGTTCCCGGCTCCAGGCCGCCTGGGTGTCCATGTTGACCGATTCCGGCTGAACATCCTCGGCCTCGATACAGTTGCCGTTACAGAGGATCGCCGCCCGTTCGATGGTGTTTTCGAGTTCGCGGACATTTCCTTCCCACGGCAGGGTCATCAACAGGCGCAAGGCCTCCTTGGTGATGGTGAGATCTTTTTTATCCAGTTTTTGCGAAAATTTATCGATAAAAAAATCGACCAGCAAAGGCATGTCATCCATTCGCTCGCGCAGGGCCGGCAAAGTGACATGAATGACATTCAGTCGATAGAAGAGGTCCTCACGAAACCGGCCCTGCATGACCTCTTCCTTCAGGTCGCGATTTGAGGCGCTGATGATCCGCACATCGACAGTCAGGGTCTTCGTCCCTCCTACCCGCTCGAAACTCCGTTCCTGCAGAGCTCTGAGGAGCTTGGCCTGCAGGGCCAGCGGGATCTCGCCGACCTCATCGAGGAAGATCGTGCCGCCGTCGGCCAACTCGAACCTTCCCTTGCGCATCGCCACCGCCCCGGTAAAGGCCCCCTTCTCATGACCGAAGAGTTCGCTCTCGAGCAGGTTCTCCGCCAGCGCGGCACAGTTGACGGTGATAAAGGCCTTGTCCTCTCTCGGGCTGTTCACGTGAATGGCCTTGGCCACCAGTTCCTTGCCGGTGCCACTCTCGCCGGAGATCAACACCGAGGCCGGGGTCGGCGCCACCTTTTCGATCAGTTCGTAGACCTGGAGCATCCGCGGATTCTTGCCGACCATCCCACTGAAACCTGATTTGCCGCGGATTTCACTGCGCAGGCGGGTATTTTCACGTACCAGCGAGTAGTGCTGCGCCGCCTTCTGGATGGTGACAATCAGTTCATCATTGGAAAACGGTTTGGCGAGATAGCTGAAGGCCCCGGCCTGCATCGCCGCCACTGCCTTCTCCACCTGGGCGTAGGCGGTGATCATCAGTACCGGCAATTCGCGGTTGAGGGCCTTGACATGATTGAGCAACTGCATCCCGTCCATCTCCGGCATCTGCATGTCGGTGATGACGAGATCGAGATCGACATCCTTGACCACCTGCAGCCCTTCCCGGCCGTTCGAAGCGGTGAAGACCTCAAAGCCTTCGTCCCGCAGAAGCTCCGACATGACTATCAGGTAGTTGGGTTCATCATCAACGATCAGGATCGAATACATAGGAAACTCGCACCTCTATGCGCAGGAAACAGTCCTGCATCAAAAAATTATCTGGATCCGTTCGGAGTATCAATACCGAACCGGATTGTCCGAAGCCAGGAGGAATTGCCATACGCTACCATATCGTGATGCCATCCCCTCATGCAACAACCTTGTCGGGTTGATTGAAGTTCGACATTCCCGGTACTGCCTGCTGTGGTCATCTGGCTGCCGCGCGGTCTTTCATGATCCGCAACAATTCTTCGGGGACGTGGACATTGCGGCCGCCGGCGATCGTCGTTCCCGGCCGGATGTCACCGTGGAAATCGCTGCCGCCGGTCAACACCAGGCCATAGTGTTCGGCTGCGGCGATTATCTTGCGGCGAGCCTTGGACGAATGGGTCGGATAGTAGGCTTCGAGACCATCGAGACCCATCGGCACCAGGATATCGAGCAATGCCGGCAACCGGCTGAGGTCCGGATCCATCTGCTGCGGATGAGCCATGACGCAGAGACCGCCAGCGGCCCGCAGAACGGCGATGGCATCCTCGGCGGTGGGAACCGGACGCGAGGCATAGGCCAGTCCCCCTCGGCCAAGATACTTCTCGAAGGCCTGGAGCATGGTGCCGACCGCCCCCTTCGCCAGGAGCAGTCTGGCGATATGCGGTCGGCCGGTCTGGCCGGTCACCGATACCTGCCGCAGTTCGTCCTCTTCTATCGTTACCCCTAGGGCCCGCAGTCTCTCGAGGATCTTCGCGTTGCGCTCCTGCCGCCCCTTCTGCAGATCGGCCAGCATCCGGTTGAGATCGGAATGGCCGATATCCATCAGGTATCCGAGAATATGCATCGAGGTCCCCTGATGGAGGACGCTGAACTCCAGCCCGGCAACGACCTCGAGCGGCAGGCCGGCAGCGGCCTGCTGCGCCGGAACAAATCCGTCGATGGTGTCGTGGTCGGTCAAGGCGATGGCTGTCAGGCGCTTGCGCGATGCCAATCCGACCACCTCGGCCGGTGACATCGTGCCGTCTGAAAATGTGCTGTGGATATGGAGATCAAGGGCCATCGCGGGGTAGCTTCCTTCGACAGAATGAAATGATTTTACCGAGCGTTCAGTTCCGACACTACCTGCAGTCTGGTACCGGGGCAAGTGAATAGTGACAGCGGTTGCCCCAGCCCGCTTCCTCCTCCTTCCGTTCCGGTCACGATCCTTTCGATGATGCCGATGAATCTTCGGTTGATACCAGGGGCGCCATAACTTTGAATCAGAGCCGGATTCCTTCCACGTTCAGAAGCGGGGGAAGGCTGCCGACCGCTACGGATCCAAGATGACAAACACCGCCGCGCCAACGCTGGATTCTGTCCCTCATCCTCTTCCTGCTGGACTTTCGCACATTTTTTTGCTCTATTAAGACGCTGTTAGCTGTTTTCTCCGTCTCGCAACACCGAATTTCCGGTTAGAGTCCTCCAGGTGACAAGCCGAGCCGATGAAGCCATTGATATGTAGCTGCGCCCTGATCTTGATGATAATCATCAACTCCGGCATTTGTCACTCCGCCACCATGGTTCAGACTCCGGCAAGCGAGATATCACAGGAGGTGGTGACGCGGCTGTCCCCGGAAATCACCCAGGCCATGGAGAACAAAGCCCTTCGCCTCGGGGCGCCGATCTTCATGCGGATCTTCAAGGAATCCGATGAGCTCGAGATCTGGGTCCTGCAGGGCAGCGGTTTTGTTCTCTTCAAGACCTACAGGATCTGCGATTATTCGGGGGACCTCGGTCCCAAGGAGAAGGAGGGAGACAAACAGAGCCCGGAGGGATTCTACCGGGTCGGACCGGCTCAGCTCAATCCCTGGAGCAGGTTTCACCTGGCGTTCAATCTCGGTTATCCCAACGAGTATGACCGCCTCAACGGCCGGACCGGGAACGCGTTGATGGTGCACGGCCGCTGCTCATCCGTTGGCTGTTTCGCGATGACCGACTACCGGATGGAGGAGATCTACACCATCGCCGACGCCGCTCTGGCCAACGGCCAGGAATCCTTTGCGGTTCATATCTTCCCCTTTCGGATGACGGCGGAGAACATGCGCCGCCACCAGGACCACCAGGACGGCAGATGGCAACGCTACTGGCGCAACCTGAAGGAAGGCTACGACCTTTTCAAACGCACGGCGATCCCGCCGGAAGTGGCCGTCGACCGGGATCGGTATCTGTTCAAAGCGACCACCATCGAACTCGCCCGACAGCCGTAGAGAGCGATCATATCATGGAACGACCGGAACAGCGCACCAAGACCCGGGTCAAACTGGAGACCTCGGCCAAGCTGCAGTTCAATGACCGCAGCCTCGCCGGCAACACCCTGTCGCGGGATATCAGCCTCGACGGGATCTTCATCCGGACCAGCGAACCGGTGCCGATCAACGTCCCCTGCCGGGTCACCATCACCATCTCCGGGACCTCCAGCATCCTGTCGCTGCAGATCAAGGGCAGGACGGTCAGGCAGGATCATACCGGCGTCGCCGTTCGTTTCACCGAACTCGAGCTCGACAGCTACCTGCACCTGCGGAATATCGTCCTCAACAACCAGGTCCCCGATTCGGCGGCCTAGCCCCGCCGCTATTTTGATTCGAGCCCCCGGCGATCGAGGATATTGATCCGCCGCCCCACCACCTCGATCAACCCCTCCTCGGTCATTCTGGCGAAGATCCGCGACAGGGTCTCGGGGATGGTGCCGAGCAGACTGGCCAACTGACCTTTCGAAATCTCCAGTTCAACGCTGTCTTCCCGGCCCTGTTCCTCGAGCAGGTAGAGGATATAGCCGGCGAGGCGGGCCGGCACCTCCTTGAGCGACAGGTTTTCGATCTGCATCGTGAACCGCCGCAACCGCATCGACAGGACCGCCAGCATGTTCAGGGCGATGGATGGGTTCCTGGAGACCAGGGCGACAAACTTGTCGCGGGGAAAATACAGCAGTTTGGTGGCCGCCAGGGTCTCCGCCGATGCCGGGAACGGCTGGCCGTGAAAGACCGGCACCTCGCCGAACGGTTCGCCCTCGCCGAAGATGTGAAGGATCTGTTCCTTCCCGCCGAGCGACATCTTGAAGATCTTGACCTTGCCCTCCCCGACCATATAGAAGCCGTGGCCGGGATCGCCCTCGAAGAAGATCGACTCGCCCTTGCCGTACGTCCGTTCGATGGCGATGTCGACAATTTCACTGATTTGATGCTCAGGCAGCCCCTGAAACAGACCACTGGCACAGATAACCTGATGTACTTTCATCCCTTCTCCTTCTCCATCCCACCCAAAGACCGTCGTCGGTCCGTCTTCAACGATATATACCAGATAATCCGGTCTCACCGCACCATATTGAAGTGATGAGAAAAAATGCGGGGTGTCGTATACTGGAGGCAAACATTCAGATCATAATGCACCAGCACCTCCGAATCGAACAATGATCGACCAGACAGCAACCCGCTATCGCAAGATTATCCACATCGACATGGATGCCTTCTACGCCTCGGTGGAACAGCTCGACAATCCCGAGCTGCGCGGCGAGCCGGTCATCGTCGGCGGTTCTCCCGACAGCCGCGGGGTGGTCGCCGCCTGTTCCTATGAGGCCCGCCGCCATGGCATCCACTCGGCGATGCCGAGCGCCAGGGCGGTGCAGCTGTGTCCCGAGGTGGTTTTTCTCAGGCCGCGGATGTCCCGCTACAAGGAAATCTCCCGCCAGGTGATGGCGATCTTCAGAGAGTATACCGACCTGGTGGAGCCGCTCTCCCTCGACGAGGCCTTTCTCGACGTCTCGCCGTGCCGACGGCACCAGGGATCGGCGACCCTGATCGCCCGGGAGATCTGCCGCCGGATCTATCATGAGACCGGCCTCACCGCCTCGGCCGGTGTTTCCTGCAACAAATTTCTCGCCAAAGTGGCAAGCGGGTACGAGAAACCGCGGGGGCTGACGGTCGTTCTGCCGGATCAGGCCCAGGACTTTCTTGACGCCCTGCCGATCGGCACGTTCTACGGGGTCGGCCAGGTCACCGAGAGCCGGATGCGGCAGCTCGGCATCCATAGCGGTCATGATCTGCGACTGCTGAGCCGGGAGGAGCTGATCCGACATTTCGGCAAGGCGGGGGCGTTTTTCTACGATATCGTCCGTTGCCGCGATTTTCGCCCGGTTGTGCCGTCACGGCTCCGCAAGTCGATCGGCAGCGAGGTCACCCTCGATCGCGACACCGCCGATCTGACGGAAATATTCGCCATCCTGCACACCCTGGCAGCAGGCCTTGAAACCGCCCTGGCCCGACACCGGCAAGGCGGGGCGACCATCACCCTGAAGGTCCGCTACCATGATTTTGTAACCGTTACCCGTTCGCTGACCCTGCCCGCCCCGATTTATGACCGGCACGATATCTTCGATCATATCCCGCGCCTGCTCCATGGCACCGAGGCCGGCAGGCGGAAGATCCGGCTTCTCGGCATCTCCCTGTCAAAGCTGACGCCAAAGGACAAAAGACCTCCACGCCAGCTGCCGCTTCCCTTTCTCCGGCAACCGCCCGTTTCGGCGACAGGAACGGGATCGGCAACCGTCGGTCTTGCATCCGCCGGCAGATGACTTACTGTCTGACGGCAAACCACTCCATTCACCCTGTACCCGCTTGCGATCACAACCATGAGAGACCTCATCCATTCCATTCTCGGCATCTTCCGTTTCACTGGACGTCTGCTGACGTTTGTCCGCAATACCACGTTCAACCTTCTCTTCCTCCTGATTCTCCTTATCGCCTGCATTGCCATATTCACCGGCGGCGACCGCCGACTCGAGGACAACAGCATCCTCGTGCTCTCCCTGACCGGGGATATCGTCGAGGAAAAACAGCCTATTTCGTCCATCAGCAAGCTGTTTCAGGAAATGCGGGGAGAACCGGCGAAAGACGAGGAAATCCTGCTCCAGGATATCCTCCACATCATCGACCGGGCGACGGAAGACCACCGGATCGCGGCAATCCTGCTTGACCAGAAGGATCTGGGCGACGCCGGCATCGATCAGCTCCAGGTCATCGGTGCGGCCCTGAAGCGCTTTCGGGCCACCGGCCGGCAGGTCATCGCCGCCGAGGACCTCTACACCCAGAAACAGTACTACCTTGCCGCCTTTGCCGACCTGGTCGCCGTCAACCCGATGGGTGGCGTCGACCTCCACGGTTTCGGCGCCTATCCCCTCTATTTCCGCGAGGCCCTCGACAAACTGAAGATCAATTACCATGTCTTCCGGGTCGGGACCTACAAGTCGGCCATCGAACCGATCACCCGCGACTCGATGTCCCCCGAGGCCCGCCGGCAGAACGCCGTCTGGCTCTCATCGCTGTGGGACAGCTACGTCGCTGATGTCACGGAACAACGGAAGATTCCGCGGACCAGCATCGACAACTACACCAACTCAATCGACACCCTTCTTGCCGCCACCGGTGGCGATACGGCGCAGCTGGCGCTGAAAACCGGGCTGGTCGACCGGGTCTGGACGCGGCCGCAGGTCCAGTCCCACCTCGCCTCGATCGCCGGCACCAGTTCCGAACGCGATTACACCTCGATCGCATCCGCCGACTATCTCGGCCTGATCGGCCCGGCGGCCCAAGGCGGCAGCACGGCAGTCAACAAGGTGGGAATCCTGATCGCCCAGGGCAACATCCTGCCCGGCAAGCAGCCGTCCGGGGTCATCGGCAGCGATACGCTGGCCGATCTGATCAAGGTGGCCAGG
This sequence comes from Desulfobulbus sp. Tol-SR, assembly GCA_000769715.1. Classification (GTDB taxonomy): domain Bacteria; phylum Desulfobacterota; class Desulfobulbia; order Desulfobulbales; family Desulfocapsaceae; genus Desulfoprunum. The sequence continues at coordinate 157,668 of JROS01000039.1, forward strand.
GAGGACGCAACGGTCAAGGCGGTAGTGCTCCGGATCAACTCCGGTGGCGGATCGGCCTTCGCCTCGGAGATCATCCGCCAGGAATTGCTCGAATTAAAGAAAAGCGGCAAGCCCCTGGTCGTCTCGATGGGCACGATGGCCGCCTCGGGCGGGTACTGGATCGCCGCCGATGCCGATCAGATATGGGCGGCCCCGACCACCCTCACCGGTTCGATCGGCATCTTCGGTGCCATTCCGACCTTTGAGAACACCCTGGCCGACCTCGGCGTCCACAGCGACGGCATCGGCACCACCCCGCTGGCCTCCGGCCTCAATCTCGCCCGGCCGCTCAGCCCGCAGTTGAAACAGACGATCCAGTTGTCGGTCGATCACGGCTACCGGCAATTTCTCGCCATCGTCGAACAGGGCCGAAAGATCGACAGAGCCCGGCTGGAGAGCGTCGCCGAAGGCCGGGTCTTCGACGGCCGGACGGCCCAAAAAATCGGTCTTGTCGACGAACTTGGCGGTCTCGACGAGGCGATCGCCGCCGCCGCCGGACTGGCTGACATCACCGATGATTTCGAGCCGTACTCCATCCGCAGATCGCCGTCCCTCGGCGAATGGATACTGGAGAAGCTGGCCGCCGAACAACAGGCCTGGGCCAACCTGTCCCCCTTCCTCCCCGAGGTGGTCAGCGGTCTCCATCGCCGGTTCAGTGCGACCATCGGCCGACTCCCGCTATTCGCCGACCCCAACAGCCTCTATGCATACTGCTTTCTCACCGGCAGCCTGTGATACTCATCCACCCTGCACCCCGACCAACGCCCGGCCCCCAATATGACCGTCTCCGCTGACACCCTTCTGACCCTCTGGGACCGGCTGCTGTGGCCGTTGCTCCGGCTGATCGCCTCGATCTCGATCGGCTTGATGATCGCCAACTTCATCGAATCGCTGAACTGGACCCGCCGGATCGCCTTCCTCGCCCGGCCGCTGATCAGATTCGGCCATCTCTCCGACATCACCGGCGCCTCGTTCTCAATGGCCGTTTTCTCCGGCGTCTCCGCCAACACCCTGCTGGCCGAGGCCTACGATCAGGAAAAGATCCGCAAGGCGGAACTGGTGCTGGCCAATCTCTTCAACAGCCTTCCCACCTACTTCGTCCACCTGCCGACCATGTTCTTCATCACCGTGCCGCTGATCAAGGGCGCCGCCCTGATCTACGTCGGCCTGACCCTGGCGGCCGCCCTGCTCAGGACGTTCTCGATCGTCATCGTCAGCCGGTTCCTGCTGCCGAAGCCGGTCAGCCATGACGGGCTGCCGCCCGCTGGCGGCAGGGCTGCCGTCGACTGGCGGGAGGCGATGCGCAAGAGCTGGCTGCGATTCAAAAAGCGCATCCGCAAGATCCTCCTGGTGACGGTGCCGATCTACATCATCGTCTACGTCATGAACCGCATCGGCTTTTTCACCGAGCTCGAGCAGGCCACCGCCGCCTATCTCTCCTTCATCCCCGGACTGACACCCCACGCCATGGGCATCATCACCCTGCAGATGGCCTCCGAACTGACTGCCGGTGTCGCCGCCGCCGGGGCCCTGCTGCAGGAAGGAAAAATGGAATACCGCGAGATCATCCTGGCCCTGCTGGTCGGCAACATCCTGTCGTCGCCGCTCAGGGCAGTGCGGCACCAGTTTCCCTATTACGCCGGGATCTTCAAGCCCAAGGTCGCCACCGAACTGATCGTCTGCAGCCAGGCCTTCCGGGTGTTCAGTCTGATCCTGGTGGCGGCGGCCTACTCCATCTACGCCTTCTGAGTGGAAAACGGCTGATGGTCAATGATTCAGGTCGTCAGTCATCTTCATCCACCGCATCGGGGAGATGGACGCTCGACGGGACGAGATCGGCGGCCGTCGCCGGTTTGTGGAACGTTTCCTGCTTGACAACAGCAGGAGGGGAAGGTATCGAATAGGGAGAAAACGATTCGGGTACCTGCAGCTTCAGTCGGCAGATGCAGGTGAAAGAGGGAACTTCGTGTAATTCGAAGACGGGCCCGCCGCTGTGACCGGGGACTGCCCCTGAACGATCGCCACTGTCAGCTCATGATGGGAAGGCTCGGGGAAGGAGAGATCCGGAAGTCAGAAGACCTGCCTGAATTGTAGGGTCATGCCTCGTGGACAGATGGCATGGCAATGATACGGATAACCAGGGAATCCCGGATCAATGCATCAATTGGTCCGGGATTTTGTTTTTTCCGGACCGTCAGCGATGAGGTTGATTATGCACAGTTTCATCCACTCCGTCGGCGCCCTCTTCCTGCTGTTCCTCCTCTGCCAGCCGGCCCAGGCCGGCGATATCCCCGAAACCGGCGGCCAGGCCGTCGTTCTTGCCGCTTTCGGCACCACCGTTCCCAAGGCCCTGCCCGGGATCCTCAACATCCGTGACCGGCTCCAGCGCCAATACCCGCAGACGCCGGTGAAGATCGCCTTCACCTCCAACATTGTCCGGAGGGTGTGGCAGAAGCGGCGCGGCGATACCGCCTTCATCAAGGAGCATCCGGGGGTACCTGCGGATATCTTTACTGTCCAGGGACCGCTGGCCACCATCGCCAACCTGCAGGATGCCGGCTACCGGACGATCATCGTCCAGCCCGGCCATATCAGCGCCGGCGAGGAGTATCTCGATCTCGCCGCCTCTATCGACGCCCTGGGCGGGATCAGGACGATCAAGGCCAGATTCAACCCCTTCGAGCAGTTGGTGCTCAGCCGTCCGGCCATGGGAACGGCGGGAGAACAACATCCCTATGCCGACGATCTTACGCTGATCGCACAGGCGCTCGCCGGCGACGCCGCCCTCGCCGAAAAACACGGTTCAACCCTCCTCTACATGGCCCATGGCAACACCTACATGCCTTCCGGCAGCGCCTATCTCGAATTCGCCGCGATCATGAACCGCCTCTATCCGCGGGTCAAGACCTACATCGCACTGGTCGAGGGCTACCCCTCGCTCGACGACACCCTGCCGCTGCTCGAACAGGCCGGGGTCGGGAAGGTGCTGCTCAAACCGTTCATGACCGTCGCCGGCGACCATACCCTCAACGACATGGCCGGGGATGAGCCGGAATCATGGAAATCGATCCTCGCCGCCAAGGGGTACGAGGTCATGACCGTCCCACGGGGACTGGGCGAGAACGATGCCTTCGCCGACGTCTACCTCCACCATCTGCAGCAGACCGCCAGCGACAACGGTATCGTGCTGCACTGACATGACCCGGCAACTCACCATCCTGTCCCTGCTCCTGCTGCTGCTCGCCGGTCTCGTCACCGTCGCCACCGGCCTCGGATACCTTCATATCCCGGTCGGCCAGGTGCTCGAGATCGGCTGGGCCCACCTGACCGGCACTCCTCCGGCGGCGGACATCGACAGCCGGTTCCCGGTGATCGTCACCGACATCCGCCTGCCGCGGATCATCGCCGCCACCCTGGTCGGCGGCGGCCTGGCCGTGGCCGGCGGCGTCTTCCAGGCCCTGCTCCTCAACCCGCTGGCCGACCCCTACACCCTCGGGGTCTCCTCCGGTGCCGCCTTCGGCGCCTCCCTGGCCATCATCCTGTCGCTGTTCGGCATCGCCCTGCCGCTGAGTTGGACCGTGCCCTTCTTCGCCTTCGCCGGGGCGCTGGCCACGCTGGTCGTCGTCTTCAGCCTGGCGTCGGCCGATTCCCGGTTTTCCTCGAATACCCTGATCCTGGCCGGGGTCATCGTCGCCGCCATCCTCTCCGCCGGCATCGGCTTCATCAAGTACATGGCCGACGAGGAGGTCAGCATCATCATCTTCTGGCTGATGGGCAGCCTGGTCGGCAAGACCTGGCAGGAGGTGCTGCTGGTGCTGACCATCACCCTGCCCTGCCTCCTCGTTATTTTTTATTTTGCCCGTGATCTCAACATCATGGCGCTGGGGGAGAAGACCGCCGACTCCCTCGGGGTCGAGAGCATCAAGGTCAGAAAGCTGCTGCTGACCGTCGCCACCCTGATGACCGCCGGCTGTGTTGCCATCTCCGGGATCATCGGCTTCATCGGCCTGATCGTGCCGCATCTGCTGCGCCTCCTGGTCGGCGCCGACAACCGCCTGCTGCTGCCCGCCTGTTTCCTTGCCGGCGCCATCCTGCTCCTCGCCGCCGACACCGTCACCCGGGCCCTGCTGCCGCACGAGATCCCGATCGGGGTCCTCACCGCGCTGATCGGCGGCCCGTTCTTCTGTTACATCTTCAGGAAGCGGCAACTGGGGAGGGGAAGATGATGACCGGCACCGCCCCTCTATTCGTCCTCGACCGCTGCAGCTTCGGCTACACCGCGACCCCGGTCCTGGTCGATATCAGCATGGACCTCGATTCCGGCCGGTTTTACGGCCTCCTCGGGCCGAACGGCAGCGGCAAGACCACCCTGCTCGACCTGCTCACCGGCGCCGCCCACCCCCTGGCCGGACGGCTCACCTTCCACGGGCGGGAGGTCGGGACCTACGGCAAGGCCGCCCTCGCCCGGCTTCTGGCCGTCGTCCCCCAGGACCTCCATATCAGTTTCGACTTCACGGTCTACGATGTGGTGATGATGGGCCGTCACCCCTTCATCCCGCGATTCTCGCCGCCATCGACGGCAGACATCGACCTGGTGCAGGCGGCGCTGGCCGAGATGGACATCAGCGCCCTGCAGCACCGCTCGGTCATGCACCTGTCCGGCGGCGAACGCCAACGGGTCCTGGTGGCCCGGGCCCTGGCCCAGAACACCCCCGTCCTGCTGCTCGACGAACCGACGGCAAGCCTCGATATCCGCCATACCCTCGATATCATGAAAATCCTCCGGCGGAAGGTGACGGAGACCGGCATCACCGTCATCGCCACCATCCACGACCTCGACCTGGCCTCGGTCTTCTGCGACGAGTTGATCGTCCTCCACGCCGGCTCGCTCTACTGCCACGGGCCGGTGGCCGCGGTGATGACCGCGCCGCTGATCCGCGAGGTCTTCGCCGCCGAAGCGGTGGTCTTCAATGACGAACTGCTCGGCAAACCACGGGTGCAATACCGCTATGCCTAGACTGATTCCTCCGCATCATCCCCTGCTCGCGCTCATGGCGTCGCGCCGCTGTTGCCGGTTCACCCTGCGAAGCGGAGTGAGTCTGCTGCTCTTTATCCTCCTCCTGCCGCAGGTCCCGGCCGCGGCCGAACTCATCGACCAGGATGGGACGCGGATCGTTTTCGATCGGCCGTTCTCCCGGATCATCTCCCTTTATCCCGCCCACACCGAGAACCTGGTGGAACTCGGGGCGACGGAGCAGATCATCGGTGTCAGTCGCGGCGACAACCCCGCTGCCGTCCGTGGCAAGGAGATCTTCAGCGATGCCGACAGCGCCGAGAAATTCCTCGCCGCGGCTCCGGATCTGGTCCTCGTCCGGCCGATGATCTCCCGTTCCCACCCGGCCCTGCTCGCCCGGCTGCGGGACAGCGGCATCACCGTGGTCTCGCTCCAGCCGACCGACGTCAAGGGGATGTTCGCCTACTGGCAGACCCTCGGCGACCTGACCGGCCGCGCCGCCGCCGCCCAATCGATGCGAACCCGTTTTCTCGCCGGGGTTGCGGCGATCGAGCGGAAGATCCCCATCGCCGATCACGGCCGGCGCCCCGGGGTCTATGTCGAGGCGATCCATGCCAAGATGAAGACCTTTTCCCCCGCCTCGATCACCATCTACGCCGTCGAAACGGCCGGCGGCCGGAACATCGCCACCGATGCCCGTCCACGGAACAGGAGCAATATCGCTGAATACGGCAAGGAACACATCATCGCCCGGGCGGCCGAGATCGATATCTTTCTCAGCCAGACCGGGCGGATGAACGCCATCGATATCGACACCCTGAAGGCCGAGCCCGGCTTTGAGCTGATCAAGGCCTTCAAGGACAACAGGGTCTACCTGATCGAAGAGACCCTGGTGTCCCGGCCGACGCCGCGGCTCCTCACCGGCATCGAACAACTGCACCGGCTGTTCTACCCGCAGCCGCCAACCACCGGACATCGCCAATGAGCATCCTCCCACCCATTTCAACCCGAGACAAAAACATGCGTGACGCGACCCTCCATATCATCGGTACCGGCCCCGGGGATCCCGAGCTCCTGACCCTCAAGGCCCTGAAGACCCTCACCGCCTGCCCGGTCATCGCCGCCCCCAAGGCCTCGCCGAGCGGCAGTTCGACTGCACTCGCCATCATCAGTCAGGCGGTCGACCTCGACGGCAAGACAGTCTTCGAACTCTACTTTCCGATGAAGAAGATCAGGGCCGGGAAGGCGCCGGAAGAGGAGGTCAGCCGGGCCTGGCGGGCGGCGGCGGCCACGATCATCGCCTGTCTCGACCAGGGACTCGATGTCGCCTTCCCAACGCTCGGCGACCCGGCGATCTACTCCACCGGCTACTATCTCTATGATACCCTGCTGTCGATGCGGCCGGATATCCGGGTCAGATTCCACGCCGGGATCCCGGCGATGAGCTGCTGTTCGGCGGAAACGGCGATGCCGATCTGCCTCGGCAACGAGATGCTGGCGGTGGTGCCGGCGACCTTCAGCGACGAACGCCTGCGTTCGACCCTCGAGGCGTTCGACACCATCGTCCTGATGAAGGTGCACCGGGTTCTGCCCCGGATCTGCCGGTTGCTCGAAGAAACCGGTCTCCTCGCCAAGGCGGTGCTGATCGAGCGGGCGGGGATGGAAGGCGAACGGATCATCCGCGATCTCTCCACTATTCCCGAGAACCCGCACTATTTTTCCACGATGATTATCCGCCGCAATGGCGGTTTTCAGGCACCTTGGTCCCGGGACAGGCAACAGGCAGGCCCCATTCCTGCTGACGTTTCCGCCATGTAGGAAACGAGGCCGCGTTCCCGGCTACGATGAGTCAGCGGCCCCCGGAATCAGGTGGCTCGCTCGGGGGGACGGCATCCTGATCCCTGTGCTCTATGCTGAAATGGGTATAGATATTGAACAGGACATACCATTCGAGTTTGGCGGCAAAGCGGATGCCCAATCCGTTTGCATCCTGACGGACGACCTTCCCTTGAAGGTCGTCCAGGATCAGTCGACTGTGCCTGGCGGAGATGACAATCCGAATGGAACAGATGGTTGCAATCGCCACCTGCCGGTCCGTCCCGACATACATCCCGAAAAGACTGATATCCTGAAGACCGCCTTCCAGTTGTTCCTGTCCATCCGGAAAAGAGAGAAAGACAGTGGTGACATAACGCGTTCGCATCCCCTTGCGTCGTTCGTGGAACTGGTCAGGCTGTTGTCCGATCATGCGCCGTCTCTCTTTCCTTCGTGATGTTTTTGTTAAATGACCGCCCCTTTTTCGGTAGTTAAGCAAATGATATCATAACTTCAACAGAATTTTCGGCAATTCCGCGCATCGATCCTCCCGGAGTGCGCAGTTTTGCCGTTGACTTCGCCGCCTGTTCAAAGATATACTTCATTTATTTTAATGAAATAGCGTTATTACAAGGTGGTTCCATGGAAAAAAAGCTCCTCCTCGCCGTCGATGGCTCACCCTGCAGCACCCAGGCCCTCGAGTATATCGCCGCGCTCTTTGCCGACCAGCCTGAAGTCAGCTTTCATGTCCTGCACTGCACCAGCATCGGCCCCTCTGTTCGCCCCGAGGCCGAGGACCCGGCGAACAGCCTGCTGCCGACCGACCACAGGCTCGATCGCCACCAGGCTATCGGCCTCCTTCATCTGAAAAAGGCCGAAAACCAACTGACCGCCCTTGGGGTCGTTGCCAGCCGCATCACCTCCTCGACCATTCCCAACGCCACCGGCGTCGCCGCTTCGCTGAAGGGGTATGCGGAAAAACATCTGGTCGACAGCATCGTCGTCGCCAGACGGGGGATAGGGGTGGTCGGGGAGATGCTCCTCGGCTCGGTATCGGCGGAGCTGTTCCGGAAATGCCGCAAGATACCGTTATGGATCATCGATGGCGAGGTCACAACCAAACGGTTTTTCGTCCCCGTCGACGGATCGGTCAACTCCCTGATGGCCGTCGATCACCTGGCCCACATCTTCGCCGGCAGAAACGATATCGCCTTCCTGTTCTTTCACACCCGCAGCCTCCTTTCATCGAGGGTCCAGTGTGTTCCCGAGGATTTTTACGAACGCTGGGGAAAGGAGTGGTGCGACACGCACCTGCAGGGCAAAAACTGCCTGTTCACCGGCCCGATCCAACTGCTCCTCGATGCCGGCATCGACAAGGAGATGATCCACACCCTGCCGGAACCGACGGCCCTGGAAGAAAGCAGCAGCATCATCGGCAACGCCAGGAAACATAAATGCGGCACGATCGTCATCGGCCGGAGGCGGGAAGGGATGGCGAAGGGCATTTTCGGCAGCATCTCGAGCCGGACCGTGATGCAGACCCAGAACATGGCGCTGTGGATCATCGGCTGATGCCCATTGTACCGCCGCAGGCCTCTCCGCCTGATTCAGCCTCGTTATTTACGGCCGTCGGGACGGGCGACCGGAACGACCCAGGCCTTGGCCGCCCTGTCGTTGATCAGGTAGGTAGCGGCCAGAGCCCCCATCTCCTCTTTTGTTACTGCCTCGAAATCGCTGAGGATCGACAGCGGCCAGGCCAGCTGCTGCGGATGGGCGGTCGACTGGGTAAGAACCGATGACAGCCAGTAGGTGTTCGAGCGCACCGCATCCCTGAGCGAGGTCATCATCGGGGCCTTGGCCCGTGCCAATTCCTCTTCCGTCACTCCGCCGCGGCGCAGATCATCGGCGATGCGCAACACCTCATCGCCGACCTTCTTCTCCTGGCCGGGTTGCACGACCATCTGAACCATCAGCATGCCGTAATGCGGGTAGACGCGGCTGGCGGAACTGCCGACTTCGGGTGAATACGTCGCTCCGAGCTTCTCGCGGATCGCCTTGCGCAGCCGGTCATCGAGGACCGAGGCGAGCATGTGCAGCCGGCGGTTGCGGTGGATATCCCAGAAATCGTCAGTCGGCCAGGCGATCAGCAGGATCGACTTGTCGATCGATGAATCCACCTCGGCCGTCAACATCTTCCCGACCGGGAAATGAACTTGCTCGGCCACCGCTCCCCTGCCCTGCCGCGGCGGCAGACCGCCGAAATAGATCGACGCCAGGCGCACCACCTCGTCGCGCTCGAAGTCGCCGACGATCGACACCTCGAGCGGCCCTCCGGTCAACTCGGGCAGCAGCCATTGTCTGATATCTTCGAGACCGACCTTGTCGACGACGGCCCAGGGCGGCATGCCGAATTTTGGATTGTCACCGGCGAGAAAGGGCAGGACCTGGAACTGCATCGCCCCGTCGACGTCGCGTTCCATTCCCTGATAGGCCTGGCGCAGGTCGCGCTTGACGCGCTCAAAGATATCCGGCCGCAGCCCCGGATCAACCGTCATGGTGTGGAGCAGTTGGAACAGCAGTTCGGTTTCGCTCCTGATCGCCTTGCCGGACCAGATGAAACTCCCTTCGCCGACCTTGAACATCGCCCCGACGGTACGGCCGGCCAGCACCTCGTCCAGCTCGGTCCGTGACAGGGTGCCGCTGCCGGAGCCGTTGACGACGCCTGCGGTCAACAGGGCGAGTCCCGGCTTCGGCTCGCCGAGTTTACCGCTGCCGGTATGGATCTCGACCAGCACCTCGTTCTTCTTGAATTCGGTGGGCTTGAGGTTGACCGTCACCCCGTTGGCGAAGACCAGCCGTTCGGCCTCGATCTCCTTGAACGGGACCACCGCGTTGAGGACTCCCGCCGCCGGCTTCTCCAGGTAGGGGAAGGTAGTGCTGGCAGTACTGCCGGCCGCATCGACGGGTTGCTGCGCCGCCTGCCGGAAGACGTCGAGGATCTCCTGGGTGGCGGTCTTGTCGTCCAGTCTGGTGTCGCCGGTCAAGGCGATCAAGCGGCTGTCATTGGCCCAGGATGCCCGCAGGGCGGCATTGACGGCCTCGACATCCAGTGCCGCCAGCAGCGGACCATAGAGGTCCAGTTCCTGCTGCGGCGACATGAAGACTCTGTTTTCATTGAGATGCCGGATGATGTCATTGGCAATGTCCTTGGAGTCCTTGGTGGCGGCAGTCAACACCGCCTCTTCGAGCTTGGCCTTGATCTCCTTCTTCACCCGATCGATCTCCGCCTGGCTCACTCCATAGGTCAGGGCCTGGCGCAGGGTCTGCTCGAGCAGACGCAGGGCCTCCTTCCATTTACCCGGCCGTACCTCGGCTGAAAGGACGGCATAGCCGATCCGGTCAAACATCTCGCCCGAACCATAGAAGGCCCCGGAGAACGGCGTCTCCGAACGCTCCTGCAGCCGCTGCAGCCGGTGCCGGAGGATCAGCGATACCGCATGCCTCCGCATCTCCGTTGCCTGAAGGGCACGGGAATCGTTTTTCTCTTCGGTATCCCACAGGGATTCGATCGAGACCTCGCTCTTGCCCAGCTCTTCCTCGAAATGATAGAAGCCCTCGATCCCCTTATGCTGCAGATCACCGAAATCAGGACATTCGGCGACGGCTTCGGCAGCGGCAAGACGACCGAAGATCCGGTGCACCAGCGGTTCGACCTCCGCCCTCCGGAAATCGCCGACCACCACCAGGATCATGTTTTCCGGCCGATACCACTGGTCGTAAAATCGCTTGAGCTGCGTCCGATCGGCCTTCTTCAACGTCTCCTCGACGCCGATCGGCATCCTCTGCGGCATCCTGGTCCCGCGCAGGGCAAATTCGCTGCCGGCGACATAGGTGCGGTATTCGGCCGAATCCCGGGCCCGTCGCTCCGACAGGATCACTCCCCGCTCCCGCTCGATTTCCTTCTCCAGCAGCAAGGCCCCGCGGGCATAGTCGGCAAGGACGGTGAACCCCTTCTCCACTTGCGACCGACCGGCGTCGGGGAGGATGACATGGTAGACCGTTTCGTCGAAGGACGTGCGGGCATTGATGTCGCCGCCGAAACTCATGCCGATCGACTGAAAGTACTCCACCAGTTCACCGGGCTTGAAATTGGTCGACCCATTGAACAGCATGTGCTCGAGGAAATGGGCATAGCCGCGCTGCTCATCCGTTTCGTGCAGCGATCCGGCCTGGATGTTGAGATAGGCCGCGACCCGGTTACGCGGTTCCCTGTTTTCCTTCAGCACATAGCGCAGACCGTTGGGCAGGATCCCTCGAACCAGGCTGGGATCGGGATGCAGATCGCTGCGCGAGGACGGCCAGTCCGTTGAGATGCAATCGCTCGCGGCAGCGCCGGACTCGGCAGAGCCGGTCAACGGCGACAAAGCCGTCGAGACTATGAAAGAAATAACGAAAACAATATGTTGCAAATATCCAGACTTGTTCATGGCAAGATCTCGGCGCTATGGTGATGGCAGTCATCGATCAACGATTGACCGGGACGATGGTCTGAAAAAGGTAGAGCATTTTGAGGATATTACAAGGCTGGTATGAATGGGTGGCCGAAGGGATCGCTGCAGCTGGACGACCGCTGCCGCAGGTTGACCGAAGATGGCCGGGGAAAAAGCCGTGCCGCCGGCGTTACCCGTTTGGCCGGCACGGCATTCCCGGTCAGTCTACTCCACCGTCACGCTCTTGGCCAGATTACGGGGCTGATCGACGTCGCAGCCGCGGCGGGTGGCGATCTCGTAAGCCAGCAGCTGGGCCGGAATGGTGTAGAGGATCGGGTTCATATCATCGTGGATCTTCGGCAGCCAGATCACATCGTCGGTAATTGTCCGCAGGTGGCTGTTTCCTTCGCTGCCGATGAGGATCAGCCGCCCCTGGCGGGCCTTGATCTCCTCGACGTTGGAGATCGTCTTCTGGTACACCTCATCCTGCGGCACCATCGCCACGATCGGCATATCCTTGTCGATCAGGGCGATCGGCCCGTGCTTGAGCTCCCCGGAAGCATACCCCTCGGCATGGATGTAGGAGATTTCCTTCAGTTTCAGGGCGCCTTCGAGGGCAATCGGGTACGAGAGACCGCGGCCGACAAAGAGAAAATCACGGCAATCGTAGAAGCCGTCGATCAAGGCGCTGACCTGCTGCTGGATCTTCGGCAGGTGATGATCGATGATGGCCGGAATCCCGATCAGGGCCTGGGCCAGTTCCTGCTGTTTCGCCTGGTCAATGGTCCCGCGGTGGCGGCCGAGAAAAATGGTGAGCAGAAACAGGGCCGCCAGCTGGGAGGTGAAGGCCTTGGTCGAGGCCACCCCGATCTCAGGCCCGGCGTGGGTGTAGACGGTCCCATCCGCCTCCCGGGTCATTGTCGAGCCGACGACATTGCAGATCGTGATCGCCTTCGATCCCATCTTCCTGGCGATCCGCAGACCGGCCAGCGTGTCGGCGGTCTCGCCGGACTGGGAGATGGTGATCGTCAGCACCCGCTCGTCGATGAGCAGGTGGCGATAGCGGAATTCCGAGGCGATATCGACCTCCACCGGGATCCTGGCATACCGCTCGATCCAGTACTTGGCGACCAGGGCGGCGTGCCAGGAGGTACCGCAGGCGACAAGGAAGATGCGGTCGATGTTACGGCACTCCTCCGCCGTCAGATTGATCTCGGCAAGGCTGATCTCCCCCGACTTCGGGTCGACCCGGCCGCTGACGGTGTTGGTGATCGCCTGCGGCTGTTCGAAGATCTCCTTGAGCATGAAATGCTTGAAGCCGGCCTTCTCGGCCATGGCCGCATTCCACAGGATCGTCTGGGGCTGGCGGGTGATCGGCTGCCCCGTGACGAGCGAGGATATCTCCCGGCCCTCCCTGGTGAGCACGGCCATCTCCATGTCCTCGAGGAACACGACCTGGTTGGTGAAGGGCAGCAGCGCCGGGATATCCGAGGCCAGAAATGACCCCTCCTCCGGATGGACGCCGAGGACCAGCGGACTCTGGTTGCGGGCGGCAACGATCAGCTCCGGCTGGTCGGCCCACAGCACCCCGAGGGCGAACGACCCCTCGACCCGCCGCAGGGCCTCGCGTACCGCCGTCGGCAGATCGTCCCGCAGGCAGTCCTCGATGAGGTGGGCAAGGACCTCGGTATCGGTTTCGGAGGAGAACGTATGGCCCTTGGCCTTCAGTTCTTCGCGCAGAGAATGGTAGTTTTCGATGATGCCGTTATGGACCACGACCAGCCGACCGGTACAATCGCTGTGCGGATGGGCGTTGGCGGTCGTTGGCGCCCCATGCGTCGCCCAGCGGGTGTGGCCGAGACCGATATGGGAGGGGGTGACGACCGCCTCGTCGATCAGCCTCTCGAGATTGGAGAGTTTTCCCTGACAGCGGTACTTGGTCAGCGCCCCGTTCTCGAGATAGACCACGCCGGCCGAATCATACCCCCGGTATTCAAGACGCCTGAGCCCTTCCAGCAGTACCGGCACCACACGACGGGGACCGGTATAACCTACGATGCCGCACATACAACTCTCCTCTCCAAAGGCTTGAAACGATGCATACAGGGGACGCTCGGTCAACAACCACAGACTGACAGATAATGGAGACAGAATACCACGCCATTTTCCGGCAACGCGAGTTTTTTCTTTTCTCCCCGGTCCTATTTAAGTAAAATCGGGAACCGTTGCTTTTCCCACGACCGACACCAATCCCTCTCTCCAGGTTGACACTCCCATGAATGAACGACAGCGACTGAAATCGATCCTGCTTGAAAAATCCTACCGTCAGGGTACCTTCACCCTGACCTCCGGCAAGACCTCCGACTTCTATATCGACGGCAAGCAGACCACCCTGTCGGCCGAGGGCGCCTATCTCTGCGGCAGGCTCCTGTTCGGCCTGATCAGGGAGGAGCAAACACCGATCGCCGCCGTCGGCGGGATGACCCTGGGCGCCGATCCCCTGGTTACCGCCGTGTCGATCGTCAGTTATCTGGAGCAGGCGCCGATTCCCGCCTTCATCGTCCGCAAGGAGGCGAAGGGGCATGGCACCGGCAACTATATCGAGGGGCTGAAGAACATGGCGGCAGGCTGCACCGTCGCGCTGATCGAGGACGTGGTCACCACCGGCGGCACCCTGCTCAAGGTCATCGACCGGGTCGAGGCCCAGGGTTTCAAGGTCGGTCTGGTCGCCACCGTGGTCGAACGCGAGGAAGGCGGCGTGGAAGAGCTGGCCAGGGCCGGCTACCGGCTGAAATCGATATTTACCCGAACGGAGCTGTTGGCGCCATGACAATGAAATGCAAGAAGTGTTCGGCCAAACTGGAGGTCCATCGGATGTGCCGCCGGGTCCGCATGCGCTGCACCGGCTGCCGGCAGGAATACCAGATCCATGAGGTGGCCGGCGAACTGGACCGGGAGACCGAGGAGATCCTGGAGAAGTATACCGCCATCATCTACGACTGACGACCACTCCCCTCGCCCCTGCATCTCAGACCGGGCCTCTGCAAAAGGCCCGGGTTCCATCCTGATTTTCGCTCACATCGGCTCAAGGGCCTTGCCCATCATCCGCTCCGCCCGCTCGAGAAACGGCCGCAGGGTCCCGGGATCGATGGCGCTGATCACCACCCCCTCCTTTTCCGCCTCGGCCCGCGCCTGCACCGGATACGGGGCCTTGTCGATCTTGTTGAACACCCGCAGGCAGGGGATTTCGTCCAGCTCGAGTTCGCCGAGCAGCCGGTCGACGACCGCCATCTGTTCCCGGTAGACGGGGTTCGACAGATCGATGACATGGACCAGCAGGTCGGCCTCCTGCAGTTCCTCGAGCGTCGCCTTGAAGGCCTGCAGCAGGGTGTCCGGCAGGTGGCGGATGAAACCGACCGTATCGGTGATGATGACCTCCATCTCGGTCGGAAACCGCAGCCGGCGGCTGGTGGGATCGAGGGTGGCGAACAGCTTGTCCTCGGCGATGATATCGCTGTGGGTCAGGGTGTTGAGCAGGGTCGACTTGCCGGCGTTGGTGTAGCCGACGAGCGAAATCACCGGCAGATCCTTCTTCCGCCGTTTGGAGCGGCGGCGATAGCGCTCGCTGGCGATCGCCTTCAATTCCCCGCCGAGCCGGGCCAGGCGGTCGCTGATGCGGCGGCGGTCGATCTCCAGTCGGGTCTCGCCCGGCCCCCTCGCGCCGATGCCGCCGGTCAGCCGCGACAGGGCGTCGTCGCGGGTCGACAGGCGCGGCAGCATGTACTTCAACTGGGCCATCTCCACCTGCAGCTTGCCTTCCCGGCTCATCGCCCGATGGGCGAAGATGTCGAGGATCAGCTGGGTCCGGTCGATGACCCGGAGATCGGTGAAATCGGTGATCGAGCGGATCTGCGAGGGGTTCAGTTCCTGGTTGAAGATCAGGAGATTGGCGTCGAGCTGGAGGGCCCGGATCATGATGTCAGCCAGTTTGCCTTTGCCGACGATCAGCCGCGGGTTGATCTGGCGCTGGCGCTGGAGCACGGTATCGAGGACCTCGATGTTGTCGGACCGGGCCAGCTCCACCAACTCGCCCAGCGACTCCTCGGCGACGATCTTCGCTTCGGTGCTGACGCTGACCAGAATGGCCCGGTCCTCCCGCCGCTCGACCCGGCGGCGCGCCCGTTGCAGCCGGGTGAATTCACCCTCGAGGGCGTTGATCAGCTCCTCGAACGACTCGTTCTGATTGGCCGGATGCACCGGCGGCAGGAAGGTCCAGCCCCGGCCGGCGGTATCCTCCGGCAGCAGGTGCACCGAATACAGCCGCTCCGGCAGCCCGTCGGCGGTGATCTTGAGCACCGACAGCAGGTCGAGGCGGAGAAACAGCAGATCCATCAGGTCCTCGTCGCTGATATCCTCGCCGCCCGGATGGGTATGGACCAGGCGCAGCCCCCGCAGACGCCCGCCGGCGGTGCGGATCGCGTTAAGCTGAGGGATCATCAGGCCGCTGAAGGTGCCGACGATCACCATCTCGATCTGGCCCGAGCGATGAATGAGCAGGCCGATCTGGCGATTGATCTCGAACGACAGTTCAGACAGGGTCCTGGCGATCTCCGGGGAGACGATCAGGTCGCGGTGGATTTTTTTCCCCGCCAGCCGTTCGAGCAGCCGGATCTGGTTCTTCTTCAACCCGTCGAGATTTCCGGTGAGATTGGCTATGGCGTTACCTCCTGTTGCTTCGCTGATGGTCCGGGCAACTCGTCCGCTTCGGCACCCTGGCGCCGGCAGACCGTGTCGACCGTGTAGTTGTTCCACACCTTGGCATCGGCTTCGGCATGGCAGCCGACACAGATCCCGACCCGCAGGATGCGCCGCAGCTCCTCGCCGTTGAAGGGCCGCAGGTCCGGTCGCGATCCCCGCTGCAGCGGCGTGCCGTCGATCCGGACAAAGGCGTCGAACGGCACGGTGCGGCCGGCGGCGGTGTCCACCCCCTGATCGATGCCGGTAAAGACGAGCCTGCCATCCTCGACCGAGACCGTCCCCTCGCCAAGGCCGACGGTCTTCGGCGAGGCATGGCAGTCGGCGCAGCTGCGGCCCCTGGCCTGGGTGGTGTGGGGATTGATGGCGGCCATCGTGAAGCGGTTGAAGGCCGCATCGATCCCGCCTTCCTTGCCGACCACGGTGACGATGTCCTGACAACCGGGGGTGACGATCACCACCTCGTCCTTCCACACGGCCAGCATCGGCCGTTCATAACGGATATAGGACCGTCCCTCTTCCCACAGCCCCTCGGTCTCCTCCAGGGTCAGCTTATCGAGATGCCGGCCCCTCGCATCCCGTTTGGCATGGCAGCCGTAGCACTGCGGCACCCAGGTCGAGTGGCAGGCCTCACAGCCGACCCGCCTGTGGCCGCCGTAGTTGCAGACTCCCTCGCGCAGCGGCTTGAGCGGCCGCAGCCGGCCATCGATCTTGCCCTTGAGCCGCCATCCCTCCCCGGTCTTTTCGACATTGTTCAGCGGCTCGCCTTTCCTGGTCGGCGCCGGTTCGTCGCGATGGCATATCTCGCACGATATCTCCAACTGTTCCTCGTAATGGGCGTAGCTGGTGCCGTCGCCCATGATCTCGTTGCGGGTGTGGCAATCGATGCACTCCATGCCCCGGGCATGATGGATGTCGTCGGCGATTTGGAGATAGAATCGCGCTCCCGGCAGCTGCTTCTTCGTCATCCTCCCCTGCTCGTACGGGGTGCCGTAACCCTCCGATTCGAACAGGCCGATATAGGACAGGCCGATGCGCCCTGACCGGTTATGGCAGCGGATGCAGGTGTCGCTGGGGATCGCCTTCTTGACCAGGGGATGAATCTTCTTCCGGTCGGCGGCGGGAGGGGGCGCCATCTCGTCGCCGGAATAGCGGATGTCGCGGACCGGGACCTCGGGCGGATTCTGGAAATGGCAGGCGGAACAGCCACCGCCCTTCTCGTTGAAGAAGGCCGCCTCGCCGGGCAGGTCGTTCTTCTGTTTCCACAGGTGGCAGGTGGCGCACAGTTTGCGAAAATAATCGAGGGCCAGCGAGGTCTGGCCGGACTGCAGCAGCTGCTCGACGGTCAGCTCGGTATTCTGGCTCGACGTTTCCCCCCAGTAATAGAGCAGGGTGCCGAGGATGCCGCGATTGGTGGCCATCAGCGAGTTCTTGACCTTGTGGGCGTCCTTGGGATGGCAGCCCTCGACCGCGCAGGTCTGCTCGACGACCCGGAGGTCGCCGGGGTTGAGGACCATGCCCTTATGGGCGGCCTTTTCGGTCACCGCCAGCGGATCGCCGCGATGGCAGGGGGTGCAGCCGATGACCGCCGGATCGTGGGCGGGATCAAGCTTGACGTCCTTGTGGCAGGACAGACACATATCGATCGTGCCAGCAGTGGTCGTTGTCAGCTGCGGCGGGCGTTTGAGCCGGGTCTCGCGCACGATCAGCCAGGCACAGGCGATAACCACCAGGACCAGGCTCACCGCCGGCACCACGATCCGGCGTCTGCTTCTCCTGCCCTCTTCCATCGCCTGCTGCCTACTCGCGGTAGTTCTGGACGTTGGGATAGCGCCGCCCGTAGCCGAAGGCCTTGCTCGTCACCTTCAGCCCCATCGGCGCCTGTTTGCGCTTGTATTCGTTGATCCGGATCCGGCGGAGGATGTCGCGCACCATGGCCTCGTCGAAGCCCCGGGCGACGATATCGGTCAGGGCAAACCCTTTCTCCAGGTGCATCTCCAGGACCTGATCGAGCATCTCGTACGGCGGCAGATCATCCTGGTCGCGCTGGTCGGGTCTCAGCTCCGCCGTCGGCGCCCGGACGATCGTCCGGGCGGGGATGATCTCCCGCTCCCGGTTGACATACCCGGCCAACCGGTACACCAGCTGCTTCGGGACGTCGGAGATCACCGCCAGGCCGCCGCTCATGTCGCCGTAGAGGGTGCAGTAACCGACCGCCATCTCGCTCTTGTTGCCGGTGGTCAGCAGCAGATGGCCGAACTTGTTGGACAGGGCCATCAGCAGATTGCCGCGGATCCTGGCCTGCAGGTTCTGCTCGGTCAGGTCCTCGGGGCGATCGCCAAACAGCGGCGTCAGGGTCTGGCGGAAGGTATCGAACAGGCCCTTGATCGGGATCACCTCGAAGCGGCAACCGAGCCGCTGCGCCAGCAGCCGGGCATCGGCCAGGGACTCGGCGGCGCTGTAGACCGACGGCATCGCCACCCCGAGGACCTGGTCCGGGCCGAGGGCGGCGACGGCGATCGCGGCGGTCAGGGCCGAATCGATGCCGCCGGACAGGCCGAGGACGACGGACGAAAAACCGCACTTGCGGACATAGTCCCTGACCCCCATCACCAGGCCGTCATGGATCGAGGCCAATTCCTCGACCTCGGCCGGGGCATGCATCTCGCCCCGCCAGTCGGCACTGTCGACAACCACCAGGTCCTCGCTGCAGCCGGCGGCCTGGCAGACGGTTTGGCCATCGCGATCCAGCACATGGCTGCGGCCGTCGAACAGCAGCGAATCCTGGCCGCCGACCTGATTGGCATAGAGGAAGGGGACCTGCCAGGTACGGCAGATCTCGGCGAAGATGGCCTTTCGCGTCAGTTCCTTGTTGCGCTGGAACGGCGAGGCCGAAATGTTGATGACCGCATCGATTTTTTCCCCGCCGGCGCCGGCGGCGGCAAACAGTTCGTCGACCGGCTGGGTCCGGTATTCGCCGATCTGGTGCTGCCAGACATCCTCGCAGACCGTGACGGCGAAGCACAGGTCGTCGACCCGGTACAACTCAGGAATGAGGCCGGGTTCGAAATAGCGGGTCTCGTCGAAGACGTCGTAGGCCGGCAGCAGCCGTTTGTCGGCGCGAAAGACGATCCGGCCGTCCCGCACCGCCACGGCGGAGTTGTACAATCGCTTCCCCTTGCCCCCCTCCCGCCGGACGATGCAGCCGAACAGGACGTCGATATCGGGAAGTTCGGCCAGCAGCCGCGCCAGGGCCCGGTCATGGTCGGCGAGGAAGGAGTCGCGTTCGAGAAGATCCTGCGGCGGGTATCCGGGCAGGGCCAGTTCCGGAAAGATCGCCAGGCGGCACCCCCTGGCGCGGGCCTCGTTGGCGCGTTCCACGATTTTCCGGCCGTTGGCCTGAAAATCTCCTATCACCGGGTTGATCTGTATCAGGGCTATCTTCACCTTGCGCTCTTCTCCTGGCCTGTGCTCGACGTATTCGACATGAACCGCTCCGCCGTTGCCTGCCTGCGGCATCGAGGCGAAGGGTTCCCCGTTCAACCTTTACCGTTTTTTTCCGGCTTTTTCCGCTGGTATTTGAGCACGGCCCGGGAATGCTCTTCGAGGGTGCGGGAAAATTGATGGGTTCCGTCGTTGCGGCCGACGAAATAGAGATAGTCGGTGGCGGCCGGATGCAACGCCGCCTCGAGGGCCGACCGCCCCGGGTTGCTGATCGGTCCGGCCGGCATGCCGGCCAGCGTGTAGGTGTTGTAGCGGGAAGGCGTCTGCAGGTGTTTCCTGGTGATATTGCCGGTGTAATCATCGATCCCGTAGATCACCGTGGGATCGGACTGGAGCCGCATCCCCCTCTTCAGACGATTGGCGAAGACCCCGGCAATCACCGCCCGCTCTTCGCCCCGCCCGGTCTCCTTCTCCACGATCGAGGCGAGGATCACGACGTCATGCCGGCTGGCATTGCCGGCCGGCGAGGGAGAAAGCTGAGTCCAGACCTCCCGGAACCGTCTGGTCATCATGGTGATCAGTTCCTCCGCCCCTTGAACATCGCGGGTGAGATAATAGGTATCGGGAAAGAGATAGCCCTCCAGGCTGTCGAGTTCGCCAAAGCCGATTGCGGCCAGGAAGGCCTTGTCATGGGTCAGTTGCCTGAACTGCTCGGCGTCGCACCACCCTCCCTGGGCGAAGATCCGGCCGATCTCGTCGAGCCGCAGGCCCTCGGGGATGGTCACCGCATGCTGGATCGGCCGGGCCGCGACCAGCTGCCTGAGGAGCTGCAGCGGAGTCATCCCGGTCGCCAGCTCGAACTCGCCGGCCCGGATCCGGCCGGAGTAGCCGAGGAGCCGGGCGAGAACGGCAAAGCGGATATCCTCCTCCACCAGTCCAGCCCCGGCCAGCACCTTCGACATCTCCCTGAGCGGCGTGCCCCGGGCGATGGTCACGACCGCCGACGCCTCCGAGGCAGGAGGCCCGGGGGACAAGGCATAGACGGCGAACCAGCCGGACACCAGCAGACAGCAGCCGCAAAGGAAAAGGGCAGCCGTTCGGACTGCCCTTGATGTCGATGATGGAGATGAAGCCGACGGGTTCGGTGTTGATTCAACCACTGCGAAAACTACCCTTTATTATTCCTTGCGGCTGCCGACCTTTGCCGTTTTCCCCAGGGCGATGCGGACCACCTCATCCATGTCCTTGACCGGATAGAAATGCATCTTGTCCCTGATATCCTGCGGGATTTCGACCAGGTCCTTCTTGTTCAGCTCGGGGATGATGACCTTGTCGAAATCGGCCCGCAGCGCCGCCAGGGCCTTTTCCTTGAGGCCGCCGATCGGCAGGACGCGGCCGCGCAGGGTCACCTCGCCGGTCATCGCCAGGCGCTTGATCACCTTCTTGCCGGTGATCGCCGAATAGAGGGCGGTGGCCATCGAGATGCCGGCCGACGGTCCGTCCTTGGGGATGGCCCCGGCCGGCACATGGATATGGATATCGTTCTTTTCAAAATATCCCGCGTCGACGCCCAGTTCTTCCGACCGGCTGCGGCAGTAGGTCAGCGCCGCCTGCGCCGACTCCTTCATCACGTCGCCGAGTTGGCCGGTGAGCGTCAGTTTGCCCTTGCCCGGCATCAGGTTGACCTCGATCTGCAGCAGTTCGCCGCCGACCTCGGTCCAGGCCAGGCCGGTGACCAGTCCGGGCTGATCGAGCTGCTCGCGTTCGGCCTCGGGCAGGCTCTTGGGCGGACCGAGGTAACGGTCGAGGGTCGTCGCATTGATCGTGTACGGGCCCTTCCCTCCCTCGGCGATCTTGAGGGCGATCTTGCGGCAGACCTTGCCGATCTCCCGCTCGAGGTTCCGCAGCCCCGCCTCGTGGGTGTAATGGCTGATGATGTACTCGATGGTCTCATCGGTCATCTTCATATGGACGGGCTTGATCCCGTTTTCCTTGATCTGCCGCGGCAGCAGGTACTTCCGGGCGATGACGATCTTCTCCTCCAGGGTGTAGCCGGAGAGCCGGATCACCTCCATCCGGTCCTTCAGCGGCCCGGGGATGGTGTCGGTCATGTTGGCGGTGGTGATGAACATCACCTTCGACAGATCGAGCGGCAGGTTGAGGTAATGATCGGAGAACTCGAAATTCTGCTCCGGATCGAGCACCTCGAGCAGGGCCGAGGAGGGATCGCCGCGGTAATCGGAGCCGATCTTGTCGATCTCGTCCATCATGAACACCGGGTTGTTCGACGCCACCGTCTTCAGGCCCTGGACGATCCGGCCGGGCATCGCCCCGATATAGGTGCGGCGATGGCCGCGGATCTCGGCCTCGTCCCGCATGCCGCCGAGCGAGATGCGGTGAAACTTGCGGCCCATGGCCCGGGCGATCGACTGCCCCAGCGAGGTCTTGCCGACACCGGGGGGGCCGACGAAACAGAGGATCGGGCCCTTGGTCGAGGCGTTGAGCTTACGTACCGCCAGATACTCGAGGATCCGCTCCTTGACCTTGTCGAGGCCGTAGTGGTCGTTGTCGAGGACCTCCTTCGCCTCCTTGAGGTCGAGCCGGTCGGTCGTCCCCTTCAGCCACGGGACGTCAAGGATCCAATCGATATAGGTTCTGATGATGGTGGCCTCGGATGAATCGGGGTGCATCATCTCCATCCGGCTGAGCTGCTTCTTGGCCTCCTTGCGGATATCTTTCGGCATCTTGGTCCGCCGCAGCTTGCGTTCGAGGTCCTCGATCTCCTGGATCCTGTCGTCGGTGTCGCCCAGTTCCTTCTGCAGGGCATGAAGCTGTTCACGGAGGAAATACTCGCGCTGCGACTTGCTCATCTCCTCCTTGGCGTCGTTCTGGATCTTGGCCTGGACGGTCGAGACCTCGAGTTCCTTCGACAGCAGGTCGTTGACCAGCCTCAGCCGCTTGACCGGGTCGGTCTCCTCGAGGATCGCCTGGGATTCGACGATCTTCAGCCGCAGGTTCGACCCGACGAGGTCGGCCAGGCGGCCGGGTTCCTCGATGTTGTTGATGATCATCATCAGATCGGCGGAGAGGATGCCGCGCAGCGACATGATTTTCTCGGTCTGCTCGCGCACGGTCCGCATCATCGCCTCGATCTCGACGGTGATCTCCTTGACCTCGGTCTCTTCGATCACCTCGACCGTCACCTGGTAGGATGGTTCGGTGCGCACATAATCCTTGATCCTGGCCTTGGACATTGCCTGGACCAGAACCTTCAGCCGGCCGTCCGGCAGTTTCAGCGTCCGCATCACCATGCAGACCATCCCGACGGAATAGAGGTCCTCCTGCTTCGGGTTGTCCTTGGTCGCGTCCTTCTGGGTCACCAGCATCAGCAGCTTATTCGATCCGAGGGCCTCGTTGACTGCCTCGACCGATCCCGGACGGCCGACAAACAACGGGATGATCATGTAATTGAAGATCACCACGTCGCGCACCGCCATCATCGGCAGCACCTCGGGGATCTCCATCTCCTCGTTGTTGGAGAAATCGTCCATTCCAATGCTCAGCGCATCATTAAATTCCACACATACCTCCGACCGGACTGTGGGGCCGCATACCCCCTGCCCCTCTGTTGCAGGGAAGGCCCGCGTACCGCCTTCCCTGATGATTCACGCTCACATTGTACACTATAAACACCATTAATCCAGAAACCTGTGAAAGACTAAACACGACTTTGCCGAAGTCAAGATATTGCCTGCTGTATGTCCCGAAAGTGCACCGGATTTTTCATTGTGCGGCGGTCCCGACCAGCCGGCCGTCACGAACATCGGCGACGCCGGCCGGTTCATTCCGGTTTCACGTCGACGAGCTGATTTCCGTTGAACTGTTTGAATTTTTCCACCATAGTGACAGTATCTTCCGGGCCTTCTCTGCCCCCATGCCATGCCAACCGATGGAGATGCGATGCTCACCGCCGCCACTTTTTTCGACCTGTCGTCCTTCGGCCACCCGCAGCTGTTCGCCGATGGCGCCTATGTCTGGACCGCGCTCAACCACCTCAAGGGGTACATGAACGACTTCGCCTATACCCTGCCCGACAGTCCGCTCCTGCCCCAGGGCGCACCGCTCACCGCGACGGTGGTGCTGCATGGCGGCCGGGTCCTTGCCGCCGACGGGCTGCAGATCCATTACGGCGATACCACCAGGGGCGGTCTGATCGTCAGGGACAGCGGGGAAATTCTCGTCGGTGCGACGGTGATCATGGGCGGGGCGGTCCTGCTCGGGAAGGAAATCGACTTCGGGACGGGAGTTCTGGTGGAGAGCGGGGCGATGATCAGGTCCCCGGCGATCATCGGCGAGATGAGCGAGGTCCGGCAGGGCGCCTATCTCCGGGGGTATTGTCTCGCCGGCCGGCGCTGCATTCTCGGCCATGCGACCGAGGTCAAGCACAGCATCTTCCTCGACGACGCCAAGGCCGGCCATTTCGCCTACCTCGGCGATTCGATCCTCGGGAACGGCACCAACCTCGGCGCCGGCACCAAGTTCGCCAACCTCCGTTTCCTGCCCGGCAACGTCACCCTCCGGATCGATGGCGAGCGGATCGACACCGGGCGGCGCAAGCTCGGGGCCATCCTCGGCGACCACACCCAGACCGGCTGCAACTCGGTCACCAACCCCGGCACGATCCTCGGCAGGAACTGCGTCCTCATGCCGAACACCACCGCCCCCTCCGGCTACCATAGCGAAGGAACGCTGATTTTTCCCAGCGCCCATAGAAAATCAGGGCGCTAGGACCCGGCCGGGAGTACCGGATCAATCTTCGAAGCGGTCGATCTTGAAGATCCTGTCGCCCGCCTGCAGCATCTTGCCGATCTTGGCCGAGACGGCATTGACCACCCCGGCGACCTCGCTGAGGATCGGCGTCTGCATCTTCATCGCCTCGATCACCGCCAGCTGATCGCCGACGCCGATCTCGTCGCCGATCTCGACACTGACGGCGCAGATGGTGCCGGCAAAGGGAGCGCGAATATCCCCTTCGGCCGCCAGGGCGGCAATCTCCTCCTTGGACAGCTTGACCTCGGCCCGGACCCCGGGCTGCAGTTCCGGTTCAAAGAGATAGAGCCGCTGGTCGTGGTCGACGTTGAGGTAGACGTTGGTCTCGCCCAGTTCGGTCTTCTGGGTCGGACCGATCTCGACCACATGCTCTTTGCCGAAATGGTCCTTGAAGGTCAATTTGTCGCCGAGGGCGAAGCCGCCTTCGCGGAAAAAGATCGCCGGCGGCAGGACGTAGGCCTTGCCGTAGGTCTCCTCGAACTTGAAGAAATCGACCGCATCGTTGGGATGCTGGAGATAGAGGACCAGCTGCTGTTCGGTCGGCTCCATCCCCAGTTTTTCGGTCAGAACCGCCCGCTCCCGGTCGAGATCGACATCCTCGATGCCGGGCATCCCCTCCTCCGCCTCGACGATTTTTTTCCAATCGGGCCCGAAGGCCTTCTTATAGATCCAGTCGGCCGGCCTGTGGAACGGAAAGGGGCCGTACTTGCCGAGCAGGAGGTTCTTCAGGTCGCCGGAGGGGTTGGCGTAGCGCTCCCCGTCGAGGACATTGGACACCGCCGTCGTCCACAGGATCTGCGAGCCGGGGGTGACGCTCCAGTAGTTGCCGAGGTCCTTCTGCACCCGCGGCAGTTCCTTGTGCAGGATGTCGGGCATCCGGTCGAGAAAGCCGCCCTTGTCCGCCTGCTCGAGGCTCGATCCCATCGCCCCGCCGGGCAGCTTGTGAATCTGCACGGTCGGCTGGAAGCCCTTGATCTGGGCCTCGAACTGGGCGTAGTAGCGCCGTTGGTCACGGATGGTGTCGGAGGTCTCGATCACCGCCTCCTCGCTCATGCCGACGGCGGTATAGCCATACCCCTTCAGGGTCTGGATGACGGTGAGCACCGGCGGCGGACCGTAGAACCCGGTCAGGACGTGGTCGGAGGCATCGACGATCCTGGCGCCGCTCAGCACCGCCTCGACGATCCGGCCGATCTCGTTGCCGTCGGTGTTGTGGCCGTGATAGTGGATCACCAGGTCGGGGTAGGCCTGCTTCAGGGCATCGACCAGTTCGCCGATCCGCTGCGGCGTCCCCAGGCCGCCATGGTTCTTGATGCAGAGGATGATGTCGGTGCCGGTGACGGCCAGGATCTCGCCGACCTTGCCGACATAGTAGGCGTTGGTGTGCTCGGGCCCGGTGGAGAAGCAGATGCTGGGTTCGTTGATCTTGCCGGCCAGCGCCACCTCTTCGAATACCGCCTCCATGTTGGGGACGTGGTTGAGGAAATCGAAGGTCCGCCAGACGTCGACATACTTGGCGAATTCCCGCACGGTCAGGCGGATGACGTTCTGCGGGTACGGGCGGTAGCCGAAGAGATTGGTGCCGCGGCACAGGGTCTGGAACATCGTCTTCGGCATCGCCTTGCGCAGCAGTTCGAGCTTGAGAAAGGGGTCGACCTGCTTGCGCAGCATGTCGACATGGACCGAGGCGCCGCCGGTGATCTCGAGCGAGAAATAACCGGCCGCCTCCCGTCCCTTGGCCGCCATCAGGTCGGTGTGGAGCAGGATGCGGTTCTTGAAGTCGGCCTGGGAGAGGTCACGGGCCGTGTTGGTGATATAGTAGCCGTCGGCCTGGCGCAGGGTGGCGATGACGGCGGCAGCATCGGTATTCTGAACGATTCTGGTCATATTGGTATCCGTGGAATGCTTTGCGGGAAAGCGATGATTCAGGAAAACCGCCGCCTCATTTGGCGTAACGGTTCTCGCCCCGGTAATGGATCTCGGCGATCAGCCGCGCCAGCTTGTTGATCTCGGAATTGTCTTCCTTGTACTGGAACAGCTGCTCGTGGGTCTCCAGGTACGAGGTATCGAAGACGCCCTTCTGGAAATCGGGATCGTTGACCAGATTGAGGTAGAACGGGATCGTCGTCTTCGGCCCGGTGATGACGTAGTTGGTGAGACAGCGGCGCAGGCGATCGACCGTTTCCTCCCACGACCAGCCGAAGACGGTGAGCTTGACCAGCAGCGAGTCGTAGACCTCGGGGATGGTGAAACCCTGGTAGCAGAAACCGTCGAGGCGCACCCCGTAGCCGCCGGGCGAGCGGTAGACGCTGATGGTCTTGCCGCCCTCGGGCATGAAGTTGTTCTGCGGGTCCTCGGCATTGATCCGCATCTCGATGGCGTGGCCGCGGGTCCTGATATCCTCCTGCCGGATATGGAGATTGTAGCCCATCGCCAGTTTGATCTGGCTGCGGACGATATCGATGCCGGTGACCATCTCGGTGACCGTATGTTCGACCTGGAGGCGGGTGTTGATCTCCATGAAATAGTAGGTGTTGTCGCTGTCGAGCAGGAATTCGACGGTGCCGGCGTTGAAATAGCCCGAGGCCTTGGCGGCCTTGACCGCCGTCCGGCAGATCTCTTCCCGCAGTTCCTCGCTGATCTGGAAGGCCGGGGCGATCTCCACCAGTTTCTGGTTGCGCCGCTGGATCGAGCAGTCGCGGGTGCCGAGGTGGAGGGTAGTGCCGGAGCGGTCGGCCAGGATCTGGACCTCGACATGGCGCGGATTGAGCACCACCTTCTCGATGTACACCGAATCGTCGTTGAAGGCCGCCTTGGCCTCGGCCCGGGCGATCGGATACTGCTCCCGCAGCTCGTTCTCGTTCTCGATCCGGCGGATGCCGCGGCCGCCGCCGCCCGAGGTCGCCTTGAGCATGATCGGAAAGCCGTAGCGGGCGACAAAGTCCATCGCCACCTGGAGCCCTTTGGCGCCGGCCGGCAGATTCTCGGTGCCCGGGACCATGGCGATGCCGGCCTCGGCCATGATCCGGCGGGCCATGACCTTGCTGCCGAGATTCTCGATGACATCGGAGGGAGGGCCGATGAAGACCAGCCCGGCATTCTCGCAGGCCCTGGCAAGATCGGGGTTCTCGGCCAGAAAGCCGTAGCCGGGATGGATGGCGCTGACATTCGACCGCAGGGCGGTGCCGATGATCTTTTCGACATCGAGATAATCCTTGCGCGGCCCGTCACCGATCCAGATCGCCTCGTCGGCTAACCGCAGATGCCGGGAATTCCTGTCCGGTGTCTCATAGATGGCAATGGCCTCGTAATCAAGTTCCTGGATGGCCCGGATAAGCCGGATGGCGATTTCGCCCCTGTTGGCGACTAGGATTCGTTTTTTCAAGGTTGCGACTCTTTCTGTTCGAGGGAGGAGAAACGGCATCCCGGGGGAGTACCGCAGAATGACTCACCGCAAGGCCTTCCGCATATCGAGGCCTGAACGACACAACACGCAAGGATAAACATAATTAATGGACAAGGCAAGCAATACTGATCCATAAACCACCCGAACCGGAGATCAAATCACCAGTTCACCGGCATGGGCAAAGAGGGCCGGACTGCCGCCGGTGTGCCAGAACAGCACGGTATCCCGGGGCCCGATCTCGCCGTTGCGGATCAGGTCGATCAGCCCGCCCATCGCCCGTCCGGTGTACACCGGGTCGAGCAGGATGCCCTCGAGGCGGGCGGTGAGGGAGATCGCCTCGCGCTCGCGGTCGCCGATCACCCCATAGCCGGCGCCGACATAGTCATCGCGGAGGATCAGATCGGCGCCAGCGAAGGTGTGGTCCAGTCCCAGCAGCGTTGCGGTGGCCCCGGCCAGGTCGAGGATATGCTCGCCCAGCGTCATCTCCCCGCTCTCCTCCTTGTCGATATTGATGCCGACCAGCCGCGTCCCGAGGCCGCCCGGGACCTTGCCGACCATCAGCCCGGCGTGGGTCCCGCCCGAGCTCGAGGCGAAAACGATATGGGAGACGCGATCGGCCTCCGGACCCAGTTGGAGCGTCAGTTCCCGCATTGCTTCGACGAACCCCGCCGCCCCGATCGCGTTGGAGCCGCCATAGGGGATAATGTAGGGCTTGCGGCCGCTGGCCCGCAGCCGGTCGCAGATCGCCGGGATATCCTCCCCCTTGCGGCGGGCGCCGGACCAGTGGATCGTCGCCCCCAGCAACCGGCCCAGCAGCAGGTTGCCGTTCAGTGCGGCCGGTTCCTCGCCGCCAAGGGCCAGGTGGCAGCCGAGACCGCAGACGGCGGCGGCCGCGGCGGTCTGGCGGCAGTGGTTGGATTGGGCGGCGCCGCCGGTGACGACCACATCGGCCCCTTTTGCGATCGCATCACCGAGCAGGAATTCGAGCTTTCTGGTCTTGTTGCCGCCCAGGGCCAGCCCGGTCTGGTCATCGCGCTTCATCAGGATCGCCGGGCCGCCGAGATGCTTCGACAGCGCCGGCAACGGCACCACCGGGGTCGGCAGAAAACCCAGGCGTTTTCTCGCCATTCGATCCAGGATCGCCGTATCCGCCATCGTTGCCTCCATTTTTCTCTCCAGCTATTTTTTACTGATGAGCCTCTTGCAAAAAGAACAGATGCAGAATCTGTCATTTCGACCGGAGGGAGGAATCTCCTCGTCTTGAAAACCAAGATTTCTCGCTATCGCTCGAAATGACAACATAATTTATTTCGTGCATTCGAAATGCAAGTGAGACGTACTGTGTGATTTTGTCGTTTTGCAAAAGGCTCTGATATTTTGTTTATTTTCTAATGGCAATCGGTTCCTGGTCCTCACTGACCGGCACCTTCCTCCAGAGAGTACTTCCCGTCGGTGATTAAAATTGCCAGGATGTGCAATGAGCTTGAGGATCTCGGTCCGAAAAATTGGAAGGCAACCATGGTCGCCGCTTTTTTCTCCGAAGGGCAGGTTGCAGCGGACATGGTCGATAGTCTCGGCTCTTGCAATGATCTGAAAAACGATGGGATTGTTCTCTCCTCACTCCCCGTTCCGGCGCCGAATAGATCGGGGGAACAATTCGCTGCCAGGAAAATCAAGGACGTAAGTCCGACAAACCCTCCTGCCCGTTCCGATACTGACTTTTCAGACAGCGAAGAAGGGCCGATCAGCCCAGGCTTCGCTGCGTATGAACAATCACGGCTCCTTGCGTTGGATGGCGGTAATTCGAGCCAGGTGTTTTTTATCGTAGGAGAATATCTCATCGACATGATGACGTTCCATGACCGCTACAATATAGCCGTCGATGAAATCGATATTGCGTTGCATATACATCTCGATCGCCTTCTCTACAAGGGCGCCGTTAATGACTTCGAGCCCCGGTGTGGCTAGGATGGCCTTGACCATCGGCCCGATGGCACGGTTTTCCAGTTTGTAGAAGGATTCGAGCACCCAGACCACCTCGGCGAGGACCATTTCGGTGGTCATCAATCGTTCTTTGCCTTTGGCGGCCTGATCCAGAAGCCATTCCACCCTGTCGGCCTTGGCAGGTTCATCGTTGGTCAGATAACGGATGAAGATATTGGCGTCGAGAAAACTTGTTTTCATGACATTTCCTCGATGGTCCGGCGGCTCACCTCGTCTTTGGCAGTCTGCCGCTCTTCGTCCATGTTTCCGGGGCCGACCACTGCACCGCGAAAGTCACGGAGAGTCTTGACGGGAACGAGGATAATCCTGTCTCCTTCCGTGATAAAATCGACCTTGTCGTTGGTCTTAATTCCATATTTTTTCCTGATCGAGACCGGAATCGTAACTTGACCTTTGGTGGTTACCGTCGAAATCATTTCTTACCTCATTCTATTTTGATTACTTTTATAATATTGTAAGAATTTCTTGGATGTCAAGCACCATGAACTACCACCCACTACTCCTACCCCTTATTCAACCATACCATCACCGCCCAGCGCCAGCCCGGTCTGGCCATATTGTCACCTCAGGATCGCCGGTCCTTCGAGATGTTTCACCTGGGCCGGCAACGACTCCACCGGGGTCGGCAGAAAGCCAAGACGTTTTTTCACCATCCTGCCCAACATCGTGGTATCCGCCATCGTTGCCTCCATTTTTATCACCATACTTTTGTCCAGTTCGTAATCCGAAAACTTCCTCGCTGCCGGCTACCCCTGATCCCAACATATCGGGCCATTTTTCAGACAGAAATGGACATTGGCTATGACCACCCTTGTAAATTGACAAAAAGGAAAGTCTCGAGGCCTCCCTCCTTATCATTTCGAGCGAATCGAGAAATCTCGTGTTTCAGAAGATGCCCCTCTCGTTGCAACTGATGTTCGATTGATGAGCCCCCTCCCTCGCCAATCATCATATTCGCGATCCATTCCGCGATATTGTCTCTGGCGATTTCAAGGTTCCCTCATGTCGGCCCCAGTGCCATCAAGGATCAATCTCGGTTGGCGGGCTCGCCATCTGAGATTGATCTGATCACAGAGAATCTAGAATATCGGAGACATAGCCGACACTATCCCGTGCCTTTTTCTTTTCATTGTCGACTATCGGCCGCATGTGATTTCGTAAATTTTCTCTCTTCTCCCATGATCTCATCATCATGGCGGTCAGATTTTCCATGGACAGGTCGTCGAAAGTAATCGTCCAGTCTCCCATGCCGATGGTTCTTAAAAATCCTGCACTTTTGGGGTAGGCGTTGATATTGATCATCGGCGTTGTCACAGCGGCACAGAAAATCAGGGTATGGGTTCGAAGTCCGGCGTGAATTTCCAATTTGCTCAGCAACCCCGTGAGTTCCTGGTAGGTATAATCGCAATTGCCGACAATCCTGATATGATCTCGATGACGGCTGTATTGTACGCATTCCTTCGTGATCTTCATGTCCATTATCTGGCTCACGGTGAACAGAATATCGACACCAAGTTTTTCGATCAGACTGTCGGCGGTATCAGCGATAATCCGGCAGAATTTCTCCCGGTTCATGCTGCCTTTCTCATTGAAATCATCAATATAGGAATTGACATTGAGACCGATGGTGCCCTTTGGGTTGGTGAACAAGCCTTCCTTGCGGATGATTTCATCCATCCGGGCGGGGGAAGGAACCTGGGTATTGAGGGCGCAATCAGCGTGAATCTTGATTTCAGGATGGCGCAAATTCAACCGCTCGATGAGATGCTTGGTGCTTTCATCCCTGGTGATCACCAGTGGTGAGGCATCCAGTACTCTCTGGAGCGCCCGGCTGCCGACCTGACGGTCGATCGGTCCGATACTGGCATTATAGAGAATAATCGGTATGTTTTTCTTGCGACAGAAGGGGGCGAAAAGGGAAATAGAGCTGAGATTGTTGATTAAAGGATTATAGAACTTTCGGTCAAAGAGGATATTGTCGACAATCAATACCATCTGAGTATCGACCATAGCTCGATACAAAGGCCAACCCAGATTTTTCAAGGCAAGATTCCAGGGGAGCAAGCCAATGGGCTGAATCCGGTGCCGGCCAAAGGCATTCCTGATAAAGTTTGTATTGAGTGTCGGTATCTTGAAATGAATATCGGATCGCTGCAGAGCAAAATCGTCGAGCAGATTCCCTAATATTGCATTGTCGCCTGCATTACGGCCTGAATTATTGCCGAGTATCGTGATTGTTTTCATGAATGTATTTCATGGAAATGAGTTGTTATTTTTTCATCCAGCCCTGCTGAACATACCAATCAGCCGTTTCGACAAGGCCTTCCCTGTTTGAATATTTCGGATGATAGCCCAAAACATTGCGCATCTTGCTCACATCGAAATGTCGGTCCTTGGAATAAAACGCCACCCGGCGGCGATAAATGGGCGGTTCGATTTTAAACGGCTTACAGATCAATTCGCAGAGGTCTCCGAGAAGAAAAAACGGGCCGATCGGCAGGCGCACCACTTTTGTCTTCACATTGAAATGATTTGAAATGATTTCGGCAATTTCGGCAATCGGAATAGCTTCGTCGCCACCACAGACAAACGTCTCACCCTCGGCTGCCGGATGGGTGGCGGCGATAATAAAGGTGTTGGTCAGGTCATCAACATGGACGAGATGATACATGCATTTGCCGTTGCCCAGCAGGGGAAAGTACGGCCGAGTCGCCATCTTGAACAGTTTCAGCAGACGACGGTCTCCCGGACCATAGATCGCGGCGGGGCGGATGATGGTGTAGTTGAGCTTGTTCTTTTTGGCAAACTCGTTCAGCCAGAGTTCAGCCTCGAGCTTGGTCCGTTGATATTCGTCCCCAGGCCCGAACGGATACTCCTCCGTGGCCGGCGGATTGGCGATATGGCCGTGCACCCCGAAGGTTGAGACCTGAACAAGTCGTTTGAAATCGGGGTTCTTCAGGACCTCGTTGGCGATGATCCGGGTACTTTTTACATGGACATTCCAATAGTCGTGTTCGGTGCTTTTTGCTTCCCGGAAGGCAGCGGCAACGTGGAACACGTATTCCTGACCCTGCAATGCTTCCCGCATCATTGCTTCATCGAAAACCTCGCCCCGAAACCATTCGATCGGCAGATCCTTCAATGGTTCCAGGTTGGAAGTGTTTCTGGCGACGGCACTGACCTTCAGGCCAGCGTCAACCAGTTTCCTGGTCAGAACAATCCCCGTAAAACCGGTGGCTCCGGTAACGAGTACGGGAGTACCTTTGGGAATATTGCAGAAATTTTCAGTCATTACTCATTAACTCCATAGCGATATTGGAAGATACTTCACTGAAGAATACTATAAAGACAATTTGCAGCACTTTTGGGACAACCCCCAGATTCGAGGAGGACAGCACATACTCATAGCACCTCGCCAGCCTGGCGCAAAGGTGATTGAAGGTGAAGGTGGTCTCATACTGCTTGCGACAGGCATTGCCAAGTTGTTCTCGCATTTTTTCATCGTTTACCAAGAGGATTATAGACCGAGCGAGCGATTCAGGCTCTGGTGGCGCAAATACCGCTGTCTGCTCATCGAGCAGAAGTCTATGGGAGACGACATCCGTTGCGACAATGGACCTTCCTGCCTTCATATAGTCCAGAATTTTGAGAGGGGTGTTGCTTCCGCTCACTCGCGGAGAAAGTAAAATGTCTGATGCGGCAAGATAATCTGGCAGGATATCGGGAGCGATCTTGCCAAGGAAGGTAACGTGAGCAGCTACTCCTTGTTCGATCAGTACATTTCTATTTTTCGCTATCTCTTCCGGGTTGCCGCCGATAATGACGAAACGCGCCCGCTCGTTATTCTTCACCACCTTCGGAATGGCGGCAAACATTAAATCCACGCCCTGATAAATGGCAAAAGAACCGACAAAGGTGATAAGGACATCATCATGGTTCTGCAAAAGCTTCCCCCGCGTTGCCTGAATATCGACTGCGGATGGCTCCATAAGGGATGAAGGAATATCGGCGATATTGAAGGCCCGGGTACCGGTCTTCATGGCGTTGACCTGATCGACCAGACCCGGACCGGTACAAATAACCGCACGGGCCATTCGCGCGGAGATTTTTTCTATAGCAGCGTAAGCGTTCAAGATGATGTTTTTGATTCGTCCCCCTTTGTAGGAAATTGGATCGGAGTGTTTTTCATAGATAGCCTTTACCCTGAACAATTTTCCAAGTACGGCGGCGAAAAATCCAGCTTCTTCAATTCCATGGATAACATCGTAACGATTCTGAAGACAGAGCGAAATCGCTTTCAGAAAAATGAGCACATCAAAAAACAGTTTCCAGAAAGAGGGGCCGATAGGGATATTCTTGACCCTGAACGGATTGGCCACCCGATATACCCGTACTCTGTTGATCTCCTGATCATCTCCTATCGGAAGAGTGAGTAGATCGATCTGGTACCCGAGATCGGTGAGGGCAAGAAGGTTGAATTTGACCCGGATTGGTGACCCACGCCATTGAAAGAAGGGTTGCGGCGAAATTAACAGGATTCTTTTGTTCTTCATAAGGAGTAACTATCCAGCTGGATGTATTTACGCACCGGTTTTCGCGCCTGCTTTAACCGACACAATCATTAACATGCACCAATTCCGTTCAACTGAACTGGAGAGACAAATCGACGCCGTTCAGCCAAGGCATCTTCCGGGGCAGGGTTGACCAGTCAACGGCCCGCAATACCGGTGTATGGGCGCGCCTGGACAACTTCACAGTGATGTTCCCGTCCCGAACTTCGACAGTACCCCCGCCCTTGACGAAGTTCCGGAAAATTTTTGCTGCATCGCAGTCTTCGAAACCACGCAACTGCCGGGCCAGACGGCAATACAGGGTATCCGCAATCATCGTCATGATCACATCGAAGTGGACCTTGATCAGGATCGGCGACGACAGGGCATTGAGATGGAAAAACTTGACCGCCTCGGCGATCCCGTTTTCGACACGCCACCGCCTGGCGTAGTTGCCGACCAGCAGTTCCGCCGGCATCGCAAAGTCGTTGGTGATCAGAAAGGCCGGCTTCTCCCTGCCGTTGCCGCGGACTATGATCTGCCGGACCTCGCCGACATAACCGCGCAGTGCAATTCTCGATTCGTGGACCATCGGTTGCGGATATTCACGCTTGTCGTGGGGGATGGTAATCCGTCTCCAGGGCTTAAGATTCTCCGTCTCGGCGACAAGCTTATGGCCCCGCCGCCTGAGGGTGATGAACCCGATCTTCTGGTGGTTGAGCTCGGAGAGATTCTCGTAGGTGGTCAGTTTGGAATCAAAGATGAATGTCGAGTCCATCGGCTTTTTGATGCCCCGCCAGAAGGAGAGGAAGGCGAGAATCTGGTCATCGGCCTCGCTGCGCTGAATATCGGCGGCGGAAAAAAGAATCAGTCTGCTGTCGGCATCTTGGGCCAGGAGAGTAAGGGCCCCTTTCATCCGTTTGCCCCTGGCGCCGGCCCAGTGTTCCTGGAGAACCGATTCGTCGCCGAA
>JROS01000039.1:193105-193865 GCA_000769715.1 Desulfobulbus sp. Tol-SR
GAAGAGGCCCAGCCCCGGATCGAAAACGTGCCCGTCGACATGGGCGTAGCGCTCGGTACCGAGAAGCTTCAAGGCCAGAATGGAGAAGAGGTAGTTGGTTGCGGAAAGGCTCTTGCTCTCCGGAAGCTTGGCCTCCTTGATAACGGCATCAAGATTGAGTTGGGCAATGAATGGAGCGAAGAGAAACACCCCGGCGCCGGCGGATTCGAACCGTTGCCCCTCGAGTCGTTCGATTGCAACTGGTGTGGCAACTTCCGGCACCTCCGCCCCTCCAATGGTCCTGCCGATCTTCAGCTGGGTTCGTCGCGGAAGCTTTTTAAATCCTTCTTCCGCCAGGATACGTTCGATGGTGCGCACGGAAATGTCTACCGCCTCCTGGTGGAGCAGTTGGGCGATATCGCCGGCCGAGAGTTCGCGCTGCCGCCATGCAACAATTTTCTGCCGGGTCGCGGCATCGATTCTCCGTCGCGGGCGACTGCCTTCGGCCACTGCTTCCGAGAAGTCGATCTTTTCATGACGGAACTGATGCCTGAGAACACGGAGATAGCCGACGCTCAACCCGAAACGTTCGGCAACAATGTGGTCGGGAAGTCGCTCGACAAATGAAGCCCGTAGCGCTTCGTACTTGCGCTGCCATTTGTCGACCGGTTTGGTGAAAAAGTTGGCATCTCTCATGCCCTTGATTATACATAATGACGCTTATGCTAGTCAATTTAAAAACACAAAACAGATAAAATCAACGCAGGCCGAAATTGGGTTT
>JROS01000040.1:0-22021 GCA_000769715.1 Desulfobulbus sp. Tol-SR
CTCTTTCTCGGAATCCTTGATCGCCCGGGACGCATTGGTGATATCCGGGTAGCTGACGCCGACGCCGCCGCAGAACAGCTTGAAGCCGCCGCCGGTGCCGGTCGACTCGATCTTGGGGGTCTTGAAGTTGGAGCCCTTGCCGAACTGCTCGGCGACGACGGTGGCGAAGGGGTAGACGGTGGACGAACCGACGATGGCGATCGAGTCGCGGGCCGCCATGGCGGTGCCGGTGCTGATCAGGGTCATGGTCAGGGCGCTGGCCAGAAAGATGCTCCGTGCTTTCATTGCGTTCTCCTTGTGTTGTGGATGAATACTGCTGGTATTGGTGTAATAGCGGGCATTGGATTGAAGTGGGGTGATGTGTTACCACTTGATCTCGAATTTTTTCCTCAGGATTACCGCTGCGGCGTTCATGATGATCAGAAAGGCGAGCAGGACCATGATCGCCGCCGAGGTCTTCTCGGTGAAGGCCCGCTCCGGACTATCGGCCCAGAGGAAGATCTGCACCGGCAGGGCGGTGGCCGGATCGGTGACGCCGCCTGGGATGTCGACGATGAAGGCGATCATGCCGATCATCAACAGCGGCGCGGTGTCGCCCAGCGCTCGCGCCATGCCGATGATGGTCCCGGTCAGCATGCCGGGCAGGGCCAGCGGCAGGACGTGATGGATGACCGTCTGCATCTTCGAGGAGCCGATGCCCAGCGCTGCCTCGCGAATCGACGGCGGCACCGACTTCAGCGAGGCGCGGCTGGCGATGATGATCACCGGCAGGGTCATCAGGGTCAGCACCAGGCCGCCGACGATCGGGGTCGAGCGGGGCATGCCGAAAAAGTTGATGAAGATGGCCAGGCCGAGCAGGCCGAAGATGATCGACGGCACCGCGGCGAGGTTGTTGATATTGACCTCGATGATATTGGTCCAGAGATTATCCGGGGCGAACTCCTCGAGGTAAATGGCCGCCATGACGCCGATCGGAAAGGAGAGGAGCAGGGTGATGAGCAACGAGAAGAACGACCCCATGACCGCCCCCCGGATACCGGCCTGTTCGGGCTCGCGGGAATCGCCGGCGGTGAAGAAGGTGGTGTTGAAACGGGTCTCGATCCGGCCCTGTTCCCGGAGGGACGTGATCCAGGCGAGCTGGTTGTCCTTCAGACGGCGGTTGGCCTCTTCCCCTTCACTGCTGATCTGGCCCTTGAGCAGCATGTCGACGTCGTCGTCGGCCAGGACCCAGATCTTCTGAGTGCTGCCGATCAGGTTGGGATTCCGGGCGACCATGTCCTGCAGGGTGTAGGCGGCCGAGGGACTGACGATCCTGTAGAGCTGCTTCAGCGCCGAGCGCTCCCTGACCTCCGGGAACATCGAGCGCAGCGACTGCTTGACGAGGCCGGGAAAATCGGCGGCGGCGAGGTTCTCGCTGGCGAAGGCCGCCTCGTCGAAGGTCACCGACAACTCGATGTACGTCTGCCTGAAGGCGGTGTAGCCGCTGCCGATGATTGAACCGAAGAGGAAGACCAGGAACGACAGGGCCACGATGACCGCCGCCAGTCCGAGGCGCCGGAATCGTTTTTCGGCCCGATAACGGCGCGGCAGATCCTTGCCGATCTTTTCGGTGAGCGATCGTTGGGGTGTTTCGCCGATGGGTGGACGCTCGCTTCTACTCATACTGTTCACGGTATTTCTGCACCACCCGCAGGGCGATGAAGTTGAGGAAGAGGGTGAAGAAGAACAGCACCAGACCCAGGGCAAAGGCCGCCAGCGTCTTCGGGCTGTCGAATTCCTGGTCGCCGACCAGCAGGGTGACGATCTGCACCGTGACCGTGGTCACCGCCTTGAACGGATTGGCGGTCAGGTTGGCCGACAGTCCGGCGGCCATGACGACGATCATCGTCTCGCCGATAGCTCGGGACACGGCCAGCAGGACGCCG
This sequence comes from Desulfobulbus sp. Tol-SR, assembly GCA_000769715.1. Classification (GTDB taxonomy): domain Bacteria; phylum Desulfobacterota; class Desulfobulbia; order Desulfobulbales; family Desulfocapsaceae; genus Desulfoprunum. The sequence goes on from JROS01000040.1 coordinate 1,926, forward strand.
CCGACGATGCCGGGCAGGGCGGCCGGGACGATGACGTTTTTCACCGTCTCGAACCGGGTCGCCCCCAGGGCCAGCGAGCCGTCGCGCAGCGATTGCGGCACGGCGTGAAGCACATCCTCGGACAGCGACGAGACGAAGGGGATGATCATGATGCCCATGACCAGCCCGGCCGCCAGGGCGCTCTCGGAGGAAACCGGGAGATTGAAGTGGAGGCCGAGGTCACGGATCAACGGGGCGACGGTCAGGGCGGCGAAAAAACCGTAGACCACCGTCGGGATGCCGGCGAGGATCTCCAGCAGCGGTTTGGCGATGGTGCGCAGGCGTTCGCTGGCGTATTCCGAGAGAAAGATGGCGGACAGCAGGCCGATCGGGATCGCGACGATCATCGCGATCAGGGCGATGAGCATGGTCCCGGCGAAGACCGGGACGGCGCCGAAGGCCCCGGAGGAACCGGTCTGGTCGGCGCGGATCGCCATCTGCGGGCTCCAGTCGAGACCGAAGAGGAAATGGTGGGCCGGCACGATCTTGAAGAAGCGGATGGCCTCGAACAGCACCGACAGGACGATGCCGATGGTGGTGAAGATGGCGAAGGCCGAACAGAGGATCAGCAGCGCCTTCAGCACCCCTTCGACGATATTCCTGGCCCTGAGGCGGACGGTGATGCGGCGATAGACGAGCGCCGTCGAGACCGCTGCCAGCAGCAGGACGATCCCGGTGAGCAACTGGTCGGATATGTCCTGCAGCTCGATATACCGCTCCGCCGCCTCGAGGATCGCCGTCTGATCGGCGCCGGGGGTAAAGTTGCCGGCGACGACGTTTTTGATGTCGTTGATGATGAGGCTGAACTCGCTGGCGGAGAGCCCCTGAGTCTCCGGCGGCAGGCCGGCCCTGAGCAGGCCGGTGAGCACCGAAGGCTCGACTGCCTGCCACAGGATGGCGATGCAGAATGCCGGCAGGACGGCGGCGACAACCGTCAGCGCCCCATAGTGACTGGGCAGCGAATGAAGACTGCGGATCCCGCCCCCGGCGTTTGCCACTGCCATGGCTTTCCTGGTGCCGAAAACGTAGGCACCGATGGCGAGGAGCAGGAGTAGGAGGAGCAGATAAGGAAAATCCATGGTTGTCTCAGCAGTCGGTTACGGTAATGTCGATGCGGTTGTATGGTTACCCTTTCTTCGGCGGCCTCACTGGCAGCGGACGATCTCGCCTTCGACCAGGTAGATGACCTCCTCGGCGATATTGGTGGCCCGGTCGCCGATCCGTTCGAGGTGGCGGGCGATCAGGTAGCTGTTGATCAGCTGGCCGGGGTGTTCCGGGTGTTTGCGGATCATGTCCTTGACCTTGAGGTAGGCGTCGAGGCGCATGGCGTCGACCTCGTCATCGAGCATGAAGACAGTGCGGGCCAGTCTGACGTCGCGAGTGGTCATCGCGTCGATGCTCATCTTCAGCATGGTGATGACCTTTTCCGCCATCTCGGTATAATCATAGGGGGTGGGGACGCGGTGCGGGCTCTTGAGGATTCCCTGCATGCGCATCGCCACGTTGACGGCAAGATCGGCAATGCGCTCGATCTCGCTGTTGATCTTGATCACCATGATGATGAAACGGAGGTCGCTGGCCACCGGCTGGTGCAGGGCCAGGATCTTGAGGCATTCCTCTTCCACCTCCATTTCCATCTCGTCGACTTCATAATCGGAGAGGACCAGCGATTGGATGAGGTCGAGATCGCGGGTCTTGATGATCGTGGCCGCCTTGCGGACCCGGTCCTCGGCCATGGCGCTCATCTTGAGGACCATCTTGTTGAGCTTGATCAGCGCGTGATGAAAGGTGTAATGGGTGGTCATCGATCGTCATTCCTGAGTGAGGTCGAGGTGGTGTCCGCCATGGGAGCCGTCCTTGATGTTGGAGATAACGTAAAGACTTTATGTTTCGTTGCGATCAGGACTTCGTTAGATTTTGGTTAAGGGGGCGATTGAGCTTGCGGGCAGGGGGGAAAATGCAGCACATTTGGAGACGCAAGGGCAAGAGACCGCTACGGGGATGTCCCGCTGGCGGCCATATCGGTGGTGGTCCCCGACGGGTGACGCACTCCTCGGGGAGGTCGGAGCACGCAGAAGCAAGAGAGGAACATTCAGGAACATGGCAAAACCGTATATTCTCGTTGTTGAAGACGATGCCGATATCCAGCAGTTGGTGAGTTACAATCTGATCAAGGCCGGTTTCCACGTCGGCTGTGCTGATTCCGGCGAGGAGGCGCTGGCCAGCCTGGAGCGTGATGAGGTCGACTGCATCCTGCTCGACCTGATGCTGCCGGGGATGAGCGGAATCGAGGTCTGCGCCGCCGTCAGGAAAAGCGGGTTGCCGCACCGGGCGGCGGTGCCGATTCTGATGCTGACCGCCAAGGGCGAGGAAGAGGATGTGGTCGCCGGTCTCGAGGCCGGTGCCGATGACTATATCACCAAGCCCTTCAGCCCCAAGGTCCTCATCGCCCGGGTCAAGGCGGTTCTCAGACGCGGCCAGGCAAAGGAAGGGGAGAACGAACGGCACACCATAATCACCGGGGCCGGCATCGAGATCGACCAGGGCCGGCATGAAGTCCGCCTGGATGGAGAATTATTGAGCCTGACGATGACTGAGTTCGGCATCCTCTCGCTCCTGGCGGCGAAACCGGGTTGGGTCTTCAGCCGGCAGCAGATCATCGATACTGTCCGCGGCTATGATTTTTTGATCACTCCGAGGGCCATCGACGTGCAGATTTACGGCCTGCGCAAAAAGCTCGGCGAGGCCGGTGAGAGCATCGAGACCGTCCGCGGTATCGGCTATCGTTTCAAGTCAACGCGGAGTGGGGACAGATGAGATGAGACAGAAAAAACTCGTATGGCATATATTTCCGTCCTTCCTGGCAGCCATCCTGCTGTGCATCGTTGCCGTCACCTGGTATGCATCCGCCAGCATCCAGGATTTTTTTCTCGCTCATGTCGAGGCCGACCTGATGGCCCGGGCCGGCTTGGTAAGGGCCAGGGTCGAAAGACTGCTCGCCGACCCGTCGGAGCTCCGTTCATTCTGCGTCCAGGTCGGGCGGGAATCGGTGACCAGGATTACCGTCATCTCCCCCGACGGCAGAATCCTTGCCGATTCCAACGAGAGGCCGGAGTCGATGGAGAATCATCTGAAGCGGCCGGAAATCGTCACGGCGTTGGCCGGCGGCACAGGGCAATCGCTGCGCTTCAGCCGGACCCTCAACGAGTCGATGCTCTATGTCGCCATTCCCATACGCCATGCAACCACGGGAGCAGCCACGGTCGATGCCGTGCTGCGCCTGGCGGTGCCGGTGACCTCCATCGATCGCGCCCTGGCGGCAATCCAGATGCGGATCGGCCTCGGTTCGATCGTCGTCATCGTCGTCGCCGGATTGATTGTTCTCCTCATTTCGCGCCGGATCAGTCGTCCCTTCGAGGGAATGAAACAAAATGCCGAGGACTTCGCCCGGGGAGATTTCAGCCGCAAGATGCAGATGTCCCTTCCCGACTCGGCCTCGCTCGAGGTGGTCTCCTTCGCCGCGTCGATGGATCGGATGGCGGAGATGCTCGATGACAAGATCACGACCATCGAAACCCACAGGAAACAGCTCGATGCCGTTTTTTCGAGCATGATCGAAGCGGTTGTCGCGATCGACAAGGACGAACGGGTGATCGGCATCAATGCCGCCGCCGCCCGCCTGCTCGGGGTCGATGCCGGGGAGGCACCCGGAAAGTTTCTGCAGGCCGTGGTCCGCAACATCGAGCTGCAGGACCAGATCGGCGGGGTATTGTCCTCCGGCGAACCGGTGGAGAACGAGATCGTCTTTCGTGACCGGGAAGGGGAAAAGCTGCTGCAGGTCCGCATCGTCAGCCTTCATGCCGGCAGGGCGAAGGAAGTCGGGGCGTTGGCGGTGATCAACGACGTCACCAAGTTGCGGCGGCTGGAGACTATCCGCCGGGACTTCGTCGCCAACGTCTCGCACGAGCTGCGGACGCCGATCACCTCGATCCGCGGCTATGTCGAGACCTTGCTCGACGGGGCCATCGATAACCGGGACGTCGCGGTCTCGTTCCTGCAGACGGTGTTGCGCCAGTCCGAGAGGTTGAACGCGATTATCGACGACCTGCTGGCCCTGTCGAGGATCGAGCAGGAGTCGAGAGCCGGCGGGATAGATCTCCGCGAGGGACCGCTCGGCAAGGTTCTCGAGGCCGCGGTCCAGACCTGCCGGATCGAGGCGGAAAAGGCCGGAGTCGGCCTCGTCGTCGACTGTCCGGAGGGGATCCTGGCGACGATGAACGACACCCTGCTCGAACAGGCGATCGTCAACCTGGTGGTCAACGCCATCCGGTACAGCCGGAGCGGTGAGGTGGTTTCGGTTGCAGCCGCCTCGAGTGCAGGTGAAGGCGGGATTCCGCAGGTGGCGATTGCGGTCAGGGATACCGGCTGCGGCATTGCCCCGAAGCACCTGCCGCGGCTGTTCGAGCGCTTCTATCGCAGCGACCAGGCAAGGAGCAGGGCGGAGGGCGGGACCGGACTCGGTCTGGCCATCGTCAAACACATTGTCCAGGCCCATGGCGGCACCATCGATGTCCGCAGTCAGGAGGGGATCGGCTCCGAGTTCATCATCACCCTGGAGGGCAGAACGGCCTGAAGCCCGGTGTCGATATCACCGGTTTCCATGCGTCGCCGGTGATGCTGGAAGCCCCAAAACCACATCATGCCGCTGCGGTCCGGTTGTCAGCCACTTTTCTGGACAGCAGGCGGGGCCGGCGGCCTCCGATCCTGCGGCATTTTCAGGATTCCGTGCCAGGAGGGGTGAAAATCTCTCCGACTCAAATTTATCTTTATTTTTCCCGTAATATCTGGACAATTGTTGTATGGAACTGTCGCCGAATTCCCAACACAAGGCCACGGCTCGCTATACTGCCGAACGACCGAAGATTGTGACAGTACTGACTCGAGATCGAATGACGTTGGTAGCAACACGGGCTTCGACGTATCCCTGGTCGGGAGGATGAGAGATGAGAGGGTCGGCATGAGCGGAGTGGAAAGGCTGCTGGTGTTCGCACTGGCCGGTTTGCATTGTGCGCTGGAGATATCGAAAATTGACCGGATTGTGCCTGCCGTGGAAATCAGTCCCGTGCCGCAGGCCCCGGAGATCGTCCTGGGCCTGGTAAACGTGCAGGGCCGGATTCTGCCGGTGTTGAATATCCGCCGGTTGTTCCGTTTGCCTGCGATCGAGACGGCGCCTGCCGATCGGATGGTCATCGCCCGCACGGCGAACCGCCCGGTCGTCATGGTCGTTGATGATGTCCTCGGGGTGAAGGAATTCAGCAGGGAGGACATTGTCCCGCCGGATCAGGTCTATCCCGGCATTGAATATCTCGATGGAATAACCGGGATAGGGGAAGGGATTATCTATATTTACGATCTCGATAGTTTCCTCTCATCGGAGGAGGATGCCGAGATAGAGCAACTGCTGGCAGCAGGGATGCCGATGCCGGACGCCCGGGAAGCATAAGCGTGTGCGCGGCCTGAGCTCTCACACAACCGGTGCGGCAGGATCGCGGTCCGCTCTGCTGGCTCAACTCAGCGGCTTTGTTGAAACCTGCCTGGGACTGCATTTCCCCCCCGAGCGCCTGGGTGATCTGGAAAGGGGGGTCGGCTCCGCCGCCGGAGAATTCGGCTTCAGTACGATCGATTCATGTATCGAGTGGCTGCTTGCCACGGCCCTGTCGCGTCGCCAGATCGAAACCCTGGCCAGCCACCTCACCGTCGGCGAGACCTATTTTTTCCGCGATCGCCGGGTCTTCGACATCCTCGAAACCCAGGTGCTGCCCGCCATCATCGAGTCCCGCCGGGGCCGGGACCAGCATCTCCGGATCTGGAGCGCCGCCTGCTCCTCCGGTGAAGAGCCGTATTCGCTGGCAATCCTCCTGACCAGGATGATTCCCGACCTGAAGGACTGGATAATTTCCATCCTGGCCACGGATATCTCCCCTTTATCCCTGAAAAAGGCGGACGAAGGGATATATGGCGAGTGGTCCTTCCGCGATACGCCGCGGTGGGTCAAGGAGGGCTGTTTCAAACAACGGGCAGACAAATTTGAGATCAACCCTCGCATCAAGCGGATGGTCACTTTTTCCTGCCTCAATCTCGCCGAAGATCCCTATCCGGCGATCATCAACGCCACCAATGCGATGGATATCATCTTCTGTCGCAACGTCTTGATCTATTTCTCGCGCGACCGAGCCGATGCGGTGATCCGCAACCTCTCCCGCTGCCTGGTCGACGGCGGCTGGCTGGTGGTCAGCCCGGTCGAGGTCCCCGGCACCGTCGCGCCGCCTCTCCTCCATCCGGTCCGTTTTCCGGGGGCCGTGCTCTACCGCAAAGGAGCGATGACGGAAGACGTCATCCCGCGACCGGCGACCCTGCCGGCGATGGCCGTGGCGAGACCGAAACCGGCGGCCCTGGGCGGCAGCGGGAAGGCTCCCGGAACTGCCCGACCGGTCCGGCCGAAAAAGAAGCCGCAGGTCCCGGTCACGGCCGCCGGCGATGGCGGCCCATCGCCGCAGCAGGCGAGACGGTTGGCCGACCAGGGCAGGCTGGCGGAGGCGCTGGCGGTATGCGAGGCGGTAATACCGGCCGACAAACTCAATCCGGCGTTGTACTATCTCCAGGCGACCATTCTGCAGGAGATGGGGAGGACGGGCGAGGCCGTGGTGGTACTGCAGCGGGCGCTGTATATCGATCAGGAGTTTGCGATCGCCCATTTCGCCCTGGGCCATCTGCTGCAGGGCCAGGGCCGGCACCGGGAAGCGGGCAAGCACCTGGCCAAGGCATGTTCGCTGCTGCAGGGGTTGGGCCACGACGAGGTGCCGCCGGAGGCCGAAGGTATGAGTGCCGGCAGATTGATCGAACTGATCCAGGCGATGCAGGGTCTTGAAGGTCGGGGGTGAATGAATGGGTACGGGGAGGTTTGACTGGGACGAGATCCATCGCAAGATCGATGCGGTGGGGGTGGCGATCGATAGCGGGTATGCGCCGACTCCGGAGGAGAGGCGGCGGATCCTGCAGCGAAGGGCCGCGCAGTTGGCGCACGAGGAGGAAAAGGAGGCGGTGGCCGACACCCTCGAGGTCGTCGAATTCCTGCTGGCGCACGAGCATTACGGCATCGAATCGCACCACATCCGCGAGGTTTATCCGCTCCACGACTACACCCCTCTGCCCGGGGTTCCGGCCTTTGTCCTCGGCCTGATCAATGTGCGGGGGCGGATCCTTTCGGTCGTCGATCTCAAGAAGTTCTTTGATTTGCCCGAGAAGGGGGTTAGTGATCTCAACAAGGTCATCATCATCGGCAACGAGACGATGGAGTTCGGCATCCTGGCCGATGCGATCCTCGGGGTGCGGGCCATCGCGGTCAGCGCCATCGGCCCTCCCCTGCCCACGCTCACCGGCATCCAAGAGGAATTCCTGCACGGAGTGACCGTGGAGCGGCTGGTAATCCTTGATGCGGCCCGGATACTGGCCGACGGAAAAATTATGGTCCACCAGGATATATGAGTACAGGGAGAAGATATGAAATGGTTTGTTGATCTGGCGACGCGCACAAAACTTTTTCTCAGTTTCGGCCTGATGATCGTGTTCATGCTGGTGGTGATCACCGCGGCCTACCTCGGCTTGACCGCGGTCCATCGGTCGCAGGAGAGCCTGTTTCATGACGATTTTCTGCCCTCGATCGAATTGCTCAAGTTGCGGTCGTCGCAGAATCGGGCCCATGCCCAGCTCCTCGAGATGATGATGACCCGGGACAAGGCCCGGCAGCAGGAACTCGAACGGGATATCGTCACCAGGACCAGGGAGGTGGAGGAGGGGCTCAAGCTGGTCGCGACATCGTTGCAGGGCCGCCCTCGGGAATCGCAGCAATTTGATGAGCTGGTCACCGCCCTGGCGGAGTACCGGAGGGTGAGGGACCAGCAGATCGCCCTGATCTATGAAGAAAAGTCGATCGAAGCGCAAAATCTCGACACCACGGTGCAGGACAAAATGTACAACCTGGTGCGGACGATCGCCGTCGAACTGGGAAACAGCGCCATCGTCAAGGCCAAGGAGCGTGTCGCCGCGGAGAACGCCCGGGCGAAGCGGTTGTCACGGACCTTTATCGGCATCAGCATCCTCGTCTTCGTCCTCAGTTTGGTTATCGCCCTCTATCTGAGCCGAATCATCGCCAACCCGCTGCGGGAGATCACGACTGCGGCCCAACGGATCGCCTCGGGGGATCTCGAGGTGGCGATCCGGGGCAACGACCGGCAGGACGAGGTGGGGAGCCTGACCCAGGCGTTCGCGACGATGGTCCGGTATCTGCAGGAGATGGCCGCCATATCCCGTCAGATCGCCGGAGGTGACCTGACGGTGGCGGTCAGGCCCGTTTCGGACCGGGATGTGCTGGGAAACGCCTTCGCCGATATGACCGGGTATCTCCAGGAGATGGCGGCCGTGTCCAAACAGGTCTCGGAAGGCGATCTGACCGTGGTCGTTACCCCCGTTTCGGACAAGGACATCCTGAGGAACGCCTTTGCCAGCATGTTGGACAATTTCCGGCGGATCAATGAGGATGTCTGCGACGGTGTCAACGTCCTGGCATCGTCGGCGAGCGAGATCCTGACATCGACGACCCAGATCGCAGCGGGGATGTCCGAGACGGCGGCATCGGTAACCGAGACGACGGCGACGGTGGAACAAATCAAGCAGATGGCGCTGTTGTCCTCGAAGAAATCGCGGGGGGTTTCGGAAAACGCGCAGAAATCGGTGCATGTTGCCGAACAGGGGTACTCGACGGTATCGGAGACGATGGACGGCATCAACCATATCAAGGAGTTGATGGAGACCGTTGCCGAGAGCGTCGTCATGCTGAGCGAGCAGATCCAGGCCATCGGCGAGATCATCACCGTCGTCACCGACCTGGCGCAGCAGTCCAATCTCCTGGCGGTGAACGCGGCGATCGAGGCCTCGAAGGCCGGCGAACACGGCAAGGGTTTCGCGGTGGTGGCCCAGGAGATCAAGAGCCTGGCGGATCAATCGAAACAGGCGACGGAACAGGTGCGGAAAATTCTCGGGGATATCCAGAAGGCGACCGGGAAATCGGTGCTGGCCGCGGAGCAGGTAAGCAAGGCGGTGGAAGGAGGGGTGAAGCAGACGGCCGAGTCCGGGGAATCGATCCGGAAGCTGGCGGAGAGCATCAGCGAGGCCGCCCAGGCGGCGGAGCAGATTGCCGTATCCAGTCAGCAGCAGTTGGCCGGCATGGAACAGGTGGCAATAGCGATGGAGAATATCAAACAGGCAACCCAGCAGAATGTGCTGGGGACCAAACAGGCCGAACAGGCCGCGCATTCCTTGAACGAAATCGGACAGAAACTCAAGGAGATGGTGTCGCGCTTCAAGATATGAGCGATACTGGGCGGGGAATGCGGAGGGAGTGAGGTCTGCCATGGTCACCAGGGATGCTGAATTTTTAGAAAGATTGCTCGCCATGTTCAAGGTGGAGGCCCGGGAGCATCTCGGTGTGATTTCAGCCGAACTCACAAAGATGGAGAAAGGCGTTGCGGATAATCCGCCCGAATCCATCGAGATCATGTACCGGGAGGTTCATAGCCTCAAGGGCGCCGCCCGATCGGTGAACCTGGCTGATATCGTTTCTCTCTGCCAGGCCGTGGAAAGTGTTTTTTCGGCGCTGAAAAACGGCCGCATGTCGCTGTCGCCGCAGGCCAGCGACCTGCTCCTTCAAACGGTCGATTTCTGTTTCCGGCTGGTCGATGGCGGAAAGTCGCCGGCGACCGAGAGAACGGTTATCAACGACCTCATCCATCGGCTAGACGGCCTGATACCCGGGCAGGAACCTGCAGCATCCGCGGTAGCGGATAAGCGCGTAGCGGTCGATTCGGCAGACCCGCCAATTGCGGAGACGGAGAGGGTGGATCCCCGCAACCAGACGATCGCTCCGGATGTCGCCGAATCGCCGGATCAGGGGGTCGTCAGCGGGCCGGCGGCATCTGTGACGGAGACGGTCAGGATCTCCACCGCCGCGCTCGACGCCCTCCTGCTCCAGGCGGAAGAGATGATCGCGGTCAAGATCGCCACCACGCAGCGTATGGGGGAATTGCGGGATCTGAAACATCGGTTCGACTCATGGAAAAAAGAGCGGCAACGGGACCTTTCCTTCGCGACTCCCCGGACTCGCGCCGGTTCCGGCCAGATATCGACGGAATATTTCATTCCCTCGTTCGGCGCCAGGCTGACGGCGTTGGTCAGGGCTGCTGAAGACGATCATCGGGCCTCCGCCTCCCTGATCGACACGCTGCTGGACGATATGAAAAAGACATTGATGTTGCCGTTTTCGTCAATGTTCGAGATGTTCCCCCGATTGGTGCGCGACCTCGTCCGCACGGCAGGGAAAAAGGCGGAAGTGACGACCGATGGCGGCGATATCGAGGTGGACAGGCGGATTCTGCAGGAGCTCAAGGATCCGCTCGTCCATCTGGTGCGGAACTGTCTGGACCATGGCATTGAATCCCCCGCGGAGCGGGAGAAAAAGAACAAACCGGCCCATGGCACCATCAGGATCGAGGTCGCGTCTCACGATGGCAAGATCGAGATCACGGTGGCCGACGATGGGAGAGGGATTGATATTGCACAAATTGTCTCCGCCGCCGTCAAACAGGCGAAGATCTCGCCGGAAGCGGTAGCTGCCCTCGACGATCGGGAGGCGCTGCAGCTGATGTTCCAGTCGGGTGTGACGACCAGCCCCCTCATCACCGATCTGTCCGGCAGGGGACTTGGGCTGGCCATCGTCGGGGAGAAGGTGGAGAAGCTCAACGGCACGGTATCTGTTCATACCAGGAGGGATGAGGGGACGACCTTTCGCCTGGTCGTGCCGCTCACTCTGGCGACGTTTCGAGGCGTCCTCGTCAGGGTGGCGGAACAGCTGTTTGTCCTGCCGGCCACCAATGTCGAGCGGGTGGCGAGATCCAGGTGGGAGGAGGTGCAGACGGTTGAGAACCGCGAAACGCTGGTGGTCGATGGACGGCCGATCGCCATGGTCAGGCTTGGGGATGTGCTCGAACTGAAGGTGGCTGCCGCACGGCAGCCGGTTGACGGCCCGTTCGTGCAGGTAGCGGTGGTCGGTGCGGCCGAGAAGCGCATGGCGTTCATGGTCGACGAGATCCTGGGCGAACAGGAGGTGCTGGTGAAACCGCTCGGCCGGCAGCTCCCCCGGGTCCGTAATATCATGGGGGCGACCGTCATCGGCAACGGCAGGGTGGTACCGCTCCTCAATGTCCCGGACCTGCTGAAGACCGCGGTGAAAAAGGTGCCGTCGATTATTGCGGGGTCTGCGGAAGCACCGGTGCAAAGCAGCTCCGTCCTGGTGGTGGAGGATTCGATCACGGCTAGAATGTTGATGAAAAACATCATTGAATCAGCCGGATATGAGGTCCAGGCGGTGGTCGACGGGGTCGAGGCGATCGCCGCCTTGAGAAGCCGGGAGTTCGATATCGTGGTGTCCGATGTCGAAATGCCGAGGATGGACGGGTTCGACCTGACCGCCAGGATCCGTTCGGATAAGAAACTCGCCGATCTGCCGGTGGTGCTGGTGACGGCGCTTGAGTCCCGCGAGGACCGGGAGCGGGGGATAGATGTCGGGGCTAGCGCCTACATCGTCAAGAGCAGTTTTGATCAGAGCAACCTGCTGGAAGTCATCGGGAGACTGGTATGATCAGGGTCCTTGTTGTCGACGATTCCCCCGTTGCCCGGGAACTGTTGATGCACATCCTGAATGCCGATCCCGGCATCGAGGTCATCGGCTCGGCCGTCAACGGCGGGGAGGCGGTGGAGTTCGTGGCCCGCGACAGGCCGGATCTCATCACCATGGATATCCATATGCCGGTGATGGATGGGTTCGAGGCGTCGCGGATCATCATGGAAACCCAACCCGTTCCCATCGTCATCGTCACCGCCAGCTACGATATGCGGGAGTTGGAAACCTCGTTCCGGGCAATCGAGACCGGGGCCCTCACCGTTCTGCAGAAGCCGCAGGGCATCGGCCACCCCGACCACGAGCGGAATGCCAGAAGTCTGATCGCGACCGTCAAACTGATGTCGGAGATCAAGGTGGTCCGGCGTTGGGTCCGAACCGCCGAACGGCGGCGGCCACAGCCGGCGCCCGAGGTGGACCCCATCTGCCGCCCTTTCGCGGTGAAGGTCGTGGCGATCGGGGCGTCGACCGGTGGCCCTCCGGTGATCGAAAAGTTGCTGGCGTCCCTGCCGAAGGATTTTCCCTCTCCCATCGTGATCGTCCAGCACATGGCCGAGGGGTTTATCCGCGGCTTTGTCGAGTGGTTGGGCCAGACATCTTCCCTGCCGGTGCATGTGCCGTTCCATGGCAGCATGACCCGTCCCGGCCATGTCTATGTCGCCCCGGACGGTGCCCAGATGAAAATGGATGCGGGCGGCAGGATCTGCTGCACGCACGACGCCCCGGAAAACGGCCTCCGTCCCTCCGTCTCCTATCTTTTCCGGTCGGTGGCGGAGACTTTCGGCAGGAATGGGGTCGGGGTGCTGCTGACCGGGATGGGGAGGGATGGCTCGGCGGAACTGAGGCTGATGAAGGACCGAGGGGCCGTCACCATCGCCCAGGACGAGCAGAGTTCGGCAGTGTACGGCATGCCGGGGGAAGCGGTTAAGCTCGAAGCGGCGCGCTATGTATTGCCCGCGGACCGGATAGCCGGGGTACTGACGAATATTGTCATGCCCGGGATCAATAATGAAAACAGGGGCGGCGATAGTGTATGAATACGACGGCGGCAGGAAATCATCTGGACATTCTGATTGTCGAGGACAGCCGGACGCAGGCCGAACATCTGCGCTATATCCTGGAAAAAAAGGACTTTCAGGTCTCGCTGGCGGCTAATGGCGAAGAGGCCCTGCACTTTCTGGAGAACCGCCTGCCGGATATTGTCGTCACCGATATCGTGATGCCCGAGATGGACGGCTATGAACTCTGCCGCCGGATCAGGGCCGACCAGCGGTTGAAGGATCTGCCGGTCATCCTGGTCACCGCGTTGTCGGAACCGACCGACGTCATCAATGGTCTCGAGGCCGGAGCCAACAACTTCATCACCAAGCCCTACGACGAGAAGTTTATCATTTCCCGGATCGAATACCTCATCGCCAACCGGCAACTGCGCGAGACCGCGAAAACGGCAACGGGATCGGAGGAGGTCTTCTTCTCCGGCCATACCTATCGGATCAGCGCCGAACGTCTGCAGATCCTCGATCTCCTGCTCTCGACCTATGAAAATGCCTATCATCAGAACCAGGAACTGCTCGTCACCCAGACAAAACTGCGGGAGTCGAATGAGCGGCTGGAAGAAGAAAAGGCGAAGACCGAGTCGATCATCGCCGCAATCGGCGACGGCATCGGCATTCATGGTCGAGACCTGACGATCCTCTATCAGAACCAGATACATATTTCGTATTTCGGTGACCACCGGGGAGAGAAATGCTACCAGGCGTATGGGGACACCACCGCCCCCTGTATTCACTGCCCGGTCTTGACCTCCTTCAACGATGGCCGGATTCACAGCCATGAAATGGTCAAACCCGCCGCCGGCGGCAGCTCCTGTTTCGAGATCACCGCATCGCCATTGCGGGATGCGACGGGGGGCATCATCGCCGGCATCACGGTGGCCCGCAATATCGATCGCCGGAAAAGGCTGGAACGGGAGCGGGAGAAGCTTATCGAGGAACTCCAGGAAGCGTTGGCCAACATCAAGACGCTGAGTGGGCTGTTGCCGATCTGCGCCTCGTGCAAGAAGATCCGGGACGACAAGGGCTACTGGAACCAGATCGAAACGTATATCAAGAACCACTCCGATGCGACCTTTACGCATGGAATATGTCCTGATTGTATGGAAAAACTGTACCCTGATGTGTATGAAATAATGCAGGCGAAAAATAAAGACTGACGTTTCCGGTACCATCCCGTCCCCAGCCATGATGAAAACGCATCCTCTCTGGTGAACCGATCCCAATTACCGGTCACGGCCTGCTCCCTGTCTTCCTGCCGGAACGATATCTGCCGGAATGTTGCTCAGGCGCCCTGGCATCGCATGATTATCAGGGTGATGTCGTCCGCCTGCGGCGCAATATCCGGTGATATCCTCAATTCATCGGCTGGTGGCCGGGAATTCTCCTGATACTGACAATGGGCGTTTGACAGTCAGGCGATACGTACGTTAGTAGCCGATTGGCTGGAAATATTTAATGTATTCAAGTTTTCCGATGCCATTTTGGGTTTTCTGCAATGAATCGCACCTTCGCGTTTTCCGGTAATTCAATCCGGAACCATATACTCATACTTTCCGCCCAGGCCGTGCTGGCGCTGCAGGTTATCAACCCCGCGCCGTCGACCGCTGCCGACGGGGACAACAGGTATCTGGACATGGGTCTGGCCCAGCTGATGCAGATTACCGTGACCTCGGTAGCGAAAAAACCGCAGACCCTCGCCGATACCGCGGCGGCGGTATTCGTGATCAGCCAGGAGGATATCCGCCGCTCCGGGGTTACTTCGATTCCCGAGGCCCTGGCCATGGCCCCGGGGCTCCAGGTGGCAAGGATCAGCGCCAGCAAGTGGTCGATCGCCGCCCGTGGCTTTGGCGGCTACACCTCCAATAAGCTGCTGGTGCTGATCGACGGCCGCTCGGTTTACATCCCGGCCTACAGCGGCACGTTCTGGGATATGCAGAACACCATGCTCGAGGATATCGACCGGATCGAGGTGATCCGGGGACCAGGCGGCACCCTGTGGGGGGCCAATGCGGTGAACGGCGTTATCAACATCATCACCAGAAAAAGTCAGGAGACCCTGGGGTCCTTGGTCCGGACCGGTTTCGGCAATGAAGAGAAGGTGACGGCCGGAGCCCGCTACGGCGGCACCATCGGTGAATCCGCCTTCGGCCGGCTCTATGTCACCGGCAATGACCGGGGAAGCAACGTCCTGGCCGGCAGCGGCGAGGACGCCTATGACAGCTGGGACACCCTCCAGGCCGGGTTCCGGACCGACGGTATCGTCGGCTCGCAGAACGAGTGGACTTTTCAGGGAGACGTGTTCGATAACGACGGCGACCAGATCGTATCCCCCTTCTGGCTTGACGGCCCACCCTACCTCACCATCGATCACGGCGATTATACCGCCAGCGGCGGCAATCTCACCGGCAGTTGGCGGCACCGGTTCGATGGCGGCGATGTGCCGACCTTCAAGTCCTATTTCGATGAGAACAACCGGACCGAGTCCTATTATGCACAGGATTTCACTACCCTCGATTTTGATCTGCAGTTCGAGACCGCGGTCGGCGACAGGAACAACCTGACCCTGGGCACTGGATTCCGCCATGTCGACGGCGAATTCGAACGAACCTTTCAGGTGTGGATACCGGACCAGAGCAGCGAACTGTACAGTGCCTTCCTGCAGGACGAAATCAATCTCCTTCGCGACCGTCTGTGGCTGACCGTCGGCAGCAAGTTCGAGCATAACGACTTCACCGGCGATGAATGGCAGCCCAGCGCCCGGATGCTGTGGAAACCCGGGGTGGATCATTCAGTGTGGGCCGCCTCGGCCGCGCCGTCCGCACGCCGACGATGATCGAAAGGACCGGTTCCGTCCTGGTCGCCGCCTTCCCGACGTCATCCGGCACGGGAACGGCATCGCTGGTGAGCAACCCCGAATTTGACTCGGAAGTCCTCATTGCCTATGAAACGGGGTATCGCTGGTAGGTCGACAGCAATTTCTCCGTCGATGCGGCGATCTACTATAATGACTACGATGAAATATACACCACCGTGCCGACCGGCAATCCTTACAGCTATGATCAAATGTTCGATAACGTTGTCGAGGGCACGGGGAAGGGCGTCGAGCTTTCGGTCAACTGGCAAGTCAATTCGTGGCTGTCGCTGATCGGCACCTACACCTGGCAGGAACTCGACTTGTCGGAAACCCCGGATTACCAGGGGCAGCAGTCCACTCCGAATATATCCTCGATCAATCATCCCAGCCATCAGGCCTCGCTCCGTTCGGCGATCGACCTTGCCGAGGATTGGCAGCTGAACGGCTGGCTGCGGTATGTGGATGAGGTACTCGCCCGCAGCAGCGAAGATTTTTATGCCAGGAGAATGATCCCGGTGCCGTCCTATTTCCTCTTCGATGCCAATCTGGTGTGGAAACCGCGTAAAAATCTGGAGATCATGCCGGACGGCCGGAATCTATTGAACAGCAGCCAGCTGGAATACATCGCCGAACTGATCACCCCGGCCACCGAAATTGAGCGAAGTGTCTATTGCAAGGTGACGTGGAACCTTTAACCGGACAGAATAACGGTGCTCCTCAACAAGAGACGAAATCTTCTGCTCTTTCTGCTGATTCTGGCCGGCAGCGCCGGACTCCTTCGGGCTGAACCTCCAAACCAGGAATATCAGCTCAAGGCGGCCTTTCTGGTGAACTTCGCCCGATTCATCATCTGGCCCGACCGGTCTTTTCCGCCGGAAAGGCCGGAGTTCACCTTCCGTGTCTTTGGAGACAACCCTTTCGGCATGGCCCTGGATGGAGTAGAAACGAAAAAGATCGGCGGACGCGATAGCCGGGTGGTGTTCATAGATTCCATCGATCACATCGAGCAATGTCATCTTCTTTATGTCAGCAGGTCCGAAACACCGAATCTTCGCCGTCTGATGCCGGCCTTCAGCCGGGGAGCGGTGGTCACAGTCAGCGACATCCCCGGCTTTGCCGACATGAAAGGGGCGATAGAGTTTGTCCAGAAGCAGGAGCGTCTCACCTTCATCATCAATAATACCATCCTGAAGCAGCAGGGGATACGGGCCAATTCATCTCTGCTCGACCTGGCCGCATCCATCCGATGAGGCGAATGGCATGAACCACCGGTTTTCCTCGCTTCCCATCCGCTTCAAGCTGTACTTCATCGTCCTGCTGGCATCCGCCCTTGCAGTGACCCTGGCGACTTCTGCCTCGTGTGTCATCCAGCGGCATTTTATCCACAAGCAGCTTCGTGATGAACTCCAGACCTTGGCCGACGTCATCACCGAAAACAGCCGAGCCGGAGTGGTATTTGAGGACACAAACGCGCTGCAGACCATCCTGCATTCACTGGTTGCCAAGGAGGCGGTTACCGTAGGGCGCATATACGGCAGAAACGACATGCTGTATGCGGAATACCGACGGGCGGGAATAACCGATACCTTCGGTAAACACAAAATAGCCGATCTCCCCTTCTCAGGGCTGCAATTTCATTCGGATCACGCCGAACTCAGTCAACCCATAATCCTCGATAATGAACGGATCGGGCGGTTGTCGATCGAGATCGATCTGATGGAAATGAACAATAAAATCATAACGATAGCGCTAATAATGGGTGGCGTTCTGCTGTTTGGCCTGCTTCTGGCGATGGCCCTGTCCTCCCGTTTGCTGCCGATCATCGTTGAGCCGATCAGGATTCTCTCCGAAGTAACGCAGAAGATATCTCTGGAGCGCAATTATCACGTCCGAGCCCGGGTGGAAGGCGATGACGAATTGGCGATGCTCGCCTCCGGATTCAACGTCATGATCGATCAGATCGAGAAGCGCGATGCCTATCTCGAGGAGCAGGTCGAGAACCGCACCAGGGAACTCGAGGCGCGGACCATCGATCTGCAGGATGCCAAGGAGAAGGCTGAAGCGGCCAACCGGGCGAAGAGTCAATTCCTCGCCAACATGAGCCATGAGATCCGCACCCCGATGAATGCGATTATCGGCATGACCCATCTCGTCTGGCCATGGAATCCCGGGATCAGGAACAGGTGCATCGTTTCCTTGGGACAGTAAAGATCTCGGCTGAAAGCCTGCTCGGTATTCTCAATGATATTCTCGATTTCTCCAAGATCGAGGCCAGTCAGCTGCAGATCGACAACCGACATTTCAATCTCCCCGAACTCCTTCAGAAAATCGTCTCCATTATGAGCGTGCCGGCGGCGGAAAAGGGGCTCGACCTTCAGGTGGTCATAGATCCGGATCTGCCGGTTGAATTCAGCGGCGACGACCTCCGTATCTACCAGATCCTCCTCAATCTGGTCGGCAATGCAATCAAGTTCACTTTCCGGGGGACGGTGATCATCGATGTCAGGCCGGTGAGTGAGCAGAGAGAGGACGACATGCTCGCCCTGCATTTCAGCGTCGCCGATACCGGTATCGGCATCGTTGCTGAGAAACTGCGGCAGATATTCAACAGTTTTGAACAGGTGGACAGCTCCTATACGAGACAGTACGGCGGAACCGGTCTGGGACTGTCGATCTGCCGGCAACTGACTCATCTGATGGGGGGCGGCATGTGGGTGGACAGCGTCCCCGATTCCGGCAGCACCTTTCACTTTATCCTCCACCTTCAGCCCTGTTCCACCGCCCCGTCCCAATCCTGTGCCGCCGCCGGCGGCACTTCCGGTATCGAGGTGCGAAACCTCCGCATTCTGGTTGTCGACGACAATGAGGTGAATCGTGATCTGGCCCGGATGCTGCTGGCCGGGGACCATCATGTCGACACCGCCGGCAACGGGATCGAAGCGCTGCAGACCCTGTGCCGGGCCGAATTTGATGTCATCATGATGGACGTGCAGATGCCGTTGATGGATGGTCTGACCACAACGGCAATAATCCGTGATCTGGAGGAGGGCCGACCGGCGAGCGAGGATCTGCCCGAGGAACTTGTCGCGGAACTCGGCGCGAAGCTGGCCTCAGGGCATATTCCGATTGTCGCGATGACCGCCCATGCCATGGCAGGGGACCGGGAGATGCGCCTTGACGCCGGCATGGACGGCTATATGACCAAGCCGTTTCAACTTGCGCAACTCAACCAGGTGTTCGCAGCGCTGGCGGCCAAGGACCCTGCCTTCGGCGATGGCATGAGCGATGGGCGGACGGAGGGGCTGGCTCCCTGCCCGGTATCTGAGGTCGATCAGGAAATTTCGCCGGAACAGGTGGCGGCCTTTTTTCGGGCCGGTACCAATCTGACGATGGAGCAGAGTCAGCGCCTGCTCGCCACCGTCCGCATGAGTATCACCGGTAATCTGGCAAAGGCGGAAGAGGCGTTGCGGGACAGGGACTATCCGGCCCTCGGCGTTGCGGCGCATACCCTCAAGGGCACATTGCTGCAGTGCGGCATCAACAGCCTGGCGAATCTGGCCGATGATATGTATTGCGGTATCAGGGCAGGCGAACAGGCCGACTGCGGGAGGCTGCTGGCAGCCTTGCGGAACAGGCTGGGCGGATTGCTTGACGAGGGCGGAGATGGTATACAGACGAGGTAGCCTGGTTGTCGGGACTCATGAGCCCGACTCCCGGAATTGTCTCCGCTGGTCGGGAGTTATTTTTTGAATCAATCACATGTGAACGACGATATGGCGATTCCCGAGAGCATCGAAATCCAGCCGTCAGTCAGGAAGCCAGTCATCATGGTGATCGACGATGATTATGCCTTCCGTCTGCAGGTGAGGTTTACCCTTGAAAATAGTGGCTTTATGGTTGTTGATGTCGCCAATGGCGAGGAGGCGATTGCATGTTTTTCAGCAAACCGACCGGATCTGGTCCTGCTCGATGTCATCATGCCGGAGATGGACGGGTTCATGACCTGCCCGGCGATCCGCGGTCTGGCGGGAGGCGCGCACACGCCGGTGGTGATGATCACGGCTCTGGAAGATGCCGAAACCATTACCCGGGCCTTCGATGCCGGAGCCACCGATTTCATCTGCAAACCGATCGATATGCTGATTCTCGGGTACCGGATCCGTTACTGGCTGCGGTCCGGGGCTATCCTCAATGAATTGAAGATCAGCCAGGATCGTCTGTTCAAGGCCCGGGAAGTTGCCCGTCTCGGGCACTGGCAGAGACATCTGGACAACGACGATTTCCAGCTGACCTGCCATACGCCGGAGATGCTCGGTCTGAATCAACCCTGTGAGTATGAATCCCTTTTTGCCAATAT
>JROS01000040.1:22046-45865 GCA_000769715.1 Desulfobulbus sp. Tol-SR
TCCATTACCTGGCCTTCTACGATCATCTCACCGGTCTCGCCAACCGTTCGCTGCTGCGGGAGTACTGGCTGAAAAGGCTGCCGCATGCGCAGCGGAGCGGAAAGATGATCGCGGTCCTGTTCATCGATCTCGATCATTTCAAACGGATCAACGACACCCTCGGTCATCCCAGCGGCGACAAGGCGCTGATCACGGTTGCCGAGCGGCTGCAGGGTATCCTGCGGCACTCCGACATTGTCGCCCGCACCGCCAGAGATGAAGCGACCTCGCTCATCTCCCGCGTCGGCGGGGATGAATTCACCATCATCGCAACGGAAATCACGTCCCCGGGACAAACTTGAAGAGCTGCTGCTGTCGCTGCGGCGGCCCGTGTGTTGAACCGTAACCCCTGCCGAATTCTATGTTGCGTCCTTCTCTCCGACCAGGGGGGAGGCATCGATGCCCGCCGAGCTCTTGCAGCTCGGCCGAATACGGCTTCAGGGTGAATTTCGGGGGAAAAAACACGGTGAAGCCGATCGAGGCCGCACTGCCATCATCGGGTTTTCCGTTCGTTGTGAGCCGTTCGGCTCCGATCTTATGGGCTTCGATCATCCGGGTACTCTGCATAGCTCTCCTGACGCGGGGAGGATGATCCGGCATTGGTTCGAGCAAACGTGAATATTGAATTTTTATCTTGCATAAATAAATGAACTGTGCTAATGAACCGATCCTGGCGCCTCGCGGCGTCGCCTGCCGGCAGTTTTTGCCGGTTGTCGCGTTCCGTTCAGGTGAGGTTACCTTTCTGGCCCACTGCGGCTTTTTCATATATTGACCTGCTACAGACAATCGTAGCAGGTCTTTTTTTTTGGGCGGCTGGTTTGCGATCACCGGGGGCATGAGGACTTCGCAGCAATCAGACTGACGTGGCAATCCGTCATGAATTCCGCTCCATGGCGGCTTCGCTGGTGCCGTCGGACACCGACTCAAGCCTTTCAGCTGCTCTTTCTGCTTTGCAATGCCGGTATATTGTTGTATCTTTATTAAGAAAACCACCTTGTTAACCTCTTTGCTCCCGTCAATTCCGTTTCGGAAGCCATCAATGCATTCAATGAGACATTCGAATTTTATCATCCTCATCAGCCTGTTGGTGGGTCTGTGGATATGCCCGGTGATGGCCGTGGCGGAACCGGTTCAGACCGACAGCACCGATTACGATCCAGTCAAAGGGAACCAGCAGGTCAAGAAACTCATCGGGAATATCGAGAAAAAGCCCGTGGACCCGGGGCAGTACGAATCGTTGCGCAACGAGATCGCCGGGCATCTTCGTCAGGGAGAAAAGCAGCAGGAGGTCTTGCAGAAAGAAGTTGAAGGGATTGATGCAGCCCTGAAGGCCCTTGGGGATAAGGTCGAGGGTGAATCGGCCCGATTGGCCAAGGAACGTGCCGGGCTTGGCAGCATGCGCAAGTTGAAGGAGGCGCAACTGGCGGAATACCGGTTGCTGGCCATCAACGGCAAGGAGGCATTAAAGAGGCTGGAGGTGAAACGGCAGGAAGGCCAGCGCAGCCGGGTCCTTGGCAAGGAGGCGCCGCTCTGGAGCCTGGTGACGGAACTTCGCCGTTCCGCCGGCGAGCGGCTCCTGCCTGATTGGGCGAAAATCCGACAGGGAATCCAGGCGGTGACCGAACACCAGGTGGTGGCCCTTGTCCTGTCCGCCTTCCTGGCGCTGTGGCTGTTCGCCATGCTGGCGGTGAAGGTTGAGCGTTACCTTGACAGCGACAGAGGCGGCAGTCTCGTCCTGCTCGTGGCCCTGATCAACCGGCATTCGCTGTTGTACCGTCTCGGGCTTGCGATCGTGGTCGGAGTCACCAGTGCTTCGTGGCTGCTGCTGCCGCGGGACGAAGCGGCCTCATTTCTGCCGTGGCTCTCTCTTTCTCTGCTGATTGCCTTGCTGCTGCCAGCCCTGGCGGAATCGCTCTGCCGATCCACAGGACAGTCGACCCTTGGCGGCATCTTGAGCGTCCCACAGCGATGGCTGGTGAGATTGGCCGCCGTCGGTGCGGCTCTGCTCGTTTTCACGCTCGGTGCGCCCGACCTCGACCTGGTGTCGGAGCCTGTATCACTTCTTTTGCGATTTGTTGTTGTCTGCTGCACCACCTTCCTGATGGCCTTGACGATCATCTCCCTTTCCTGCTTTATTCCGGTCTTGCGGGCGAGAGGGCGGATGCTCCGGTTTCTTCTTTTCGTTGCGGCGGCGGTGGTGCTGTATCTCGAGGTTTTTGGCTTTCGTGCGTTTTCTTCCCATCTGCTGTCCGGATTTGCCTGGTCGTTTGTGCTTTTCGCCGCCGCAGTAATGGTGCTGGATCTCGCCCGGGCGTTTTTCGCGATCGTGTTCGACAACCGGCACCGGATGTTCGAGCGGCTCGGCATACGCCTCGATGAAGGAGATGAAGATGAACTGCTGCGAGGTATCGGATGGTTGCGGGCGATTCTCAAGTTCATCCTCGCGGTATCGATCCTCCTGGTGCTGGTGGAGATCTGGGACTTTGCGGGGGTGTATGCCCAGGCAATCGTGGCGTTTCTGGTCAATGGCTTCGAAATCGGTAAGTTGCTCATCGTCCCGGCCCGTATCGTACTCGGTATCTTCATCTTCATTGTCGGCTGGTCGCTGACCCTGTGGGTCAAGAAAATCCTCGACCAGAAATGGGAGCAGGAGGCCGCCCTTGCGGAAAGCACCCGTGAAGCCCTCCTCACCGTGACCGGGTATGTGTGCTATGTTGTTGCCGCCATCGTCGGTCTGTCGGTGGCCGGCGTCAATTTCTCGGGACTCGCGGTGATCGCCGGGGCCTTGTCGGTTGGCATCGGTTTTGGGCTGCAGAATATCGTCAATAATTTCGTGTCCGGATTGATTCTGCTGTTCGAACGGCCGATCAAGCGCGGCGATTGGATCGTCGCTGGTTCCACTGAAGGATACGTCAAGAAGATCAGCGTCCGGTCGACCATCATCCAGACCTTCGATCGTGCCGATGTCATCGTCCCGAACTCGGAACTGATCTCCTCGCCGGTCACCAATATGATGTTCAACGATCCGCGCGGACGGCTGAAGGTGTCGGTGGGTGTGGCCTACGGCTCGGATACCGCGCTGGTGCGGCGTCTGTTGCTCGAGATCGCAGGCGGCCATGGGGAGGTGATCGTTGATGGCAGTTCGCCCCGGCCGGATGTCTTCTTCCAGGAATTTGGCGAGAGTTCGCTCAATTTCGATCTGCTCTGTCACCTCAAGAATATCGATAGCCGGGTTCGCGTGCGCAGCGAGATGAATTACCTGATCGATGCGGCTTTTCGCCGGCATGGCATTGAAATTCCTTTTCCCCAGCGTGATATCCACATCAGGACAACTGCATGAACGGACGGAAATATGGAACAGGGCGGACTGGTTAAGGCGTTCATCCTCGACGGCGAAGGCGGGGGAACTGCCATCGGCTGGCCGGATATTGAACGTTGGCAGGCAGATGAAGGGACATTTCTGTGGCTTCATCTCGATTACAGTCATCCGTATGTTCAGCGATGGCTCAAAAACCGCAGGGGGCTCGATTATCTGGTCGTCGAGAACCTGCTTGCAGAAGACTCCAGACCGCGCAGTACACCATTTCATGACGGACTGTTGATGGGGCTGCGTGGTGTCAACCTCAATCCCGGTGCCGATCCCGAAGACATGGTCGCCATCCGCCTGTGGATTGACGGACACGCCATCATCAGCACGGGACAACGGTTCCTTCCCTCGATCGACGATATGCAGAAGGCGATCGAGTCGGGAGACGGGCCGGCCACCCCCGGTGAATTTCTGGCGCGGATGTGTGAATTCGTGATGAACAGGGTCGGTGACGTGGTCGAGGATTTCGAGGAGATCTTCGATGAGCTCGAGGAGGAAATGATGACGGATCATGGCCGCGGGCAGCGGCAGCTCCTGTCCAATCTCCGACGTCAGATCATCGAATTGCGTAAGTATCTCGCCCCGCAACGGGATGCCCTCGGGTACATTCAGGGCTTGAAAATAAGCTGGCTGCAGGATGCGGATCGGTTGCGACTGCGCGAGGTCGCCGATCGTCTGTTCCGCTATGTCGAGGAACTCGATTCGATCCGCGATCGGTCGGTAGTCCTGCATGAGGAGTTGGTCAGTCAGTTGTCGGAGGAGATGAACAAGCGGATGTACATGTTGTCCCTGGTGGCGACGATTTTCATGCCTCTTGGTTTTCTGGCCGGGTTGCTGGGTGTCAACCTCGGGGGGATCCCCGGGGCCTCGGGCAGATGGGGGTTTTCCCTGTTCTGTCTGCTCATTCTGATGGTGTTTGCCATCCAATTGATATATCTGAAGAACAAGAAATGGATATAAGATCGGGGAATGCTGCCGAGCAGGTTTTCGGGGGGAAAAGAAAATGAACGAGGTGTTGAGGGTCGATTCATCGTATTCAACGGCAATGACGAAGAGGAATCCGCCAGGAATCGCGAAAATTTGGCCGTCAGTCTACTTTTACAGCCGTCTTCTTCGTATTATCTACAAGGCAAGCAGGTTGGCCAAAGCAGGCAGGTATGACGGCAAAGAGTGGGCGAAAAGCAGTCTGGATGTCCTGGAACTGCTGGAACGGATTGGGGTGCAGATAGAGATCAGCGGCCTGGCCGAATTCGGCGCCTTCGATGGCCCTTGTGTAATAATCGGTAATCATATGAGCATGATGGAGACGCTGGTCATGCCGGTGATGATCCAGCCGATGAAGCCGGTTACCTACGTCATCAAAGAAAGCCTGCTGACCTATCCGGTCTTTCGGCATGTCATGCGATCCCGGAATCCGGTCGCCGTCACCCGCACCAATCCGCGCCAGGATTTAAAGACTGTCCTGGAGGAGGGCGCCAAACGGCTCGAAGAGGGGACTTCGATCATTGTCTTCCCTCAGACGACCAGGACCACCGCCTTTGATCCGGCGGAAATGACCTCGATAGGCGTCAAACTGGCTAAAAAGGCTGGCGTACCGATCGTCCCGCTGGCCCTGAGGACGGATGCGTGGATGAATGGAAGATATCTAAAAGATTTAGGCAGGATAAATGTTCTGCGGAAGGTGCACTTTGCCTTTGGTCCAGCGCTTCGGGTCGAAGGCAAAGGAAATGAGGCACAGCATCGGATAACGGAATTCATCACGGCTAAGCTGACCGGATGGAATAAGGGCGACCAATGTGCATCCGGGCATGTGGTGAACCAGGGATAGTTGCGTCTTCAGAGAGATTCAGATTTCATCTTCATCGTCGTCGAGCAGTGGTTCCTCATCGAGTTCATCGATATCTTCTATATCCTCGAGATCCTCGTCCTCTTCTTCGGTATCTTCGCGAAGATCATTTTCTTCGATGTCTAACTCCTCATCCTCCTCTTCAGCGTCGCTGCTCAGGCGCATTGCCTTGGGGATTTTCGACTCGGGGAGAATTATTTCGGTAATCTTCACAATCTCATCGTGGATTAACGGATCGGCCTGGCAGACCTCGCAGTGAGATACGTGCTGCTCGATAAAGGAAATCATGCGGGCTGGGGCCATGGTTTCATCCCTGACATTGAGATACCATGACTTCGCCAGTTTTATAAGTCGTTCGCACTGCATATTGGATATTGTCGAAATTGAAAATAAGGGTGGAGAAAAGGATTCGGGTTTCAGGAATTCAGTACGGCGATAGAGTTCCGTGCTTGTGGTCTGCGACCATCAAAACAGGACAGTATAATAAAAAGTTGTTTTCAAGGTCAACTCTAATTAGTATAGTAAGCCTCCTCTTTTGAACGGCACATGCGGAAGTGGACAGGGCACTGGTGGCTCTCCCGGACTTCAAATCCGGTGTGTGGGGTTAATAGCCTCTCAGGTGGGTTCGATTCCCATGCACTTCCGCCACATTTACGCCTGCTTCAAAAGTGGATGCCCCATCTCCTGCCGCTGAATGACATAACTCTCGGCGACCCGCCTGGCAATATTCCTGATTCGGCCGATATATCTGGTCCTCTCCGATACGCTGATCGCGTTGCGGGCATCAAGCAGATTGAAGGTGTGCGAGCATTTGAGGCAGTAATCGTAGGCTGGCAGGATGAGTTTCTTGTCCACCAGCTTTTTGGCCTCTTCTTCGTATATGTCGAAAAAGGCAGTCAATCGTTCGACATTGGCCTCTTCGAAATTGAAGGTGGAAAATTCAATTTCCGCCTGATGGAAGATTTCACCATAGGTCACCGAATCGTTCCAGGCGATATCGTATACGCTTTCCACCCCCTGCAGATACATGGCGATGCGTTCCAGTCCATAGGTGATCTCGACGGTGGTCGGGTGCAGGTCAATCGAACCGGCCTGCTGGAAGTAGGTGAACTGGGTAATTTCCATGCCGTCGAGCCAGACCTCCCAGCCAAGTCCGGAGGCGCCAAGGGTCGGTGACTCCCAGTCATCCTCGACAAAGCGGATGTCATGCTCCTTCAGGCTCAGGCCGAAGCGTTCCAGGCTGCCGAGATACAGGTCCTGGACCTCGAGCGGTGACGGTTTGAGAACGACCTGGTATTGATAGTAATGCTGCAGGCGGTTGGGGTTGTCGCCATACCGTCCGTCGGTCGGCCGCCGGGATGGCTGGGGGTAGGCGGCCCGCCAAGGTTCGGGCCCGAGGGAGCGGAGCAGGGTCGCCGGATGGAAAGTGCCGGCACCGACCTCCATGTCATATGGCTGCTGGATCAGGCAGCCCTGATCGGCCCAGTAGGTGCCGAGATTGAAGATAATCTCCTGGAAATTCATTGAGTTTCCCCGTTGATTCTGTGCCGCTGAAAAAATCGGATTCCGGTCGGCGGCCAAGCCGATGATAAACGATCAATAGTGGCAATGTATATAATTGCTCTCTTGACTTTTGTCCATGGCCTCACCATTATAATTCAACAGGCTACCATAGCCCATTTCACTGGTAAATCATTTTCCTCCTTTCATATCCGGCTGTTTCCCAAATTCTCGAACAGGATCCGCCATGATTCAGCTCAACCCCCATATGGAGATCGGCAACCTTCTGCGTCAGGCCCGGACGATCGCCATCGTCGGTCTGTCGCCCAAGGAAAACCGGCCCAGCAACATGGTGGGCAGGTATCTTCTCGGCGCCGGATACTCCCTTTTTCCAGTGAACCCTGGACACACCGAGATCCTGGGGCTGAAATGCTATCCAGATCTCGTATCTATCCCGGAGCATATCGATATTGTCGATATCTTCAGACGATCTGAAGATGTGTACCCGATTGTCGAAGAGGCCATCAAGATCGGGGCCGGAGCGATATGGATGCAACTCGGCATCGTCAACCGGGAAGCCGCCGCATATGCCCGTCAACACGGTCTTCTCACTGTCATGGATCGATGTATAAAGGTCGATCACAGTACACTCCTCTGAACTGGTCCCCCCTCAGGCAGTTCTTCATCTTTCCCGACGATCCTTGATGGAACCGAAGCTACTGAGCATCCGCGGCGCGCGGATGCATAATCTGAAGAATATCAGCGTTGATTTGCCTCGAAACCAACTCGTTGTATTTACTGGATTATCTGGATCAGGTAAATCGACCCTGGCCTTTGATACCCTCTATGCCGAAGGACAGAGAAGGTATGTGGAGTCACTATCGACCTATGCCCGCCAATTTCTGGGGCAGATGGACAAACCTGATGTCGACGCCCTCGAGGGTTTGTCCCCTGCGGTCTCGATCGAACAGAAAACGACGAGCAAAAACCCGCGCTCAACCGTCGGCACGGTAACCGAGATCTACGACTATCTGCGGCTGCTCTTCGCCCGTTGCAGTCGTCCTCACTGTCCGCATTGCGGCAATGAGATCGTGGCCCAGTCGGTGGAGGATATGGTCGACATCCTCCTCGATCTCGAAGAAGGCACCAAGATTCTGTTGCTCGCTCCGCTTGTTGTGGACAAGAAAGGCCGTCACGATCAGGTACTGGAGCGGGTTCGCAAGGAGGGCTTTGTCAGGGTACGCATCGACGGCACGATCGCTGAGGTGGCTGAATCTCCTGAACTGGAGAAGAATCGCCGACATACGATCGAAGTCGTTATCGATCGGATAGTCATCAGGAAATCCATTCGCCGGCGCCTGTCGGATTCGGTGGAAACGGCGGTCAAACTGGCGGGCGGATATCTGCTGGTGCACTTTGTCGATCAGGGACGGGACCAACTGTTCAGCGAACATGCGGCATGTCACACCTGTTCGATTTCCCTGCCGCCTCCTTCGACGCAGCTCTTTTCGTTCAACAACCCCCAGGGGGCATGCCCGGAGTGCGGCGGTCTGGGGGTGAAACAGTTTTTCGACGCAGCGCTGGTGGTACCCGACGAGAGCAAGAGTATCGTCGAAGGGGCGATCGCTCCATGGGGATGGAGAAAGGACACGTCCTATACCGGGCAGATCCTGGCTGCAGTCGCCGATCATTATGGCTTTTCCCTTGAGATCCCTTTCGGCAAGCTGCCAGCCAAAGTTCAAAAAATCATCCTGTATGGTTCGGGCAGGGAAGATATCCGCTTCCAATACCGCAACGAACGACGAACAACGACGGATGAGCGCCGTTTCGAGGGGGTCATTCCCCAGTTGGACAGAAGGTTTCTCGAAACCCAGTCGAACATGATCAGGGAAGAACTGGGGAAGTATATGAATGAGCAGCTCTGCCCGTCCTGTCGGGGGACACGACTGAGGGCCGAAGCGCTGGCGTATCGAATCGGGAACTGGTCGATCCATGGCCTCGTTTGTCAGTCGATTGCCCAGCTTCTTGTAGAGTTGCCGATGCTGCCTTTCGCGAGCCGGGAATGGAAGATCGGTGAGCCGATTCTCAAGGAGATCGTCGACCGGCTCGCCTTTCTCGGCAACGTCGGTCTCGGGTATCTCTCATTGGAGCGACGGGCAGGGACATTATCGGGGGGAGAGGCCCAGCGCATACGGCTGGCATCCCAGATCGGCTCGCGACTGGCCGGTGTCCTGTACATACTCGATGAGCCGAGTATCGGTCTCCACCAGCGCGATAACCGGAAATTGATCGATACCCTGCAGGAACTGCGGGACCTCGGCAATACCGTCATCGTCGTTGAACATGATACGGACACGATTCTCGCCGCCGATCATGTCCTTGATATGGGGCCAGGGGCAGGAGTGCACGGAGGCGAGGTCGTCTACAATGGATCGGTCTCCGGTCTCCTCCAGGAGGAGCGGTCAGTAACTGGTGCCTATCTCTCCGGGAGGAGGAGGATCGTCGTTCCACCACAGCGTCGCCCTGTACGGATTGACAAAAATACCGGGTTGAAGGTTAAAAATGCCTCGGTGAACAATCTCCAGTCGATCGATGCCGTCTTCCCTATAGGTGTGCTGACATGTGTGACCGGTGTTTCCGGGTCCGGAAAAAGTTCCCTGGTTATCGAGACGTTGTACAGGCTGACCAAAAAGGGGCTCGAGCGAAGGAAGGACACGGTCGAACTCGATGGAGCGACCCTCTCCGGGCTGAACTCTATCGATAAGATTGTCGATATCGACCAGAGCCCCATTGGCCGGACACCCCGCTCCAATCCGGCAACCTATACCGGGGTTTTTACCCCGATCCGTGAACTGTTCGGCCGCCTGCCGGAGTCCCGGGCAAGGGGCTACACCGCGAGTCGTTTCAGCTTCAATGTCAAGGGCGGAAGATGTGAGACCTGCGAAGGAGATGGCGAGATCAGGATAGCCATGCACTTTCTCCCGGACGTCTATGTATTATGTGAGAAATGCATGGGGAAGCGATATAATTTTGAAACCCTCGACATCGCGTACCGTGGCAGAAACATCCACCAGATACTGGCGATGACGGTGGAGGAGGCATTGGAATTTTTCAAAAATATTCCGGCCATCAAGAATCGCCTGCAGACCCTCCATGATGTCGGGCTCTCCTATATCACTCTCGGTCAGTCATCGGTGACCCTTTCCGGAGGTGAGGCCCAGCGGGTGAAACTGGCGAAGGAATTGTCCAGTCGCGGCACCGGAAGGACGCTCTATATCCTCGACGAACCGACGACCGGCCTGCATCCCGCCGATATTCAGCATCTCCTGAACGTGTTGAACCGACTGGTGGACCAGGGAAATACCGTTATTGTTATCGAGCACAATCTCGATGTCATCAAAACGGCCGACTGGATCATCGATGTCGGGCCGGAAGGAGGGGCCGGCGGTGGCAGGATTGTCACCTGCGGCAGACCGGAGTCTGTCGCCGATACCCCGGTGTCACATACCGGGAGATTTTTGAAACAGATACTGTGACGATGTCCGCCATGTTGAAAAACTTGCCTGATCGACGGAATTACAGTTTAATGCCGCGGCAGGCAGGAAAAATCGAACATGTGAAGGCGTTCCGACAACCAACAACCGACGAGGTACACAATGGCTGAAAACAATGGAAGCCCTGATGCCAGGCCGCGACCAGAGTTCCGTATGCAGAAGATGTATATCAAGGATCTTTCTTTTGAAAACCCTTTTGCTCCGCAGGTCTTCATCACTCCACAGAAGGCCGAACCGAAGGTGGAGCTCAATCTCAATATGAATAGCAGGAAGATCGATGAAGATCATTGGGAGGTATCGCTGCAAATCACCGCCAAGGTGATTTCTCGGGACGATGAAAAGGCGATGTTTGTTCTGGAAATCGAACATGCCGCCGTATTTCTTCTCAAAAATATACCGGAAGAGCACTTGGAGATGGTTCTCAAGGTCGATTGTCCGACGTTGCTGTTTCCGTTTACCAGGCAGATTGTCAGCCAGGTATCGATCGATGGCGGCTTCACCCCGTTCCTCATGGAGCCGATCAATTTCATGGGTCTCTTTCAGAGTGCGAAGAAAAAAAGAGAGAGTGAAATGTAAAAAAAAGAGCCGCAGTCTTCAATGACTGCGGCTCTTTTGATGCGGAAATAAAGGCTGTTTTACAAGCCGGTGGTGACGAAATTATCGACCAAGGTCGTCACCCCTTTTTCAATGGCCTTGTTGAACAGCGAATCGTACTGGTTGTCGGCAAAGATAGATTCAGGTGTGACCTTCACATCGACCCTGTTTGTCCACACGACATTTCCAGTGGTAGCTTCCTGTATCCACATACGCAACTGCACCACCGCCTGCTGAACATCTCCGCTCCGATAGGCCTGTTTCCCGATTTCAGAACCGATGGAACCCCAGAGGATGGCATTGGCGTTTTCCCCGTCACTCATGCCAAATATCGTGTCGCTGTCATCGTCATTCCAAGGCCAGTCGCTTTCATGCCCAATGCTGGCGCCATATACCGCGCCGGTAATCTGCTGATTCCACTGGTCGTAAAGATCGGAACTGGCAAAACCGAACATGATCCTGCTTGTGCCGCCATTGATGAACGGCAGGATACCTTTTTTCCATGGTTCCCACGTCGGATCCTGCCGGGATTTGTATTCCAGAATTCTGCCACGGACAATATAGTCGGCCTTGAATGATCTGCCTATCTTGGCAACAGTATTGGTTGTCAACGCATGGGTTCCGGGGCTGTTGGAGGCGTTGACGCCATTAGTCGTGTTCTGTCCGGATATATAGCGAGAGATCTCGGCCTTCATGGTGTCGGACCACTCGTTGGATAATTCGTTGACCAGGGAGACTGACTGAGTCTCTTCATAAGGAACGATGTTGATCACGCCTTCATCAACGAGATACTGGAAGACATCCTCTTGGACAGGCATGGAAAAACCGTTGGCAGAGAACCTGTCGGTCAGTGCCTCCGCCACCGCCATGTTCCTCCTGTAGGCGGAGTCGAAGTTGCCGGCATTCGAGTAGTCAGCGAAGGGGAGAATGACAACCGTTCTTCCTTTGCCAGGCGCATCGAAACCAGGAGCCTGCGGCACATTGAGCGTTTCAACGATCGTTTGACCGCAACCAGCCAAGGTCAGCGCGAGGATTCCAACGACCAGATATTTCAGCCTCTCCATGATTGTCTCCCTACCTTGATAATGGACGTTATCTGTTACAGAATATGTTGTATTCATTAGATGATGTTGGGCTTGAGCAGAATGATCAATTCGCGTTTCTGGTTTACCTTTTCTTCATAGCCGAAGAGATACTTGATCAGGGGAATCTTGCCGACCACCGGAGCGAATTCGCCGGATGTTTCCTTCAGGTCGCTGATGAGGCCGCCGATGACGAGCATCTCGCCATTCTTGACCCTGACCGTTGTGCTCATTTCTCTGACGTTGACGATGGGTAGCCCTACCGTTGCTCCAAGGGTGCCGACATCTTTGTATTCAATTGGTTCGACAAGCTCGGAGGTGACAGGGACCAGGTTGAGGATGATTTCCTTGTCGTCGAGGATGGTCGCCGTCAGGGCCATGCCCAGCCCGGAAAGTATCCGCTCGGTGTTGACGGTATAGGTGACGATTCCGGTGTCTGAATCGAGTTCCGACTCGATATTGTCGATATAGGTAACATTCCGGCCGACAGTGATGAGGGCGGGTTGACCGTTCAACAGACTGACTTTCGGGTTGGAAAGAACGGTGGTATCACCCTGTTCTTCAAGTGCATTGACAAAGGCGGTGAAGTTGGCAGGATTGATAGCGATTTTGGACACAAATCTGGTCGGGTCCTTGATATCTCCATGATTGGTTCCATCATCCCACTCGCCGTTCGTCCCATCTTCGTTGGCGAATACATAGGGATAGACCTGCCCGCCGAGGGCGCTTGAACCGAACCCGACAGTGCCGGTAACAGTGAAATCTTTCAGTACTTCACTCCAGTTGATACCGATACTTGAATTATTAGTGAGTTTGACCTCGATGATTTTGGCCTCTATCGACACCTGCTTATACAGTTCCTTTTTAAGGTTCCTGAAGTAGGTATCGACCCGATCCAGCAGGGGGCGAGGAGCGGTTACGGTAATCATGCCCACCGGTTTATCTATAATATATACATTTTTATTGCCGGATATTCTCCGGGTAGCTTCACTGACAACCTTCTCGGCTTTTTCTGAGTCGCTGGATTTTGTAACGCCATTATTCGTTTTTTGCTTGTTTTCGCTTTCTGCTTTTGTAGTGACCGCCTCGGTCGTCCACACATCAAGGATCGAGTTGA
The DNA here is from genome assembly GCA_000769715.1 of Desulfobulbus sp. Tol-SR. GTDB lineage: Bacteria > Desulfobacterota > Desulfobulbia > Desulfobulbales > Desulfocapsaceae > Desulfoprunum. Next base: position 35,146 of record JROS01000040.1, read on the forward strand.
GGTTGGCCTCGATGCTTTTCCAGACATCGAATTCATTTTCATCCGATTTCAGTTCGATCGTCCCGTCGATGTTGTTGGATTCGTCGTCATTGCCAAGCAGATTGCCACCCGTCCCGGTTTTATATTTCGATTTAACGAAGGGCATGGCGATATGGAACTGTCTGGTTTCCTTGTATTTGATGACGATGGTATTGCCTTCAAGCTGGTGGAAGTAGTCGACCTGGCGCAGGAGATTGGCGATCGCCTCGTTGTAATCGTCGTCGGCATTGATATCGACATCGACCAGCACGGTCTGATCGACATCGCTGGCCCAGGAGATGTTCATCGCCTTGATCGTCGCCAGCCGTTTCATGATGTCCCAGAGCGGTTGGGGACCTCGGGTCGATTTGATCGTTGCCCCCACTTTCATCCCCACATCTTCGGATTTGGCCAGATCTTCCCTGCTTTCCTCTCCGACCTGATACGAAGGGGTTTGATACTGCACAGGGAGCGTGTTGGGGGCGGCAGGTTTGGCCGCGACATTCTGCCCGACCGGAGAGGCGGGCGTTGCCGCCGATTTCTCCGTTTCCTTGTTCGGTGCGCTGCATGAGGTGAGCATCATGAACAGCAAGAGGCTCGCGACAAATAAAATGTTCTTGTGAGACTTCATAAAAAACCTCTTGGGATTAAAAAATTGCCGAATTGGATTCATGCGTTATGAGAATGTGCGAGTACTACGCCTCTAAAAGCTGCTTGCGGCCATTCTGCCATGAATATATTTTTTCAAATCCGGTGGCAGTGGGAAACCGGATGCGAGCAATGATTTATACTGGTTGACCGCCTTTTTTGAATCTCCGAGTTTGTCATAGATTCGGGCCTTGGCGATCATCGTATCCATCGTCTCACCATAAGATGCACTATATTTGTCCAAGAGTTTGATTGCCTGATCGTTCTGGCCGTTGTTTTCACAGAAGGTGGAGAAACTGATAAGGGCCTCCTTCATTGGTGGATTCCCGCTGATGCTCTGGGTGAAGTATTCCAGCGCTTCAGAGTTTCTCTGCATATTGGCTGACCCTATCGCAGCGTATAATGCAGCTCGATTATTGCCCGGTTCCTGTTTGAGGCTCTCTTTGGCGTAATGAACAGCCTTGGCGTTCACCCCGAGATTGACGAGGTAGATCGTCGCCAATCTGTTGGATATCCTTGCATTGGCTGGCCAGAGCTTGTAGGCCTGCTCGTACAATTCCGCAGCCTCCTCAAAGTTCTCATTTTCGTCAGCTGTTTGAGCATTACGCAGGATTTCCTGGGCTTGTAGCACTTCTTTTGGAAGATTTGCGGATTGTTCGATGATCAGGGCATCCTGTTCGACAATCCCCGGATCTGCCTGGACTGCGAGATTGTCCTCGAGTCGATCTGGCCAGATGAATTCTTTTTTGTTCGGATAGATGACAATGGTGTTGAACCGCTCTTCCCTCTTCAAATCCTTGAGGTTACAGATGATATCCAGAGCAAAATCCCACGGCACATCGGTCAGCGCCAGGGTTAAAGAGCCGGTCACGGCCTCATCGACGATGATATTGATATCGGTGAACTGGCGGAACAAGCGGAAGACATTGTGGAGATCGATTTTATAAAAATCGACACTGATGCGCTGCTTGTCATATCCGGCAAATGAAAATGTATCCTCAATTGCAACCTTGGGGTCTGTTGCTTCAGCATTTTTATCCGATTTTTTCCCCTCTTTGGCGAGGATGCTTTCTGTTTCCCCAATAAGAGAATCAAGAGTCTTGTCGGTTGATCGGGAAGTTTTCTGATCTTTGTCGGCAGATGCGGTTTGGCCGGGCAGTGCCGAGTCTTCCTTGATGCTCACCACAATCTGGCCGGATTTATCAGTCACGCTATAATCGAAAAGCGACGAAGAAGCCGAATCAAAAATGAAACGAGCACCATTGCCTTGCTGTACTACACGAATTTTATCGACGGCTGTGCCGACCTTCTTTTCACGGATAAGCTCTGAAATATTTACATTTTCTATATCAATGTACATCTTCGGTTTTTCGTTTTTGCTCCCGGTAATGGTATCCGATGTATAGTTCGTTACAGGGGACGAAGCGACAAGCGTAACGAGCGTTTCAGCCGGGCTTGTCTTGACGGAGATATCAGTTATTGCCGTTGAAGCAGACGAACTTGAAGGTGGGGCAGTTTTTTCACCAGCGGGTCCACCGGCAGTAGGTACAACCTGCACCTTAATAAGATAACCGTCTCGGGTGATCTTATAATTATGGGAATCTGCAATGGTGAACTCGAAACGGGTGACCGCGGGGTCCTGATCGGAGTGAACGGAGGTCTTGAGCGAGACGAATTTATTATCAGAAATAATCTTTGATTGAAGATTTACGGATTTGTCGAATGCGGCATTGGCAATGTCGAGAACGACCCGGAACGGTGAGAAACGCTCCGACACTGTATAGACCGGTTCCGAATTACCGACGATCGACAGGTTGAGAACGTCACCCTGGAGATCTGACTGGATCTTTGATATTTGGTACAGGGAGGTTTTGTCTTTTCCGGGGATAGCTTCTGCTGCCATTACTGCTGATGTCGAAAAAAACAAGAGCAGACTGAGCACAGAGAAAATGGCCGATTGGGGTATAATGAACCTTTTGTACATTTTCTATTCTTCTCCCTCTTTTTTTAAAACCATATCAATATATGAAAGAATCTTTTTCCCTCCACGAGTCTCGGCCATCTCTTCAACTAGGACCTTGTTTGGCGAAATGGCCTTCACTATACCTCGCCTGCCGATTTTCGTTCCTTCGGTCAAGACATACCCTTTGCCAGTCGAATCCTGGACCATGGCGAATTTGTCTTTGCCTGTTTCCATGAGTGCAACAAGACTCAATTGAGCCGGTTCAAACAACTGCATCCCGGTTAATGGCTCCTTTTTGTCGATGATCTCAGTCGGATCACCCGTTTCCTGATCGGTGGTTTTATCCGTTATAAAGGGCAGGAAAGGGTCAGGCCTGTTTTCCATAATATAGTTGAATGGCTTGGTCTGAGATGGCTTCGTTGCTACAGATTGATTTGCAGCAACTGCTGATTGCGCTGCATCCTCAGCCCTGGATTCAACTGTTGTGCAGAGAAATACTGAAAAAAACAACATAGACCCATAATAGAATATAAAGCTTGACGTAGTCAGGCTCAGAGATGGCAATCGCGTTTTTTTCATACAAAATCCCTTGAGCTTTATTTCTTTTTCCCGTCCGGTTTGGGGAGTTCAACATTGGTAAAGCGGTAGGTTACCAATGTACAGTCTGAATTGAGCAGCATTTCCTCTTTGTCTCTTGTAGGGGCTGTCATATTTATATTTGATACGGTTACAATTCGACCGAGTTTGCTGACTTTGTCAAGAAAGGAGCCCATGTTATGATAGGGACCACGAACATTGATGGAGATTGGAATTTCAGCGTAAAAATCCTTGGGTACATCAGGAAGGGGTTTAAATGTGATGAATTCGAGATCCGCCTCTTGCCCGAGGGCTGAAATATCCTTGAGAAGCTGAGGAATCTCCTTCTCTTTAGGAAGGAGGACCGCCGCTTCATTAAAAATCTTTTCCGTTTCTGCCAGTTCTCTCTGCAATTTGGGTAAATTGTTTTGTTGGGCACGCAACGAGACAATTTCTTTTTCCAGGCCGTCCTTTTGCTTTTTAAGGGATGAAATTTTGGTCGCGTTTGGCTGAAAGAATAGAAAATAAAAGAGCAGGATTGGGATGAGCAGGAGGAGGATCGCAATGGCAACCTTGTACTTCGGCTCGAGCGGTATATATTTCTTGTCTATGAACTGTTCAAATGCTGCGTTGCTTTTTTTCATGCTGGCAATTGGTCCGTTGTTCGAGGAGTGTCTATTTTTTTGGTGCCGCTGCAACTTCAACCGGGGGCTGCGCCGTAGTAGTGCAAGTCATGACAAAACTTTTGAGGTTTCTTCCTGCAATAACTTTGAGGGATGAATTTGCAAGATTGACATCGATGATGAATTCAGATGATTTCAATTTATCCATGAATTGAGCCACCGTTTCATTATCCAGCGCAACTCCGGTCAAGCTGAGATTTGGCCCCTGCTGACTGAGAGAATCAAGCCATAATCTTTTATTGTCAACATATTTCGCTACATCGTCCAAGACTCTCACGGTGAGGGAGGACTCAGCGCGTAATGTCTTGATTATAGCTGTTTTTCGCTCAAGCTCCTGTTTTTGCTTTTTCATCGTTTCGATTTGAGCGAGAATAGGCTTGAATGCGTCTTTCTGTTTGTTCAGTTGTGCAATTTGATTGTTGAGTGAATGGAGCATTCCGTTCTGCAGGACACCGACAAAGCCCAAAAAAACGAGAAGGCAACAGAAGGCTAAGATCATAGTAAAGATCTGGTTGCGCGCTTTCGCTCTTTTTTTAAGCTGTCTGACCGGTAGCAGGTTTATTCTGAGCATATCTTTTCCAGTGACAGAAGAATGGACTAAACTATTGATGGTCTGATTGCTATTCCTGTAGCGATCGCCATTTCAGGGCCGATATTTTTCAGATAATCCGGGTCTATCTTTTTGTCGCTCGACCGCATTTTCATGAAAGGGTTGAAAATCTCAACATGCAGTGCTGTCTCCTTAGCCAGGAAATCAGCAAACCCGGCAACCTTTGCACCCCCACCGCTCAATACCAACTTATTCAAGGGCGCATCAGGGTTGTTGGAATGGTAGAGATCGATAGCCTTTTTAATCTCAAGGACCCACTGTGTGCAGGTTGTTGAGAATATTTTTTCGATCTGCGGCTGTTTATCACCGGCCGGGGAGAGACCAAGTTTCAAGGCTTCCGCTTCTTCGTAATCGAGATCAAAGGCCCCCTGAAGTTGCTCCGTCAATTGACGACTGCCGACAACAATATCCCGCGCAACAACAGATATGCCACCGGACAGAATGTTGATATTCATCTTGGAGGCACCGATATCAACCAGGGCGACATTGTCAATATCGGGATAGCTGTATTCATATGTATTTTCAAGTGCGAACCCATCAACATCGACGATCACCGGCGTAAGATTAATGCTTTTCAGCATCTCCAGGTATTCGTCGACTATCTCTTTTTTTGCGGCGACGAGCATGACATCAGTGCGTTCAATTTTGTCTGTGCTGGTCTTGAGATCCTGATAATCGAGGTACACATCTTCAATATCAAAAGGTATATACTGCTCAGCCTCGGACATGATGTGTTCTTCCAGCCTTTTTTCCTCCATCACCGCCAGATTGACCTTTTTGACGATGACAGAATAACCTGAGATAGAAAAACCAACCTTTTTGTTTTTGATCTTGAGATTATTGAAAAGACCGGTAATGGCTTTGGCTATCGCATCAGAATCGTTGAGTGTTCCATCGTCAACCGCCCCCTCGGGAAGTGTGGCGCTGCCGAGAGCCACGACCGAATAGCCATTGTCAGTCCGTTTCAACTGGCAGACCTTCACGGCGTGAGATCCTATATCGACTCCTACGACCAAGTTATCTTGTGACAGGAAGGGAAGCTTCATATTGACCGACGGAATGGGAAATTGTTCAATAAACATAAGATGGGGTATGTTAGGGTAATATACCTAACATGCAGACTTTGCATAACAATTACCATATAGGACATATATGTAATTCTTTGTCAAGAAAAACAATTGAAGTGTAATAAGAAAATATTCTTTTTAAACGGGCTGTTAATTGGGGAGGGGATAGACTGGGTTGGCAAAAAAATACAATATGTAGTTGAAACTTAAGAATCTTCCTCTCTATATGGTATGGAGTGTCTGTTTTTTATTGATATTAAAAGGAAAAGCGGTTTCTCATGATCACAGGTTCAGCCAGGTAAAGTGTCTTGTATTTAAGTGCTGATTCAAGTATTTTTCGGCCATTATGTCCATTGGATGATGAATAACCCTACTTTCTCAGATAAGAGGCGGAAATTGAGCGGGGAGATACGAAGCAAATCGGTAATCAGGGAGTATGTTGAGGCAATTGTTGTCGCTGTACTGCTCGCTCTCTTTATCCGTACATTTATAATACAGGCCTTTAAAATTCCATCCGGGTCGATGCTGCCGACCCTGCAGATTGGTGACCACCTCCTGGTAAACAAGTTCATCTATGGCCTGAGGATGCCGTTGACCGGCAAACTCCTTATTCCATGGAAATCCCCGGTACGGGGAGATGTTGTTGTCTTTAGATTTCCAAAGGACCGGAACATCGATTATATCAAACGAGTGGTCGCCGTCGCCGGCGACAAGATCGAAATCGTCAACAAGCATCTCATGATAAATGATGCTGAAGTCGTCGATCTGCATGCGCATTTCACTTCCGAGACGGAGCTCAGCGCCACTGTTAGTCCACGCGATAATTATGGCCCGGTCACCGTTCCGTCCGGTAATATATTCGTCATGGGAGATAACCGGGATAACAGCTATGACAGCCGCTTCTGGGGGTTTGTCGAACATTCCGACATCCTCGGCAAGGCTTTCATCCTCTATTGGTCCTGGGATATTGAGACCCCGCTTCTCTCACTGACGAGGCTGATGTCGATCCGCTGGAGCAGGATCGGGGATGTCATTCAATGATTCATTTTTCATAGAGTGAGAGATAGATAAAGACGTGAGAGCTGAATACAGTTTCAGGCACAGGCACATATTCGGCATGGAGCAGCTGTCCGTCCAGGATATCCAGCATGTCATCGCCGCCGCCCGTTCTTTCAGAGAGATATCGGCTCGATCGATCAAAAAAGTGCCTACACTGAGGGGAAAGACGATCGTCAATCTGTTTTTCGAGCCGTCGACCAGGACGCGCACTTCCTTTGAAATCGCAGCCAAACGGATGAGTGCCGATACCTTCAATATCGCCGCCTCGACAAGTTCTGCCACGAAGGGGGAGACCCTGATCGACACCGCCCGGAACATAGAGGCGATGAATCCCGATATCATCATCATCAGGCATTCCTGTTCGGGCGCGCCGCAGCTTCTTGCCCGCCATATCGGCTCCTCCATCATCAATGCCGGTGATGGAGCCCATGAACACCCCAGCCAGGGGCTTCTTGATATCATGACAATTCTCGATCACAAGAAAGATCTGGCAGGGTTGAAAATCGCGATCATTGGAGATATCGCCCACAGCCGGGTCGCGGTATCGGATATACTCGGCTTCACCAAACTCGGGGCGACAGTCTGTGTGGCAGGACCAGCCACCTTCATCCCCGCAGCTGTCGAGAACTTGGGGGCGCGGGTTTGTCGAACCGTAGACGAGGCGATTGACGATGCGGATGTGGTAATGGCGCTGCGGATACAGAAGGAACGTCAGAACGACCCATTGATTCCGAGTCTGAGGGAATATTCCATCCATTACGGCATCAATCGCCGGCGGTTGACGCATGCCAAGCCGGATGTGCTGGTGATGCACCCCGGGCCGATCAACAGAGGGGTCGAACTGAGCCCGGATGTCGCCGACGGCCCCTCGTCGGTGATCCTCGAACAGGTCAAAAACGGGGTGGCGGTACGCATGGCCCTGCTCTATCTGGTCATGGGCGGGGAGAAAGGCGGCGAAGCACAGGGAGATATATGATATCCGAAGTGATCATCCTGCAGAACGGCCGTGTAATCGATCCAATGAACCAGACCGACGGGATCGTCGATATCTGGTTAGAGGATGGGAGGATCGTCGCTCCCCGGGCAGTCGCGCCCGCGGGCACATGTCGATACGACCTCACCGGCAAGTGGGTGATGCCCGGCCTGATCGATATCCATGTCCATCTGCGCGAACCCGGACAGGAGTATAAGGAAACGATTGCAACCGGGACGATGGCGGCAGCGGCAGGCGGCTTCACCGCCGTTGCCTGCATGCCCAACACCAGGCCGGTAAACGACAGTGCGGCAGTGACCCGTTTGATTCTCGACATGGCCGCCAACTGTACGGCACGGGTCTACCCCGTCGGCGCCCTCAGTCGGGACAGCAGGGGTGAACAGCTGGCTGAATACGGGGAGATGAAGGCTGCGGGGGCGGTCGCCCTGACGGATGACGGGATGCCGGTCACCGACAGCCAGCTCATGCGCCGGGCAATGGAATATGCCACCAGTCACTGGCTGCCGGTCATCTCGCATGCCGAGGAATTGTCCCTGAGCCGCAACGGCTGCATGAACGAGGGACCGGTTTCCACCCGGCTCGGCCTGCGGGGGATTCCGACGGCAGCCGAAAGCATCATGGTGTATAGGGAGATTGCCCTTGCCGAATTGACCGGGGCCAGGGTCCATATTGCCCACGTCAGCTGCGAAGCCTCGCTCGCCCTGATCCGCCTGGCCAAAAAAAGGGGCGTCAAGGTGACGGCCGAGACGGCGCCCCACTATTTCGCCCTGACCGATGAGGCGGTGGACGGGTACAACACCCATGCCAAAATGAACCCACCTCTCCGTTCCGAAGTCGATAGAATGGCGATCCGCGAGGCATTGGCGGATGGGACGCTGGATGCGATAGCGACGGACCACGCGCCGCATTCGGTCCTGGAAAAGGAAGTCGAATTCAATTATGCCGCCAATGGCATTGTCGGCCTGGAAACCTCCCTGCCGCTGGGCTTGTCCCTGGTCCATGACGGGTTGATCACTGCCGGCAGGATGGTCGAGCTGATGTCCTGCGCCCCGGCCCGGATCCTCGGAGTCCCCGGAGGCAGGCTGGCGGCCGGCGATCCTGCCGATATCACCGTGGTCGATCCCGACCGGCGCTTCGTTTTTTCCGCAGCTGAATGCCGGTCGAAAGGAAGAAACACCCCGTTCGACGGCCGGCAATTCCGCGGCAAGGCGGTGCTGACGATCATGAACGGGCGTGTCACCTTCACCGATCTGTAATCACAGATAGTCCGTTGGATCGGGGACCCCGGCCGCCGCGAAGCCGTTGCGGCGCAGGATGCAGGCGTCGCAACGGCCGCAGGCCTTCGTCCCCCGGGGGTCGTAACAGCTGTGGGTCAGGCTGTAATCGACTCCCAATGACAGCCCCCTCTTGATGATCTCCGCCTTGCTCAGATACATCAGCGGCGCCTTGATGGTAAATTGCGCTGCGCCGCTGATTCCCGCCTTGGTTCCGAGATTGGCCATATGGGCGAAGGCCGCGAGGAATTCCGGGCGACAGTCCGGATAGCCTGAATAATCCACCGCATTGACACCGATGAAGATGTCCCAGGCGCCGAGTACCTCGGCCCAGGCTACGGCGTGGGCGAGGAGTATGGTGTTGCGCGCCGGCACGTAGGTGACCGGAATCGTTCCCTGCTGTTCCGGATTTCCGTCCTTGGGCACTACGATATTGTCGGTCAGGGCCGAGCCGCCGATCCTGTCGAGATCGAGTCGCAGGATCAGATGACGTTTGGCCCCGTAGCGGGCGGCGATCTTTTCGGCCTTGGCCAATTCGACCGTCTGCTTCTGGCCATAATCGAAACTGAGACAATGGCAGGCATAACCTTCGGCATCGGCAATCGCCAGGACGGTGGTCGAATCGAGTCCTCCGCTGAGGAGGATGACGGCTGGTGGCTGTTCGGGCATGGCTTTTGCTTGTGTTCAGGTGAAGGAGAACGGGAGCGAGTGCGTGACGGCAATCTCTTCCGGAGTGATCAGGGCCTGGTACACGAGGATGGCGACGCCTTCAGCGTGCACCTCTTCGAGGGTCCGGGCGTAGAGCGGGTCGACCTCGACTGCGGGCCGGAACCTGACGGTATCGGTGCGCTGCACCAGGAACAGGACCGCCCCGTTGTCGCCCCGCCGGACCAGGTCCCGCAGTTCGAGCAGGTGCTTGGTGCCGCGGGCGGTCACCGCGTCCGGGAACATCGCCCACCCCTGGTCGACATAGGTGCAGCACTTGATCTCGACAAAGGTGGTCGACGATCCGTGGATGACGGCGAGATCAAGGCGACAGCCGGCGGAAGTCCCGACCTCTTTTTTCATATGCTCGGGATCGGCCAGTTCCCGCACGATCCCGCGTTCAATGGCCTCGACGACGATGCTGTTGGTCCGCGCGGTGTTGACGCCGACCCAGGTGCCGTTGGCCTGCACCATCTCGAGGGAAAATCGATGTTTTCGCCGTGGATTGGCGGATTGTGAGAGGCGCACCGGGCTGCCGGGGGTCGAGCAGGACCGCATCGCGCCGGTATTCGGGCAATGGGCCGTGATCGTCCGGCCGTCGGGCAATTGCACATCGACCAGAAAACGCTGGTACCGCTTCAGCAGAACGGCGGGGATCAGTGGGTCTGAAAAGCGCATGAGGACCAGGGGAAAGGCTAAGGCAACGGGGTGGAAGTAAAAAATATTTGCATTGCATATCAGCCGTGTAAATGCTAAAATCCCTGCATAATCCACGGTTTTGCTGGCCTGTGAGGGGAGTCTGCGCTCACGGGAGAGGGGAACTCACGTCATTGACGCATGTCACTCTACTCATAAAGGAGATGCATTGCCATGAAATTAGGTATCAATGGACTTGGCCGGATTGGGAAGCTCACCGTGTGGCACCATGTTTCGAAGCGATACTTTTCGGAAGTGATTGTCAATATCGGCAGGGAAGTGGGCACACGTCTCGAGGATCTGGCGGCGGCGATCGAGCGCGATTCAACGTACGGTCGGCTGGGTACCTACCTTCATGGACACAAGGCTGGTCGCATCATCGAGGAGCTTGACAACGATAAAGGGACGATGCGGATCGACGGCGTCC
>JROS01000040.1:45871-51583 GCA_000769715.1 Desulfobulbus sp. Tol-SR
TGACGACACCTACGACCCGGCCCGGCATTCGGTGATCTCCGCCGCCTCCTGCACGACGACCTGCCTGTCCTACATGATCAAACCGTTGATGGAGACGATCGGGGCCGAGAATTTCCTCAGCGCCTCGATGGTCACCGTCCATGCGGCGACCGGCAGCCAGCAGGTGCTCGACCGGCTGCCCAAGACCGGCGCGACCGATCTGCGCAAGAACCGCTCGATCATGAACAATATCATCCTGACTACCACCGGGGCGGCGAAGGCGCTGGCCCTGGTCATCCCGGAAATGGAGCGGATAGGTTTCATCGCCGAGTCGGTGCGTATTCCGACTTCGACCGGATCGCTGATCGTGCTGGTCCTCAATTTCCAGGACGACAGCGACAACCCGATCAAGCGCAGCTACATCAACTCGATCTACCGGGAGTATGGTCAGAACAGCCGGTATCTGATGTTCAGCGAAGAGCAGAACGTTTCCTCCGACATCGTCGGACTGCCGGCCGCCGCTGTGGTCATCGAGGGTTCCGAGACCCATACCCGCACCGCCTCGATCCAGGTCAACCTGCAGAAGGTGAAAAAGGACTGCCTGGCCCCGGGGGCGGATGCCCTGCTCACCGTGCCGGTGACCCAGGCGGTCGTCTATGGCTGGTACGACAACGAGCTCGGCAGTTACACCAACATGCTCGGTGATCTGACGGTGCAGGTGGCTGAAAAGATGATCTGAGGGCCGTTGCGCATCCGGAATCTGACGGCGGCCGATCTCGACCGCGTTGTACCGCTTGAAGCGGGTGAGCCGTCGGCGTGGAACAACGTCGATATCCGGCGTGAGATCGAGCAGCGCCATGGTATCCAGCTGGTCGCGGTCGACGAGGCCGATGGCGAGATTGTCGGGTGGTGCTGCAGCCGCTCTTTCGAGGCGGAGGCCGAGCTGCTGAAAATAGTAGTGCTCGGTCGCCGCAGAAGGGCCGGCATCGCCTCGGCGCTCATGGCCTGCCTCGAAAGCCGGCTGAGCGGCGCGGGGGTGCGGACTCTCTTTCTCGAGGTCCGATCGCACAACTATCCCGCCCTCACCCTGTATCGAAAACGCGGGTTTTGCGAAGTCGGCCGGCGCCGAAAATACTATTCCTCACCGGAGGATGATGCCTTGATCCTGGCGAAGACGCTTGTCGGTGAGTGAATCATCTCTATTCTGAAAAGGAGAATTCGATGAAATCGATCCATGATCTCCAGCTCGACGGCCGGAGGGTGTTGCTCCGCGCCGATTTTAACGTGCCGATGAACGAGCGGGGGGAGATAACCGACGATATCCGTATCCGTACCGTGCTGCCCACCATAGAATATATCATCGGCCACCAGGGCAAGCTGATTATCGGCTCGCATATGGGCCGGCCGAAGGGCAAGCCGGCGGCTGAGTTCAGCCTCACTCCGGTCGCCGCCCATCTCCAGTCCCTGATCGGCCGCCCGGTGCGTCTTGCTCCCGATTGCATCGGCGATGCCGTGAACGAAATGGTGGCGGCGATGGCGCCGGGCGATGTCGTGATGCTCGAGAATCTGCGGTTCCACAAGGAGGAGACGGCCAACGACCCCGATTTTTCGGCCCAGTTGGCCGCTCTGGCCGATGTCTATATCAACGATGCGTTCGCCGTTTCGCACCGGGCCCATGCCTCGGTCGTCGGGGTTGCCGAACGGGTGGCGGACAAGGCGGCCGGCCTGCTGCTGCAGGCCGAAATCGATTACTACCACAAGGCCATGGATACCCCCATCCGCCCGCTGGTCGCCCTGGTGGGCGGGGCCAAGGTCTCGTCGAAACTGGCAGCGCTGGAAAACATGCTGACAAAGGTCGACCGGATGATCATCGGCGGGGCCATGGCCAACACCTTCCTCAAGAGCCAGGGGATCGACGTCGGGGCCTCGAAGGTCGAGGCGGACCTGCTGGAATCCGCCGCACGTTTTGTCGACAAGGCGCGGGAGAAGGGGGTGAAGATCTTCCTCCCGGTCGACTTCGTGGTTGCCGATGCCTTCTCCGCCGAGGCGACGGTGAAGAACGTCACCATCCAGGACGTCCCGCCGACCTGGATGGCCCTCGATATCGGCCCGGCATCGACCATCCTGTTCAAGGAAGCGCTGCAGGACGCGAAGACGATCGTCTGGAACGGACCGATGGGGGCGTTCGAGATCGATGCCTTCGCCCGTGGCACGATGGCCCTCTGTCAGGCCGTGGCCTCGTCGCATGCCCTGTCGATCACCGGCGGCGGCGACTCCAATGCCGCGGTGAAGAAGGCCGGCGAAGAGCGCAATATCACCTATATGTCGACGGGCGGAGGGGCCTTCCTCGAATTGATGGAAGGAAAATCCCTGCCGGGAATCGATGCCCTTTCCTGAAACCCGGACCTTGCATTCAAGAGGGAGGAAAGTATGAAACGGAGACCGTTGATTGCCGGCAACTGGAAAATGCATACGACCACAGTTGAAGCCCGGGAACTGGCCACGGCCATCGCCGTGATCTGTGCCGGCCTCGATGACCGCGATGTACTGCTGTCACCGCCATACACGGTTTTGCGCGATGTCGCCGAATGCGTGAGTCGAACCGGGATTATCGTTGCCGCCCAGAATGTCTGTTGGGAGGAAAAAGGAGCGTATACAGGGGAAATTTCGCCGATCATGGTCAGGGCGGCCGGGGGATCGGCGGCGATTGTCGGCCACTCGGAACGACGGCAGATCTTTTTGGAGACCGATGAACTGGTCAACAGGAGGTTGACCGGGGCTTTGGCCTCCGGCCTGATGGTGATCCTGTGCATCGGCGAGACCCTGGCGGAACGGGAAGGCGGCGACACCTTCGCCGTCCTCGAACGCCAGGTTCGCAAGGGACTGGCCGGAATCGGCGGCGAGGCGATGGTCGGGGTAGTGATCGCCTATGAGCCGGTATGGGCGATCGGCACCGGCAAGACCGCCAGCAAGGAGCAGGCTCAGGAGGTGCATGCCTTTATCCGCAGTCTGCTGGCAGCCATCTACGAAAAAAATATTGCCGATCAGACGAGAATACTGTATGGTGGCTCGGTTAAACCTGCCAATATTGACGAACTTATGGCCCAGCCCGATATCGATGGGGCCCTTGTCGGTGGAGCCGCCCTTGATGCTCAGTCCTTTGGGCGGATTATCACCTTCAGATAATATTTCACGAAGCGATTGAATGGAAACTCTGCTGATAGTCCTGCATGTGGTTGTCTGTCTGTTTCTGGTGGCTATCGTGCTGCTGCAGCACGGCAAAGGAGCGGATATAGGTGCGACATTCGGGGGATCCAGCCAGTCTCTGTTCGGTTCCGAAGGGCCGTTGCCGCTGTTGAACAAGATCACGACAGCCGCGGCTGTCATTTTTATGTTGACTTCCGTCGCCCTTGCGTATATTTCATCGCACACTGGAACCGGCTCGGTCATGAGTGACCTGGCGAAGCCGGAACCGGTTCAGCAGACGACACAACCGCCGGCCCAAACGACGACGCCGCCGGTCCGGGTCGAACCGGTCAAGCCGGAGCCGGCTGGCGATACGATGCCGAAAGAGCAGGCCAAGGCGCCGGATACCAAGGAACCGGAAGTCAAGACGCCGGAGGCCAAGCCTGCAATCCCGCCTGCAGCAGCACCGGCGGCAGCGGAGAAAAAGTAGTTGTACTGAATGCCGAAGTGGTGGAATTGGTAGACACGCTATCTTGAGGGGGTAGTGACCCACGGTCGTGCGAGTTCGAGTCTCGCCTTCGGCACCAGGTTTTAGCATAAAAACAAGCTTAACAGTTTGAAATAATTAAAAAAGGGCTCATGAGAAATCAGTGAGCCCTTTTTTTATGTGCACTCTCTTTGCACTGCTCTTGACACTGACGTGCCACCACCGCGGAGGTATGGCATGAAAAAGGCAGATGAAAAATATGTAACGCTTGGTTATGGTAAACAATATTACATCAGGAGGGTGATACCTATTGACATCCGTCGAGTGCTGAACATCTCGACGAGGACAGTTACGCGATGTCTACGTACAACAGAGCTTGATGTTGCCTTGAAGCGAGCAGAGCCAATCAACCGATATATTGATAACCTGATCAATAAATTCAAAGAGGCTCGGCTCTTGACCGAGATTAAACAGATCTTCAATCCGAGGGCTATCTCCGTGGACGTTCTGAAAAATATTAAGCATGAACTCAAGATAGACAAAATTGAGGTAGGTCCCGACGGACATTTTTTAATTGAGGGTCTTGAACTTGATCCGAATAAACTTGAAGAAGAGAATGCAGCCTTTCAGCAGATTGTTGCAACCGTTCGGAAAGAGACACCTCGCACCGATGGCAAAATTACACTGAAGCGATTGATCGAACTTTACCTGAAAGAGAAGCATTTCAGTGGTGCATGGGATATTCATAGCGTCGAAGGTAATGAGCGGAATCTCCTTCGTTTTGCGGAAATAGTCGGTGATAAAGCTATCACCAGCTACACTATAGAGGATGCTCAGCGATACCGAGAGGTTTTGCAGGAATTGCCGATGAGAATCAATATGCAACCGCTCCGTGACATGCCTATTGAAGAGATATTGAAAAAAGGAATCAAGACTCGGCTGTCAGTAAAAACTGTCAATATGCGGCTTATTGATGCCGCTACTTTATTCAATTGGGCCGTAGCGAAAAACATTGATGGCATCATGGTGAATGTTTTCAAAAATATTGACCGTTTCAACTCAGAAGAACACAAGAAGCGACCTTGAGCGGAGAGAGGTTACAGACAAAGAAACTCAGGTCATTTTCGAATCGCTCCGATTCGCGAAGGCAACACCTGCACAATACTGGGTTCCTTTGATCGGTGCCTATAGCGGTATGCGGCAAAGTGAAATATGTCAGCTGTATCGGTCTGATGTGCAAGACATTGATGGTGTGTGGTGTTTCAATGTCAACAGAGATGGAGAAAAGCGGTTGAAAACTGCGAACTCAGCCAGGATTATTCCTATTCACAGGGAAATACTCAGGTTGGGATTTTTGAAATTTGTAAATAGTGGCAAATCTCAACGGCTGTTTCAAGAACTCCCTTTTGTAAACGGTAAAGCCGGACATGCTTTCAGTAAGTGGTTTGGTAAATTGAAGTTACAGCTCATCAAAGAAGGGAAACTATCAGCTGCAAGTCAAAATATGACATTCCACGGGTTCCGCCATACTGTGGCCACAAAAATGCGGAATGCAGAGATAGCAGAGTCAATGGCTGCAGAGGTCTTGGGCCATGAAACTGGGGCTGCGATGACCTATACAAGATACGCCAAACGGTCACAGATCGAGCCTTTGGTCAAGGCTGTTGAAAGCATCCGCTATGGAACAGAAGAATCGCCGATCCGTAAATAATCCCGGCTATCCTGTTCGCAATGATTACATAACGTTATCCTGTACATCCTGGTTGGGGCATTTAAGGTAAGATTCAGAAACAATCTGCCACGTTACTTGCCCCTCCAGGAGATACAGATCATGCTCAACACGCCGACCGCTACCCGTTTAGCCAGACTCCCCCGCCTCTACCAGACCGAGAACACTCCCATTAGCGATAAGCTCATCCATCTCCATTTTTTCATCGGCAGCTGCGACTGGTTCATTGCTGAGTACGATGGTGACGATCTCTTCTTTGGCTTTGCCGTCCTCGGCGGTGATTGGCAGAACGCCGAATGGGGATACATTTCTTTTAATGAACTGAAGGATG
>JROS01000147.1 GCA_000769715.1 Desulfobulbus sp. Tol-SR
ATCACCGCCCGGGTGCGCGGGGTGAGCACCCCCCGAAACCCTTTCCTCTGGGATTCCCGGCACAACAGCAAAAATTCTCGCATCCTCTCCCGGGCGGCATAGCGATCGGAAGCCTGGCGGCACAACGATATTTCGTTAAAATAGAGCTCGATGGCGGTCAGATGAGCTTTCCGAGCAGATTGCTCCATTCGTCCAGCAATCCGTCCGGGTAATTGCTCAATTCCCCATGCCGGTCAATGAAAATTTCGGTAACCCGGGTCATCTGTTCCGTGGTACGCAAATCCCTGGTGAAATAGTACACGCCAACCCCCTCGGGAGAGATCCCCCCCTCTTTGACCGCCACCCGGACACCGTTGATGATATGATCGCTGTGGGATTCGCAGAAAATCTGGACACCATTTGCCGCGGATGCGGCCAGCAATCTGCCGATGGCCGATTGCCCCTGCGGGTGCAGATGCGATTCCGGGTTTTCGAGAAGGACGAGGTCGCCCGGTCGCGCCCGCAGCAGGTTCACGATTACCGGCAGCACATACAGAATGCCGAACCCGACATTCAACGGGGAAAATTCATTGGTGAAGCCGTCCGGAGTTTCAAACTGAACCCCCAGTTTCAGGAGATCTGCGCTCTTGATGTCCTCGATCACCAGGCGGACGCCGGGCGAGATATCGTTGAGCCAGCCGATGGTCTGGTGCAGCAGACTGTCGCTCTTGGCCTTGGGATGTTTCAGATTATCACGGGTCAGTTTCTCGCTCATGCCGAAGCGGGACAGGTAGTGCACGGCAAATTCGCCACGGCTGCCGATACTCCGGTTCCGGCTGATCTCAAAATCCGACTTGGGGGAGACCTTGGCAGGACCGAGACGATCGGCGCTCAGGTAGGAAAAACCTGCGCCAAAAAGCCCACATTGCTCCACCCCTGCGACATGGCCAGGATTTTCCCGAGTCGAGGTGTCGATGGGCAGGATATCCGACTCGGGATCCAGCGAGAACGTCCAACCGCAGGCGCCACCGCCGCTGGTCCGCAGGTTGCACACCACCCGTTCATCCTTGCCGGCGAACTGGTAAAAAACATCCCTGCCGGTTCCGAGGGCGATCATATCCCCACCCTGCAGCAGCAGTCCCTTGCTCTCCAGTACCCCCCGCGCATGGGACTGACGCAACAACAACATGATCTGCAGCAGTGTCGACTTTCCCACGCCATTCATGCCGAAGCACAGATTGAGCGAAGCCGGCTTGAACTGCAGCCGCTTGAGGGACTTGAAGTTCTCGACCAAGAGATAGTCAATCATTGAGCGTTGCCTCGATAAGCTTCCTGATTTCCTCGAAACGAAGGGTCACCTTGCTCTTTTCACCAGTCCCGGTACTGATGGATTTTTCAAAATCATTTTTGCTGCTCAGTAGGGCCATGGCCGCATCGTTCAGGAATTGTTTTCGATTGATCAACAGCTTGCGCTGCGCATCGGTCAGTTTCGCCAAAGAGACGGACCACGATTCGAACAGGGCCTTGTTGACAGGCTTGCGGCGATTCTGACCTCCATAGCGCTTGCGAAACGCATGGACACCGAACACCTGCCGGGCGGTTTTCATGGCGGCCAGAAAGTCACTCTTGATTTCTGCCAGCTTCTCCGGCTGCATATTTCGCAACGCGGCCATGGTCGTGTTCAGGAATTCCTCGAGATTGCCTTTGTACGTAGCCGGATCGTGCAGATAAAAGGCGAGGAATCGGGTAACGAAATCCCTGTCCTGCATCCGCTCCACGGGGATGGAATGGTCCGTGGCCCGCTTGAATTCCGCCGAGTTTGCCAGATCCGCCACAAAATCCGCCGGCACTCCCTGGTTCAGAGCGTGACGGATTTCCGCCGGTTCGAGCACAATGCCGCCGGTATTGATCCGTCGAAAGATGTTGTATTTCACTTCCGGAGGGGTGCCGGGGTTGATGATGTAGACCGTTATCTCATGCTCTTCAATCCGCCGCTGCAGGTCCCTGGGCAGGGTATCGAACGTTCTGCCGTTGAACTGTGTCAAATATTCCAGCCCCTGAAGCAGCATGGACCTTTTAATGACAAAATTTTTGAAGGTGCTCAGGCGCTGCAGCCCATCCACCACCAGCCATTTATCGTCATCGGAGCCGTCGAAATAAAAGGCTGGTAAAGGAAAGCGGATGAGAATCGATTCGATCAGGCGGCTCTGTTTGGTTGGATCCCAGAGATCCGAGCGCCGCTGGAAGCCGGTTTGCATGTCGATCTCGCCGTTTTTCAACCGCCTGAAAATCGCCTCCAGGATCATCTGCTTGGTCTGAATATCGATTTTCTTCGGATCAAACGGCTCGGTGATGACCGCCCCGGCTTCAGCGTATACAACCTCATCCTCAACGGACCGATTGCCGCTCGTTTTGTTCACTCTATCCATTGCACTCACGTCAAAAGTGGCCCATCAGTTTGGGCAAGAGCACGGCGTAAACCGCCTCCGCCTCTTCGGCGCTGAAGTTCGGACATTGGGAAATGGTGTGTTCAGCACTGCCTTTTCCTCATCATCGGGGGACCGCTTTCAGGTATCTGTACCTTGCCCATCGGCTTCACAATGAAACCAGCCCTCACTCCACCACCTCCGCCAACCGGTGGTTCACGATCTGATGCTCCACCACAAAGGGTGAAACCCCCATATCGCCGGCAAGGTCATCGATGTCTTCCTGGGAGACTTCCCCTGCGGTCAGTCTTTTTCTGATAGCATCGGCCGGGGCTAAAAATTCTGCGGCAAAGGCCCGGTTGCGTTTCTGGCGTTCCGTATTCACACCGGTGACCAGACGTGGCGCACCGGGTGAGAGCNCTCCTCGCGGACACCAAGCGCCTGTCGCACCTGGGCGGCAAGGGCATACCCCTGTTGCCAGGGCAAGGCCTGAGGAAGAACGGGCGCCGACGAGGCCCTGATCCGCTTCAGTCGCCCCCAGTCCACCTGCCCGTGCCGCGCCCAATCGAGATCCTGACGAAGCAGGTCGGCCTGATCCGAAATGCCTTGCCAGTCGCTTACCAGCAGAAAATCATCCTGAATCGATGGGGGCAGAATTTCGGAAAGACGGATAATCACTTCCGCATCATCAGGCACGAGCGCATACGGATCTTTGCCGAGCAAGGCAGCGGCTTTGCAAAAGGCCTCCTCTTCGGGATCATCGAGACTTTTGCGGACCATTTCCCACCCCTGCTGCAGCCAGGTTTCGGTCACATTCTCCCGTTCAAGGCGAAGACACACGCTTTCCACGAAATCAAAGAACGTCTGTGCCAGTTCACTCCTGAACAGCAGACGTGTCCCATGCCCCAGGAATTCAATGTGCTGATAACGATGCCCCCAGGAAGACCATGTCACTTCGACATGCTCTCCAAGCGGAAGTAAAGCCATATCCGGCATGCCGACACCGTCCCCGGCAAACCTGAGATTGTGTCGCGACGAAAACGATTGCCGATCGCCCCTGTGACGAACTTCCGTTTCATACAGCAGAGCCCACCAGTTCCAGACGATCCATTCCGCCAGAGGGTACAGGGGGACATAAATTTCGTCGCGGACCGATTTGGAGCGGCGATCAAAAACCCGACTAACACACTCGCCACCCACCATGATCCGGAGTGAGGCCCACGTAGCGGCAAGCTCCAGGCCACGGACTCCATCGGGCCGCTGCCAGTCAAAATGCAAGTTGAGCGTCTCCATCAGCAGACCAACCCTTGAGGCCATTCATCATTGTTGAGGGGATACCCCTTGTACTCGCCACGTTGCTGATTCACCAAACGGCCCTCGTACACGACATCACCGTCACGATACCACACATACCGCGGGAAGCGGCCGTCGCGCAACTCGCCGACCCAGCCTCTTGCCACGGCAGTTTGCAGCCACTTCTGGACCTTCACCCTGTCCTGCCCCAAAGCACGATCACATATGGAGGCATCGGCTCTCGGCTTGGGCATGCCGACGAAGGACGGAGCATCCTTGTGTTCGGGACTGCCGACATACTTGACGACCTCGGACAATGCCACCAATTCCAGAGGCGAAAGTTTCGTCCCAACAGATCGTCGACGTGGGTGCGTTCCTCTTGGTGCTCGCATAAATGAATTTTCTCCGCTTAAACGTTACCGGTTTATGAAAGAAACGCCGACATGCGCTTCCATCCATCAGGTAACGGCTTGCCATTATGGAATTTATCAATAAAAAATCCATGCTCCCAGGCAACAACCCTTCTCGCACCAAGATTGCGGAAATAATCTTTCGTGTGGAAGTAGATCAGCTTATCGACATCATGGTTGCTGTTTTTGTACTCATATGTCGCCAGGATAATTTCACCACTGATTTTCTTGCGTTTCGTGTGACCGTGATAGGTCAGGTGCGCCCTATTTGAAGTAATACTCGAAGTAACCGCTCCATTCTTAAAGTGAATACATTCATAGCCATCAGGAATGGTGATAAAAATTTCGATGCCAGCCGCTAACTCCTTTAAGCAGAATGCCAACACCGGCTTTGCACCATGTAGAGCTTTGATCCGATTGATAGTCCCGTCGCAGCTAAGCCGTCGTCAAACAATAACCGTTACACAGAAATACCTTTCCGGCATAAGGGGCCGTAACGAAATGGTGAAAAATGTAACGGTTATTTCGTAACGGCCCCTAAAATAATACGTACAGCAACTGAATTGCGTCAAATATGGTTGGCCTATAATGTTATGTGGGGTGCCGTTGTTCATTGATGACTATGTGACGATTGGAAACTTGCCGCAGCTTTTACTACTCTGCGGACACGAAAATGTCCTTGAGTACCTGCTATCTCCCATTTCCCCCCCTGTGCCTTCCCGTCTTTCACGAATCGTTTCGGAGAACCGCTTTCTGAAATGACTACCGCGGATGGACCAAGAACATCGGACTTGTTTCCTCCAGTAACCGGCCCAGGCGGCGAACTCCTTCTCGAACTCCCGGCCTTCCTTCCCGGTCCAGTAATTGACCCGGTTCGACAGCAGCACCGCGGCGACGGCCTCCGCCTCCGCGGCGGTGAAGTTCGGCCACGGGGGAAAAGGCGTGTTCAGCATCGCGTCTCAACCAACGATTGTATGAAAAATATATCTGATATCTTTAAAGAAACTCCAATAACGGAAATACTCTTTATTTATTATGAACTTATC
>JROS01000148.1 GCA_000769715.1 Desulfobulbus sp. Tol-SR
CCCAGGACCATCTTCTCTGGCGCCGCCAACCCTAACGAGGGTCAAGGGAACGGAACAATAAAGCAAGCGAGCCCTCGCCCCGGTCGTGCAGCGTTGCCGGCGGCGGAGATCGTCATGGCCTGGGGAGGCCGACCATAGCGAAGGCGTGGCCATGATCAACGGAGCAGCTCGTTAAGCTTGGAGGTGAACAGCACCATGAACCGCTCGCTGTAAACGCGTTCGGCGATGCCGAAGAAGTCGAGCAAGGGCATGACCTTGTGGCCGGTGCGGCCGCGCAGCAGGATGGGCTTGAGACCACGGGCACGGACCACCAGTTTCTTCCTGCCGGTCTGCCAGGCATGGGCGCCACCTGCCCGCCCCCTGGTCCGGCCATCGGTCGAGGAGTAGCGCCCCCGCACTGCTGACCCACCCCTGGCCACCCGCTGGTAGATACCAGGCAGCAGCCGGCCCCGCTTACGGGGGATGAAGATGTAGTCGCGTTCCTTGCCGCGGCGGGCGCTGCGGGCGGTGATGTCGGACTGGTGGCCGGCCCATTGCTCCGATACCTTGAGGACCGACATGATCTGCATGATCTGGCCCCTGGCCACGTTGCCGTACTGGTCGATCTTGGCCCCGGCGCCGGGGACCAGCTCCATCTTGACCCCGGACTTGGCAGCGATGGCCCGCTCCAGCCCCTTGAGCCGGCGCGATCCGCCCTCGACCTGGGGCGCCAGGTAGTGCTGCTGCATCCGCTCCGGGTCCTTGAACCACACCGAGGACTCCATGTTGTGGCCCCTGGTCGGGGTGATCTGCAGGCTGTTGATGGTGTAGGGCACCGGCCGATCGAAGACCCGGCGCATCTCGTCCCTGATCTCGTTGCGGATCGCCTGGGCCGTCTTGTCGAGGGCGATCTCGGCGGCCCGGCCGGCAGTCTTGGGCAGCGCCGCAATCAGCTTGCGGACCGCGCTATCGTTGATGGTGACGCGGATCATGGCTCCTCCGTCGCCGCCGGCTGCCAGCAGACATTGCAGCGCTGCAGCTGCGCGGCGCATTGCGGACAGAGGATGTCGTCCTCTACCATGTCGGCAACGATCGTCCGGCCGCAGCCGGCGCAGATCATCCAACCATCACAATGCCGAGGCTCAGTCATTGGGTCGCCTCGAGCAGGGCGGCACGATGGGATATGCGCTGCTCCATTTCGGTGACGATCTCGGCGTCCCTGCTGCACCACACCATCAGGCACAGCAGCCCCAGGCCAATAGCCAGGCAACAGGCAAAGGTCCTCATCGCTCGCCCTCCTGGAGATCCAGCCCCGCCCCGCTTGCCACGATCAGGGGGCTTGGATCTCCGTTGTCGGTGGATGTACAGGGCGAATGGTGAAAGGAGGACGTGCTGACATCGGGACCACACACAGCGGGGCCTGGTGACTCCGTGTTCCCGAGGGTGAGGAGCAGGGCAACGAGCATGCTGCTGAAGAGCATGGCCGCTGCCGTGCTGAGTACTGCGTTGGCGAGGCGGGGATACCGCCGGGAAAACAACCGGGTGATGAACGGGCGTCTATATCCTGACATTGTGCTCCTCCTTGCGGGGATCGATCAGTTTGACTGCCGTGCGTTTCTTCTTGGGCCGCTCGACCATGGCGTCGAGGGCGTCGGCCTGAGCCATCAGCTCGCGGGCCATCTGGCGCAGACGGTCGGATGTCAGCTCGACCTGGTGCAGCCGCCGCGGCCCCTGCCCGTTCATTTGCCGAAATCCTTGCGATAGCGGGCATAGGTGCGCTCGATCTCGGAGATGGCCTCCTGCTTGAGCGAGAGCACCATATCCGGGTGCTCGTGGTCCTCGATCGCCTCCTGCATCATGGCGACGGCCCGGTAGTCTGCGAGCAGCTCCTCACTGACAGTGGGCCGCAGCTCGACAATCTCCTGCTCTTCGCCGCAGATGACCGACGTCCCGGAGGCCATGTAGTTCAGCGCCGCCCGGCAGATGTCGACGTGGCCCTGGTCGTCCAGCTTCCACAACATATTGCGGATCGCCTTCACCGGATCTGATGCGTCCTCGTTCTTTCCGGTCGTCATCGGGTCCTCGCACCACAGATCCACCGTCCTGGCGTGGCGAGTCCCAAAAAGCGAATACAGGGTACTTCTGCCTAAATATTTTCTGGCGTAGTGGAAAATTCGCCATGATTGCATATTCTGGTTAATTTTCGGCATGGATTTACAACCCCGACTGTGCAAAAGTAGATTTATGGAAAACTTGAAATTTAACCTGATCCCTGCTAGTCTCCGAAGTGCGACCGACTTTGACTATTTTTTCACCGGACAGGACCGATCCAGGACGGCGGCAGGGAGGAACAGTTTGCATTCAATCCACCAGCTCGAGGACATCGCCGGTAAACCGGATGATTTCATCCCGCCCGCATTGCCGGCAGATGATCACGCCGGACATCCCTGTCATCAACACCCGACACAGGTCCGGGAATTCCGGCTGGTCGATCAGGATGTTTTCCTGGCCGCAGGTCTGGCATGTCCAGCTTCTGGCGAATGCCTTTTGTTTATGGTGAATATCGTGCATGTTTATGACTCCGACGAAAAAAGGCCCGACCACTCCATTGATGGAATGATCGGGCCTTGCGGTGGCGTTGCCGGTGCGGCGCCCTCTGCCGATTATCACGGATCGGCAGATATGTTCCCCGCCCGTGTGCGGGGTGGTTACTATTTGATGAATCCGCGCTTGCGTGCGAACTCAATCACCTCGTCGGCAACGTGCGGCGACTTTCGCAGCACATCCTCAAGTTTCCGACGGTCGCGCTTGCGACGATCAGCCACAGAACCGTGGCAGATAATCGTCACAGATCGCCCTGAACTGGCAGTTCCTCCAGAGACAACGAAATGCTCCCAGTCCCCGAGGCTTGCAGCTTTCGCCCAGCCTAAGAGTGACGGCAAGCATGCTGCTTTCGGATGGGCGAATCCGAAGCAGGATTGTTTCGATACCGAGAAGTCCTTACCGCCGAAACGGAAGGATATGTTTCCGTCCCCGTCCTCACGTACAGACACGAGGTCGGCGTCGAGAGCTGACGCCAGTTCTTGCCGCCGCGCCAGATCGGAAGCGTCAATGGCCTCGACCGCATCCCGCAAAACAGAGGGTAGTTCGGCGAGGTCGTACCCTCCTGCAAACTCATGCCGAAGTTTCGCGGCAGGGTCGGTCTGGTACGCCGCGTTGGATGTCTCGGTCAGGTGCACCGAGACATTGAAATGCCTAAAGCCATCGGGGGTGACGATGGCGGTTATTGATGGGGTCGTTTCCAGGGTGACACAATAAGAATTTCTCATGATGGTTCTCCTTTGCTGGATCATCCAGCGGTGGTGCCCTGTGCGTGGATCGCGGTGGGCATTTCTTCCGGCCACAGCTCCGACTCGGGGCGGCCGGTTGCCATGGCAATGGCTTTGCGGATGCGGGGATTGCGCCTCTTGCCGGTGATTACGTCGTGGACAGAAACAGGAGTTATCTGCAACACCCTGGCGATGTCGATCTGACGGAAACCGGCCTGTTTGATTGCGGCCTTTATTTTGTCTGCGTTAGTCATGTCTATTAATTAGTCTATTTGCTACGGATACGCAACTATAAAATGGCCAAATGGTAAAAAAGATTCTTTTGACACTTGCCCTACGTGCTAATGTTAAGGGTATTCAAGGGCTTGCGGAATACTTGGGGGAGCCAAAGACCAGGCTTTACGGGTGGATCAAAAATGGAAAAATAGTAGACACTGGAAGTATTTTAGCCAAGTTCCAAGATATTAGAATTGAGTGGCTGAAGACCGGGAAAGGCCCAATGCTGATCGACAATAATCAGCAGCCGCCGGGCCAACCCGTGGTGGTAGCGAAGGAAGTCGAAGCGGAGACGGAGAAGGAAGAGGAAGCGGGGGAGGGCGAGCATGTCGAGCTTTTCAGCCAGGAGGACCAGCCGCCGGTATCGAAACTGTTGCAGATGGTGGCGATTGTTATCGAGTATGACAGCGTCTTCCGACCGGCCCTGGCCTCGAATGTCGTCGCGTTTTACATGGCGATCGGCAGCCGGTCGGGGAGGCAGGCCGGATTCGGCCGCAGCTCGTTGTCAGAGCTGCTGGTCATGACCTCGAAAATACTGGAGTCCCGAACGCGAAAGATATAGTTTAATTGCATGTTTTTATGGTGATTATTTATCCCATGCACCCATCTTCCGGGTGCATGGGTGCATGGCCATAAACATACTCCGATTTCATTGCTATGGTGGAGACACCCGGGACTTAAAATCCTTTGTGTCTATATCGCAACATGTTGATTTGTAAAGAAAATGTTGAAGAAAAGACCACATCATTTTCATACATTTTCATACACCCCGAGCGCCTCATTTTTCATATCATCCCTTAATGGGGGGTGTTTCATCACGGCTGCACCACCCGAACCTCGACCACCACCGTCACCCGCACATCCCCCGGAGCGTCAGGAGGCGGATCGAAGTTGAAGCAGGGCGAGTGCGGAGATTCCTGCCCGCCTGTGTCAAACGCCGTCATGGTGTAGCAGGCATTTCCAGTATCCGTGATCACAAGGCTTTCATACTTCCTTGCGGCAGGATCGGTAATCGTGGCGATCTTCTCTGTCTCTCTGTAGATTGCGAAACCAGCAAGGTCTGTTGTTCCGTCTGGGTAACTCCATGTCGCTACGGCTGTCGCGCCCTGTGCTGATATCGGGATTGCCAGCAGCATCATAGCAATCAAAAGCAATCTTTTCATACAGGTTCCTCCGGTGGCGTGTAGACATGATACCCAACCATATACCCAAGCAGTTCCCCACTTGGAAGCACAAACTCCGTCTGTCCCTGATC